>CANRTI010000045.1 GCA_947642635.1 uncultured Mycoplasma sp. | reverse complement strand
TAACTTAATTTTCTTTTTTATTAAACATATGGCGTACTTTATCTATTCGATTATTTGGTCTACGTGATTGAATAACTGGTTCACAAGTAGCAATTTGATAATCTTTTAATTCTGTCAAAAAAACTGCTTGCCCATTTGTATATAGAGTTAAAGTATTACGATATTCATTAATACAACGTACAGGAATATGTCCTGTAAAAATAACTTCATCATTTTTTGATTGACTTGTTTCAATTATTGCACAATGTTTTTGTGCATCATTATATGCACGAGAAAAGTATCCCTGTGGTGTAAAAAGTATAAACGAAAAATATGGCTCTAATAATTGCGTTCCCGCTTTTTTCAATGTTTGTTCAAGTACAATTGGGGCAAGAAAGCGAAAATCCGAGGGAGTACTAACAGGGCTATAATAAACACCATATTCAAAACATATTTTACAATCTGTTACTTTCCAACCATACAAACCTTGCTCCAGTCCATAATTAATACCTTCTCTTACTGCATTTTGGAAACTTTGATTTAAATAACCGAGTGAAACTTTGCTTTCGTACTGTATTCCACTTCCAATTGGAAGTGGAGTTATTGATAATCCAATTGATGCCCAAAATGGATTTGGTGGTACTTCAATATGAATAGTATAATCTGCCTTTTGTAATGGCTTTTCCAAATAAATTACGGTTGGATCTTCGATTCTTATGTTTATGTGATATTTTTCAATCAACAGAGAACAGATAACTTCTAACTGCACTGTTCCTAAAAAAGAAATGACGATTTCATGTGTTATCGTATCAACATAATAACGTAAAAGAGGATCAGTATCTGCAATTTCTGTAAGAGCATCCAATAATTTTTCTCTCTCTTCTATTTTTATCGGTTCAATTCTTGTTCGTAGTATTGGTACAGTCTTGTCATTCCATACATTGCATGGCAAAATCTTTTCATTTCCTATAATATCGTTCAATCTTAATGTATTGTTAGGTATAATAAAAATATCTCCAGAACAAACTATTTTTGTCTGTATCATTTCCCCATTTGAAGGAATATATATTTCTGTAAGTTTCACTTTCTTTTTCGATGGCAATATAATTGTATCTCGTAAGTGTAATGTTCCACTGTAAAGACGCAAATAAACTAATCTTTGCTTATGGTCTGTATATTCAATTTTAAAAACTCTTCCACATAGTTCTGAATCATTCTCATTCATTTCAGAACAAAAAAGATTTGAAATAGCTTCGATAAGTTGTTGAGTCCCTATATTATTTCTAGCACTTCCATGGTATATAGGAAACAACGAACCTTTTTTAACACACCTAGATTCTTCATACGTTAATTCTTGTATAGTCAATTTTTCTCCTACAATATATTTTTCTAAAAGTTTATCATTTTTGGAAATTACAGGATCCCAATCATCTAAATCAATGATATTTTTAATTGATATTTCTGGAGTTAATGTTACATTTTGCATAACAATAATATCATTTGAAAGTTTTTCTTTGATATTTTGATAAATATTATTTAAGTTAATTCCATACTGATCTATTTTATTTATAAAAATAATTGTTGGTATATTCATTTTTTGAAGTGCATGGAATAGTATTCGGGTTTGTGCTTGTACACCATCTTTAGCAGAAATTACTAAAATAGCTCCATCAAGAACAGATAAGGAACGATACACTTCTGTTATAAAATCTGTATGTCCAGGAGTATCTACAATATTGATTTTGTAGTCATTCCAATTAAAAGAAGTAACTGCTGCCTGAATTGTGATTCCACGCTGACGTTCTAAAAACATAGTATCTGTCCTTGTTGTTCCCTTATCTACACTGCCTAATTCTAAAATCGCTCCACTTGTATAAAGCAGACTTTCCGTTAAAGTTGTCTTTCCTGCATCTACATGAGCAAGAATACCAATGTTGATTATTTTCATGGAATTTCCCTCCCTACAAATTTATCTTTTAACTTAAAATCAATATTTACTAATTTTGTTCTTTTAAACTATTCTCAAAATCAATTATCCACTTTTCTAATGTTTCTACTAATGCTAATTGTTGTTTAAACATTTGTTTTCCAACATTAGGAATATGTTGTCTATGAGATTGTCTTTCATTTAGTAATTCTTTTAATTCTAATATCTTTGATTTTATATTAGAAACAAGAATCTTTTTTTGTTCATCATCTACTAAATCTAAATTCGTGATAATAACATTAAAATCCAAATATAGACTAACATCAGAATTTGAAATATCATTCATAAGTTTATTAAAATAATCATTACCTTTGTCAGTAATAGTATATACTGCTTTATCTGGCATATTTCCCTCTTTCTCTTTATGGCTAACAATATATTCTTTTGATTCTAATTGTAATACTTTCTTATAAATAGACTGTTCACTAATTTTTACCCATCTTGGTATATTACGATATTCTATATTTTTTTTAATATCATAAGCACTTTGTGATTTTTGTTTAATAAGTCCTAATAATACTAAATCTATATTTGACATAATCTCTACTCCTTACTTAATATTCTGTAACGCCAAGTCTATTTCCAAATGGATCTTCAAACTCGACTGCATTACCAGTTCCAATTTTAAAAGGCTCACTCAAAAACTTTATACCATTGTTCAACATTTCTTTATAGAAGATTGCAACATCTTCTACTTCAAACCATATTGTAGGCTTTAAATTCTCAAATTTATTTTTGTCTTTTAAAATTATTGCAGGTTCTTCATTTCCAATATTATAAGCAACCATTCCCTTAT
>CANRTI010000044.1 GCA_947642635.1 uncultured Mycoplasma sp. | reverse complement strand
TATAGTAAATCAAAAAAGTATCAAGTAATTGAATACATCTTTCATTTACTACCCGGTATTATACGTGATATAATTAATTTTAGGAGTGACCTTTATGAAAATAAATTATATGTCAGTGATATTTTGGTTTAATACATTTGAAAATCATAAAGAAATTTTAGAAGAAATGGAGAAAACATTTCAAAAAATAGTGACTAATTTTGAGATTTATGATGATACAGATAATTTACTTAATCCGGTTGTTGTGGGCTATAATACTAAAACTAAAACAGAGATAATTTTTAGTAAAATAAATTTACAATTAGCCATAGATTTTTTAGAATGGGATAAAATAAGTAATTTTAAAGAACAAGCTTTACAAATTTTTGATTTTTTAACAGATCATGATATTGAGGTTTTACATTCTTCGGTTATTTTTAATGGTGAGATGGTTGATAAAAAAGCTTTGGATAGTGTGACAAAAAAGACTTTAAATCCTTCTTTAATTTCAGATGATTTAGTTGATGTAACTTTAAAAGTGGGGGCAAAATACGAAGATTTATTTTACAAGGTAATTACAATTTTGAATAAAAAGCAATTAAATTTACCAAAAAAAGTTGATGATTTTGGCCGCTTGGTACCAATACCCTTAATTTCTTGGTATAATTCCGAAGTTAAAAATGAATTAATTGAGATTAATTATGAGATAAATGATAAGTATTCTTTTGATACAACAAATAATTATCATACTACTACTTTTTATCTTAATAAATTGTTATATGTTTTAGAGAATGATTTAAAAAATGATGTAAATAATTTAATTGAAAATGGTCATTTATAATTCAAAAATTTTTATTATTTGCGAAAAATGAATTGAATTTTTATTAATTAATAGAACTTTCTTAGTAATGTTTAAGTAATTAATTTGTCCCGTAACTTGCCATATTTTACCATCATAAAAATAATTAATTTGAATAGTATTTTTTAAATTATAAGCAGTTATTACCTTTTCTTGAATAATTTTTAATTGATCTTCTGATAAGATAGGGAATTTAATGCGATTTTTGGAAGAGGTAATATCTTTTAATATTTGATTATTATCAATAGTGTTAAATGGTTGCCATTTTATTATACCTCGGTCTATCATGAGTAGTGACCTCCAATCTTTTTATTTCTTTCAATAGCAGTTGAATCATTTAATAAGTTAGTTGCTTTTAATAAACTATTTTTACCATATTTATTTTTAATTTCATCAATGACTAAATTGATGTTAGTATTAATATTAGAATTTTCAAAGAAACTTAATTGAATATTTTCAATCTTTTGTAAATTTCCTAAATTAATAGTGACTTTTCTAATGGGAAGTTGTTCGTAAAACTTATCAAAAATAATAAGACAATATCTTAAAATTTCACTAGCATTAAAGGTAGGAATATCAAGCTTTATAGTATGATAAAAACCAGTAGTAAATTCTTTAGAGTAACCAATTCCTAATCCGATACAAGTTGTTTGTTTATTATTTTTTCTTAATCTAGCCACTAAAACGTCAACCATTTCGGAAATTATGATAGGAATATTATTTTCGTTATAATCTTTAAAAAGAACTTGGGAATGACTAAATGATTCTGATTTTGCTATTTTTTTATAATCTTTAATAATACTTAAATCTATACCATTAGCATGATTCCATAATTCTAGCCCCATTATTCCAAATTTATCTTTTAAAGCAAGTTTATTGTATTTAGCTAAATCACCAATAGTAAAAATGTTTAATTTATTTAATTTTTGTTCTAATCTTTTTCCAATTCCCCACATTTTAGAAAGAGGTTTTAGAGGCCATAGTTTATTTGGAATATCTTCTTGAGTCCATTTGGCAATATTATTAAAATTGTGTTTAGCTTCAATATCCATAGCTATTTTGGCTAAAAGCATGTTAGGGCCAATACCACAAGTAGCAGTTAAGCCAGTTTTTTGATAAATAGTATTCAAAATAGTTTCTGCTAATTCTAAATCATTTTTATGATAGAGTTTTAAATAGTTAGTAATATCTAAGAAACATTCATCAATAGAATAAATGTGGAGATCTTCTTCACTTATAAAATCTAAATAAATACTTATAACGGCTTTAGATTTTTCAGTATATAAATTCATTCGAGGTTTAGCAATAAAATATTTTATATTTTTATCAATTTCATAAAGTCGACAACGAGATTTAACACCTAAATTTTTTAAATAAGGGGTAACTGCTAATGTAATGGCTCCCATTCCTTGATGGGGATTAGCTACAACTAAAGGGTATTTAAAAGGATCAAGACCTTTTTCAATACATTCACAAGAAGCAAAAAAACTTTTTAAATCAATACAAAGAAAATGTTTTTCTTTAAGCATTTTAATCTCCCTTTCCAACGAACAAATGTTCATGACATAAATATATGATATTTAAAGGCAAATTGCAATACCAATTTTTAGTAATTTTAAATATTAAAACTTGTCAAATTTTCAAGAAGAGTTTATACTAAATTTATGAAAAAAATTTTAGTAAAATTAATTACTTTTTATCAAAAAATTCCTTTCCATAGTCACACATATTGTAAATTTTATCCGACATGTTCAAATTATGCTAAAGAAGTCATTATAACTTGGGGAGCTTTTAAAGGAAGCTTTTTAGCGATTAAAAGAATTTTAAAATGTAATCCTTTTAGTAAGGGAGGAATAGATTTGCCACCTAGAAAGTGGTAAATAAGAAATTTTCTTGCTAAAGAAAGATAAAAGTGATATAATCCTGAGTTTGACAGTTGTAAGAGAGTAAAAACCCCCTAAGCCTTAT
>CANRTI010000043.1 GCA_947642635.1 uncultured Mycoplasma sp. | reverse complement strand
AATAAAAAGAAGATGTCAAGAAAATAAATTTACTTATTTTCTAACATCCCCTTTTTTATTAAACTATTTTTAAGGAAACATAAAAAAATGCAAGAAGAAATTTTAAAAAAAATGAAAAAGTCAGTCAACAAAGAAGAATATAGTCATAACAAAATATGTATTTCTTTTGTTGGGGGACCAGGTTACGGCAAAAGTACAATAGCCAAAATTCTGTGTCAAAAAATGAATTTATTCCACACCAGTACTGATATTATTAGAAATTATTTAAAAAATTTAAATATAGATATTTCTGATTATGATAAAACAACAGAATTAGTAAGTAGTATTGCTTACCCTTTTCAAGACTTTTTATTTAAAAATAAAATCGATTTTGTACTTGATGCTAACTTAATGCTTTACCTTGATGTTCTAAAAACAAGATGTAAAAACTATGGCTATAAATTATTTATTATTGAAATTGAAATTTCTAAAGAAGAAGCATTAAGACGGAGTTTAAAAAGACTTAAAGAAAATAATCCAGATAATTTATCTAATTCTGATGCCAATGATTTTCAATTATTTCTTAGTCAATTAGAAGAATATAAAAAAAACGAAAAACCAGAATATATATTTACAAAGATAAACGTCGAAAATGATAATATTGAAAAAAAATTAAATGAAATAATTGCTCAAATAAAAGCCGAAATTAAATAAATTATATTTTACATAATTAAAAAAGCATAATTTTTTTATGCTATTTTTTAATCATTTTTTTGTTCCTCTTTACGCATTCTAATTCTAACAGATCTTTTTGGTTTAGGTTTTCTTACTCTTTTTTGGCCCTTATTAACTTCTCTTACTTTTGGTGGAAAACAATTTAAACGCTCTAAAACTGTTAATAAAGATTTTAAATATTCTACTCGATCTTCTTTAACTACTTCTAGTTCGCTTAAAATACCTTCCAAATTATTTTTTATTAATAAAAATTTTAAAAATCTTTCAATAAAACTAATACAAGGTTCAAGATAATTCAAAACAGTTCCTTCTATTAAAGATAATCTTTCTTCCAAACTATCACATTCTTGAACACATTTCCAAAAATTTAAAACAAATATATGGCATAAATAGTTATTTCTCTCAATATCATCATTCATCATTGATATTAATATATTTCCCAATGTGTTTAAATCCTTAGTTTTATCCTCCGTAAATTTCCAATCTTCAAAATAATCTTTATAAATATCCCACATTGCTGTTCTAAAGTTGCTAATTTCTGATTCTTTTTCTATTTTTCTCAATTCATTATTTAATGCTTTAAATAAAGCATCATTAATTTCCTTTAAAAAATTTAAGCGCATTTTTTTATCTGCTAATTGTATTACTTTAAAATACTCAGTTTTATAAGCAGCAACAATTAAACCAAAAGCTTTTTTTACTTCTTCTTCACAATATTCTGGGATTTCTTGTAATGAAATACCAACCAAATTAATATATTTTAAAATATCTTCCCTAGTTAAACCATTAATTACATCATCAGATAAATTTACAATTTCAAGATATTTATTAGCTTCTTCAACTAATTTAACATCTAAATTATCATTTTGTTTACTTCGTAAGAAATCAAAAATTCCCATTCCAAACATCCCCTTTTTCAATTGCCAAATATTGTAACATAAATTTAACAAAAAAGCAAATTAAAGTGTTAAGATAAAGAATAAATTTGACAAATTAATATTATAAAGTATAATATAGCTAAATTTTTAGAAAGGAAAATATTTATGCCAGGACCAAAAAGTCATGATATTTTTTATAAACAATTAAAACAAAAACTATCTAGTCAAACATTAACAGCTTATCCTCACTATGATGATTATAATGTTTTTGCCCAAGGTCACGATTTCTTTATTTATCATAAATTTTATCAAATAATGAGTGTCAAAAAATTAAATCAAAATGTTCAAAATGCGACTTTATTACAAGAATATCGTTTTCCAGAATTTGTATATAATTATTTAAAAACTGCTCAAAACAATGGTGCGATTGAAGATGAGCAAACAAGAATTTTTCTAGGACCAGGATACATTATGCACCATTTACTAGATGCATATACTCATCCATTTATTATCTATAATGCTGGTGATTACACAAGAGATGCCAAAAATCCTACTTGGACTCATGGAATTGTGGAAACTTTAATTGATATTTACTTAATGGAAATTTATGAACAAAAAGATGCAAGAACCTACCCTACTCATGAAGATTTTAATTTTCCAATGCCATTTATACAATCTTTAACCGATACTCTTAATCAAAGTATGAGAGAAACTTATAATATTTTAAATGGTGGTGACATCATTGAACAAGCAATAACGGATGTAGCATTATTTATCCATAATATGAAATATGATCCCTATGGTTTTAAAAAATGGTTTTTTGATTTATTAGATCCCCTTTTAAAAGGGACTGCGGCTTTTTCTTATCATCAAGATATAAAAGAAAGCTATCCCTACTTAAATCTTCAACATGAACCTTGGGTAAATCCAATGGACGATAAAATAATTTCAACAGCTTCATTTATGGATTTGTATAACCAAGCTTTACAAGAAGGAGCTCTAATTGTTGATGCACTCGAACATCTTTGTCAAAGTGGTAATATTCATCGTGATGATATTTATAATCTTATACCAAATATTAGTTCTTCTCATGGTTTAGAATGTGGAACTCCTTTAAGAATTCGCTATAAAAAAAATCAAAACAACCAAAAAAGAAATTAAAAATTTTAAAATTCTCAAGCGTGAAATGAAAAAGTAAATTCCATTTTCATAATCAAGAAACAAAATGTATAAGA
>CANRTI010000042.1 GCA_947642635.1 uncultured Mycoplasma sp. | reverse complement strand
ATTATATTATTTAAATAGTAGATATTATAATCCAGAATGGGGTAGATTTATTAATGCAGATGGATTGATAAATTTTCAAAATGTTGTAAATTACAATTTATATCTATATACAGAGAATAATTATGTAGTATTCAATGATTATAATGGTAATATTTATACTAGTATTTTAAATTTTTTTCAAAAAGTTTCTCAAAATGTTATAGATGTATTGAAAATCGCTAAGAAAAAAACAAATTTAAATAGAAATGTTACCAAAAGTGAAAATAAAAATAAGATGCCTACTATTGATAAACCAAATTCTCGTAGAACTAATCCTAATGGTGATACAAGGATTTATGGACCTGATGGTAAAGCTTTAAAGGATATAGATAAAAGTCATCCTCAACATCATCCGGAATTAGAGAATCCTCATATTCATGACTGGGGCTGGGATGGAGAAAAGCCAAATAGAAAAGCACCAAGAAATCCTTACTCAAACGAAAAATTATTTAAAGGTGCACTAACTTTTGGTGTTGGTTATGTAATCTATAGGGGTATTAGAATGATTCCATCGTTGTTTCCAGGGTTTTGGTGGACAGCTCCAATTAATTTAGCAACACCATAAATAGGAGGTAGAACATGAAAATTATAAAATTTAAGATTCCAAATAAATATGGTTATTTTTTAAATGATATTTTAAAAGATATGAATACTAAAAATTTTAAATGGTTTTTAGATTATGAGGAAATCCATGCGTCAAACGGGAAAGAATGGCTATTTGATAATGATAAATATTCAGATGAAGAATTCCGAAAATTAATTTCTTCTGAAGAATATTATATTATTTTTGCCAAAATACGTGGAAAATTAAATGAGGAAAGTGTTAAAAATGAAATATTTATAGATATTGTAGATAGTTCAATAGTTGAAATTCATATTTTTGATAAAATGTATTTAAAAACCCTTAACAATAACGCTATTAAAAATAATTTTAAAAATATAGAAATAATTGATTAGCTATTTCATTTTATGACAATTCTACTACTTTGCCAATTGGAATAAACTTTTGAAATGGAGGATCAAAATATGAAATTTAATCTTAGAATAAGAAGAGGAATAGCTTTAGGAATAGATGTTAATTTATGTAATATTTTATTTTATCCTTTAGATTGGTTAGTTCATTATTATTTTGAAACTTGGAACATATATTTTTTTATTTTCTATTTATTATTGTTTCTCTATTTTATAATAATTAAAGATACTATGATTGGATATGAAAGTATTGGTAAAAAAATAATGGGTTTAAAAATATATCAAAATGGAATACAGATAAAAGATAAAAAAATATTGAAAAAAAGGTCATTAGCAAATCTATGTGATCTAGTATTTTCTTCTATTAATGCATTATATGGTGATGGAAAAACAGCAGGCGATGAAAAATATAATACCAAAATAGTTAGTATGAAGATGAGGAAGGAAAACTAATTGGGATTAAGTATAATAATAATGAGTATTATTACTTAAAAAATATACAAGAAGATATTATAGGAATAACCGATAGTAATAATAATTTATTATGTAGATATGTTTATGATAGTTGGGGAAAGATATTATCAATCAAAGATAATGAAGGAAATGATATAACAGACACATCTCATATCGGCTTAATAAATCCATTTAGATATCGAAGTTACTACTATGATGAAGAAATAGGATTATATTATTTAAATAGTAGATATTATAATCCAGAATGTGGTAGATTTATTAATGCAGATGGATTGATAGAAAGTTCTAATAACAATATTAATCTTTACAACTATTGTTATAATAATCCAGTTGAAATGATAGATTTTTCAGGCAAAAAAGGTTTGAAATTATCTAATTATTTCAGCTTTGGAAACATAACAAATAGTATAAAAAGTATAATTAATAAAAAGAATTCTAAACAATCTAATAAGAAAAAGACTTTAAATAATTTAAAAGGAAAATTTGTATGTGAAGCAGGCGTTGGAACTGGTGGCGGAATAGGTATTAGTATGGGTAAAGTTGGACTTCAAGCAAAAACTTACCAAGATATTACAATTGGCATTGAAAATAATAAAACCTATTCTAAAATAGCAGGTTCAATTTATGATTTTGAAATTGGCGATTATGGAATCAATTCATCATATGAGGTTTCATTTCCATTCCCAGAAAAATTTATGTATAATATAAATAATCCATTAAATAGAAAAAATATAATAAATAATCCTAAAACTCAGAAACAAATTGAAATTGTCGCTCCTCATGTAAGTAGTAATAATATATTTTTAGGAATTGATGTATCACTTCATATTGGAGTAGGCGGACATGTGAAATGCGGTTGGGATACTGAAATGAAATTAAGTGATGTAATATTTTTTCTATAAAATATATACTTAAATAATTATAGTAGGTGACTAAAAATGAATATGAGACAAGTATTTAAAATATCTCCAATTACATATTTTGAAAATTTATATAAATATGAAAATAAATTTTTATTAACTGGAGAAATTGTTTATAATTATCTTTTAGATGAAAAACAAATAAGAAATAAATTCCTAAAATTAAATCCTAAAATAAATAATATAAATTCATTTTTAGAAAATTTTACATGTCCAGATTTAATTTTTGATTTTTTAAACAAATACTATCCTAACTTTAAAAATAAAAGTTTAAAAAATATTATAAACTCACATAATAAAAAATATATAAGATTAATGGAGGAATATATTGATGATTTAAATAAAATAATAGATGATAATAGTATTAAAAATGAAAATATTAAATTAGGAATTTGGAATATAATAAAACTTATTTTATATGTTAAAATTATAATCAATATTTTAAATTATCAATATGATTACTTAGGAAGATTAATAAGTAAAGATTTAAATAATAC
>CANRTI010000041.1 GCA_947642635.1 uncultured Mycoplasma sp. | reverse complement strand
ATAAAGTAGGTATCTCTTTTTTTAAGAGTCCTCTTTATAGGTCACATTTTAAACTATTTGGCCATTTTTTTTCAAGAATTTGAATATTTTTTAAAAATTGAGTTTGTAAATCATCTTGATTGTCGATAATATTGGCTCTACTACTATCTAGACAATAAATACAACCAGAGCCATTTTTTTTATTAGGACAACCGAAGTGAGCATCTAAGGGAACTTTAAAAACTTTTTGTTTAAATTTTTGGCGATAAAAATAATTTAAAGTATGATATCTTTTGTTATCTAGAGAATATAAAAACATATTTGCACCTCAAAAATAATATACAAAAGTTTATAGTTGTTTGCAAGAATATTTAGTGTCTTTTTAAATATTTTGTGATAGAATAAATTTAGGTGAATCATATGTTAGTGTTTGGCAGAAATGTTTTAAAAGAATTAGATAAAAATAAAATAAAAAAAATATTTATTAGTAGTAAAGATTTGATTAAAGATTTGCAGCAAGAAAATCTAAAATATGAATTTGTACCCAAAGTGCGTTTAGATAAAATGGTTAAAGGAAATCATCAAGGAATAGTAATTGATATTTTTGATTATGAATATTATAAAATGGAAGATGTTGATGGGGATTTTGTGGTTGTTTTAGATCATTTAGAAGATCCACATAATTTAGGGGCGATTATAAGAACTTGTGAATGTGCTGGGATTACTAGTATAATTATTCCCAAAGATCGTAGTGTTTTAGTAAATGAAACTGTTTATAAAGTTAGTGTGGGAGCAATTACTCATGTGAAAGTAATTATGGTTAGTAATTTGGTTATGGCTTTAAATAAACTAAAAGATTATGGTTATTTTATTTATGCTGCGGATATGGATGGTGAAAATTATCAAAATATTACTTATACTAATAAAAAAGTGTTGGTTATTGGTAATGAAGGAAAAGGTATAAGTAAGATAGTAAAAGATAATAGTGATTTTATTGTTAGTATTCCGATGAAAGGAAAAATAAATAGTTTAAATGCTAGTACTTCGGCTGGAATTCTGATTTATGGAATGATGCGATGAATAAAGAAGCTTTAGAAGAACTTAATGATAGTGAATTATTGATGTTATTTCAAGAAAATGATGAGAATGCGAAAAATCTTTTGTTTGATAAATATAAATTTATAATTAACATTATTATTAAAAAGTATTCTTTTGTTTGGGAAAAATTAAATTTAGACTATCAAGATTTATTTAGTGAGTGTTCTGTGGGATTTAGTGATAGTTTAAATAGTTATAGTGAGAATAAAAATGTTTTATTATCAACTTTTATTAGTGTTTGTGTAGAACGTCGGGTACAATCAATAATTAGAAAATATAGTCGGGAAAAGTATCAAAGTAATTATTCTTTAGATTTTATTTATGATGATAAAATGTTGAGTTTAAAAGAGATTGTTAGTGATGATCATGAACATGATCCTTTAAAAAATATTACGGATGAAGAAGATTATCAAGAGTTATTTGCTGCGATTCAAAAACGTTTGACACCTAAAGAAAATGAAGTTTTTGTTTTGTTGACTCAAGGATTTAATTATCGCGAAATAAGCGATATCTTACAAATAAATGCTAAAAATGTTGACAATACTATTCAGAGAATTAAATTAAAAGTTCGTCAAGTATTAGAGGAATGTAAAATATAAGTTCTTAAAAGATTATTTAAGAGCTTTTTTCTTGGAAAATGAGAGAAGTTATTTACAAACTATAATTGTTTTGATATAATTTATTCATAATAAGAGGGAGTGATTCTAATGAAAATGTTAACTTCAGAAATAACAAAGTTATTAGATAAGCTATATAATTTACGTGGTGATGATAGTGTAGTACTAGCAAAAATGGAAAAAGAACGAGCTAGTGCAATGGCAACTAAAGAAAGAACAACAACAGAAAAAACTGATTTACAAGATAAAATTGCTAGTTTGACTGAAGAAGAACGGATACTTGGGGAAGAAGGAGAAAAGTTAATTGCAGCTTTAAGTAAAATTAAAACTGATGATTTTAAAATTGTTTTAGAAAAATTGAATGTTAATTTTAATCCAGACAAAATAAGTGAAGATGTTAATAGATTACTTCCTAAAACTATTGAAAGAGTACAACAAGATACTAAAAATGCTGAAGAAGAATTAGTAAAAGTTGAGTCAGAGATGAATACTGCGATTGCAACAATTGAGGAATTAGCTATCAGAAAAGAAGATGCTTTAGCTAATCAAGCTCGATTAAATGAATATTTTGATTTAGCTTTAAATGGAAATATTAATATTACAAGAGATTCTTTAACTAGTTTATTAGAAAAATTTGATTTTACTGATGATGAACGGCGAGAAGCTGCTAAAATTTTGATGTTTCCAGAAGATGCATTATTTGATTATGAAAATCGTTTAAAAAATAATGATCAACCAGGTAAAAGTATTTCTGATGTTTTTGCGGAAGCAAAAGAAAGTACTGTTTCTAAAGAACCCCCTAAAAAGACTGGATCTCCTAAGGATGATTTAATTAATTTATTAAAAGAATTAGGTTTTGATTACTTAGATTTTACTAGTAATGATTTGGAGAAGATTTTAGCTAATTATAGTACTAGTATATTACGAAGTAATGTTTTATTTGCAATTGATAATGGTATTGAATTAGATATTTTCATTGATAATGTTGAATTATTATATGATTCAGAATTTGAGCAAAAAATTCAAAGATTGATGGAAGTTGGTAAAGAACCATTTGATATTTATTTAAATCCAAATATTTTAATAAAATACAATAAATCTGATTTAGATAATACTATTAATAAATTGAAGAGTAGTGGTTTAGATCCTAAAAAAGTGCCACTAATAGCTTACTAGGAGGATAAATATGACATTAAAAGATAAATTAGATTTGTTAAGTTTGAGTGAAGAAGAAAGAAGCAAAGCTGAGAGTAAATACTTAGTTACTTTTGCTTTGATTAGTTCTGGAGATTTAAAAGCAGTTGTTCAATTTTTGGAATCTCAAAATGTAGTAATAACAAGAGCTAGAGAGATAAAGATATTGGCAATTCCAAAAGAAGAAATGGTTAAAAAATTTGGAATTTTAGCAGAAGTGCATGAAACAGATATTTATGTTCAAAATCCTAGTCGAATCTGTTGTAATGCATTAGACATTTATAAAAAGATTAAATATTGTAAGCAAGTAGGTAAAGAATATCGTAAACCTGATGGAAAATATGAAGATTTTCTATTTAATGAAACAGCATGGGAAAAAGAATTTAGTCGCAGAAGAGCAGAAAAAATAGTAGGAATGCCTCATAATGATCCTCAAATTGTTTCAGTTGATCCACTGACAGCTAAAAGAACAAGTGTTAATTCTTCTAAAAATGACAAATATATTGATATTAGAGATTATATGAACAATCCTACACCAGCAGATAAAGAATTAGATAAATTAGCTAGTGATTTTGATACAATAAGAGGCGATTTAGCTAGAGAATTAGATATGTTAAATTCTTTTAATGGTATTGGATCAGATGAAATTAGTTTTACAGATTTAGAACCAGAGAGTTACAAAACAGAAATGGGGCAAGCTGCATGAAATTTTTAGAAAAATATGGATTTAATAAAGAAGATATTGCTAATTTTCTAAATAATTCACCCAAGAAATTTATTGATGCAATTAAAGATAATAAAAAATTGGTTCAAAAAAATATTGAGTATTTAAAAGATTTAGGAGTAGAAAATTATCAAAGAATATTTTTAGAATATTATGATATGTTTTTAATGGACCATAGTAATTTTGTAGAAATTTTTTCCAAGTATGAACCAAAGGATTTATTAGAAAAATTAAAAAAGAATATTAAAGTTGTAGAATATTTATAAGATGCATAGCATCTTCAGGTTGTAGACAAACCCCATATTAGAAAAAATATGAGGTTTTCTTTTGAAAA
>CANRTI010000040.1 GCA_947642635.1 uncultured Mycoplasma sp. | reverse complement strand
TTACCTTTGATAATTATCAGTTATCCTTTATTAAAGTAACTTGATTTCAATGAAAGAAAATCACTCATCATAATGTGATGAGTGATTTAAGTATTTATTATATTTAGGTACGATTTATTAACTAAGTTTATTGATAAATTTATCTATAATATTTTTTGTTAAAAAATTTATTATTAAATACTATTTTGAGGAGATTATAATGAATAAAAAGGAATATATGGAAAAGCGTCTTGAATCACAAAAAAAATATTTTAGTAAATCTTCAAGAGAAAATAAAAATAAATATACATTTTTCTCTATAACAAAATTAAGTATATCTTTATCTATAACAATCTTATCTTTAATATTCGGAGAGCACTCAATAGAATCAATAATAATATCAATCCTTGCTTCAGTTATAACATTCATAGATGGTATATTATTATTGAAAAAATATCATGAAAATTGGATAAATTATAGAGTTACAAATGAGAAATTAAAAAAAGAAGAATGTTATTATTATACTAATTCAGAAAAGTATTTTGGATTAAAAGAAGAAAGTAAATTTAATTTGTTTGTACAATGTATTGAAAATATTATACAGAATTCAAATCAAGTTTGGAAAAATAATAATTCAAAACATACAGAAAAATAGTTGTTTGTGCCTTATGGTAATTTGGCAATTAATATAAAAACGACTATACTCTTTTTCAAAGATAAATGGAGGAAATACTATGTCAATTTTTATAAGTTATTCTTCAAAAGAGATGGAAATAGCAGCAAAAATATGCGAGTATCTTGAAGAAAACGGATTTGAATGTTGGATAGCACCACGTAATGTTGTTGGTGGAGCGAATTATCCTACTCAAATTGTTAATGCAATAAAGGATTGTGAATTTTTTCTTTTATTAGCTTCACGAAATACTAATTTATCTGGACATGTAAGTAACGAAGTCGATATTGCTTTTAATAGTAAAAAAATTATTATTCCTTTTAGATTAGAGAATGTTGAGTTTACAGATGAGTATACATATTTTCTTGGACGGAAACATAGAATTGATGCTTATAAAGATATGAATACTGCTTTAAAATTGTTAATAAGCGATTTAAACAAATTCAAAAATAATACTCCACCATCAACTATAACTGAAGAGAATAAACTATCTATAATTCAGCAAACAGAATATATAGAACAATCTGAAGAAAAGCAAAAATTTGATATACTGTCTCGAGAAGAAATTGTCGATTTCATTATTAAAAAATCAGAAAAATATCCATATAATTTATATGAAAAAATAAATACAAAAGAGAAGTTAAGTAATTTTACTAATTTAGCTAGAACACTTTTTAAAAATACTGTTAGTTCATATTCCAATGGAAAATTATTAGATTCTAATATTGATATTGTCTCAATTATTGTAAATGAATTGTCGTGTGGATCGGCTAAAAGTATACGTGTGCAAGGATTACCAGGAAGTGCCAAAAATATGATTCTTCAACTTGCTTTTTATCAAATGTTGGAAAACTATAAAAATGGTATAAATGATTATTTACCCATCTATATATCTGCAAGTTATTATGAAAAAGCTGTATATAATTCACAAAAAATTCACGAACAAATGAAAAATTATATTGGGAAAGATTTGGAAACATATCTTAATTATTTAAATCACAATTCACAAACAAAACCTGTAATTTTTGTTGAGGCTATTAGACAGCATTATGTATCAAAGATATCTCCTGAAATGGTATTGAATGAAATATTATTACCATTAGGGAATTTTAATAGGATTAATGCAATAGATACAGGATTAATAAAGAATTGTTCAAGATTAAAAAAAGTAATACCAATTGCAGGAAAAGAGAAGGGATATTCATTTGTAACGAATTCAATTCCTGTATGCAATAAAAATAGTGCTATGAATGTTATTAAAGCAGTTGTATCTATGTACGAATATGATTTGCGAGCTGAAGAAATATATAATACATTTAAAGTTTTAAAATTTTCTACAATTGATATATTTCTTATTAGATTAATTGCTAAAGAATTAATCTCATCATATGACTTTGCAGGAATAAAACTTACAGAAATGTATGAAAAACTTGCATTAAATGAACTTTATGGTGATGAAGAAAAGTTAAGAAGTGTTTCTTCAAATATCTTTGAATATATGTTTAATGACAAATTTGATGTTAATAGTACAGACTATAAAGGAGCACAATGGTCATTACCTCATAAACATAATTCATATTTAGAGTTTTTAATTTCTTATTATTTTATTAATAAGATAAAAAATTATAAAGAATTAAAGGATTATTCATTTTTTAGAACTATGCTTACTTCTAATGGAAATCATTTTGTTTCTTCTTTTTTAAAAAATGATTATTTATTACAACATACATTATTAGATTTTATAATTGAAAATTATGAACAATTTGATATTAGACAAAAAAGCAATGCGGCATATTGGTTAGGACATATAACATTTAACAATTTATCTTTAACGGCCATTTCATTATTGACAAATGAATTTGATAGATTGAAGATTTTAGTGAAAAGTAATAATAAATTAGAGCAAATAAACTTAGATAATCACTTTTTATTTAGATCTATTTGTACAGGATTGCTTTTACATTCACAAACAAAAGTTTTGGATAATTTTTTATGCATTATTGTTGCAAATGATATTGCAAATTTAATTAATAGAGGTTCAACTATCGAGTATTATGGAGATAGTTATCAAATAGCAGCCCACGAAGCTTACTATTTGGATAGTGATTTTTCGATAGGAGAACAAGCAATTCAGATTTTAAATGGTAAAATAGAAACAGTTTTATTTGGCAATTCAAAAGGTTTTGTTGAATATGACTTGATAACTATGCTAACCATTCTTCAAGCAAGAATGCAAAATAGAAATTTAAAATTAAAATTTTCAGTAACACCTTATGTTGAAAAAGCTATTTTTTATATTGATTCATACCAAAAAAAACCGCAAAATGTTTCTTCGGGTAAAATTAAATATTATTTTGAAAGTATAAAAGAAGATTTTCAGAATTATCTTAATGAAGAAAATTTTGATATAGGACCAATGGTATATAATAAATATCGTAAATTAAAAGAAATAAAGATGCAACAATGGGTAGATCATAATATAAAAGATCCTGAAAGTGTAAGTGAACATTTATATAGTGCTTGGCTTCTAGCTGTGTTATTTTTGCCCGATGAATTAGATAGTGAAGGATATTGTAAAAAGGAAATTTTGGATATGCTTTTGGTGCATGATATGGCTGAAGCGGAGCTGGGAATAAAAATGTCTGGATTAAATATATCCAGGAGAAATATTGATGATAGAAATAATGTCTTAAAAAAATTATTTCTAAAGGGAACGTATCCGGATTTTGCTAACTTAACATATTATTATAATGTTTGGACAGGCTATTATAATGGAATTAATATTAATTCGCGAACAGCTAGAGACATTAATTTAATCCAGACTGTTTATACTTTTTGTGAATACTATAAATGTAATCCGGAGAATTTCACAGTGGAAGATATTAGAAGTTGGATTGGTGAAAAATCAAATCTTATGACAGAAATAGGTTATGAAATCTTTGATAGACTTATTGAAAATAATAGTGATTTTAACGGTATTATTCAACAAATAGCAAATTGTTAAATTGAGGAGTATTAAGTTATATAAATTATTGGAGTTTATGCAAGAATGTATTTGTTGATATATAATGTTTATTTTTGCACGGTGTTTTTGTCGGATATTTAAGTAATACAATTTAAATATTTTGTTAAGCGGTTAAAAATTCAACTCAATTTTTATTTATGTTGCATATTGATATCTGCCTTTTTTATCTACTAAATTAAACATAAAAGATTTCCAAATGATGATTTCATTATACGGAAAATAATCAAAAAGTCGCTCGTAAATGTTAAATATTTTGCGTTTTAAGGATATAATCAAAGCAATTTATATTTATAGGATTTGATATGCACCCCAAAAGTTAGACAACTTTTGGAGGTGCATATTTTTTATGGG
>CANRTI010000039.1 GCA_947642635.1 uncultured Mycoplasma sp. | reverse complement strand
TATATTACATTTTTTCTCAAAAGAAAAGACCATTGAACTTTGTCAACAGTCTGAATCTAAATAAATAGATTTTTTTAATTTCAAGAATTACTATTATTAGTCAATATTCCCATTATAAATACCATGAATTTTTAATAAATCATTTTCGGTTGGTTGTTCAACAACATATTTATCATCTTCTTTAATAACGGTAAATATAACAGTATAATCAATTTTATTAGTAGTATTTTTCATCTTATCTAATTTATAATCCATAAATTTTTCTTCACTATAACTTCCATTTTCATCATTAAATTTATCCCGATTATTTTCTAAATAAACATCAGCATCATCTTGTACTGCATATAAATCATAAACACTTATCTTAACAGTTACATAACTAACTTCATCATCATATTCTTCTTCAATTACTTCATAACTTAAATCTTTATATTGTTTTTTTAAAATATCCCGATATTTATCTTGATTTTTTGAACTTAAATTCTCTTTATCAATTATATTTTCCATATCTACTAATACTTCACTATCTAAAGCTTTATATTTCTTTAAATATCTTTCAACAGCTTCTCTAGCCGTATTTTTCCCACATCCTGTTACCAACAATAAAACTAATAAACAAGCTATAAAATTTTTCATAATATCACATCCCACTACTATTATGAAACATACTTTCTAAATTATACATTATTATAAGAAAGTTTTATTAATTCATAAATATGATATTCAACTTCTGTTAAATTACCTTCTAACTTCTTTAACATTTTTTGATACATCAACTCGACATTTTCTTCTAACACTTTAAACCATTCTAAATAAATATATTTTAATTTACTAAATTCTTTTTTCTGATAAACATCCACTATCTCTGTATAAATAAGTTTTTTTATTTTCACTTCTTGTCTTGTTTCTTTCAAAACCTTTTCTTTCCCAATAGTCGTATACTCTAGTTTCATTAAACTAATATTATACATAAATTCATTAATATTAAGTTCATCATCTAATATTAAACTACTTCGATTAATTATTTTACCATCTTGGTCAAATTCAACAGCTAAACTGTTTTTAGCATCACTAAAAACACAAGTATATTGTAAAAATTCATTATTTTTTAATTTAGTTTTATTCTCTATACTTTGTAAAAAACTCTTATTTACAACAACTATTTTTGTTAACAAATCTTTTAAAACTTTACTATCAACATGAAATAAAGGAATTTTTTTGATTACATCCATTACATCTTCTTGATCCCATTCATAAAACATACAATATTCTTCTTGAAAATTTAACAATATATCATAATAATAATCCATTTCTTTTTTTCCTTTCTCTAGATATAAAAATTAAAACAATTCCTAAAAAAAACAAATCACAATACACACTTCTAATAATAAAATAAACAAATTCCCAAAAACTATACCCTATAATTAATAAATTGACATATAAAAATATAAAAAACAATCCAATTGATGCCAAAACAATCCCTAATCCTAACAAAAAAACATTCACCATAACTATCTCTAAATTCTATTTATAATTTCTTAAAATTATTATATAATTAAATAGGTGATAAAATATGGATTATATAAAATACATTATCTTAGGAATTATTCAAGGAATAACAGAACCATTACCTATTTCTAGTAGTGGCCATATCTTTTTATTTAAAAATTTGTTTAATACCGAAATATTCAACACCTTTAATTTTGAAATCATTTCTAATTTTGGATCATTCTTAGCAATTTTATTCATTTTCCGTAAAGATATTATCAAATTAATTCAAAGTTTTTTTACATATATTTTTAAGAAAGACAAACGCAAAAATGTTCAAAATGATTTTTCTTATATTATAAAAATTTTAATTAGTACTATCCCCGTAGGTATTACAGGAATTCTCTTTAACGATTATTTAGAAAGTAACTTTACTTCTCTTCATATTCTTGGTTTTACTTTCTTATTTACGTCTTTAATGTTATTTATTGTTAGAAAAATTAAAGGAACAAAAGGCGACAGTGCTATTACATACAAAGATGCTATTATTATTGGGTTATTTCAAGCTATTACAATTATTCCTGGAATTAGTCGAAGTGGTACTGTATTAGTGGCCTGTCTTATTTGTAAATTAAAAAGAGAAGAAGCTCTTAAATATACTTTTATGTTATATTTTCCAGTCAGTGCTGGGACTATGCTTCTCAAAATTCCTGATTTAATTAATACTCCTACACAATTATTAATGCCTTATCTTAGTGGCTTTATTATGGCTCTCATCATTACTTACTTTTCTTATGGTTGGTTAAGTAATATTGTTAAAAAAGGAAAACTTGCTTATTTTTCTATCTACTGTCTTTTACTTGCATTATTTATATTCGTCTATTTTAGATAATTAAAAACCAGTTTTATTTAACTGATTTTTTTATTATAATTAATTTTGCATCTCTTTTTGAATATCTTTTATATCTTCAATTGATAAATTAGTATACTTTTGTACTAATTTAATATCCACTTTATCATTAAGCATTTTTTTAGCAGTTTCTTGTTTTACTTCCTTTTCTTTCAAATATATTTTAGTATTTTCTAATCTTATACGATCATCTTCATAATCAAATACAAACTCTGGATCACTATTTATTTCTTCTATTTTATCTTTGTACTTTTCCATTACTTTATCTCCCTTACTTATCTTTTCTAACTCATTTATATCTTTTACATCCAACATATGTAAATACTTGTATTTTTTCAATTTCTCTGGTTTATCATAACATACCTGCATTAATTTGTCCATGTTCACATCAATTATAGATAAATTAACTTTCCTCGGTTTTCCAACCTCATTTTTAAATGTATATCTTTCAACAATATCCTCATCTTCCAAAGCATTATAATTTAAATTTATTTGCACAAAACTTGTTTCAACATCATATCTCTCACCTCTTTTAGATTGTTGACTATAAAAAGAAGTTAAATAATGCATATTTCGTACTCTTGTTGCTAAATCATTACTTGTATTAAGTTCTAAATTAATTTTCATTTTATTTTTAGTCTCAACTAATACATCTACTGTTTTTATTTTTTCTTGTTTATTTCTAACTGTTAACTCAGAGTTAAGTAACTTTAATATTTTTACTTCTCCCCCTAGAATGAAGCTTATACCCAAAATATTTTTCCTAAATATTTATTTCTAAACCTACTCCTACTTCATTTATCTCAAGTTTTTTAGCCATCTCTATCTTTGCTTTTAAAGAAACACAATGACAAGGATATAAGAATTGTATGTCATTTTCTTTTAAATAATCAATTGTTTTCTCTAATCTATAATTACATTCAAACAAATGAAAGCCACCAATAACACCATATATTCTATTATCATTACATACTCTTTTTGCATATTCCAAAATATTACAAATACCACTATGAGAGCATCCAGTTATAACAAATAACCCTTTTTTACTTTTATAAACTATTGCTGAGTCATCTTTTAGTGTATCATCTATTATTTTTCCTTCAATATTGCTTTTCCCAATAGAATATCTCGGTTCAAAATCATTAACAGTGGGTATTTCTCCCAAATATATAATATTATTACTTACTTGAATTGGTATTTTAGATAAATTTAATTTGCAAATTTCAGATAACTCTTCTTTACTAAAGGGACTTCCAATATAT
Source organism: uncultured Mycoplasma sp. (assembly GCA_947642635.1). GTDB lineage: Bacteria > Bacillota_I > Bacilli_A > RF39 > UBA660 > SIG200. The sequence continues at coordinate 1,991 of CANRTI010000039.1, read as the reverse complement.
AGCCCCGTTGCATCTTCTTTATAATTAAAGCAATCTGGATGAGCAATTAATTCAATATTTCTTTTCTTCTCAAAAAAATATTTTAATCCGCCAGTATGATCATCATGTCCATGAGATATTACTAACTTATTTATCTTATTTAAGTCTATGTTCATTTTACTTGCATTTTTTAATATAACAGAGGAATATCCTGTATCAAACAATATTTTTTCATCACCATCTTCGATATAATAAGAGACTCCTGGTTCTCCCAAATAATATTCATCAATAAAAGTATTATTATCTTCTAGCACTTTTAATTTCATTTCCAATTCTCCTAACATTTTATTAACTTCTAAGTTTATGTTTTAGCACATCAGAACAATATATATTTATATATTCTAATCTTTCTTCTTCACTTAAATCATGACTATTATTTTTAAACATATCTCTTAATTTTTTATAATCTCCACTAATACTTTCATGACTAGCAACAATCATATCCATTTTAGATACATTTGTAAGATCTAAGTTTATTCCATTTATTTTGGCAAGTAATTCTATAAATACTCTTTGACTTCTTCCATTTCCCTCACGAAAAGGGTGCAAAGCATTAATATCGGCAAATAACTCTACTAATTTATTTAATGTTGTTTCATTATCATAATCTACAAAGTATTTTTCTTTTTTTAATTTATTAAATACATCAGCACTAAATGATTCTATATGTTCAGTCAAACAAAATAAATCTTGTTTAGCAATATTACAATTTCTTATATCTCCTGCCCATCTATAAACATCTTGAAACAAATATTTATGAATATCTTTTAAATACTTAAAATCAAAATTTCCTTTTAATGGTTTTTCATTTAATTCATAAGTTCTTAAAGATACAAGTTCTCTTTCGGCATTAAATAGATCCTCATCATTTGTAATATTCAGTTTATTTATTAAAACATCAGTATCTTTATAACAGTAATCAGCAGTTTTTTCATAAGTATATTTGTATTTATTATCCATAGATTCACCTATATTTTTCTAATACCTTATTTCGTTCTATTTCAGTTGTTGACTTCCCAGTTATACAATTATATAATTTTTGTTTTATTTCTTTAGTTAATGGCATTCCCTCTTGAGCCATTGCACCATCAACTTTTTTTATTTTTTCTTGTATTTCTTTTTCAGTTTGCTTTTTATTACTATTCATTAAAACCACTCACTTATCTATTGTTTTTTGATATATCTATTATACCACAGATTCACTAATATATCATTAGTTTTGGTATAAGAAAAATACTTATCTGAAAAAGTATCTAGTATAATTATTATCAAATTATATGGATTATTATTTGCTTCAACTCGATAATATTGTATTAATTTTTATACAAAACTGTGATTGAATTTGTTTGATTTTTGTATATATTTTAAGTCAACAGGATATGGGAATGCACCACGAAACAATAAATGTCTTATAATATAAGGAGTTCTACTGCATATAGGTGCACCAACAACCATTTTTGCACTTGCAAAAACAGCTATTATCAACAATTTTTTAGTTTATTTTTCATAAAATACTATATTTTTTCATTTATTTACAAGGTTTTTATATCAACTATTTTTCAACTATTTAGTTATTTTTTTATATTTTGGGTATAAGCTCTATTCGCCCCCCAAGATTGCGATATAATTGCTTCTAAAATATCTAAATTATTTAACACAATCGCTTTAAATACTCTATCTATTTTAGCAGTTACTTTTATCTTACCATCACTAATTCCTAATTTATTCTCTATATCATTTTTAATTATTGTTTTCAAAAAAACCCACCTTTCATAAGTTGTAAATCGATTCACAAATTCATTTTATGACAACTATATTTAATTAGTCAACACACTTATTTGACAACATTTGTCACTTTATTTTACTATTTATTACATATTGTCGAATTTATCAAAACAAAGGGGATGTTAGAAAATAAAAATTTATTTTCTTGACATCTTCTTTTATTTTGG
>CANRTI010000038.1 GCA_947642635.1 uncultured Mycoplasma sp. | reverse complement strand
GTATATAAGTGTATAACATTAAAATTATTGATTTGAAAAAGTGTCCGGAACTGAGTTGAAAGATAATATGGCTAAGGTTATATTTTTGGGAAGATAGGAGACAAAGATTATCTAGGATGAAATGATTTTAATATTTTATCTAAATTAAAAACAGAGATGGTTAATCTTACGAGATTGCCTATTTACTCTGTTATTTTTTATGGTTCCTTGTCATATTCTTAACATCATGTTACAATACATTTGGAAATACATTAGTAGCTAGGTGCTTACCACTTAAAATTTATGATTAAAATAGATTGGAGGTGGCTGTTAGTGAGAAAGAAAGATATTCTTATCATATTTCTCTTTACGATAATATTTTTTCTTTTATATATTTTAAAAGAAGTCATAAAAATAGCACCATCCATTACAGGATAGTGCACCTACATATTTGGTAAGCGCTTAGCATGAGAATACTAAAGTGTTTCCTTTTTTATTTTATGCAAAATTAATTGCTAAATACATTTTAGCATAAAAATTAGTTGTTTTCAATTATTGAAATATTAGTTATAATTATATAAGGTAGTCTTGCTAAAGAAAATACGCGTTACGGTCGAAATAGCAGTGGCAATTACAATGCGTGGAATGTGAATTCGGACGGCAATGTCAACAATAACTGGTTGAATAATGCGTATTCGGTTCGCCCAGCCCACTATAACTTGAAAGATAATATGGCTAAGGTTATATTTTTGGGAAGATAGAGGACAAAGATTATCTATGATGAAATGATTTAATATTTTATCTAAATTAAAAACAGAGATGGTTAATCTTACGAGATTGCCTAGATACTCTGTTATTTTTTTGTAAATAAATGTCAAGTGCTTTATAAATTAGGTGTATGTGTAATTAGGGACTGATGTGTAGGGAGTGGATTATATACTTGGAATGTTTTATATGGATTATTTAAACTAATTAGAAGGAAGATGTACTTGTTTAATTTTAAATAAATAGTTGAATTATATAATTTTCTTTATTATAATGAATATAAAGGTGATTAAATGGAAAGAGAAGTAAAAGCAGGGGAATTATATCGACATTTTAAGGGAAGTGTTTGTAAAATTAAATGTATTGCTAAAGATAGTGAAGATGAGAGAAAATTAGTTGTTTATGAACACGATAATACTAATTGGGTAAGAGATTATGATATGTTTTTAAGTGAAGTTGATCATGAAAAATATCCAGAAGTAGAACAAAAATATCGTTTTGAAAAAATTGAAGAAAGTAATTAGGTAAATGCTAGTTACTTTTTTTCTTGACAAAAATGTAAATGCACCATATAATTTTTATTGCTAATATAACTGAGCTAGAAAGTATAAGAAGATATGAATGTATGGGAAAATATGAAAATTAAAAATTTAAGTTCTTTTGCTTGTTCTTATGAAGATGGTAAAAGATTAAAAAAAGAAGAAGAAGACTTTCGGCCAAGTTTTTTTAGAGATATTGATCGTATTATTTATTCACTAGCATATACAAGATATTTAGATAAAACGCAAGTGTTTACTCATGGAAAGAATGATCATTTAAGTAGAAGAATGACCCATGTACAATTTGTTAGTAAAATTGCAAGAACTATTGGAAGAAGTCTTAATTTAAATGAAGATTTAATTGAAGCAGCTTCTTTAGGCCATGATTTAGGCCATACTCCTTTTGGGCATGTTGGTGAAGTAATACTTAATAAAATTAGTTTAGAAAATAATGCGGGTTATTTTAATCATAATATTCAAAGTGTGCGTCTTTTAATGGAAGTTGAAAATTATGGGAAAGGATATAATTTAACTGTTCCAGTATTAGATGCGATAATGTGTCATAACGGAGAAATACCTTTGGGAATATATGAGCCTTGTAAAAAAAGTGTGGAAGATTTTCTAAAAGAATATCAAAATAGTTATGAAGATAAAGAATTAAATAAAAAGTTAGTTCCAATGACTTTAGAAGGTTGTGTTGTTCGAATAAGTGATATTATTTCTTATTTAGGCAAAGATGTGGAAGATGCGATTAGACTAAAAGTTATAAAGAATACAGATTTACCAAAAGAGATTGTGGAAGTATTAGGAAAGACTAACAAAGAGATTGTAAATACTATTATAAAAGATGTAATTATAAATAGTTTAGGAAAAAACTATATTAAGATAAGTAATAGAATTTATAATGCAATTAAAAAGTTAATGGATTTTAATTATAAGAATATTTATTATAAATCAGTAACTGAGAAGGAAAAACAACATATTGAAAAAGTTTTTCGATTGGTTTTTGAAAAGTTATTAGAAGATTTAGAAAATAAAAATAAAGCATCAATTATTTATGAGCAGTATTTAGATAAAATGAGTGATGATTATAAAAATAAAAATAGTAATGTAAGAATAGTGATCGATTATATTGCTGGTATGACCGATGATTTTATTCTAAAACAATATGAAAATTTAAAAAAATAGGAAGAAAGAAAGTAGCACTCATAAATATTTTTATTTGTGTTATAATAATTTTAGAGGTGTTAATAATGGAATATAAAAAGTTTGACTGTAGTTCATATAATATTCATACCATCAAAACAAATAAGTTTAAAACAGTACGAATGGAAATAATTTTTAGTAGAGAAGTAAAAAAAGATGAACTCCCAGTTTTTACTTTTTTGTGTGATATATTAACGGATTCATCAAAAAATTATCAAAGAAGAAAAGATATTGCAATAAGATTAGAAGAACTTTATAAAACGGTTTTTTATGGAGTAACTAATAAAGTTGGTAATTTGTTTACAACTTCTTTTGTTTTAGAATTTATCGATCCAAGTTATATTAAAGAAAAGAATTATTTAGAAGAAGTTTTAAGTTTTCCGTTTGATATTATAAATAAACCAAAAGTAGAAAATAAAGAATTTGATATAATAAATTTTAATATTGTAAAAAGAAGAATTTTAAAAGAAATTGAAAGTATTCAAGAATCTTCGGATAAATTAGCACTTATTAATGCTTTGAAGAAAATGGATGAAACTTCACCAAGTTCTTTTAAAGTAATGGGTACTAAAGAACAAATTGAAAAAATTACACCAGCAAATTTATATGAAGCTTACCAAAATTTATTTATGCATTCTAATTGTGATATTTTTATTGTGGGAAATATTAATATGGATGAAGCTGCTAAAATAATTAAAAAAAGTTTTGTTAATCGAGTTATCAAAATGTCCAAACCAAAATTAATTGTTAAGAATAAAGAGCGAAAAAAACCGTTAATTACTGAAGATAATTCTGAATTTGTACAAAGTACATTAGTTATGATTTATAATTTAAAAAATTTGGATAAAATGACAAAAGATTCGCATTTTCATGTTTTTAATTATATTTTAGGTTCTGGTGGAATTTCTTCCAAGTTATATAAAAATTTGAGAACTGATAATTCGCTTTGTTATGGAGTACGAAGTTTATATTTAAAATATGATGAATTATTATTAATTGAGGTTTCTTTAGATAAAAGTAATGTTAAATTAGCTAAAGAATTAATTAAGAAGAGTATTAATGAAATGTTAAAAGGAGATTATAGTGAAGAAGTATTAAATGACGCTAAGAAAAATTTAACTTTTTCATTAAAAATTGGAACTGATAATAATGTTTCTATTTTAAATAATTATGTATTTAATGTTTTTGATGAATTACCATTAGTAGAAAAAAGAATTGAATTAATTCAAAGCACTACAAGAGAAGATTTAATTAGATGTGCTAAAAGTTTAACTTTAAATACAGTATATGTGCAAAATGCTAGTGAAAAAAATTTAGGTGATAATAATGACTGAGATAGAACTAAAAGGTCTTAATGAGACAATATATTATGATGAATGTAATAATGGTTTAAAAGTATATATGTGGGTTAATAAAAAAGCTAATTCTTTTTATGGAACTTTATCAGTTAAATATGGTTCAATTTATAATGATTTTAAAGTAAAAGGTAAAACTTATAGTTTACCAAAAGGAGTAGCTCATTTTTTAGAGCATATAAAATTTTATGAAGATAATGATACTTCAGCTCATGACTTTTATTTTAAAAATGGTTGTGATACTAATGCTTTTACAACTTTTAATTATACTAATTATCAAGTTTTGGGAATTAATAATGTTAAAGAAAATATTGTGCATTTATTAGATTTTGTGCAAAATCCTTTCTTTACTAAAAAATTGGTTCAAAATGAAAAAGGAATAATTACTGAAGAAGCTAAAATGGGAGAAGATGATCCTTATACAGTAATGTTATTTAAACATTTAGACAATATTTTAAATAGTTATGAACATAAATATTTAATTACAGGAAGTTCTAAAGATATTAAAGATATTTCATTAGAAGATATAACTAATGCTTATAATGCTTTTTATCATCCAGAAAATATGTTTTTGGTAGTTACTGGTAATTTTAATCCTTATGAAGTGATGGAAGCAGTTAAAGAAAATCAAGATGGTAAAGATTTTCCAATTTATCAAAATCCTGAAAGAATTGTAAAGAAGGAAAGTCGAAAAATTAAAACTTCTTATGAAGAAGTTAATATAAATGTTGTTAGTCGAAAAATTAAGATTGGAATTAAAGTACCTAAAAATGTTTTTAAAAATATTGATGATTTACACATAAGATTATTTTTAACAATTTTATTAAAAGCTAATTTTGGAATAACGAGTGATTTTAAAGATGAATTGTTAGAAAAAGAATTAATTAATAATATGTCATTTATGAGTGAAATTTTTGATGACTATATTGTGATTATGTTTACAATTGATAGTGAGTATAAAAATGAAATTATTAAATTGTTTGAAGATAAGTTGGCAAATTTACAAATAGATGAACAAAGTTTTGAAAGAATGAAAAGAGCAAATATTGCGTCCTTAATTTTAGAATATGAAGATGTTGAATTGGTAAATGGGATAATTCAATCTGAAATATTAAATTATGGAGATATTATTGCTAACATTAAAGAAATATATGAAGAATTAACATACGAAGAAATTCAAAGTTTTATTAGATGTTTAGATTTAAAAGAAAAAAGTATTTTGATATTAAATCCTTTAAAATAAAAACTACCAAGTTGATTTTGGTAGCTTTTTTTATTATCTGTTGTAATATTCAACAATTAGTTGTTCATTAATTTCACTATTAAGTTCGCTTCTTTCAGGAATTCTTACATATTTACCAGTAAGTTTCTTTTGATCAAATTCTAAATAAGCAGGAACGCTAATTTTTAATTCAAGAGCATCGATAATAGCAGGATGATTTAATGAACTTTCTTTTACAGAAATTGTATCTCCAGGCATTACGCGGTATGATGGAATATTTACTTTCTTATTATTTACTAGAATGTGGCCATGGTTAACAATTTGACGAGCACTACGACGAGTACGAGCCATACCAAGACGGTAAACAATATTATCTAGTCTTGATTCTAATAAGATTAATAAATTTTCACCAGCAATACCATGCATTTTAGATGCTTTATCAAAAACTTTATGGAATTGTTTTTCTGTAAGACCATACATAAATCTAACTTTTTGTTTTTCTTGTAATTGAACACCATATTCGCTAGATTTCTTTTTACGGTCTTTACCATGTGCTCCGGGAGCATAAGGACGACGTGCTAAATCTTTACCATTTTCAAGTGTTGAAAAACCTAGACGACGAGATTTTTTGTAAGCTGGACCAGTATATCTTGCCATTTAATTTTCTCCTTTCTTTTAAATTTACAATATTTGTTTTATTTTATTTTGATTATAGGGAGTTTCAAGTAATTTCATCTAGGCAGTCTAGATTACTTTATTATTTAAGAAACACATTATAACTGAATAAAATACTGCCAAATTGATTGCATAATTATTATACTATATTTATATTATTTGTCAAATATTCCATAATTTTTTATAACTTGAGAATTTTAAGTGAAATGAAAAAGTAAATTCCATTTTCAATATTTTTAAACTGAATTTAGTCTT
>CANRTI010000037.1 GCA_947642635.1 uncultured Mycoplasma sp. | reverse complement strand
TCTATTTAGCTAAAATAATAATAACAGAAGTTGATCGTTTTTTGTGTGTTAAAGAAATGAATTTATGTATATAAGTGTATAACATTAAAATTATTGATTTGAAAAAGTGTCCGGAACTGAGATAATAACTAACTAATTTGTATTGAACATCCATTTTGGATGTTTTTTATATAAATTTACAAATAAAAAAAGGAAATTGAGGGTGTAGTGACGAATATATATAGTGAAGGGGTAATTTAATAATTACTCTTTTAATATGAAAAAGAATGGAGGTGAAAAATATTGAAAGAGAAGTATCATAATCTAAGTAGTGATATAGTATTTAAGTTTATATTTGGTTATGAAAAGAATAAACACTATACAGAATGGTTATTAGAAAGAATGTTTAACTTAGAAAAAGGTAGTTTAAAAGATAAATTAATAATCCAAAATAGTTTAGATTTAGATAAAAGTGCAGCTGATACTCATGGTTTAGAATTAGATGTCAGAATAAAGATGCCAGATAATAGTTTAGTTAACTTAGAGATGTATAGAAATGGCTTTGGAATAGAAGAACAAGAGAAAAGTTATGCTTATTTAACAACGATGTTTGGAACACAATTACCAAAAGGTAGTAAGTTTAAAGATATGGAGAAATGTATTCAAATCAACTTTGTAAAAGATAAGAGATATACTAAAGGAAAATATAAGTTATTAGATAGTGAAAAAGAATATCAAAGTAAAGGAATTGAGTTAAACATAGTGAACATTGACAGACCAGAGATGTCCTGTTATGATATAGATGATGAACTAAGAAAGTGTTTTAAATTAATGAGTGCTAAAAGTATAGAAGAGGCAAAATTAATAGCACAAGAAGGAGGTATAGTAGAAGAAATGGCAAAAGACATAGAGAAGTTTAATAAAGATGAATGGATAACAGATTACTTTAGTGTTGGAACTATGTGGGAAGGTAGAGTAAAAGAATTAGAAGAAACAGCTGAGTTAAAACTACAAGAAGGAATTAATTTAGAAAAAATAGAAACTGCTAAAAATTTATTGAAAGATAATATTGCAGTTGAAAAGATTCAAAAATATACAGGTTTATCCTTACAAGAAATAGAAGCAATCACTTTATAAAGTATTTAAGAAGAGATTATAAATTATTAATCTTTTCTTTTTTTATATGCCAAAAAAATTATTAGAACAATCTATTTACTTTTATTTTGCCTATTTTTGGCTTGTTTTGACTACATTTGTCGAAGCTGTTTAAAAACTAAAAATATTATACTATATTAAAATAGCAGGTGAAGAAAATGTTGAAAATGGATTTAGAATATGTTGAGGGAATACTTTTTATAAGATTAGATGGTTCTTTAACTAGAAGAAGTAGTTATAAAATTTATAATTATTTAGGACCAGTAATAAAGAAACATCGCATTAAAAATCTTATTTATAATTTAAAAGATTTAAAAAGTATTGACGAAACTGGTATAGATTCGATTTTACACACAAAATGCTTAGTCAGAAAAAACCAAGGTAAGATACTTTTATGTGAAGTTAATGATGATAATTCTCTTAAAATGAAGAGATTACATATTAAACAAACCACATCAGAAAAGGAGGCATTAAAAAGACTAGAGGTGTGAAAGGGTGGACTATGAAAATATAGTAAAAGACAATGAAAAATTAATTTGGAAAATAGCAAGTCATTTTTATGGTATTGATAAATATGATTTGTACCAAGCCGGAGTAGTCGGAATTTTAAATGCATTAAAAAAATATCAGAATAACGGAACAACAAAATTTTCTACTTATGCTCATGATTATATTTTTGGCGAAATGTATAATTTAGCGAGTAATAAAAGTATTAAGATCAGCAAAGACATTCTTAGACTTTATAAAAAAATCGAAGAAGCTCGTTATAAACTTGCCCAAAAATTCAATAGAATTCCTAGTAATGTTGAACTAGCAAGTTTTTTAGGAATTAGTTTAAATGATTTGGAGTTAGCATGTATGAGTGCCAATTCCATTATTTCCTTAGATGCAAAGAGTGACGAAGCTAGAGATACATATGAATGTATAGAAGCTAAAACTGAAGATTTAGATTTAAAAATTCTTGTCAGTGATAGTATGGAAGTTTTAGATGAAGAAGAAAAAAATATTATTAAATCTAGATATTTTGAAGATTTAACTCAAGCTGAAGTTGCTAAAAAACTTAATATGACTCAAGTTATGGTTTCTAGATATGAAAAAAAGAGCATAGGCAAAATGCGAGATTATTTAACTTTATAAGTATAAAAAAATAAAAAGTTCATCATAATAATAGTGGTGAATGGAAAATGAATAAAGATGAATATCAAAAATTAGTAAAAGAATTATCACCTAAAGAACCAAAACTTCGTAATGCGATTGTAGCATTTTTAGTAGGTGGTAGTGTTGGTTTTATAGGTGAAGTAATTGTCAAAATTCTGATGGAATCCTTTGGATTATCAAGAGTAGATTCTTGTGCTTGGCTAGCATTTATTTTAATTCTATTTGGAACATTTATGACTGCAATTGGAAAATTTGATAATTGGGTTACAAAAGCAAAATGTGGGTTGATTGTTCCAACAACAGGTTTTGCTCATAGTGTTCAAAGTGCAGCGCTAGATTATAAAAAAGATGGTTTAGTAACTGGTATTGGCGCTAATATTTTTAAATTAGCTGGTTCAGTTATTTTATACGGAGTTATAAGTGCTTTCTTGCTAATTTTAGTAAAGGTGGCGTTTTATGGCTAGTATAAAATATAGTAATATTTATTTAAGTGATTACTTAACTCTCTCTGGACCATTAGAAAGTAACAGTAAATTAAAAAAACTAGATTTAAAAATGGATGATTACTATTTTGGTGAAAAAACTTTTGAAAAAGCTGAAGCTAAAATGCAACGCGTAATAATGCAAAAAATATTAGAGAAAAATCATTTAACTAGTAATGACATTGACTTAATTGTAGGTGGCGATCTTTTAGATCAAATATCTGCCACAGGATATGCTTGTCAATATATGCCTATCTCTTTATTAGGAGTTTATAGTGCTTGTGCAACTTTTCCTGAAACTTTAATTATAGGTAGTATGTTTTTAAATGATCGAAACATTAAGAAAGTTTTAAGTGTTACTAGCAGTCACAATTTAAGTGCTGAAAAACAATTTCGTTATCCAGTAGAGTATGGCTCTCCAAAACCTCATACATCTACTTTTACGACAACTGCTGGAATAAGTACCATTTTAACTAAAGAAACAAAACCTACAAGTAAAATCCGCATTGAATCAGCAACTATTGGTAAAGTTACCGAATTAGGTATTAAAGATGCCAATAATTTAGGAGCAGTAATGGCTCCAGCAGCAGCAAGAACTTTATATGAGCATTTAAAAGATTTAAAAAGAGATGCTGATTATTATGATTTAATATTAACAGGAGATTTAGGGTGTATTGGTAGTACTATTTTTAAAGAATATGCTTTAAGAAGTTATGGCTTAAAATTAAAACATCACCTAGATGCTGGTTGTGAACTTTATTTGAAAAGCCAAGAAACTTATTCAGGCGGCAGTGGTCCTGCTTGTTTACCTTTAGTATTATTTAATAAAATTTTAACATCATCAAAATATAAAAAAATCTTAATTATAGGAACAGGAGCTCTCCATAGTAAAACTTTTGTTAATCAAAAGTGTCCAATTCCTGCCATTGCTCATGCTGTTAGTTTGGAGGTTATATAATGTATATAAATGCCTTTTTGTTTGCTGGACTTGTTTGTCTAATTTGTCAAATTATCCTAGATAATACGAAACTTACCCCAGGACACATAACTAGTAGTGTAACTGTCTTAGGAGCAATACTTTCTTTCTTTGGTGTATATGATAAAATAGTAGCTCATTGTGGAGCAGGAGCAACAACTCTTATTGCTAATTTTGGGCATATGTTATATTCATCAGGATTACAAGGATATGAAGAATCAGGTATTTTAGGATTATTTTCCCAAATGCTTTGTGCATCAGGTATTGCTATCGTTAGTGTAATCGTATTTTCATTTATCTTTACTTTAATATTTAAAGCACGAGATTAATAAGGAAGCAAGATTGCTTCTTTTTTTACCTGATAAATTATAATAATAAGTGCAACAAATAAAAAAAGTTCATAAATTAACTCGTGATATAATGTTGGTGTCCAAACAAACATTAAGTAGTCAAAATTATGAACTATAATCATCTTACCATAGAAGAACGTGCTTGTATATGTAAATTCAAAGAAATGAATATGAAAATTAGAGAAATGGCAAAATTATTAGATAGAAGCCCATCTACTATTTCTAGAGAATTAAAAAGGAATTCTTACAAAACATCTATAAATTACTCTGTCACAAGGTATTCAGCAGTAGTTGCTCAGAAGAAATACAAAGAACGTAGAAAAGACTGTCATAGGAAAATTGAAATTAATAATGAAATAAGAAAATATATTGAAGATAAATTAAGTATTAATTGGTCTCCAGAGCAAATTGTAAATCGCGAAATAGATAGACCAAAAAATTTTCCTTGTATATCAACTATATATAGATGGATTCATGAAAAATATATTGAAAACATTACTATGAAAGAATTAAGAAGACATGGTAATTTTAAAAGTCCAGCAGAAACAAGGGGTAGATTTAATATAGGAAAAACAATAAAGAAAAGGCCAAGAGAAGTATATAAAAGGAATGAATTTGGTCATTGGGAAGCTGATACTGTTGTTTCAGGAAGAATTGGAGGAAAAGCAAAAAGTAGTTATTGTTTTGTAACTTTAGCCGAAAGAAAATCAAGATTATATATAGCCAAACATATTCCAAATATAAAAGATGAAACAGTTACTAACGCAATTATAGAATTATTAAATAAGTATCCAAAAGAATTAGTAAAAACAATAACATGTGATAGAGGTAAAGAATTCATCTCCCTAGTATTAATTTGTACATTATATAAATAACTTTAAGCTTATAAAAATTAGCATGTTTTTAATAGTATAATATTTATAGGAATATTTAGTTAGTTTGGGTACTATTCTCCTTTACTTTTAGAAGTGGAAGGAGGTGAAATTATGAGAAGGAAAGACGAATATCTTTGTACGATCATAATACTCCTTATTATTGTGATTTTAGTCATTTTAATAAAAATAGTACCAACTGTATAAGTCGGTACTTGAACAATTTTTTGGAATAGTACCTAACTCAGCAAAACTAGGTATTCCATTTTTTATTTTATGCAAGTTTCCTTGGCATATTCATAGTAACATATTTTATAATTATTGTCAAAAATTCATATCAGAAAAATTTTGATTTTTTTATATAATTGTATGAAGATTTTATATAAAGTAGTAAATTAGTAGTAAAATTGTTATTAAATAATTGTATATTGTTTTAAATAAAGGGTTCACATCAAAAATTAAAGTTTTTTATTTTAAAAAATAACAGAGTATCTAGGCAATTTCGTAAGATAAAACCATCTCTGTTTTTAGTTTAGATAAAAATTAATCATTTCATCTTAGATAATCTTTGTCTTCTATCTTCCCAAAAACATAGCCATAACCATATTATCTTTCAAGTTATAGAAGGCTGGGCGAACCGAATTCGTATTAGTCAAATTAGGATTGTCGACATTGCCGTTCGAATTCACACGCCACGCATTGTAATTGCCGTTGCTATTCCGACCGTAACGCGACTGTTCTTTATCAAGACTACCTAGTATAATTATAACTAATCCGATTATTGAAAACAATTATAATTTATGCTAAAATGTATTTAGCAATTAATTTTGCATAAAATAAAAAGGAAACACATTAGTATTTGTCTGCTAAGTGCTTACCAAATGTTTAGGGGCACTATCCGATGGATGGTGCTATTTTTATGATTTCTTTTAAAATATATAGAAGAAAAAATATTATCGTAAAGAGAAATATGATAAGAATATCTTTCTTTCTCACTAACAGCCACCTCCAATCTATTTTAATCATAAATTTTAAGTGGTAAGCACCTAGCTACTAATGTATTTCCAAAAATGATTGTAACATGATGCTAAGAATATGACAAGGAATCATAAAAAATAACAGAGTATCTAGGCAATCTCATAAGATTAACCATCTCTGTTTTTAATTTAGACAAAATATTAAATCATTTCATCTTAGATAATCTTTGTCCTCTATCTTCCCAAAAATATAACCTTAGCCATATTATCTTTCAAGTTATAGTGGGCTGGGCGAACCGAACGCGTATTATTCAAGTTGTTATTGTTGACATTGCCGTCCGAATTCACATTCCACGCATTGTAATTGCTGCCATTAAAACCGTAACGCGACTAAACTTTATCAAGACTACCTAGTATAATTATATCTAATTAGATGACTGAAAACAATTATTAATTATGCTAAAATGCATTTAGCAAACAATTTTGCTGGTGCTCTATCAAAAAAGATGTTTTTTATATAAATTTACAAATAAAAAAAGGAAATCGAGGGTGTAGTGACGAATATATATAGTGAAGGGGTAATTTAATAATTACTCTTTTAATATGAAAAAGAATGGAGGTGAAAAGTAATGAAAGAGAAGTATCATAATCTAAGTAGTGATATAGTATTTAAGTTTATATTTGGTTATGAAAAGAATAAACACTATACAGAATGGTTATTAGAAAGAATGTTTAACTTAGAAAAAGGTAGTTTAAAAGATAAATTAATAATCCAAAATAGTTTAGATTTAGATAAAAGTGCAGTTGATACTCATGGTTTAGAATTAGATGTCCGAATAAAGATGCCAGATAATAGTTTA
>CANRTI010000036.1 GCA_947642635.1 uncultured Mycoplasma sp. | reverse complement strand
CTATAAAGTAGGTATCTCTTTTTTTAAGAGTCCTCTTTATAGGTCACATTTTAAAGTATTCATCCTTATTTTCTAAAATATCAGAACAAAATTCATACCTATCATCTGTTTTATCTGGTAGTGTTTCTTCACATTCTTTAATATATTTCTTAAATCCTAGTGTATAAGAATTAAAATCATTCATATAATTATTGATGCAATTTAATAAATATATTGATAATCCAAAAAACAACAAAATTATAAATGTTATTTTCATTTTTTTACTCATAAAAACTAACCTCCAATTAAAAACGAGAGTATAATTAAACTAAATTTTGACTATAATACTAAAGCATTTGGATCATATTTGTAGCTAGCAGATTGATTAACGATAGAAAAATCATATCTTTTTATATCAGCATACCAATCGCCAGGCACTGAAGCTCTACTATCTAAACTTTTAGTTACACCAACACTTATTTTTTCAGTAGCTGGAACAGTAGTTCCATTTGTTTGATATGGTTTGGCAGTGAATTGACATCCGTCACATGTGGCAGATGTAATTTGTATTTTTTGCCAACTTGTGTTAGTTTTTGTAACATTTCCCGTTTTATCCCACTTAAAAGATGTTACTTGAACAGTCCCATTCAAAGGACCATTAGTATAAGCAAATGCAAATGTTGCATTTATAATAACTGAACAAATAAATATCAATAAAGAATATTTAAGATATTTCATAAAATCACTCCTTTTCTTAAATTTATACTCTCAAATAAATTATATAACAAAATAATATTAAGTGTTAAAATACCATATATAAGTTGCAAATAGCAACTTATTTTACTTAATATATTACTATATTTTTATATGATATATTATAACACAACTAAAAAAGATTGGCTATTAACCAATCTTTTCACAACCTTGAGATTCAAAAGATAATTTACCTTTAACCTTTTTATTAACATTATTATTTTGATTGTAATCTCTATAATTTCTAAACAATAATGCTATTTCCCATTCATGTTCAGTATATTTATTTTCAACAGCTGCATTTTCAATAGTAACTTCCCCAATAACATGTCTATTATCTTTATTTTCAACTAAATCAATATTATAAACAAATCTATTAGTTAATTCTCCAGTGGTTTTATAACCATTTAATTCTAAAATCAATTGATTTGATAAATTACCATAAGAACCATTTGAACGAATATAACGATTATCAAAACTATTTTCAGTAGTTGTAAATACCACTTGATATGTACATTTAGCTACTCCAACATTTGATTTAACCTGAATAGTTGATTTTGCTTTATTACTTCTTACTTCACCATAACCAGATGCAGCATCAGCTTTTTCTTTTTGTAAGTCATCGAATGAAACATATAAATTTACATCGCCACTATTAACTACTGTAAAGAAAGGTCTAAACTCTTCTTCTGGTTTATCACAGTTTGTATCACATTCACCATCACCATCTTCGTCACAGTTTCTGTCACACTCACCATCACCGTCATAATCACAGTTGATATCGCATTTACCATCACCATCGGTATCAATATTAATATCTGGTTTACCATCACCATCAGTATCACAATTAATATCACACTTGCCATCACCATTAGTATCAATATTAATATCTGGTTTTCCATCGCCATCGGTATCGCAATTTGTATCGCACTTACCATCACCATCGATATCACAGTTTAAATCACATTTACCATCTTTATCTGTATCAACATTAGTATCTGGTTTTCCATCGCCATCAGTATCACAATTTAAGTCACACTTACCATCATCATTTTTATCAATATTGATATCTGCTCGTCCATCACCATCAGTATCGCAATTTAAGTCACACTTGCCATCACCATTGGTATCGCAATTTAAATCACACTCACCATTACCAGTTAAATCACAATTTAAATCACATTTTCCGTCACCATCAGTATCGATATTAATTTCTGGTTTGCCATCGCCATTATAATCACAATTTAAATCACAACGACCATCATCATTATCATCAATATTTATATCTGGTTTACCGTCACCATTAGTATCCACATTAGTATCTGGCTTTCCATCACCATTCCAATCACAATTTAAGTCACATTTTCCATCACCATTAGTATCGCAATTTAAGTCACACTTGCCATCACCATCAGTATCAATATTTTTATCTGGTTTTCCATCGCCATCAGTATCACAGTTTAAATTACAAGTTCCATCGCCATTAGTATCGCAATTTAAGTCACACTTGCCATCACCATCAGTATCAATGTTTTTATCTGGAATACCATCGCCATTACTATCGCAGTTTAAATCACATTTTCCGTCACCATCAGTATCACAGTTAACATCGCATTTACCATCACCATCTAAATCGATATTAGTATCTGGTTTTCCATCGCCATTAGTATCACAATTTAAATCACACTTACCATCACCATCAGTATCAATGTTTACATCTGGATTTACTGGTGGTTTATTGTTGTTATTATTATTGTTATTTTCATCTGGATCTTTACAATTGATATCACACTTGCCATCACCATCAACATCAATATTAGTATCTGCTTTACCATCACCATTAGTATCGCAGTTTAAATCACATTTTCCATTACCGCTCATATCAATGTTTATTTCTGGGAACCCATCATCATCAATATCACAGTTAATGTCACATTTTCCATCACCATTAGTATCTTGATCCATTAAATTCCAATCTGGTTTTTCATCTTTATCTTTATCTAATGCTACATCTGGTTTATTATCACCATTTACATCAATATTATAATCTGGTTTGCCATCACCATCAGTATCACAGTTAATGTCACACTTACCATCACCATCTAAATCAACATTGATATTTGGTTTACCATTTCCATTACTATCACAGTTTAAATCACACTTGCCATCACCATCAACATCGACATTTACATCTGGTTTGCCATCACCATCAGTATCAATATTTATATCTGGTTTCCGATCACCATCGATATCACAGTTTAAATCACACTTGCCATCACCATCTAAATCAATATTAATATCTGGTTTACCATCACCATCAATATCTACATTAATATCTGGTTTGCCATCACCATCAGTATCGCAATTTAAATCACACTTGCCATCACCATCAGTATCTTGATTAATTAAGTTTTTATCTGGTGTTCCATCACCATCAATATCAATATTATAATCAGGTCTACCATCACCATCGACGTCGATATTTATATCTGGCACTCCATCACCATCAATATCAATATTTATATCTGGAATATTGTCATTATTAATATCACAGTTTAAGTCACACTTACCATCACCATCAGTATCTTGATTAATTAAATTGTTAGTTGGTTTACGATTTCCTTTAACATCTAAGTTAAAAACCGGTTTAACATGATTTCCACCAAAAGTTATATTAACATCTGGTTTTCCATCACCATCCAAATCGATATTTACATCAGCTCGTCCATCACCATCAATATCACAATTTAAATCACAAATACCATCGCCATTTTTATCTAAATTTAAATTTTTATCTCCAAATAAATGACTTCCAAAAAATTCAAAAGTAAATGTTGTCAATAATACTAACAAACATAAAAGAAGAATTACTAGCATCACAACGATTGCTAACATTTTTTTCTTCTTAAGTTGTACATCTTTATTTCCCTCTAACATCTTTTATTCCCCTAACTCACTGCTTGACCATTAACTGGTGTACTTTTAACATCTAGTTTCAAGTAAACTAACTTACCAATCTCGCTTGTCGGTGTATCTTCTGATAACCAAACATAAACTTTATATTGTTTTGTTGTTGAAGCCGCTATTCGATTTCTTAAAATTGGATAAACATTTGTATCACTTGGCGATAAAGCAGTAATTGTTGTATTATAAATTCCACTACCATCTTCGCCAAAACTTACCCATGAATTATTATCTTCATCATATATTCCAACTTTTAAATACCTTAAATCTATTAAATCCGCTTCTGTTTTATCGGCTGGAATGTCATCATAAGTAATTGATACAGAAAAGTCTGCTTCAATTGTTCCTGTATTCTGTAAATTTAACTTTGCAAACTTACCATCAGAAACTGAATTCATTTCGGTTGGCAAATCTTCTGTTGGGGTTGGCATTAAATCTTCATTACTCATTGCTTCTGATGTATCTGTCAACACGGTCAATGTTCCTGTAGAAATTTCTTGCATTGTTGATTGTGATTTGATTGTAAAAAATGCTGAATATGAAGTATTTAATGCAATCATTGTTAATATCAACACTGACAAAATAATTATTTGTTTATCACGTCTTTTGCTTTTCTTTAGCTTCATCCTAATCACCTTACTCTAAGTCTAACATAGACTTTTTTTTACAACAATAAGTATCAAGTAGTTTATATTATCATTGACACCTTTTTTACTATTATTCTCCCAAATTGGTGTCAATATTCATTTTTTTGAGTGTATATTTACATTTCTCTATCTTTAATGTATAATATCTAGGTTAAACGGGTGATATATATGGAAATTAGAAATGTTGCAATAATTGCACACGTAGACCATGGTAAAACAGCATTAGTTGATAGTATTTTAAAATATGTTGGTACTTTTAGAGAAAATCAAGATGCAAATAGTTTTTCAATGGACTCAAATGATATTGAAAGAGAAAGAGGAATTACCATCTTAGCAAAAACAACCTCAATAAATTACAACAATACTGTAATTAATATTTTAGACACTCCTGGTCATGCTGACTTTGGCGGCGAAGTAGAAAGAATCATGAAAATGGTTGACGGTGTTATTCTTGTTGTTGATGCTTATGAAGGACCGATGCCACAAACTAAATTTGTTTTAAAAAAAGCAATCGATGCAGGAGTTAAACCAATCGTTGTTATTAATAAGGTTGACAAACCGACTGCGAGAATTAAAGAAGTTGTTGATGAGGTATTAGGATTATTCTTAGACTT
The DNA here is from genome assembly GCA_947642635.1 of uncultured Mycoplasma sp. GTDB lineage: Bacteria > Bacillota_I > Bacilli_A > RF39 > UBA660 > SIG200. Next base: position 2,095 of record CANRTI010000036.1, on the reverse strand, counting down.
AGGAGCAAATGACGATCAACTAGATTTCAAAGTAGCTTATACGAGCGCACTTAATGGCACTTCAAGTCTTAATCAAGATTTAAGTACTCAAGAAAAATCTTTTAAATGCCTTTTAGATTTAATTTTAGAAGAAATCAAAGCTCCTGAAGGCGATCCACTTAAAGAATTACAATTTCAACCAGCATTATTAGATTATAATGATTATGTTGGGCGAATTGCCATCGGAAGAGTTTTCAATGGTAAAGTAAAAGTTGGTCAAATGGTCAATTGTTTAAGATTAGATGGTAGTGAAAAACAATTTCGAATTCAAAAATTATTTGGATTTACTGCTCTTTCAAGAGTTGAAGTAGAAGAAGTTACAGCAGGTAATATTTGTGCTATCGCAGGATTAGAAGATATATCTGTTGGTGAAACAATAACTGCTATAGGAAATCATGAAAAATTACCAATAATACATATCGATGAACCAACTTTACAAATGACTTTTGGAGTTAATTCTTCACCTTTTGCTGGTAATGATGGTAAGCTTCTGACTTCTCGCAAAATCGGCGAACGCTTAATTAGAGAAACGCAAAAAGATGTCAGTTTAAAAGTAGAACAATTAGATTCTGAAAATTTTCTTGTTTCTGGACGTGGCGAACTACATTTATCTATCTTAATTGAAAATATGCGTCGGGAAGGTTTTGAACTTCAAGTATCTAAACCAAAAGTTATAGTTAAAGAAATAGATGGTCAAAAATTAGAACCATATGAAGATTTACAAATCGAAGTTGACGATGAGTATATGGGTGGTGTTATTGAAGAATTAAGCACTAGAGGAGCAATAATGGATAATATGACACATATTGGTTCACTTACAAGAATAACTTATACAATTCCTTCTCGCGGATTAATAGGTTTTTCTACTAATTTTATGACTTTAACTAAAGGTTATGGTATTATGAACCATACATTTAAAGAATATGGTCCAGTTACAACTGTAAATTTAGGCGAAAGAAAACTAGGAGTTTTAGTATCTAGCGAAAGTGGTAAAGCAACCGCTTATGGTATTGGCGGATTAGAAGATCGAGGCATAATGTTTATTGAACCTAATACTGAGGTTTATGAAGGAATGATTGTTGGAGAATGCAATCGAGATAATGATTTAGCTATTAATGTTGTTAAAGGCAAAGAACTTACTAATACAAGAGCAGCTTTTTCTGATAAAACAGTAGTTTTAAAAAGACCTCGTCCTATCACTTTAGAATATGCCTTAGATTATATTAATCAAGATGAATTAGTAGAAATTACCCCTAATTTTATTCGGCTTCGCAAAGTTATTTTAAATACAGAATTACGTAAAAAAGCTGATCATAAAAAATAAAAGTTTAAAAAAATGAAGTTTATTTCCTATTTCAAATGGGATTTTATAACTTCATTTTTTATATTAATTAACTATTTTGTAGTGCTTGGATTTTCTCTATTTCTAATCCAGTTGTTTTAGCAATATCATTGATAGTTAGTTTTCTAAGTTTCAATAAATTTTTAGCGGTCTCTAATGCTTTAGTATTAGCTCCTTGACTGATTCCTTGATTTAATCCTAAGTTTATTCCTTCTTGTAGTTTTAACTCAGCTGTATCATTTAGTTTTCGTTCCCACATTGATCCAACACTAAAGTAATCTGTTATCCATTCATCTTTATTAAACTTCTCTATGTCTTTTGCCATTTCTTCTACTATACCTCCTTCTTGTGCTATTAATTTTGCCTCTTCTATACTTTTAGCACTCATTAATTTAAAACACTTTCTTAGTTCATCATCTATATCATAACAGGACATCTCTGGTCTGTCAATGTTCACTATGTTTAACTCAATTCCTTTACTTTGATATTCTTTTTCACTATCTAATAACTTATATTTTCCTTTAGTATATCTCTTATCTTTTACAAAGTTGATTTGAATACATTTCTCCATATCTTTAAACTTACTACCTTTTGGTAATTGTGTTCCAAACATCGTTGTTAAATAAGCATAACTTTTCTCTTGTTCTTCTATTCCAAAACCATTTCTATACATCTCTAAGTTAACTAAACTATTATCTGGCATCTTTATTCTAA
>CANRTI010000035.1 GCA_947642635.1 uncultured Mycoplasma sp. | reverse complement strand
GTTTTACTATATCATATTAATTTGTTATTGACAAATCTTAGAATGTCAAAAAAAATAGCCAAAAGCTATTTATTAGTAACTTGAAAAGAACTTAACATATAATCAATTCTTTTATAAATGTTTTCTTCATCATCAGCAGTATTAGGTGTTTTGACTGTAATTTTAAAAGTTTTACCTCCTGAAGTTATAAAATATTCATCCGTAAAATCATCGGGACTAATCATACAATTTGTATAATCACTATCTAAGTTAGTTTTAGTACAATTGCTAGGAACCGTAGCTTTTTCAACTACCACTAATATTTTTTCAGCTTCCAAAAATTTATAAATATCCTGTTCTTTATATTTAAATACACTAAAATTGTTAATATCATAACGCATACTATATTCTAAATCACTAACGTATTTTTGAGTTGTCATTAACTCTTCTTCCCCATTAAATAATACATATTCTTGTTTTTTATCTGTGGAAGTATTAATTTTAAGATGGTTCTTTTCAATAAAAAAATAATTCATTAAATATAGTAATCCAATAAACAAAAATATAATTCCAAATAAAGTTAATGCTTTCATAACAAAGGCATCACTTGGAAATTTTTTTATTACTTTATTAAGATTATTTTTTTCATTATTATCATTTGTCATGTACTTCACTACCTTTAAATTAATCATACTACGCATTTTTTAAATCAGCAATATTATTTACTTTTTTAATGTCAATAAAATATAAATGCTCATTATTATTATGGCTTTTTTTCAAATTTTTATAAATACATTTAGATTAAATAACTTATTCTACTCACTTCAACCACAATTAATAAAACATTCTCATTTATTTTATCAACACATGCAATTTAACTAACAACGATATTTTTATAAATCTAATTCAAAATAAAAACCCCGTAAATACGAGGTAAATGTCTATTTGGTGGAGGATGTGGGATTCGAACCCGCGACCCTCTGCGTGCAGGGCAGATGCTCTAGCCAGCTGAGCTAATCCCCCAAACGACATGATTATCTTAACATATATATCTTAGATAATCAAGACTTTTTTAAGATTGTTGATCTTTTTTTTCAACTTTAATCAAGCCATTTTCTAATTCTTCTAAAGCTTTACCAATATCTTTTTTACTAATATAACTATTAATTCGCATTTGGTAATGTGAAGTTTCCAACATTTCTTTACTTCTTTTGGAAGCTACATGAACCAACATATATTTTGAATCAACTATATTTAGTAGTTTATCAATAGATGGGTATAACATAAAACCACTGCTCCTTATCTTACAATAATATATTACTAAATATTTTTTAAATAATACAATAAATTGTCTAACTTTTTACATAAATTTGACCAATTATTTATCAACTTCTGCATCAAACATAGAATCTTCGTATTTGATTTTAACAACATTTAAATTTAAAGTTTCTTTTGTATCTAGTGGATTTATAATTTTTCCCTCTTCATTAGGCACTAATAATGAACTATCAATTAAATCTTGAACTTTAATATAAACTATATTATCATTTTGAAACAAATCAGTATGATTTTCTCCGTATGCAATTGCACTTTTACGAATAGTATCCATGGTAACTTCATATAAATCATTCGGATCATAAGGTTCCCCAAAAGCGTGTGAAATTTTATTTACGGCCATAAAATATCCAATAGTAAAAACTACTAATATACCAATTAATACTATCATTTTCTTATCTTTCAATATTTTCATTTATCCACCTACTATATTTTCTATCTATAAATAATTATAACGTATTTCTAAAAATATGCCAAGAAAAAAATCTCAATTAAGAGATTTTTAGAAACAACATTTTCTATCATAAACGTTTGATACCACATTTTCCTCACAAGTGCTATAACATGGTGTATATGTATGACGATAAACATGATGATTTATAACTCTTGTATTACAAGGCATAATATGCGGTACTTCATAGCAAAGATATCTATGACAAACACGTTCTTGCGGACATTCTTGAATTGGTGGACACATCATAGTTTGAGCAGGCATTCCCATATTTATAGGACCCATATCGCATCCACAACCACAAGAAGAATTCATACCTAATCCAGTATTGTCATAAGTAGCAGTTGCTTCACCATTAAATTCAAATTTCTTTTGTTCCATAAAATAATTTCCTTTCTAATTTATTTTATGAAAACAATTTTTTTTGGTATGGGTTATATTAATTAGCAATTTTAAAATGTTGCGGATTTACATTTTCATCCAAAACAGCAAATCGATAACCTAAACTAAGACCATATTCAATTACTTCTGGTAAAGCTTCCAAAGTACTTTTTTTAATATCATGCATTAAAACTATATATTCTCCATCACCTTTCAAATAACTTTTAACATTTTTTAAAATATCGTCTTTAGTATTATTTTTTAAATGTGTATCGCCACTATCAAAAGTCCAATCAAAATATACATAACCCTTTTCTGTCATTAATTTTGCGAGTTCACTCATAATTCCTTTTCGATAATTTCGACTAACTGTATTAGAGCTTCCTCCAGGAAAACGAAATATTTTAGAATTTTTTCCGGTTTCAGCCATTATAATTGTCGCCATTTTCTCAAAATCCTCTAAATAGCTATCAACTGAAGAATAAATTGACCATTTATGTGAGTAAGTATGTAAACCAATAGCGTGACCATTTTGATATTCTTCTTTTATTAAATGCTGATAACTAGGAAATTGATTTGTAACAAAAAACGTTGCTTTAACAGCATATTTATTTAAAATATTTAAAATACTTTTTGTATATTGACCTGGACCATCATCAAATGTCAAATATATTATCCCATTCTTTACTGGAGTAATTGGATAATCTTGATTAAATTTCCTATCTATTACTGTTATATTTCTTGTTACACTTACAACAGTACCTTCACTATCAAATACAGAATAAAAAATTGTATAACTCCCTTCTTTAGCAACATCTAAATCACTTACAATTTGCACTTCTTCTGTTAAATCACCATCGCATGAATCGTATGCAGTAAACCCCATTTCTTCATATTTTTGCCCAACAAACAAAACGATATGCTCTTCGCCAAGTAATTTGATTTCTGGTTTTTCTTCATCTATGTATTGAACATTTTCAACTAATTCAGTTTTATTATTTGAAGAATCAACTACAGAAATATAAGCTTTTTCATTATCAACTTTGTATTTTATTTGATTTGTTATATCACCATCATAATTATCATTAGCAGTAGCATTTATTTCCACTAATTTATTGTTTTTACACATTTTTACTGGTTCATTTAATTTGATAACTGGTTTTTCTAAATCTACTACATTTATTATTCTCTCTATTTTTTTGGATTGATAGCCAGATTTCGCTTCGTAGATTATTTTATACTTTCCCAACTTATTAGTATTAACCTTTCCAGTTATTTGAAAATCAAGTGGATCATTTTTTAAAAAAGTTTCTAAATAAGCGTGAGCACCAAGTTCTTTATAAACGCTTCCTATTTCAACTTCTGTAACTTTTTGGCCATTTAATTCAATTTTTACTTTTGGAACACAAAAATTTATCAAAATCAAAAAAAATAGACTTACTAGAATAATTCCGGAAATTAAAATTTTTTTAGTACTACTCATAAAACCACCATATAAAAAATTATACCACAAAAAAAGCCCAAGGGCTTAATTTATTTACTATTTATTACTAAATAACAAAGATTTTGTATTATAGTAGTATTGACATCCACTGACAACAGATAAAATAGTAGCAATTAATAGTAATAAAGTATTAATAGGTAAATTTAAAAGTGCAAATGGCAAATTACCAAATAGTGTCAACGCTAGACCAATCATCATACACATAGTTTTTGCTTTACCTAAAAAACTAGCTGCTACTACTTTTCCTTTATTACCACTAACCATTTTACATGAATCAACAATTATATCTCTAGTTATAATAACTACTGGTACTAATACTGGTATTAATCGATCATATGCCAAAATTATCAATAAACCATTAACTAATATTTTATCTGCAATTGCATCAGCAACTTTACCGAAATCTGTCACCATATTGCGACTTCTAGCTAAATAACCATCTATAAAATCAGTTAAAGAAGCTATCACAAATATTATTCCAGCGATAATATACTTTAAATTAATTATCTCACCATTCAATAAATATTGAGGAAAAGCAAAACCTAAATCATACCAAGGAATTAATAATAAAATAATCATTAAAATAGCTAAAATTATTCGAGCTATTGTTATTCTATTAGGTAAATTTAATTTCATATATACACTACTTTCTATAACTTACAACATATGCATTTTTTTTATCAACTGTAATCTGATTTATCGACCAAAATATTGCGAATATTACTAATAACAATATTGATAAATAAATTAAGACATACAATCCTTTATTACTCTTAGGTTTATCCACCGTATAAGGTGATGCAACTCTATCTTCTAATTCTTTTGTATTAAGTTCTATTGTTTTTTCAATTTCTTTTATCGGAATTTTTGAAGTGTATTCAAAAAGATATTCATTAAAATTCTCTAAGATTTTAGTAGAATCCAAACCTAAATATTTAGCATAATTGGTTAAGTATTCTTTTAATAAAAAAATATCTTTAAATGATCCTATTTTTCCATCTTCAATATTTTCCAAAACAACCACACTTATATCCAAATCTTTACTTACTTCTGATAATTCAATACCTGATTCTTCTCTTGTTCCTTTTAAAAGCTCTGCAATTTCTTCCAAAACTTCTTCACTCCTTAATAAAAAAATAATATTAATAAGCCATGTTCTGTTCTCATTATGAGCGACAAATATTTATCTATGCTAATACAAGCATCCACAAAAATGTTCGTTTCCATTTTTATAGTTCCCCTACCAAAATTTGGGTTTCTCACTTGTGGGGTTTACCGCGTTTCAGTTGTTTGTTACCAAACAAATCGTCTCTGTGGCACTTTATGTTTAATTTTATCTCATAAAGATAATTTCAACGCCGTTAGATTACTCTACCATAGGTTATTTTTTCCCTATGCACAAACACTACAATCATCACAGATTGTGTGAGCATGGACTTTCCTCTACATTACTTAATAATGCAGCATTTGTCTTAATACTATTTTATTCTTCTTTTCCAAAAACTACTTTTTCTAATTGACTAATTCTTTTTAATAAGTCAACATTAGTCATAGTTCTTGTATTACTATCGACCGTTTTACTAAGTTCTAATTTTTCATTTAATATTCTTATTTCTTGTTTCAATTTATTATTATCATCTGTTAAATCTTTAATACTCTTAGCTTGATTCTTAATTATAGAATTGAATTCTGTGTAATCTCGAATTACCATATCCAAAAATTTATCAACCTCTTGAGGACGGTATCCTCTAGCATCAATTTTGAAATCTTTTTCTAACAAATCTTGAGTTGTTAAATAAATTCGATCATTATACATAAAAACACCTTCTATCAAAAGAATTATAAACGATTTATGCTTTTTTTGTCAAGTTCTTTCAGGTTTATTGTTGCGACATAAATACTCGCATATTCTACTTTCTTCAAAAGTTCATTTAGCATAAAATCTACTCTCATTTTTAATCACCATTAATATAATAACAAATATAAAATTTTTTTAAATACTTTCGACAAATGTTGTCATTTTTTTCACTTTTTTTGATAAAGTAAATGTCAAATTAGTATTTAAATAAATATAAAGAGTACTACCTAAATAGTACCTAAAAAAAATAAAAACGCCGATACTTCGGCGTAAAATGCACTATGGTCGGGAAGACAGGATTTGAACCTGCAACCGCTCGGTCCCAAACCGAGTGCTCTACCAAGTTGAGCCACTTCCCGGAAAATGGTGCGCCCATAGGGATTCGAACCCCAAGCCTTTAGATCCGTAGTCTAACGCTCTATCCAATTGAGCTATGGGCGCTTTCTCCCTAACTGCACTATAATTATATTACACAACATTTAAAAAATCAACAATAAATAATAATTATAATCACAGTTTTGTAATAATCTCAATTTATGTTTTTTACTTAAACTATTTCTTTTAAGCGAAATAATTTACGAATGTATTCTTTTCCAATTTTAAAACTAATACCATGATTATCCATAACTTTTTCTCCATTTTCTTTAATTTTATCTCTCAAATAAACAATAATAGATATCTTACCTGAATCAATGAGTTCTAAAAAAGAATAAAAATTTCGTAATTGATAAAATTCCATTTTAAGATATTTATAATAAATACCATCAGATCTTTTGTATGGATAGCCGTATACTAAAGCTAAATTTTTCAACTTTTCAATCAATTTTCTCTTCAAAGTATCAAAATTCCAAAAACATACCTCCTCTAAAAATTCTCCTCGATAAAAAGAATAGACAAACACTTTTTCAACATAATAATCTACTTTTAATAAAAATTGATACCCATTAACTTCTTTTGACAATTTTACAGATATTTGCCTAGAAAATAAATCATATTTTGAATTTTGAGAACTTCTAGGATATTTATACCTATTGAATATGTACTGAGTTGCAGTCATTTCGCTATCTAATCTTTGTGGAATACATGTAAAAAGAGTTAAATCAGAATTTGTATAACCAAGTTTACATTTTATTTCAATACTCCCAAAATCCGGCTTACTATTCCAATCTTCTTCCTTATTTAATAAAGTTTCAAAAGTATAACCCAAACCAGTTGTTCCCTTTCTTAAAGATTTTACCAATCCCATACTCCGGATTTTTAAAAACTCCTTTTTTAAATTATCAAAATCATCTTTCATAATAGCCCCCTGAATTAGTTATAACATATAATTTGCAAAAAAATTGTCGATTTATAGATTAAATTCAAAATTTTTTTGATATAACTATAAAATAATATAATATTGTCAAAAAACGTAAAAAATGTAAGATTAATGATTTTATTTTTCAAATGTTTTTATATAATTAAAATAGAAAGAGCTAATAAATAATTTAGGGAAGTAATATTGATTATTCGCAATTAATTTAAGAATAAAAAGTTTACATAAATGCTCTTTTCAGTAAGCTACATATTTAGCCCGTAGCTTTTTTATTTACCAAAAATTTATAAATTTATTGATACTTTATACAAAAAAAGCTTGTAAAAATTTACAAGCGTTCATTTTCAAATGGTGTCTCGTTGGAGATTCGAACTCCAGACCCTTTGATTAAAAGTCAAATGCTCTACCTACTGAGCTAACGAGACATAACCGAGTAAAAATTAAGATGGCTGCCCCGGCTGGGTTCGAACCAACGGAATGTCAGAGTCAAAGTCTGATGCCTTACCACTTGGCTACGGGGCAATATTTTTAAAAGATGGTGGAGGGACATGGATTTGAACCATGGAACCCGAAGGAACAGATTTACAGTCTGCCGCGTTTGACCACTTCGCTATCCCTCCATAGCTTTTTTCAAATAAAATGGTGCCTTCAACAGTCAGATACCGAACCACTTATATAAGTCGACATCCCTGTTTCAGTACAGATATAATCTTATCATAAAATTGGGAGTTTGTGAACACTTTTTTAACATTTTTTTAACAAAATTATAACTTTTTTTGTTTTAATTTATTTTTTCAAGCAAAAAGTAGGAAATTTTCCCTACTTTCTTGCCTTGAGAGTCACTGCTACAAGAAGTTTACCACCTCCCTTCGCTGGATTCTATTTTCGTATATTCCTCGTTTCTATGTTCTCATCTTCTTTCTTAAAAAAAGCAACATCGTATTCGACACTGCTTTGATCGTTAAATTGTAATTTAGTGAATATTAACTTAATTTTCTTTTTTATTAAACATATGGCGTACTTTATCTATTCGATTATT
>CANRTI010000034.1 GCA_947642635.1 uncultured Mycoplasma sp. | reverse complement strand
TTCCAAACATCGTTGTTAAGTAAGCATAACTTTTCTCTTGTTCTTCTATTCCAAAACCATTTCTATACATCTCTAAGTTAACTAAACTATTATCTGGCATCTTTATTCGGACATCTAATTCTAAACCATGAGTATCAGCTGCACTTTTATCTAAATCTAAACTATTTTGGATTATTAATTTATCTTTTAAACTACCTTTTTCTAAGTTAAACATTCTTTCTAATAACCATTCTGTATAGTGTTTATTCTTTTCATAACCAAATATAAACTTAAATACTATATCACTACTTAGATTATGATACTTCTCTTTCATTACTTTTCACCTCCATTCTTTTTCATATTAAAAGAGTAATTATTAAATTACCCCTTCACTATATATATTCGTCACTAGACCCTCGATTTCCTTTTTTTATTTGTAGTTTTTTATAGATTTTATCTTAAAGGATGACTTTCCTTTAAAATAAAAAAAGCATTAAATATTTAATACTCTTCTTTGATGAACTATTCCAGTTATAGCTGGGTCACCACCAATTCTTTCATTTAATATCTTCAAGACAAAATCTTCACAATCTTCTATCTTTAACAATACAGAAATATTTTTTAATAAATTAATTATTATTAAAATTTCACTTAAATTACCATCAGTTCTTAAAACCAACTCTTTAATAGTGCTATCTGATAAAACCTCATTAATACCATATATTCTTTGATTTTTATCTTCTCCTACTATTATTGCCCCAATGGATACTTCTAAAACTTTTCTTACCTCACTTAAATCATTACTATAATCGACATTTAAAACCAAACAATTAGAATTTAAATTTTCTTTGGCAAAAAAATTATTGAAATCACTAACACTAGAAACTGCTAAAATAACCCGAAAATATTTGACTAATTCATAATAAACATAACGTTGATAAGCACAACCTGAATTAGCAAACAAATCAAAATCATCAACTAAAATTGTAATTGATTGCAAATTAATTTTACTAGCTTTTAAAATCCCAATTAATTCTTCAAACAACATACTAGGATTTTTCCACACATCTTCTAAATTTTTTGCTGTTTCATATCCCATCATTGTCATATTTAAAATAGTAATTAATAAAGTACTTAATTTATTATCTAAAAATAACAAATCCATTGGATAAACTTTTAAACTAGCTTTAATATGTTCCAATATTTTTTGAATTACAATTATTGTATGATACAAATATTTTAAATCTATATTCCTTATTCTTGAATAAATTCCTTCTTCTAACTGACAATTTACCACCAACATATCTGTTTCACTCTTACTAACTTGATATGCATTTAAAATTGTTGTTTTGCCAGAACCAGCTCCCCCTAATAAAACAATTCTATTAAAAGGAGTATTTTCAATATCATCAAGTATTTTTCTAACTGGTTCTTCATATATCAGCGTCATAGTCTCCACCCGATTTCCCAAAAAATATTATACTATAAAATTTTAAATTGTAAAGAAAAGTTTATTTTATTAAAAAATTAAAAATACTTGGAGTTACAAAGTACAAAAAAATATTATACAAAAGCAAAAATACTAATAAATAAAGAGAATTTTTAAAATTTAACATAATCTTACTAATTATAGCTTGATCTTTCTTATAAATAAATAAACCAATTACATATCTACTAATATTAATTATACGAAGTATAAAGAAAACAATTAATATTAAAGGAATTAATCTATTAACTAAAAAAACCATTAAAGCATAAAATAATCCTTTTATTTTAAATGCTGCCAAAAAAGTACTAAATAAAAAACCTAAAGCAGCACTTTCATAAAAAAGATAAAATATTCCTAAAGGAAGACCAATTACTAAAAATGCTAATACTAATAATAAAGAAGTAATTGTCAAATCTTTAATAATAGCATTATAGCGATAATTAGTTAAATTATGAAGTGTATACAATATGTCATTTTGGGTATTACTCTTTAAAAGATGATAATAAATAAAACCAGCTCCAAATCCAACTATTATAATTACAAAGACAAATACTAAATACTTTTTATACTTTAACAATTTTTGCATAATCTTTTTCACCATTTAAGATTATGCAAAAAGACTTTCAAAAATTCCTAAAATATGATATATTTTTAAATAGATATATTAAAGGTGGGATTACAGATGAACAAAAAAACTAAAAAATTTCTAGTTTGGGTTATGCTATTTTTAATGATTGCCAGTGTTGTTGGTACAATCGTTGCTTATGCTATTAGTTAAAATCAAAAAATACCAATAACCGCATAAACTTCTCAATGAAAACAAAAATAATAATCATTGCAGATATCAAAAATGGACCTAAAGGAAGTTCATTTTTTTTATTCAAATATAAATTAGTTATTGCATAAGGCATAGCTAAAAAAGCAGCAAAAATTAAACTTATTAATCCTAGACGAAACCCAAAATTTTCATAACCTAAAACCAAACCTAGAAAAAAACATAATTTAATATCGCCGCCCCCCATCGACTCTTTTTTATAAATATAATCACCAAACAATTTAATTAAATACATAGTTACAAATAAAACTACTCCATAAACAATTGCTATAAAAGTATTTCTTAATCCTACCTCAAAATATTTTAAAATAATAACTAAAATACTACCTACTACCAAAGGACTATCTAAAATTATCATATATTTAAAATCACTAACAAAAATAATTAAAGCAACTGAAACTATAACCAAATAAATTCCAAATTTTATTGTTAAACCATAATACCAATACCCTATAATAAATAAAATACCCGTTACTAATTCTAAAAGTAAGTATTCACTACCAATTTTCTTATCACATACCCGGCATCTACCCATTTGTAAAACATAAGAAAAAATTGGAATTAATTCATACCATTTTAAAACATGCTCACATTTATCACAATGACTACGTGTCCAACCAATTTTTTCCTTTACTGGTAATCTTGTACCAATACATAAGTAGAAAGAACCTAAAATAGCTCCTAAAATAAATAATAATATGCTCATAAACACTTTTTACATAATTTGTTCATACATACCAAACATCGGTATAATTACTGAAATTATAATTCCTCCAACTACTATTGCTAAAAAACTAATTAACAAAGGCTCAATAAATGATTTTAAATTATTAACCACATTTTTATGAAGTCCTTGATAATATTGACTTACCTTCTCCATCATAGAATCCAACTCCCCTGTCGACTCTCCTGTTACAATCATAAAATATGCTACATCTGGAATTGCCCAATGATCTTTAAATGCTTCACTAATTTTATCTCCTTTAACAATATTATTTATTGTTCGATACAAAATTGTTTTATAAACTTCATTATTAGTTATCTTACTCAAAATATCAATACTTTCTGTAATAAATACATTATTTTTTAAAAGTGAAGCAAAAGTTTTAGTAAAAATTGCTAATTCATTATAAATAATAATATTTTTAATAATTGGTAAATGCATAAAAATAATTTGTAAAGTTCTTCTTACTTGTTTAATATTTTTATACAATACAATTATCACAATAATAAATAATACAACCCCAGCTAAAACTGTTAAAATATTATTTTTTAAAAATTCACTTGCTTTAATTACAAAAGCTGTTATTCCCGTAATCTCTAAATTATTTTTAGCATAAATTTTAACAAATTCTGGAATTATAACTATCAAAATAAAAGTAACAACAGCAACAGCAAAAACACTAATTATTAAAGGATAAGTCATCGCACTTTTCATTTGTTTATGTGTTTCATCCACTTCCGTATAATAACTTGCCATATCTTCTAAAGTTTCAATTAATGTTCCACTAGCTTCTGCCGCTTTAATCATATTAATCAAAAGTCCTGGAAACATATTTCCTTGTTTTTCTAAAGAAGTCGAAAATGATGCACCTAGTGCTAATTCATAACATATTGCTTGAAAAGCCCTTGCTTTATTTTTCTTATTTTTCATTTGTTTTGCTAAAATTTTTACTGAATCATTTAAAGTTATTCCCGATTTTAAATAAGTTGCTAACTGTGTCAAAAAGAAAATTAATTCTTTCGTATTTAATTTAGGACTTCCAAGCGAAGTTTCTTTAAATAAAAAAGTAATCCAGGGACTAGTTTTAATACTATAAACTGTAAATCCTTCATTAACTAAAAATGCATTAATATCTAATTTTGATAAGCCACTCATTGTCCCTTTGATAATTTTCCCTTGTTTATCTCTAACTTTAAAATAATAAACATTAACTTCTTTACTTCTTGTAGCTCCCGTTGTTTGTAAATCTCTAATTAATTCTTGATATTCTTGTTCTAATTTTGCTAAAGTTTTAGCACTGTACTTATAAACTTTCGTTTTTTTCTTTTTACCATTATCAACAGTACCAGCCGGACCTAAAGCAGCTTGCGTTCTTTTATAAGCTTTTCCCATTTTCCATGTTAAACTATTATATAAATGTACAAACAAATCATAAGTACAAGCTTTTAAACCAAAAAATGCATAAGAAAAAATTGAAAATATAACTAAGATAATATTTTTAAATAAATTACTCACAGAAAATTTGGTCATTTTTTTTGTATTATCCGCTACATTCTCCATTTTCCAAACTCCTTACCTATTCTAAACCAATTATAGCATAAATATTTGTATGTTTCTAGTATCTAGTAGCATAAAATATATTAGGTGATGTATATGTTTGGACCAAATATTCCGGGACTTACCACTGTAGCGGGAAGAGGTCTTAGTTTTGGTAAAATTTTAGGTGGAATATCAAAAACTCTAGGAGTCGTAAATCAAATTATTCCCATTTATAAAGAAGCCAAACCGATGATTAATAATGCTAAAACAGCTCTTAGTATTGTTAAAGAATTTGGAAATAGTACCACTAATCGAATTATGACTAATAAAGAAAAAAACTTACAACCTCTTAAAGACAAAATTAAACAATCACAAATTGTTAATAGTACGATAACTTATCCCAACGAAAAAGGTCCTACTTTCTTTCAATAAGACCTTTTAATTTCCGACAACACTTTTTTATTTGCCGTTTTTTTTGCCAAGGAACTTTTTCTAAAAGTTCCTCATTTTTATGAAGTAAATATTTATAATAATCATCATCATTACTTACTCCAAACATTAATTCCCATTTATTCAATTTTTGTTTATTTTTTATGTAAAGCATCACAGCATAATAATGTTTATTTTCATAGACAATAACTTCATCAATTAATTTATAACCTAATTTATTTAAACTTTTTCTTAATAAATAAAGATCATTATTACTAGAAATTATCAATTTTGGTGGTATTTTGGGACTATCTAAAATTTTTAGAATTGTATGCGTACCCATTCCTGCAATAACTGCCGTATTAAAAGATACTGGTATGTCATCAAAACCATTACTTACAAAAGCTTCAATATCTACTTGATATTTCTGAAAATTTCTTTTTGCACCCTCTAAAGCATTTTTTGAAATATCACAAGCATATACTTCTTTACACAATTTATTTTTTTTTAAGTAAATACTTAAATATCCATGATCACAACCAACATCTAACACAACATCTTTAAGACTAACATCTCTAGCTAAACATTTTATTCTATCACTATACATAACTATTACTTCTTTTTAATTATCTAAAAAATCCTTTAATTTCTTAGCTCTTGAGGGATGTCTTAATTTTCTTAAAGCCTTAGCTTCAATTTGTCTAATTCTTTCTCTTGTCACATTAAATCTTTTTCCTACATCTTCTAGTGTATGACAAGTACCATCAACTAAACCAAATCGTAACTCAAGTACTTCTTGTTCCCGTGGTTGTAATGTTTGTAAAACTTCCTTAATTTCTTCTTTTAAAATTTCATTTTCCGTATATTCTTCTGGCGATAAACTACTTTCATCTTTCAAAAAATCTCCTAAATGCGAATCGTCTTCTTCTCCAATCGGTGTCTCTAAAGAAACTGGTTCTTGACTAATCTTAATAACTTCCCGTACTTTTTCTACTGATATACCCATTTTTTTAGCTAATTCTTCATCACTCGGTTCTCTATTCAATTCCAAAGTCATTTGTCTTTGAATTCTTACCATTTTGTTAATTGTTTCTACCATATGTACTGGAACTCTTATAGTTCTAGCTTGATCAGCTAATGCTCTTGTAATAGCTTGTCTTATCCACCAAGTCGCATAGGTCGAAAACTTATAACCTTTATCGTAATCAAACTTTTCAACTGCTTTCATAAGCCCAATATTACCTTCTTGAATTAAATCCAAAAATAATAAGCCCCGTCCTACATATCTTTTGGCAATACTGACAACTAACCGCAAATTACTTTCTGCTAAAATTCTTTTTGCTTCTTCATCGCCATCGGCAATTCGAATACTAATATTCATCTCTTCTTCACTAGAAAGCAAGCTTATCCTTCCAATTTCTTTTAAATACATTCTAACTGGATCATTTATATTGACATCTTTCGTTATTTCGGCATCATCTAAGATAACTGGATCTTCTTCTAATTTAATTTTTTCTAAATCATCTCCCCCAGCTTCGGCATCTTCTTCTGTTACAACTGATATTCCATTATCCACAAAAGAATTATATAACTCATCTAATGTATCACTATCAATATCTAACCCTTTTAAAGATTTAGCTAATTCTTCAAAAGTAATATATCCTTTTTCTTCCCCTTTTTTTATTAATTCAGCTTTTCTTTCTTCAAATGTTTTAATCTCTACCATAACTTACACTTCCTTTTTACTTTCTAACATCTTTTTTGCCATTGCAATTTGTCTATTAATATTTTCTAATTGCTCATTAATATCTGTCGATTGATTAATTTTTTCTCTAATTTTATTTATATTATCTCTTTCTAACATTTTATTTAAACTTTGTAAATAATCTAAAAATAACTTATCATTTAATTCTTCAATATAAACACTCCCATTTATATGATTAACCAAATCTTTTATTTTATAATCATTTTCAGCATAACTTATAAAATCAGCCATATTTATTTTACCATATTTATTAATATAATACTCAATTTCAGTAACTAAATTTCTTTCTTCAGCATTTTTTAAAAAACCCAACTTTTTATTATAAATATTCAAATATTTTGCATCACTCATCATATAATATAAAATATTGTGAACACATATCTGATATTTATCTCTCTTCTTTTCACTACTAACAAACTTGTAATTTTTCTTCTCTTCTGTAAAATTTAATTCTTTTTTTAACATTTCATAATCTAAATTATACTCTGTACTCAATTTCTTCAAAGTTATTTCTTTAGTTAAATTATCACTTTTCTCTACCATTTTTAAAACTGCTTTAACATAACTAATTAACTCTTCCGTATTATCTAAATTTTTATTTTCTTTTAAATTACTAAGTCGATAATCAAAATAATTTAAACTATGTTTTATAGTATCTAAAAATTTCTCAACTCCATATTTTACAATATATTCATCCGGATCTTTAGCACCATTTAATCTTACTACTTTACAAGTTATCCCGGACTCTGTTAAATAATTTCCAATATTAACGGTGGCTAATTCTCCCGCTCCATCATTATCTAACATCAAAACAACTGGTACTCGTAATTTTTTTAATATATTAACTTGTTCTTTTGTAAGTACCGTCCCCATAAGAGCTAAGACATTTCTAATGCCACAAGAATACATTCTAATCGCATCCATATTTCCTTCAACTACAACTACTTCTTTATTTTCTCTAATATGAGGTAAAGCATTACTATAATTAAATAAAATACTTCCCTTTTTATAAATACTCGTCTCTTTAGTATTTATATATTTAGCACTATCTTCCCCATTAAATATACGACCTGTAAAACCTACAACATGACCATCTAAATCGCTTATTGGTATCATTATCCGGTTAACAAACTTATCATAACCATTAATACCATCTTTTGTAATAAGACCAAGCTCATCTAATTTGACAATATCATAATTTTTTTTCAACAAAACGTTATATAAATATGTTGAATCATCTAGAGCAAAACCGATTTTAAAATCTTTAATAATATCATCAGTAATATTTCGCTCTTCTAAATATTTTTTAGCATTACTTCCTTTTTTACTATTCAAATTATTTTGAAATATTTTACTCGCAAAATCGACAATCTCATACTCTAATTTATTTTTATTTTCCCGTTTTTTAATCGGGGTATAATCTAGGACAATCCCAACTTTATCAGCTACTTTTTTAACTGCTTCAATATAACTAATATTTTCATAATCTTTGACAAAAGTAAAAACATTTCCGCCTTTATTACAAACAAAACATTTAAATAATTGCCGTTCAGGAGATACTGACATACTAGGTGAATGATCATCATGAAAAGGACAAACCCCAAAATAGTTCTTGCCTTCACTTTTTAATGGTATATAATCTGCAATAATATTTACAATATCTGCTGAATTTCGTATCTCATTAATTTTATCTTCACTTATTATTTGCATATTTTGCCCCTCTATATATATTTATTATCTTTAGTACCCACATTTCCTTTTTTTAGCATCAATTTTTTTCTAAAACTCCATAAATTTTACATTTTTTGACATTTTTTGTTTCGGCATTTACCTATTATACCAAATAATCATTAATTTTTCCGTAAAAAAATAAATACTCTTAAGTAAATATATTTAATTAAAAAAAGAAAAGATATAATAATCTCTTCTTAAATAATTTATAAAGTAATTGCTTCTATTTCTTGTAAGGATAAACCTGTATATTTTTGAATCTTTTCAACTGCAATATTATCTTTTAGTAAATTTTTAGCTGTTTCTAATGCTTTAGTATTAGCTCCTTGATTTAATCCTAAGTTTATTCCTTCTTGTAGTTTTAACTCAGCTGTATCA
>CANRTI010000033.1 GCA_947642635.1 uncultured Mycoplasma sp. | reverse complement strand
AAACAAATTAAAAGAAGCTGTATGAAATTATTTTATTTCATTACAGCCCCTTTTTTTACATTATTAAGCCACCATCAACATTAATAATTGTTCCAGTAGTAACTAATGATTCATCACTACCAAGGTAAATGTATAAACCAGTTAAATCATTAGGACTTGCAGGTCTTCCTATTGGAGTCATCATATTTAATCTTTCAATTGTTTTTGGATCACAATTATCTTTGACCATATCTGTCATAACAACTCCGGGTGCTATTGCATTAACGCGAATTTTATATTTTCCTAATTCTTTAGCATTTGATTTTGTTAAACCATTCATAGCTGCTTTAGATGCACTATAGGCACATTGATTAGGTGAACCATATAAACTAACAAAAGAACTTGTGTTAATAATACTACCACCATTTTCTTTTAAATAAGGAAGGGCTTCTCTTGTGCATTTGAAAGCTCCGGTTAAATTAATACTAATTACTTTTTCGAAATCTGAATCGGTTGTTTCTTCAACGCTTTTAGCAGGAGCAATTCCAGCATTATTAATTAAAATATCTAATTTACCAAAATTTTTAATGGTTTGTTCAATTAAATTTTTAATTTCTTCTGTATTTGTAATATCTGCTTTAATAGCTAATACTTCGGCTTCTGATATTTGTTCTAAAATCTCCGCTTTAGCTTTATCTATTCCATTTTGATCAGGACTGCAAATAGTTATTTTTGCTCCTTCCTTAACGTAAGCTTTAGCAACTTCTAGACCAATTCCTGAAGAAGCTCCAGTAATAATTGCTACTTTACTTTCTAATCTCAAATCTATCATCTCCTAATTTATTATAGCACTAAAACTTATCTTTGGGCAAATTTTTAGTGTAAATATTGAATAAAAAAAATTCTTATGTTATACTTTTTATTAGAATAAGGAGTACTTCTAAGATGACGAGTAAAAAGGTGTTGAAAAAAAAAGTAAAAAGTAGTAATATTCAACAAACTATATTATTATTTGTTTTAATAATTCTTTTTACTTTGACATTTTTTTGTTCTTTATATTATATTGGAAAATATTATCAAGGTGGTAGTCCTTCAGAAGTAATTAAAATTAATCATAAAAAAAATCAATTGTTAATTACTAATAATTCGGAGATAGAAAAAGTTGTTAAGGAAGAAGATTTTTTGGATAATCAAGATGATATTATAATTGAAAATGTTGATACAATTGAATTAATACCTAATAAACATGCATCACAAGAAGTAGAAAGTAATTTTAATGTTAGATATAGTATTTTAGAAAATAGTTTTTTAAATAATATTAATTCTTCTAATAATAGTCCACTTTTAGTAAGATTTTCTTATTCTTATGATAATGAAAATTGGAATTATGTTAATAATGTTATTTCTACAACGGAAAGCAATTTAAGTCCATTAATGGGTAATTTTTATGATATTTCGGGATTAGTTTCAAGTTTAAAAGTGGGAACAAATTATAAAATTGCTAGTGAACCAGGTAAAAAAACAAAGATTTATTGGAAAAGTGAAACTTTAATTAAAAATAATGAAGCAAGTATTGGTAAAAAAATTAAAGCAAGTTTTAAAATAGAGTATCAAAATAATTAATTATTGTTAATATTTAAAAAATTGTATATAATAAATTTAGAATAAAGGGAAGCGCTTATGAATACTAAGAATGATGAAACACATTATAATTTTGTTGGTTTATTTAAATATATTTCAACTGTTTTTAGTTGGACAGTATTTGTGTTACTAATAATTATTGGCGTTTTATTGATTTATTATTATATTTCAGTAAGACTTTACGCTACTAAGGGTGAGCAATTTGAACCAAAGTTTTCTGTTTATACAATTGTTAGTGAAAGTATGGAGCCAACAATTAATGTTTATGATGTTATTGTAAATACTAGAGTGGATAATATAGATGATATTGAGGTAAATGATGTTATTACATTTATTTCGACTTGGCAAGTTACTTATGGAATGACTATTACTCATCGGGTAGTTGGAACAAAAGTATTAGATGATGGTTCTAAATGTTTAGTTACTAGGGGAGATAATAACACTCAAGAAGATCAAGCTTGTGTTAAAGAAGGAAATATTATTGGAGTTGTCAAAGCAGTTATCCCTGGTCTTGGAAATCTTCAAAAATTTATGTCTAGTAGTTTGGGATGGCTGATGATTATTTTTATACCAGCACTATACATTATAATTAAAGATATCATTAAATTGTTTAGATTGAAAAAGAGTGGCAATAAAAATAAAGAATTAGAAGAGGCATACGAAGATTTAAAGAAAGTAAAGAATCAATTATAATCTTTACTTTTTTTTGTTATTGATTTATACTTTATTTAGAAGGAACGGGTTGTTATAATGATATATGAGAATGAAAAATCTAAAAAAGGATTGATTGCTTTAGTAATAGTTTTAGTGATTTTAGTAATTGGTTTAGCAAGTTATATTGTATATGATAAGATAATTAATGGTAAAAATAATGATATTAATGTTAATTATTCTGATGATGTGGATGATGATAAAACTAATGATAATGATGAAACTGAAAATAAAACCAATGATAATCAAGAAGAAGATCAAAATGCTTCTGAAAAAGTAGAATCTAGAAAATTAACACAAAATGAACTTAACTTTTTTAAAGACCATTTTAATTCGGTTGCAATAAATGGGTTTATAACACAAGAATACACTGATGTAGCTAATATAGATATAGGAATTATAATATATGATGGATTAAATTCCGATGCTCAAACAATACCAGAAGAAGAGATTAACTATATTTTAAAACTTCATAATTTAGATGAGTTATATTATGATTTGTTTAAAATAGATGAAACTAAATTAATAAAATTTTTAAAAGATAATGCTAATATAAATCATTCTAAAGGAACAACAATTGAAGAGTTTGATTATGTATCAAAATACAATGCTTATTATATTATGCATACTGGATCAAATTTTATGATGGTTAATAGTTGTTCGGATGGAGAAATAAACGATAAAGGTCAATATGTTTTAAACTGTAAAATATATGAAAGAGATATTAATTTACAAACAACTTTAAAAAAGAATGGAAATAATTATGTGTTTATTTCGAATAAATGCTCAGGAAGTGAGTGTAGTTTTTTACCAGGTAATCTATCTTAAAATAAAATGATAAGAATAGTGGAAAAAGTGAAGATAATCTTTACTTTTTTTAGTTAGTGATTTATAATTTTATTTGGAAGGGATGAGTTGTAATGGAATTAAAAGGTTCAAAAACAGAAGCTAATTTAATGGCTGCTTTTGCTGGCGAAAGCCAAGCTAGAAATAAATATACTTATTATGCTAGTAAAGCTAGAAAAGATGGGTATGAACAAATTGCTGCGATATTTGAAGAAACAGCAAATAATGAAAAGGAACATGCAAAATTATGGTTTAAAGAATTGCATGATGGAGAAGTTCCTGAAACTAAAGTTAATTTAGAAGATGCTGCTAGTGGTGAAAATTTTGAATGGACAGATATGTATCAAGAATTTTCTAAAGTAGCTGAAGAAGAAGGTTTTACAAGAATTGCTAAATTATTTGAAGCAGTTGGACAAATTGAAAAAGAACATGAAGAAAGATATCGTAAATTGATTGAGAACATTGATAATGAATTAGTATTCTCAAGTGAAGGAGATACAATTTGGATTTGTAGAAATTGCGGACATGTTGTAGTTGGTAAAAAAGCTCCAGAAGTATGTCCAGTTTGTAAACATCCAAAAAGTTTCTTTGAAAGAAAAGCTGAAAATTATTAATATTAAAAATACAGTGATTTAAACTTAGTACATTTATTAATTCTTACTTAGAGAAAAATACAGATTGGTGGAAGTATTTTAGATAAATAATAAATGAAATTTCATTTAATGAGTATTTTAAGAGTAATTCGCTTTAAGAATGAAAGTGTATGAATTATTTCATAAATAAAGGTGGTACCGCGGGTATTGCTCGTCCTTTACCTCTTTGTTTATGAAATTTTTGTTTTAAAGAAAGGAAATATTATGAATTATAGTGAAATTAATGAATTAAAAGAATTGTTAACAAATGATTTAAAAAATATAAAAAATAAAGAAGAATTAGAAATTAAAAAAGTGGAATATTTAGGTAAAAATGGGAAAATAACCGTTTTGAATCAACAAATAAAAGATGTACCGAATGCTGAAAAAAAGAATTTTGGAATGCAAATAAATGAATTAAGATTAATGTTTAATGATACTTATCGGCAGTTGGCAGATAAATTTGAAGAAGAATTAATTAACGCTAAATTAAATGCTGAATCAATTGATGTTACACTGCCAGCACCAGTAATTTCATGTGGGGCAGCGCATCCTGTAGAAAGAATTATTGAAACTTTAGAAAGTCTTTTAATGAGTATGGGTTATGATGTTGTTGAAGGACCTGAAGTAGAGAAGGACTTATATAATTTTGAACTTTTAAATTTACCGAAAGGTCATCCAGCAAGAGATGCCCAAGATACTTTTTATGTAAAAGATGAAGAGTATTTATTACGAAGTCAAACTAGTCCGGTTCAAGTTAGAACAATGTTGGAGCATGAAGGACAAGAACCAATTCGAATTATTTGTCCAGGTAAGACTTATCGAAGAGATGAAGATGATGCAACTCATACACATCAATTTACACAAATGGAAGGGTTACTTGTTGATAAAAATATAACTTTAGGAGATTTAAAAGGAACTTTTGAAGAAATTGCTAAAAAATTATTTGGCAAAAGTCGCGAAACAAGATTTCGACCTAGTTATTATCCTTTTACAGAACCATCAGTGGAGATGGATATAAGTTGTTTTAATTGTAATAGTAAAGGGTGTAATGTTTGTAAGTATACAGGTTGGATAACTGTTGGGGGAGCTGGAATGGTAAATCCAATAGTATTAAAAAATTGTGGCTATGATAGTACAATATGGAATGGCTTTGCTTTTGGTTTTGGAATTGAAAGATTAGCAATGCTTAAGTATGGAATTAATGATTTGAGAACTTTTTATCTTAATCATGATGTAAATACTTTAAAACAATTTAATCGGAAGGAGTATTAAAATGGCAATAAGTTTAAATTGGATAAATGATTATATTGATATAAAAGATGTTGATGCAAAAGAGTTAGCTAATCGGATAACTAAAGCTGGTATTAATATTGAGAAAGTTACTTCTACAGGAATTGCTAATTTAGTAATTGGGGAAGTAAAAGATTGTGTTATGCATCCAGATAGTGATCATTTACATGTTTGTATGATTGATGTGGGGAGTGATATTTTACAAATAGTATGTGGCGCTAGTAATATTAGAAAAGATTTAAAAGTTATAGTAGCTTTACCTGGAGCAATTTTACCTGGAGATTTTGAAATTAAAAAAAGTGTTATTCGGGGAGTTGAATCAAATGGAATGATTTGTGCTTTATTTGAGTTAGGATTAGAAGAAAAAAATGCGGAAACTTATAGTAAAGGAATTTATGAATTACCTAAAACGGCACCAGTGGGGGAAGATCCTTTAAAATTTTTAGAAATTGCCGATACTACATATGAATTAGATTTAAATCCTAATCGAACTGATTGTAATAATCATGTATGTTTTTCGTATGAAGTATCAGCAGTTTTAGGTAAACCAGTAAGAATGCCAGATGTATCTTATAAAGAAATTCCAGAAAAAAATCCAGTGAAATTAGAAGTAGAAACAAAAAATGTTTCATTATATAACTTAATGATAGCTAAAAATGTTCACATTAAAGAAAGTCCTGCCTTTATTAAAGCTCGTTTAGAATTAGCAGGAATAAGAAGTATTAATAATGTCGTTGATATTTCAAATTATGTTATGCTTGAATATGGTAATCCTCTGCATTTTTTTGATAAAGATGTGGTTGGAAATAATATTGTAGTAAGAATGGCTAAAGATAGCGAAAAGATTGTTACACTAGATGGCGAAGAAAGAGTACTTACGAAAGATGATATCTTAATAACTGATGGGAAAAAACCTTTGTGTATTGCAGGGGTAATGGGTGGTCTAGACAGTGGAATTACAGATAAAACGCAAAATATTTTAATCGAATCAGCGATTTTTAATCCTTATAATGTTCGTTATACTTCAATTCGTTTAGGTTTAAGAAGTGAAGCAAGTTTAAGATTTGAAAAACCACTAAATTATGAATATAGCAACTTAGCTATTAAAAGAGCTTGTCATTTATTAGAAAAGTATGCTGATGCTCAAATTGTTTCGGAATGTGTTAGTTATGATGTTACTGATAAAACTCCAAGAATAATTGAGGTATCTTTAAATGATATTAATGGAATTTTAGGAATGATCTTAGAAAATAGTGATGTTGAAAATATTTTAACTAATTTAGGTTTTAATTATCAATTTGAAAATGATTTATATAAAGTAACTGTTCCTAATCGAAGACAAGATATTTTATTACAAAAAGAAGATATTATTGAAGAAATTGGCCGAATTTATGGTTATGATAATATAAAGCCAACTTTGCCAAGAGTTAATATTAAAAAAGGTGAATATTCTGAAAAAGCTAAATTACGAAAAATTGTTTCTAAAAGAATGCGAGCTTTAGGTTTTAATGAACTTAGAACATATACTTTGATAAGTGAAGAAGATAGTCAAAAATATAATTATGGTTTTGGTGAATTTATTAAATTAAATCGTCCTATGTTAAAAGAAAGAGCGGTTGTTCGTCAAAATTTATTAGTATCCTTGATTGAAACAGTAAAATATAATTTGAGTAAAAAAAATAAAGATTTATTCTTTTATGAGATTGCTAATACTTATAGTGGGGTAGAAGAATATCAAGAAGATACTAAACTAGCGTTTGTTGTTAGTGGTAAATATATTCAAAATACTTGGAATACAAAAGATTATAATGTAGATTTTTATTTTTGCAAGGGAGTTGTTGAAAGTTTATTTAATTATTTGGGATTAAGTAAGAGATATTCTTTAAAATTGAGTGATAAATTACCAAAAGAAATTCATCCAAAAATTAATAGTGAAATAATAGTTGATGGAAAGTCTGTTGGTTATTTTGGGAAAATTCATCCAAGTGTTTTAAAAGATGATGTTTATGTTGGAGAAATCTCTTTAACTAAAATGAATGATTTTAAAACTAATGATATTAAATATCAAGAAATTAATAAATATCCAAAAATTATGAAAGATGTAGCTTTCATTGTTGATGATAGTTTAATGTGTGAAGAAATAGTTAAAGAAATTAAAAGAAGTGGTGGTAAACTTCTAACAGATATTAAAATATTTGATATTTATATAGGAGATAAAATACCAGAAAATAAAAAATCTTTAGCTTTCAATTTAACTTTTGAAGATATGTCAAGAACTTTAAAAGAAGAAGAAGTTATGGTAATTTTTAATAAGATAATTTTAAATGTTACTCAAAAATTTAAAGCTGTTTTAAGAGATAAATAAAATGTGAGAATTGTTTTCACATTTTTTAATTTGACAATTTTAGACTTTTTACTATATAATGGTAACGTAGGTTACTGTATTATTAGTTAGGAGGTAAAATTATGCCAGCAAGTTGTAAAATATCAAAAGAACAAATAATTAAAAAAGCAGTGGTAATAGTTAATAAAAATGGTTGGGAAAGTATCAATGCAAGAGATTTAGCGAAGGAGTTAAATATTTCAACTAAACCTTTATATCGTATTTATCAAAATATGGAAGAAATTAAAACAGATATTTATAAAGAAATATATAAACAATATGATGAATTTATTACAAGTAGAGTAGATAATAAGAAAGCATTAGTAACGCTTTGTGTGGCTTATGTGGAATTTGCTAAATATTATAAAAATTTATTTATAAGTTTATTTTTATCAAATAATTTAAAATGGAAAACAGTTGATGATGTATTAAATGAAAAATGGAATCAAGGGGCAATTATAAATTTGGTTAATAAACAAGGATATTCTTTTGAAGAAGCTAAAGAATTATTTATGCATGTGTGGCTTTATGCTAATGGTTTAGCAACATTGATAGCTACTAATAATATTGATATTGATGATAAAGAAATTATTGTGCGAATTGTGAAAATTTATAAGACATTAGCAAAATAACTTTAAAATAAAGGGATATTTTGTTATAATGGTTGTTAGATGGAGGGATAAAATGAAAAAAATAGGATTAAGTTTGGTTGCCATAATGATGATGTTTGTTTTAATACCTTTAGCAAGTGCTAAAGAAAAAGTGGCTGTATATATGTTTACTAAAGATGGGTGTCCGGCTTGTGAATATGCAGAAGAATATTTTGCTGGTTTATTAGAAGATAATCCTGATTTGTTTGAATTAATTAATATTGAAGTGTTTGATGAAGATTGGCAAGTTTCAACTCAAGAAGGATATAATTTATTAGTTGATCTTTTAACAGATGCAGGGGAAGATACTTCTAAAATAGCAACTCCTACAATTTCTATTGGAGATTATTTAACAGTAGGTGTTAGTAGTACAGATGATTTGTATAACGCAATTATTGCTAGAAGAGATGCAGAAAATCCTGTAGATAAAGCGAAAGATTTCGCTGAAGCTAAAAATATTGATGTTGAGAAAATAAGAAAAAAAGATCCTAATGAAGTTAAAGAAGAAGAAAGTGGAAAATATGATGCTTTAATCGTTATTGGTATTTTTGCACTTTTAATTGGTGGCTTTGCTGGTTTAGTTATTTTAGGAAAAAAAGGTAATTAGAAAGATGTGAAAGCATCTTTTTTTAAGACTTTAAAATAAGTTATAAAAGGTAATTGAGTAAAATGGGAATGTTTGATATAATTATGGTAGTGATGATAATATGAAAGATGAAAAGGTAAAAAAATTAAAAGAAGAATTGAAGTATTTGTTGGATGCAGAAATAGATGTTGAAATTCAAAAAAATAAAGCAAAGTTAGAAATAGCAGATGTTGATATTAAAGCTTTAGCAAGAGAGATTTATAATCAAAGAGGACTGGATGTAACAAAACTTAAGAGTGGATTTCTAGAAAATTTAACAATGACAATTACTGATTTAACTAATATTTTTAAAGATAAAGATAAAAATATTAAGAAAAAAATGGTTATTGATTTAATATTAAATATATTGTTATTATTGTTATTAAAAATTCCATTTGATTTTGTGCGGGATATTGGTGCTGATTATATAAGTGCAATCGCAAATAACCAAGTTGTGTATAATGTTTGGAGTTTAGCATTTTTATTAATTTATACTTTAACTCTTATTTGTACATTTATAGTCTTAATAAAAGGTTTTAACCGAAAATATAAAAACTTATAGAGGTATAAAATGAACCCTTTGTCAAGGACTTAATAAAAAAGAGAGTCTAATCAATGG
>CANRTI010000032.1 GCA_947642635.1 uncultured Mycoplasma sp. | reverse complement strand
AGTATGTTTTACTATATCATATTAATTTGTTATTGACAAATCTTAGAATGTCAAAGATATTTTAAATAACCTAGGATAATTTAACAAATTGACTCTTATTTCCATATGATATAAAAGGAGGTTATCAATGAATAATGAATATTCTTATGGAAGAGATACTTTTATTTATAATGATGATATGGGCATAAAGATTTCAGAATATACACCAATGGCTCCTTCGCAATCACAAAAAGGAATTGTTGGTCTAGAATATTTAATGGAACCTAAGCCAATATTTGATGATAAAGATTATGTTCCTTCAGGAAAACTTAAAAATAAAGTAGCAATTATTACCGGAGGAGATTCGGGTTTAGGACGAGCTGCTGCCATAATTTACGCAAAAGAAGGAGCTAATATAGTAATTCCTTATTTTAATGAACATATTGATGCTTTAGAAACTAAAAAAATAATTGAAGATTATGGAAGTAAATGTTTACTATTAGCTGGTGATATAAGTAATAAAGAGTTTTGTCAAAAAATTGTTAAAACTACAATTGAAAAATTTGGAAAAATAGATATTTTAGTTAATAATGCTGGAGTTCAATATCAATGTGATACTTTAGATGAAATTTCTAACGAACAATTTGATTGGACAATGAAAGTTAATATTTATGGAATGTTTTATTTAACTAAATATTGTCTTCCTTACTTGAAAGAAGGAAGTTCTATCATAAATTTGACTTCGATTACTACTTTTACTGGAGATCCTCAACTAATTGATTATGTTACTACCAAAGGGGCTATTGTCGGATTTACTAGAGCTTTAGCAAAAAATTTAGCTTTAAAGCATATTCGAGTTAATGCGATAGCGCCAGGATTTTTTTGGACACCGTTACAACCAAATTGTTGGGAAGCTAAAAAAATTCCTGCTTTGGGAAGTAATAGTCCTCAAGGACATGGTGCTATGCCTTATCAAATTGCCCCAACTTATTTATTTTTAGCAAGTGATGATTCATCTTATATGACTGGCCAAATACTTCATGTAAATGGTGGTGAATTTTAAGTAAAAAAACATATTAGATATAATTAAATCTGATATGTTTTTTATTTTTTTGATGAATTTAATATTTACGAGATAAATGTCTTTATAATTTATTATAATCAATATATTCTCCATTATCACAATACTTATAAAAATCTGGAACTGAGATGTGATACTTAGGTTTTTTATATTCGTGTAAAACAAGTTTTGAATTATCATAATTATTGTTTAATTCATATTTTATAAATTTATTTCTAATGTCCCATAACAATTCTTTTAAAGAATTATATTCATGAATTCCCCGAAATTTCTTCCAAGAATGTTCAAACCAATAATATTTTTCATTTTTTTCAAATGTTAAAAATGTATGTGTGGGACATGTTTGGTTATCATAATGCACAAGAAAATACGTTTTAATATTCCAATCATTTCCTTTAAAAAAGTATCTTTCAAGCTCTACTTGATCCCAACATATACCTATTTTATTTTTTAACACTTCTTTAGGAGATTGTAAAATATAATCTTTTGAAAATGTTTTATCAACAATGATATGTTTATTATAAGATTTATCTAACCAACCATATTTTATATCTTCCATTAAATTCATAACTTCATATTCATTATAGTAATTCCAAATATTAAGTTGTCCTTTGGCATTAATGGGAGTATCTAATGGTTCAATATTTTCTAATATCCAGGCATACCTTCCAACAGAATAATCCCCACAAACATATTCTTGATGTTTATTTTTGTGCATATCATTAACAAATTTTTCAGTCATATATACACAATCTATTAAATTACATTTACAAATAATTTTTCCAAAATTCATCTTTTTATCTTCTACCAAAGACATCAATTCAACATCTTCTAAATCTTTTTTAGAAATTTTAGTCATACTAGCATGAATATATAATGGTCCTCGATAATTTGTTTTCCAACTTCTTGTTTCAATAAATTTTTTCTTTTCTTTTATTAAAGTAGCAAATGGTTCAGTTAAACTCAATACTTTCATTTATTTTCTCCTTCAAATTGTATTTTTGATAAATTAAAAACTGGACTAAATTTTACTTAAATTATATCTTTTAACATAAAGATTATTTTTAAGCTTTTGGTTTTAATAATTTATTTACTAACTTTTCTTTCAAAATATTATATCGATATAAAGTATCCTTAGTTAATATATTTTTTCTATTAATAATTTGATAATCTTTATAATCTATTTCATGATTAAACTGATTTGAAGTTAAATCTATTATTTTATTTTCTATTAAATTAAAATAATGACTAACTCCATCAACATAAATTTTACATATATAGCCACCAAAATAGTCATTAATGATCAAAGATGTTACTGCACACATGCCAAAACATTTATTATTCTCACTCCAATTATATCTTAATTTAGGATAACATAAATCTTTTGAATAACATTCTAATAATATTTTTTGGATATTTTCTATAGTTATAAATAACACCCCATCTAATTACATTTTTATATTTCAATTGTTTCTTCTATATCTAAAACTCTATAATTAATTTCAAATTTAGCAAAATTTTCTCTCATATAATTAATGTTAGTTGGATACATTTCATTATCCATATGAACTGGTAAAACTAATTTTGCACCTAATTCTTTAGCAAATAAAGATGCTTCATACGAAGACATCGTAAGTCCGTATCCTGTAACTGGCATAGCAACAACATCAGCTTTATAATTATTTTTAAAACAAATAGTATCGCTAGTTGTATACAATCTGTGGTAACCATCATCTATAATGTAACCAACATTTTCAAAAACTTGCATACCATTTTTAAGATTGGGATTATATCCATGAAAAGCTTTAACAACCTCAATTTTTATATTATCAAAATCCAAAGTATCATTTTCTTTTACAATATTAAAATTTATTTCTGGATAATTATCTTGTACTTCTTGTGTTGAGTAAATAGGAATATTAATATCTTTTAATACATCACTTTTAATATGATCGCCATGTTTATGCGTTATTAAAATAATATCCGCTTTTCTCCATTCTTCTAAAAATTTATCTTGGTATTTTAAACCTCCTGCATCAATTAAAATTCTTTTGTTATTTGTTTCAATCATTAAACATGATTGAGGGTATTTAGTTATTTTCATATTTTTCTTTCTCCTTTAAAACTCTTTTAAAATTTTTTACCATACTCAGCTTTAATATTACCATTTTGCTCATTTTCAACTATAATTCTGCCAACATTCCAATATGCTTGTAACATAGTATTATTTACTTCAGACGCTATTTTATTTCTACTACTTATAATTACATCTTTAATTTCTTCAATCATTTGCAGATTAGTTTTTTCAATCATAAATTAGGCCTTTCTAAATTAGTCTAATTGTTTATAAAAACTATAATTTGATTTTACCATATTTTAGACAATTATAACAATAGTATTAAATTTTTTCTAACTAAAAAGTCCATAATATCAAAGTATTATGAACTTTTACTTATCTTTCGCACCAAGTTGTGCGTAAATTTTAATATGGGGTGGAATAAGGGGATCGAACCCTTGCATACCGGAGCCACAATCCGGCGTGTTAACCACTTCACCAATTCCACCATAAAATATTGGAATACATCTAAAATGATAACATTAAATAACTAAAAATGCAATAAAAAAATATATTTTCAAATTTTTAGGGTTAATCCTAAATTAAAAAAATGCGACAAAAATTTCGCATTTAATTTTTATTTAACCTCGATCATTTAAATCAACATTTTCTTCTTGAATTAATTCTCCAAATTCTTTTTTAAAGTTCTCTACTTCTTTAATTAAAACATCTTCGTAAACACTTTTAGTATTACATATAGCTTTATAAAAATGCTTAGTTGTAACTATTTTTTCATTATCGTATAAAGCATATGTAAAAGCATTAGAAACAATTGTTAAACAAATATCTGGATAACGACTAGATATTTCATAAACTCTTTTATACTCATCGGTCATATTAACAATAAATTTCATAAATTTTTCAATTTGAAATGGGTGATAATTTAATTTAACACCAATTTGTTTTTCTAACTTAGGAATAGTTCCCAAAAGTATTCTAACAGTTGTTTCTTGGTCGGCTTCAAACACATCTATTTTTTGAAATCTTCTTAAAAATGCTCGATCTCTTAAAATATATGTTTCATACTCTTCATTCGTTGTAGCCCCAATCATTTTAATTAAACCGCGATCTAAACTAGGTTTTAATAAGTTTGCAAAATCAATTCCACCACTACGATTAACTAACAAATGAGTTTCATCGATAAAAAGAATTGTTTTTTCCCTTTTTGATATTTCTCTAATGACAGCATCCAGTTTACTTTGAGTATCAATTTCATTAGTTGTAGTACCAAGTAAACTAGCGACATTAATTTTAATTACATTCCACCCTTTTAGTGCATCAGGAACTAGACCTTTTTGAATACGATAAGAAAGTCCTTCGACTATTGCAGTTTTACCAATACCCGCTTTACCAACTAAAAGGGCACTTTTTTCAGGAGTTAAAAGAGTTAAAATACATTGTTTTATTTCTTCATCTCTTGCAATAGCCGGATCGGTAATATATTCTTTATCAGTTAAATTATTTCCATAAATATTAATTATACTTAATTCATTTTCATTCATAATCATCAATCTTTCATAAATAAAGTATACCACAGTTGACAAAAAATAAAAACTCTTTATAATATAGTATTAAATTTAAAGAAAGAAGGAATAGAGATGGGATTGCATTGTAGTGATTGTCCTCATTTTGATGAAAATAATCATTCCGGATTTTTTTCAACTGATGGTTATTGTACTGTAAATCGCACATATAAAATGCCTGATTCTGATATGTGCAGTATGCAAAAAAACAAATATAAACAAGAGTTAAATTCTTCAGATTCTTCAAATACTTCATTTTCACCTTCTGGGTGTTCTTACACAACCATTTTAAATTATATATTAGGTTATAAAGATGATTGTGAAGCTTTGACAGTTTTTCGAACATTTAGAGAAACTTACTTAAAAGTGCATCAAGAATTTTTACCACTTCTTTTAGAATATGACTTAACTGGAGCCGATATTTGCTCAAATTTAGTTAAAGATCCAGATTGTTTAAAGTTTTGTTTAGAACTAGCGAGAAATTTTATAATGCCAACAGTAAATTTAATAAAAGAAGAAAAATATGAAGATGCTATACTATGTTATAAAAATATGTTAAGTGTGTTAATGAATAGATATGCGATTAACCCACCAGAAATTTCAGAAAATCCACAATATAACATGAATATTCTTGGTAAAGGACGTCTTCTTATTACAAATGAAAGCATTTAAAAAGCAAAATTAATTGCTTTTTTATTTTACCAACGATTGTTGAAAATACTATTTAAGTATTCTTTATTATAATTATTATCTAAATATTCTTCGTAAGTATTTCTAGGCAACACCCCCTTTTCTAAAGATCTTGCTCTAGTAATGGCATTTATTGTTAGGATTCCATCAAATAATAAGAACACACTAATAATTATAAAACCAATATTTTTTAATTTATAATTTATTTTATTTAATAATTTGTCTAATAATGGATAACAATATCTAATCCAAATGACACTAAGAAATCCCCACATAATGGAATATGTAAGACAAATACGCCCATTAATATTTAAAAATTTCTTAGAATAATCCCATGCTGTAAAACCAAAGAAAAAATCCATTCCTAAACTCATTAAATATTCTAAAATTGAACCAATTAGAAATCCTGCAATAAATACTTTACTAAAATTTTGTTTTTTCATTCTTAAAAGAAATATTGTTAAAACACAAGCGCTTAAACCATAAATTAAATTAAAAGGACCAATGACTAAAGCAGAGTGATTGATTAGAATACCCTTTTTTAATAAAGTCCATAAACCTTCAATAAACCAACCAATTACACTACCGATTATAAAGAGATAAAACATATTACAAATATTTATTTTTTTCATATTATTCACTTATTAGAAAGTATATCACATATTTATATTATAACCAATTATTTATTTAAGAACATTTTTTATATAAAGAACTTTCTTTAACATACCCTTCTTTTATTTTATATGGTGCAATCCCGCTACTTATACTTTCAATGATTACTTCTTTATCACAAACTCTTTCTAAAACTTCATATGCATCATTATTACGATAAATATCCCCGGATAAAAATAAATGTTCACCAACTTGATATTTATGATTTTCTTCTAAATGATTTAAACCAGCTTCACGAATTATTTTAGGATAATCATAAAATGCTACATCCCCATCTACTCGACCTTTAATACCTGCTAGTTCTTCATATGAAGTATATTGCCACATTCCAGATTTTCCATGATAACTAAATTCATTACTCCAATCAGCTACCCATTTATCAAAAGAATCTAATTCTTTAGAATTTAAATTACTGCGAAAACGATTTAAACTCGCATAAATTCCTACATAATAACCCGCTTCTTCGATTTTTTCACAATAATATTTTACTATTTCAATTAAATCTTCTTTAGGTAAAGCCATTTGTCTTTTGGATTCAACATCTAAAAATACAGGATATTCTAGTTTTTTATCTTTAATTAATCGTAATGTATGTTCAACCTCACTTTTGGCATCATCTAAATTAGTAGCATAACTAAAAAGATAGACACCATATGGAATATTTTGTTCTTCACACATTTTAGCATTTCTTTCAAAATAAACATCGTCTTGACTTTTTACATTATTGCCATAGCCACAGCGTAAAATTGCAAAGTCAATATGCGGTTTAACACGTGACCAATCTATTCTTCCTTGATATGCTGATACATCTATTCCTCTTCTCATAAATTCCCCCTCATAATAATTTATTCCAAAGAAAAAATCAAGTGTAGGATAAATACCTATTTTAAACACTTTTTTTAAAAACGTTGAATTATTAAAAATATTTGTTATAATGCAATTAGGGTTTAACAAAAATATTTCTAAAATAGAAAAAATTTATTTTAGAAAGGTTAAATATTATGCAAGTATTATTTATTAACATTGATGATTCTGGAAAAATTTCTTTAAAAGAAGAAATTGCAATTTATGGAGGAGTTTCATTTATTAGTAAGGATGAAAAAGATAAATTTATTACACAATATCGCAGTATAGTCAATGATTTAAAATGTAGGTATTGTAAAATTAAAACTTGTAATCAAAAATGTCCCGAATTAAAACATAGTAATTTAAAAAATGCTGATAAAAGAAGATTAATAAATTATATTAAAAAGTATTTTGTTTTTGCTTGTATAATCAATAATAAAAAATTATATCCCAATATAATAAATGATAAAGCTTCTAAAGGCAGATATAATGATTATGCATTAAGAAGATTAATTAAAGGTTTAATAGTAAAATTAATTAAAGATAAAAAGATTAATCCATATGATGAGTTAAAAATTATTTTAAATATTGATGAGCAATCAACTAAAACTAATGGTTATTATACTTTAAAAGATGGTTTATTTGAAGAATTGAAATTTGGAATTATTAATTTTAATTATGCTAAGAAACATCAGCCAATTATTTTAGGAGATTTAAAAATTGTTTTGACTTATTTGAAATCAGATAAAAGTTTTGTTGTCCAAGCTGCTGATTTAATTGCTGGAACAACGAGAAAAAGAAATATTTATTTTAAAAATAATCCGCAAGAATTACTTAAATCTTTAAAATTTGCAAATTTTTTATTATTTTTACCAGAATATGATAATCATAAGAAAAAGAGCTCAAAAGCTCTTTCCCAACTAGGTTGATGCACACAATAGTACACTTAAACTTTCGTTCAATCACTAGCTATCGACCTGACAAAAGGTTTTGACCTTTCCGGTAAAAAAATATTATCATGATAGTTAATAATTGTCAAATAAAAAACCCCGAAGGGTTTAATTTTTTTAATGGCGCCCAATGTAGGACTCGAACCTACGACCTAACGGTTAACAGCCGTGCGCTCTACCGACTGAGCTAATTGGGCATTACTCCATTAGTATAATATAAATTCTTCTGTGTTGTCAACTATATTTAAGGAAAAATCACACTAATGGAATAATTTTAAAGATATTTTTTTAATTCATCAATATTTTTTTCTAAAATACTCTTCAAACGATTTGCTAAGACAATTATTTCAGCATCACTGTTATTATATGCATTAATCTTTTCCGTTATTTCAATAATTCCTTTATTAGTTCCTTCAACCATTAATTTGGCAATATTTTTTGTACTATCATCTTTTAACATTGACATTTCACTCATAACATTAGTACTGATTTTTGCCAATATTCCTACTTCTTCATTTTGTTTACCATATTTTTTTAAAATATCTTCTGCCTCATTACAAACTTTGTCATATTCATTTCTTTGTTCTTTTAAAACTTTTTCAAACTTTTCTTCACTTACTTTACTGATAATTGCATCTACACCAATAATACCCATCTTGGCATTTTTGTAAATATAATTTAAAAACTCTACTTCTTCACTCATATTTTTTTTCATTTAAAAATCACCCACTAATAGTATGGATGATTTTTTGAATCTTATACTTCTTGTACTACAGCAATTATCATTGGTTTACATTCTGTTTCTTTATATAAATAATTACTAAGTTCTTCTCTGATTTCAGTTTTTATTTTATTATAATCAACAAATGTTGGTGTAATATTTCGGCCAATAATATTTTCACAAATACTTTTAATCTCTTTAATTAAATCTTTGGAATCTTTTACATATATAAAACCTCTTGTAGTAACTTCAGGCCCAACTAACATAACTTTATCTTTCTTGGAAATAGTAGCACTTATTAATACGATTCCATTTTCTGATAACATTTCCCGATCTTTTATAACTAATTCGCCAACATCTTCATTAGATAACCCATCAATTAGAACATCATTAACTTTGATTTTAGCATTATTATTAACTAATTTACCATTTTCAAAAGTAACAATTTCACCATTTTGTTTTAAAATAATATTTTCGGCATTAATTCCAAGGCGATTTGCTAAATTAGCATTATTAACCATGTAACGATATTCGCCTTTTACTGGCATATAATATTTTGGTTGAATTAATTTAATCATTAACATTAAATCTTCACTCGATGGATGATGTAAAATAATTTTTTCACTTGGTAAATTTATAATATTACAACCAAATTTCGCTAATTCATTTTCTAATTTAACTAAAGTTTTTTCATTATTATCATATCTTGGTTCCGCAAAAACAATTGTATCAGTATTTCGTAAATTAATATATTTGTCATAGCCATGTAGAATTTTACTAACATTAGCATAAGGATTGGTTCTCTCATCACTAATAAGAAGAATTGCATTATCATCATTGATATTTGTTAAATCCCCAATTATCCCATTTTCAATTTCTAAATATTTTTCTTTAACTGCAAAATTAACAACATTTTGTAATTTTTTACCCATAATGATAATTTTACGATGGGTATTTCTAGCAGCATTAAAAATATCATTAATTGTATATAAATGGTATGGTAATAAAGAAAATAATATTCTTTTATCATTATGTTTAATAATATCTTTAAAGTATTCGTCTAAACGATGATTAGGTGATGTATGTCCTTTTTTTTCAGAAAAAGAAGATTCACACATCATACATAAAACTCCTTGTTTACCAATATAAGCTATTTTTCCTAAATCCATATCATATGATCCTAACATAGTAGGATCAATAACAAAGTCACCAGTATAACAAATAGCACCATCTTTCGAGTTAATGACATACATCACGGCATCAGGAATGCTATGAGAAACTGAAATTGGAAAAATAGAAATATTATTGTCAAAATTTAATTTTTTATGTGGTTTAATTTCAATAATGTTTTTTTCTAAAATACCATGTTCTATTAAAACAAATTTAGTAAATTTAGTCGCATAAATGCGCACATTTGGTAAATCTTTTATTAAATCTGCAATACTTCCCATGTTTTCACTATGGCCATGAGTTATAAAAATGCCTTTTATTTTCTTTTTGTTTTTAACTAAATAACTGAAATCAGGCATAATATAATCAATTCCTAAAAGATTGGAATTAGCATATTTTAAACCACAATCAAAGACAAAAATATCGTTATCTATTTCAACAACGTAAGAATTCTTGCCATTTTCAGCTAGTCCACCCAAGCCAAAAATCTTAATTTTACTCAATTTAATCACTCTTTCTAAAAGTTTTTTCTTAAATAAATTATATCAAAAAAAGAGAGCAAAAGCAACTAAAATGAACCCTTTGTCAAGGACTTAATAAAAAAGAGAGTCTAATCAATGGC
>CANRTI010000031.1 GCA_947642635.1 uncultured Mycoplasma sp. | reverse complement strand
CTAGATACTTTCCTATGTTCAACTTTATTATACTGGTTATACAACCATTAGTCAAGTAACTAAATTTATTTAAAATAAAAAAGATGAAATTAATCATCTTATTTAATATTTTTATCGTATTCAATATCTGATACTTCATATTTCATTTTACTAGAAACATTACTTAAAATTTTAGTTGATAACCATCCTAAAATAGCTAAGATAAAGAAATAGACAAACCCAAAGATTGAAAATGAAGGAGCTGATTCAGTAAATAAATCTAGGATAGCAGCCCCAGCACTCATTGAAGTAACAATTGTTAGACTATCAACTGATTTACTAGTAACATCGGTTTTTAAACCATCAAATAGTTTTTGGGCTGAATTAACATAATTTTTAGTCATTGTCCAAAGTGATTTAATATAATCAAGAGTATCTCTTAATGTTTCATAACGATAGCCAGAAATTTCTAAAAATTCAGTTAATTCACTATCGCTTTTAGCAATTTTCTCTCTTGTAGGAATATAAGTACTCATTTGATTAATTCGTCCTTCAATTAAATTGATAGTTTTAGAATATCCTTCTAACTTAGTAGTAAACTTAACTATTTCTGAACCAATAACTTTTGAATGGGCTTTAACATCATCAATCTTTTCCCAAATAATTCGGTGCATATTTAAATAGCGATGTAATTGCCCTTTAAATTCTCTAATAAATACTTGTTCTTCTATATATCTTTCAATATTTGCTAATGATTGATTTTTATTATTAATGAAATAATATTTATCGCCTCTTATTACATCATATTTTTTATTAGTAAATTCAAAATATTTTTGTTTTTCGGTTCGAACTAATAATTCATTGATTTCT
Source organism: uncultured Mycoplasma sp. (assembly GCA_947642635.1). Taxonomy (GTDB): domain Bacteria; phylum Bacillota_I; class Bacilli_A; order RF39; family UBA660; genus SIG200. Next base: position 9,696 of record CANRTI010000031.1, on the reverse strand, counting down.
TCTTTTGTCGCATTATCACAGACAATAAAATATGGATAAACTGTTTCAATATTAGCTAATTCTTTGGGAACAGGTGCTCCAAGACTAAATAAATAGTTTAAAGCTTTTGATAATCTATTTTCATAATAATCTGTTACAGAGGCAATATCTGTAAATAAAGTATCCGCTGCTACTTGATAATTATTTAAAACAATTAAGCCATCTTCAAATATTCTTACCCGAATATTTAATGCTGTATTAAATTCTAAATATTCTTCTCCTTGAACACCATAGTCAATACTCCCAATTTCTAAATTTTTACGAAATTCAGCTAATTTCTTGGGATTTAAATGTAATTGACTTTTACCTTCTCTTAAAAAATCATAAATTTCAGATAGTTGAAGCATTGTTCTTTGAAACCAACCACCAACATAAATATTACTTATTTTCATAAACACCTCTTATAATTTCTTTGTAAAAAACTTGGCATCATCAATTTGAAAACCAAATTTTTGATAGCAACTATGAGCCGCTACACGAAAATTCATTGACCATAATTTTAAGGCAACACAATTGTTTTGCCGAGCAATATTTTCACATTCTTCTAACATATTTAAGGCAATGTGATGTTTGCGATAATCTGGATCAACACAGACATGGTTAAGTATACAATAAGTGTTCATTTCTTCAAAAATTGTAGGAATTATTGTTAATTTTGTATGTGCAATTATTTGATTGTTAATTAACCCAATTAAATAAATTTGATTGGAATCATTTTGGGTTTTTTCAAAAACTTTCTTAGCATATTCATAAGTAGTTTTTTCTTCAAAAACTTTATTGCATAAATCAACAATTCCTTCTAAATCATTTGCATTTGCAATTCTAAATTCTACTTCCATTATTTACTCCTATTCTAAATTGATTATAACAAATATTTATTTTTTTGCCTATTAATTTTAACAATATTTGACATTATAATGAATTTATTAAAAAAATCCTTATTGAAAGGATTTTAAAATAACTAATTTGGTACTCTATTTTGGATAGTTTGACAAAGAGATTCTAAAACAACAATTAAATCACTATATTCATATTTTTCTCGTTCATCTTGATATAAACTATTGCCAACCATTAAATAAAGAAGTGCTTGTTCATATTCATGTTTTTTTAAGTAAGCATGACCTATTTTACTATAAACAAAACCTTTTACTTTACTATCAGCAATTAATCTACTAAAGTATTTTATACAACCATCATAGTCTTCATTTTCATAAGCAACATTGCCTAACTCTAGTAGTTTTGTATATTCTTCTTCTTTATAAATTGGTTCTTGATATTTAATAACTATTCGAGGTTTATTTTGGACATTGATACGAAAAGCATATAAATAGGGATAATTTCGAACTAAATTATAAATAACTAATCGTTCTTCTTCAGGCATTTCTTCTAAAATTACAATTCCTTTAGTATCCCAAAGATGTTTGGCATAATTTTTAATAATGCCAAAATAATAATTGCTAACAATTTTCGTATCACTTGGTAAATATTGTTCAGGTATAAGAGTTTTTTCATGTTTTAAATGTCTAATAATGTCATAAAAGATATTAGCTTCTTTTAATCTTCCTTTAATCTTCGCATGATAATATTTATAAGCAAGAGTTGTTAAATCGATTTCATAGTTAGGATTATTAAATGAATTTAAAACATTTAAGACAAAACTATATCCCGCATTTGGACGATTAATATTAATCATTAAAAGAGATTTAATAATTGGAAAATAAGAAAGACGCCCTAGTTTTGTTAAGTATTCTTGAACAAGACTAAAAGATGCTTCAATATCTTCTTTTAAAGTATCAGCAATCTCTTGAACTTCACTAGTATATTCTTCTTTAATAGCTTCTTCAGGCATTTCTTTAGGAGGAAGATTATTGGCATTTATTTCAGCAATTTTTTGATTAATAAGTTGTAATATTAAATAAATGGGACTACCACTATTATCATAATGATGTCTTTCATTAAAAAGTGTAATACACCGAAGAGCACTTTCATAATCAAATTTTTTAATGGCAGTATAAACACTATTTTTATAATAAGGTTTTTTAGGTGGGATTGTGTTTGCTATAGAAATTACTTGATAAGTTTTTAATAAACTTAAAATACTTAAAGTTTCATCATTTAATTTAACTTGGGATTGTACTTGTTCTAAAAGTTCAATTATTTTGTCATACTCTTTTAATTCTAGTAACGAGACGATTTCTTTTCTTTCTAAAAATTGTTTTCTTCTCGCAGCAGTTAAAAATCTTTTTGTCATTACTTCAGTAGCTGATAAATTTTTATTGGCATTTTCGAATTCTTTTAATAATTTTAAGGCATCGCCAAAACAACCATCAAAGGCACATTTTCGAATTTTATTATAGATATCACTATTATTTTTGTGATGGGATTTTAAATCGATAAAGTGAAGATTAGCACAAATTTGTTGAAATTCATCAGTTAAACCAATTAATACACCAAACATATATAAATAAAAGTTATAATCTTCTTTGTGCGTGTTTTCATATTTATAAATAATTTGAAAATAGCTAAAAGCATCTTCAAAACGGTATTCACTAATAGCTTTATAAAAATAATGAAAACACAGTTCATGATTATAAGGATCAATTTTTTTTACATAAGCAAAACAAAGTTCTGCTGAAAGAGAATCTTTTTTGGCAATTAATGCTTTAGCATAATGAATTAGATTACGAGCATCAATAAATTGATAAGTATCATTGCCTAGTGGTTGGATTTTTTTAGTAGTACATAAATAATTAATTTGTTCATATGAAAAACCAATACTTAGTAATAAATTATCATTAATAGTAAAATCGTTAATAGCGGCTTGATAAAGTTTTTTTAGTAGTAATTCAAATCCCATAATATATCCCCTTAAGTAATGTTTATTATCTTAACATAGAATATTTAAAAGTACAAGAAAAATAAATAGCTCTTTAACTACTTGTTTTTACTATCAATAATAATTGTAACTGGACCATCATTTGTAATATTTAAAGTCATTTTAGCACCAAAAATTCCTGGGTAAGTTGGAACATATTTGTTTAATTCTTGATTAAATACTTCATATAATTTGATAGCATCTTCACCATTTAATGCCAAATTATAACTAGGACGATTACCCTTTTTAGTTACGGCATATAATGTGAATTGACTGATGGATAAAATACTTCCTTTTATATCTAAAATGCTTTTATTCATAACTTCAAATTCATCATTAAAAATTCTTAAATTCACAATTTTTTTAACAATATAATTAATATCTTCTATGGTATCATCTTGTGTAAAACACGATAAAATAACTAATCCTTTGTTAATTTCATTATATACTTGATTAGCAATAATAACTTTACTTTCTAAACTTCTTTGAATAACTACTTTCATTATAACTCCTATTATATTATTTTAATGTCACGATTATTTTGTAATTTATTTTGAAACTGTTCTAAACTTTTAGTATCAATTACTTTAATTACTAAAGAACAACGAGTAAATTTTCCATCTTCTATGTTTTTCATTTCTACTATTTGAATATTTTCTTTGGTTGCTAACATTAATATTTCAGGTAAAATATTCAAATTATTAATTAGTAAATTTAATTTTGTTAAATATTTATTTACTGCTTCTTCATTCCATGTTACTTTAACTTCTCTATTACTATAATCAGGATTATTAATACAATCTTTTTTATGAATGCGTACTCCTCCTATAGATGTTACAAACCCTCTAATGGCATCTCCTTTAATCGGATTACAACACTTAGCTAAAGAATAAGTTAAACCCTTTTTGTCATCAATTAATATAGCATTGTTTTTAGATGCCGTTTGGTCTTTTATTTTAATTTTTTCAATAAGCATATCCGGAATAGTTTGTTTATCTTGGGTGGCTAATTTGATGATAAAGGAAGGTGTAAAACGAAGATTGCCAATTGTAAAATATAATTCTTCTAAATTATCTAGTTTTAAATCTTGAAGAATTTTTTGAGTATTTTCCCAACTCATTATTGTATTAAAACTTAATTTTTGTTTTCGTAGTTCTTTTTCGAGGATATTTTTTCCTTTATCGACATAAAAGTTTCGATCCTTTTTATTAAAAAATGCTTTAATTTTATTTTTAGCTTGACTAGTTTTGACAAAAGTTAACCAGGTTTCACTTGGCGTACTAGTTTGGTTAGTAATAATTTTAATAATATCATTATCTTGTAATTCATAAGATAGGGGTACTATATTATCATTAACAATGGCTCCAACTGTAGTGTCGCCAATATGGCTATGAATGCGGTAAGCAAAATCGATTGGGGTGGCTTTTTGAGGAAGTTCAATGACATCTCCTTTGGGAGTAAAAACATAAATTGATTTAGCTAAAAAATTGTCTTTAACAGCTGATGCAAATGAAAGATCATTATCTTCTTGGTATGATTCAATAAGACTACGAAACATTTCTAATTTTTGTTCCATTAAAGCTTGAACTTTTTTAGTACCTTTTTCTTTATATGACCAATGAGAGGCAATTCCTTTTTCCGCAATTTCGTCCATTTCATATGTTCTTACTTGCACTTCATAAATACTTCCATCACTACCAAAAATGGTTGTATGTAAACTTTGATACATATTCATTTTGGGATTGGCAATATAATCTTTAAAACGTTTTGGAATAGGACGATACTTAGAATGGATTAAACCAATAACTTGATAACAATCACTTTCTTTATTAACAAAAATTCTTAATGCTAAAATATCATATATATCACTATATTTTTTACCACTACTTAATTTATTATAAATACTATAAACACTCTTAACGCGTCCTTTTATTTTATGGCTAATATTGTTTTCAGTTAATAGATTAGTTATATTATCTTCCATTTCTAGTAAGTTATCATTTAATTCAGTAGTTGTTTTATTAAGAGTTTCTAAAATATCTTGATAAACATCAGGTTTTAAAATTTTTAAACAAATATCTTCTAATTCACTTTTAATAGAGTTAATCCCTAATCGATGGGCAATTGGCACTAAAACACTCATGGTTTCTTCTGCTTTTTGCTTTTGTTTTTCTTTTTTAATTGCCCAATTAGTTCGCATATTGTGAAGACGATCAGCAAGTTTTATATATAAAACACGAGGGTCCTCAGCTAGTCCGACTAAAACTTTTCGTAAATAAATAGCCGATGATTCTTTATTATCAACTAATTCTAATTTATTAATTTTCGAAATTGATTCAACTATTTTAGCTACATCACTGCCAAATTTAGCTTCTACTTCATCATAAGTAGCGCTATGGCCGTTATTTAAAACTTCATGTAAAAGGGCTGCAATAATGGTTGTTTCATCAACATTTAAATCAATTAAAATATTAGTAACATGTAAAGGATGAGTAATATAATCATCACCACTTAATCTTTTATAACCTGCATGCTCTTTTTTAGCAAAATTATAAGATTCAGTAATTTTAGTTAAGTATTCTCGTGAGATATCTTGTTTTTCTAATTTTTCATAAATACTTTCAAATGTTATTTGTTGATCTTGCATTATTAGCACCTTCTTTTTTTAAATATTCAATTAATTTTATGGTATCAACATTTAAAATATCGCCAACCATTTCATGTAATCGTAAATCAGTTTTGTGTGCCCACTTATTTTGAAAACAATACTCAAAAATTAAGCTAGCATTAATATGATAAATTTTTTGACGTTTTATTTCAGCAACTTTAGTATCTAATGCTGGTAAAAGATGCTTATATAATTCGTTGATTGATGAAAATTCTAATCTTTCATTTGCCATAAAATTAATCACTCTTTCATATTATTATTATATACTATTTTAATTTTCTTTTAAAGGAGCAAGGATGGATAAAAAAAATATATTTATCAAATCAACTATTATCTTAATATTAGGGGGAATTATTACTAAAATTTTGGGTTTTGTTATTAGAATTATTTATACCCGAATTGTAGGTGCAGAAATTATTGGTTTATACTCTTTAGTAATGCCGACATATTCTTTATTAATAACCATTGCAACATTGGCACTACCAACAACTATTTCAAAGCTAATTGCGGAAGGTAAAGGTAATAATTTAAAAATATTAAGTACTTCAACAATTTTAATTATGGTGATTAATTTAGTCGTTATTGTAGTAATGTTATTGTTTGCAAAATTTATTGCTAATAATTTGCTACAAGAACCAAGGTGTTATTTATTAATAATTGCTATGACTTTAACTTTTCCAATTATTAGCATTTCTGCAATAATTAAAGGGTATTTTTATGGTAAACAAAATATGGTTCCCAATGTTGTCTCTAATATTATTGAAGAAATAGTACGTGGGTTATTAATTTATTTTTGTGTACCAATTTTAATGGCTAAAAGTGATATTTTAGCCGCTTGTTCATTATTTTTTATTTCTTTTATTGAAGAATTAGTATCAATATTAGTTAATTTATTATTTATTCCTAAGCATATTCCGATTAAAAAAAGTAATTTAAAATTTGATAAATATACTTTAAAAAATATTTTGAATATTTCATTACCAACCGTTTCTTCTCGCTTAATTGGGAATATTGGTTATTTTTTTGAACCAATTATTCTTACTAATCTTCTTCTTTTTAGTGGCTATTCAAATGAATACATATTAGTAGAATATGGGGCTTATAATGCTTATACAATGGCGATTTTAACAGTGCCCTCTTTCTTTATAACAGCCATTTCAGCTGCTTTAATTCCCGAAGTTAGCAAACATTATTTAGAACGTAATCAAAATAACACTTTAAAAAGATTGAAAGAAGCTTTATTTTTTGCCCTAGTTATTGGGATAACTTATTCTGTAATATTAATTTTCTTTGGTAAATTTTTATTAAATAGTTTATATGATACTAATCTAGGTCTTAATTATATTAAAGTATTAGCTCCTATTTTTCCGCTTTTTTATATCGAAGCAATATTTATGAGTTATTTACAAGCGATTGATAAAGCAAAGACTACTATGAAAATTACTTTAATTGGAGTAATTGTGAAAATCATAACATTGGCTGCTACTTCTTTAATGCATATTGGAATGTATTCCTTAATTCTTTCAGAAATAACTAATATATTAATTGTCGTGGGATTAAATATCTATTATGTTATAAAATATTCTAAACGTCTATAAATACCATAGTGGTTGATTATTTTTATAAACTGTTTTAATAAAACCACAACCAAGACACTCTTCTCCTAAATATAGTACACAAGCTTGACCTGGTGTAACGGATTTGGCTAGTCCAGAATAACTAACTAATATTTCATTATTTTCTAAATATTCTAAAGTTACGGGAATATCTTCGCCACGATAACGAAATTTGGCCGTACAAAATGTGGGATGAGTAGCACTAATAAAATTGACATTTTCAATTAAACAAGAATCACTATAAAGATAATCTTCATTACCAATAGTTACATATAAAATGTTTTTTTCAAGGTCTTTGCCGCAAACAAAGTGTCTTTCAGTATTGCCAGATACTCCTACATTTCTTCTTTGACCAATAGTATAATTCATTAATCCATGATGATGGCCAATAACTTTCTTACTTGCAACATCCACTATATCACCAATATTTTCTTGTAAATAATTTTTAATGAAATTTTGATAGTTTCGTTCACCTATAAAACAAATTCCAGTAGAATCTTTTTTGGTAGCCACAATTAGATTTTGTTCTTCTGCAATTTTTCTTACTTCACTTTTTTCATAATCACCAATAGGAAACAAAACATTTTTTAAACCTTCTAAAGGTACATCCGCTAAAAAGTAAGTTTGATCTTTATTTAAATCAACCGCTCTTAATAACTTACCATCTTTTAGACGTGCATAATGACCAGTAGCAATATAATCTGCTCCTAATTTCAATGCTTCTTTTTTAAATAAGTCAAATTTAATATATTTATTACACAGCAAATCTGGATTAGGAGTTCGCCCTTTTTTTAATTCATCTAAAAAATATTTAAACACAAAATCCCAATATTCTTTAATAAAATCTACTCGATGAAGTGGAATATCTAGTGTTTCACAAACCTTTTTAGCATCATTATAATCTTGTTCTTGAGGACATATAACATCAGGATTATCAAAGTCTTCCCCATTGATAGTACTATCCCAATTACGCATAAATAACGCTATAACATTATAACCTTCTTTTTTTAATAAATAAGCTGCAACGGCACTATCAACGCCACCAGACATTCCAACAACAACAGTTTCTTTCATATTTCATCACTAGTAGTATTCTATCATAAATTTGTTTTATAAACAACTTTCTAAAATATAGGTAATTAATAAAGTATCTCTATTAATTTGTCCACTTTTATAACCATAATCAATATCACTTAATTTAACAATCGCTTTTTTGATTTCATTAACATTATATTTTCGCAAATTATCTTTAACTTTGTTATATTGCCACTCAGCTAATTTTAAATTTTTTAGGATTTCATTATAGTTGTATTTATTTTTTTCATACAAAAAGACACTCAACATTAAGCGATATTCTCGATAAATTAAGGCAAGAATAATGGTCGGTTCTACTTTTAAAATCTTTAATTCTTCTAAATGTTTTAAAGAACTTTCTAAATCTTTATTGATAATACTATCAACTATTTTAAAATTATTATCTTCAATTGTTTTAGCAGTTAAATTAATTACATCTTCATATTTAACGAGACAAGGTTTACTATAGTAAACCATTATTTTTTTTAATTCATTTAATGCTAAATCAAAATTACCATAAGAATTATTGATAATATACCATAAAGAATTATCTTCAATTTTATATCCTTCTTTTTTAGCTATATTACTAAGAGTTATTTTCATATCCGTTTTGGTTCCAGAGGGATATGAAAATAAAGTATTATTTTCTTTAAAAATATTATAAATTTTCTTCTTACTATCTGCTTTACCATTTAATATAAAAATAATTTTTGTATTGGGATTTTCTTGTTCTAAATATTTTAATAATTTAGTTATACTTTCTTTACTTTTAGTACTATCGGCATTTTTAGAACTGCCAAAAAACTTAGCATTTTTGACTATTAAACATTTCTTAGTATCAAACATTGAAAAATAACTAGCTTCTTCTAAAACACTATCGATGGTATCAACATCTAAATTAAAAGTAATAATATTATTAATATCTTTCGTTAAATCTTTTAATTTTTTTTCAATATTATAAATTGTCTCACTTACTATTAAATATGTATTCATAATAGTATTATCTCAAAAGACTTCTTAAATAACAAGGGTTTTAGAAATATTTAAAAGTAAATTTTTTATTTTGCATATTTATTATATTATCTTTCTTCTCAAAAGAAAAGACTATTGAACTTTGTCAACAGTCTAAAAAGAATTAATCTCTTCTTAAATAATTTATAAAGTGATTGCCTCTATTTCTTGTAAAGATAAACCAGTACATTTATGAACCATTTCAATATCTAAGTTGTTTTTTAACATATTCTTAGCTGTTTCCAATGCTTTAGTATTAGCTCCTTGACTGATTCCTTGATTTAATCCTAAGTTTATTCCTTCTTGTAATTTTAATTCAGCAGTTTCTTCTAATTCTCTTACTCTGCCTTCCCACATTGTTCCAACACTAAAGTAATCTGTTATCCATTCATCTTTATTAAACTTCTCTATGT
>CANRTI010000030.1 GCA_947642635.1 uncultured Mycoplasma sp. | reverse complement strand
TTCTTAAACAAATTAAAAGAAGCTGTATGAAATTATTTTATTTCATTACAGCCCCCTTCACTATATATATACGTCACTACACCCTCGATTTCCTTTTTTTATTTGTAATTTTATATAAAAAAATTTAAATTTACTCAACAACAATAAATTTAAATTCATTATTTTTCACTTCAACATAAGATTTTTCATTATAATATTCTTTAGTTACTGGATTACTAACCTTATCTTTTATATATTTTAAATCATATAATTCTTTTAAAGTTATTTTATCAGTAGAACATTTTTCATCGTAATAACATTTTTGAGCTTCTTCCAATATTTTTTCTTCCACAACTTTGTATAAATTATTATGATGATTGTTAACTACTTTGTAAACTGTTGGAATAGTAATAATAACTATTATTAAAATTACTGTTATTATAATAACTTTTCTATTTGTATTCATAATTTTCCCCATAATAATCTCTTATAAATTGGTCTCTAAATTTTTCTAAGGTATCGGTTTTAATATTCATTCGAATACTTTCCATCAATTTAGTTAAAAAAGTAATATTATGTATTGATAATAATCTTGCACCAAATGTTTCATCAACATTAATTAAATGTCTAATATAAGCTTTTGTGTAATACTTACAAGCATAACAATCGCAATTTTTATCAACTGGGCTAAAATCTTCTTTGTATTTACTATTTTTTAAATTAATTTTCCCATATTTAGTATAGGCATGACCATGTCTTGCCAATCTTGTTGGAGCAACACAATCAAATAAATCAATTCCTCGCATAACATTTTCAATTAAGTCAATTGGATCTCCAACTCCCATTAAATAACGTAATTTATCTTCTGGTAAGTATTTAGTTGAGTATTCAACCATTTTATACATAGTTGGTTTATCTTCCCCAACACTTGTTCCCCCGATACTATAACCATCAAAATCCATTTTGACTAATTCTTCTGCACAATATTTTCTTAAATCTGGATATTCACCACCTTGCACAATTCCAAATAACATTTGTTCAGAATTGTCAAAAACAACTTTTCCTCTTTTAGCCCATCTTAAAGTTCTTTTTACACTTTGTTCCATGTAATCATGAGTACTTGGCCATTTCACACACTCATCAAAACTCATCACAATATCACTACCTAATTTATTTTGAATTGCTATGGATTTTTCAGGAGTTAAAAACAAACTATCCCCATTTAAATGATTTTTAAAATGAACACCTTCTTCTTCAATATCCTTTGGTTTAGCTAAACTAAAGACTTGAAAACCTCCGGAATCAGTCAAAATCGGTCCATCATAATTCATAAATTTATGAAGTCCTCCTGCTTTATATACAATATCTTCTCCCGGTTTTAACCACAAATGATAAGTATTAGCCAAAATAATCCCGCAACCAATTTCTTTCAACTCTTCTGGAGCTAAAGTTTTAACTGTCGCATTTGTTCCAACGGGCATAAACATAGGCGTTTCATAAATTTTCCCATTGAATAAAAATTCACCTAAACGTGCATCATTTACTTGAGAAGTTTTCTTTAATTTATATTCTAACCTCATTAATTATCCCTCACTAGCCAATTATAACATTATTCTTCTTGTTTTTTCAACTGATTTTTGATATAATATCTCTCATCAAAAGAAGGGGACTAGAAACAATGAAATATAAAGAAAACCGAAAACAAATTTCAGCAAACATACCATATACAATTGGTAAATCATTTTCTTTAGCGATAATACCTAAATTTTATAATTTAATAATTAGAAGAGGTTATTCAAAATTTAATACCCTTAATTCAGAAAATTTAGAAAAATTAGACATTATAGCAACTAACTGGCGCGAATTTTATGCCTTAAACAATAAAGTATTAATGTTAGAGCTTGCAAGCACAACAGCTGGTAAATTTATTACTTTACCAAAAGATCAATTTCCAGATCCTAATGAAATACTTTATACTTATATTAAAATTGTTGATCCAACTTTAAAAGTCTTACGCTTAGCAAATGAATGTCAAACTCCCGAAGAAATTGAGCAAACTTTAAAAGCACATTTTGGATGGTTTGATAAAACACTACTGAGATTTGAAGAGCATTTAAATAAAAGACTTGCATTATTAGATACAGTTGAATTTGACACTCCAGGCAGAAAATAATTCATAAAAAATAGAATAGTTAAGAAAGTAAAATATAACTATTCTTTTTTTATTTTATCAGCATTGCATCACCAAAAGAAAAGAAACGATAATTATTCAATTTAGCCATTTCATAAGCATTTAAAATATATTCCCTTTTAGAAAGAGCACTCACAAGCATTAATAATGTACTTTTAGGTAAATGAAAATTAGTAATTAAACCATCAATCCCTAAAAAATGATAACCTGGATATATAAAAATATCTGTATTGCCAACACATTCACAAAATTTTTGATATTTACTCATGACTGTTTCTAAAACTCTTGTACTTGTTGTTCCTACTGCATATATTTTTCTTTTCTCAAATTTGGCTTTATTTAAAATGTCCGCTACTTCTTGTGTCATCTCATAATGTTCAGTATGCATGTCATGCTCCAAAATATTTTCTACTTCTACTGGTCTAAAAGTTCCAAGGCCTACATGAAGTGTTACATAACAAATTATTACTCCTAAATCTTTTAATTCTTGTAATAACTCTTTTGTAAAATGCAACCCAGCTGTAGGAGCCGCCGCACTTCCTAAATATTTAGCATAAACAGTTTGATAACGGTTTTGTTCATCTAATGTTTCATGTATGTAAGGTGGTAATGGCATTAAACCTATTTTTTCAATAATTTCTAAAAATATTCCTTGATAACTAAACTTCACATGAATAATCCCATCTACTAATTTTTCCAAAACTTCACAACTAAGTTCTTTAGAAAAATTAATGATTGTTCCTTTATGTAATCTTTTTCCTGGCCGAGCCAAACATTCCCAAATATCTTCTTCAACATTCTTTAATAACAAAATTTCTATTTTAGCATCTGTATCTTCTTTCTTCCCCAATAATCTTGCAGGTAATACTTTAGTATCATTTAATACAAGGACATCTCCTTTTTTTAAATATTTTTTAATATTAAAAAAGCTAGTATGTTCAACTTCTCCATTATCTTTATTTAAAACCATTAACTTTGATTCGCTACGATTCTTTAATGGTTTTTGTGCAATAAATTTTTCTGGCAATTCATAATTATAATCATTTATATTCAATTTCTCTCACATCCGTTATTATTATAAAGAAAAAAGACTTAAAAGTCTATTAAATTTCTTTATTCACAACACGATATACTTCTTCACTAATATCTTCAATAGTTCGAATAATATTATTTTTGACACATTCAATTTGATAAAAATTATATAATTCAACCATTTCTAAATAAGTATTTTCTGCATTTCGTAAATTTTCTTCAGAAGTTTCTAATTCATCTAGTTCGCCTCGATTTTTTTGTAACATCTTTGAATATTCATAAGGCATATGCAAAAATATTTTAATATCTGGTTCTGGTAATTCTAACAATCCATACTCTAATTGTTCAATCCATTTAAACATCTTTAATCTTTCTTCTTTATTTTTAATTTTACCTGCTTGATGTGCCATATTAGATGTTACAAAACGATCTAACAAAACAATATAATCTTTTTTTAAATAGTCATTTATTTTATCTATATTATAAAGTCTATCTGCTGCATAATATAAGGAAGCCACTTTAGCTGAAACGTTATTAGCTCCTTCCTTAAACCATCCACTACAAATCGATTCTTTTCCCAAATAAGGACCGCCAACAATCTTTCCAGTTGGTGTATCATACATTGGAAATGACACTTTAACAACTTTTTTACCTGCCTCAATTAATTTTTTTAACAATAAATCACTTTGAGTTTGTTTACCCGAACAATCTGTACCTTCAATTAAAATTAATTTCCCCATACTACCATCCTATTCTACTATAGTTCCATAACTACAATCTTCAAAATTATTTTCTAATTTAGAATAATCATTAAAATTCATCACCAATATTTTTATTTTATTTTTTAAGCATTCTTTAATTGCATATGAATCCATAACTCCATATTGATTTTTTAAAACATCTTCAAAAGTTAATTTTAAAAATTTCTTAGCATCTTTATTTACTTTAGGATCACTATCATAAACACCATTTACATTAGTCATTTTAATAATTAAATCAGCACTAACTTTATTAGCAGCCAAAACTGTTCCCGAATCAGTACTAAATCCACTTTTACCAATCCCACCACCAAAAATTACAACCTTACCTTGATCAAATAATTTTTTTAAGAACATATCATCATAATTATCTAAAAGATTCGGAAAAACAAAAGGAGTTGTTACAACATTGGCACAATCATTTTGTTCTAAAAAATCTTTAATATACAAAGCATTCATCACTGTTCCTAGCATACCAATTGTATCGGCTGTAACTTTATACATTTCTGGATGCTCTCGACCGCGAAAAAAATTTCCACCGCCAACAACAATCGCTACTTTATGTTGATTTTTTTGTAAAATTCTAATCGTTTCTAAAATCATTTCCAATTTATTATGAGAAACATTATCTTTTTCTTTTAAAGCTTCCCCACTAATTTTTAAAATAACTCGACTCATAGCAATACTCACCTAACTAATAACTTAATGGATATTTTTTTGTTAAATCTAAAACTTCTTTTGTCAATTTAACTAATTCTTCTTCATTATCTTTATTTTTAAAAACTTGGTCTATAATTCTAGCAATTTGTCTAAAATCATCTTCTTTTAACCCTCTAGTTGTCATTGCTGGTGAACCAATCCGAATTCCACTAGCTACCATTGCTTTTTCTGTTTCATTAGGAATTGTATTTTTATTTACCGTAATATGAACACTATCCAATAATTTTTCGGCATCTTTACCAGTAATTCCTACACTACCTTTTACATCTAATAAAATCAAATGATTATCAGTTCCTCCACTAATAATTTTATAACCCAATTTGGCAAATTCTTCACTCATTGCTTTAATATTTTTTAATACTTGCATTTGATATTCTTTAAATTCTGGTTGCAAGGCTTCGTAAAAACTTTGCGCTTTAGCTCCAATTACATGCATTAAAGGTCCACCCTGAATTCCAGGAAATACTACTTTATCAATTTTTTTCGCAATTTCTTCATTATTTGTTAAAATAATTCCTCCTCGTGGTCCTCGTAAAGTTTTATGAGTTGTAGAAGTCACAACATCTGCATAAGGAATTGGAGAAGGATGTAATCCAGTTGCTACCAATCCCGCAATATGAGCCATATCTACAAATAAATATGCTCCTACTTCATCACATATTTCCCGAAACTTTTGAAAATCAATTACTCGCGAATAAGCTGAAGCCCCAGCAATTATCATTCGTGGTTTTTCTTTTAAAGCAAGTTCTCTTAAAGCTTCATAATTAATCATTTCAGTCGTTTTATCTACATCATAACTTACTATTTCATAATCTACGCCACTAAAATTTAAACTATATCCATGAGTTAAATGTCCTCCATGATTTAAATTCATTCCCATAACTTTATCGCCATGCTTTAATAAAGCTCTATAAACTGCCATATTAGCACTTGAACCACTATGCGGTTGAACATTAGCATACTTGCAATCAAATAATTTTTTTAAATAATCTCTTGCAGCATTTTCAAAAATATCAATGTTTTCACAACCACCATAATATCTTTTACTAGGATATCCCTCAGCATATTTATTTGTTAAAATACTCCCTTGTAATTCTAAAACCTCTTTAGATACATAATTTTCTGAGGCAATTAATTCAATATTTTCCTCTTGTCTTTTTCTTTCTTTTTTTAATGCTTCTTCTAAAAACTTATCCATTTTACTTCTTCTCCTTTACTGTTTCTAGTATATTTTCTAAAATCATTGCAATCGTCATTGGTCCCACTCCTCCAGGAACTGGGGTAATATAAGAACACTTATCTCGAACACTCTCAAAATCTACATCGCCTTTTACTTTCCCATCAATTCGTGATATACCAACATCTACTATTATTGCCCCTTGCTTAATCATTTTTCCAGTAATAAAGTTTGGTTTTCCAACTGCACTAATAACAATATCTGCATTTTGAATAAATTCTTCAATATTTTTTGTTTTAGAATGACACATTGTTACTGTTGCATCTCGCTCAATTAACAAATTAAATAACGGTTTACCAACTATATTACTTCGATTAATTATACAAACATTTTGACCCCTTAAAGATATATTATAATAATCTAATAAACGAATTATCCCTCTTGGTGTACAAGAAACAAGCATTGGCTTACCTTGACCTAAACTTCCTACCGACACATTAGAAAAACCATCGACATCTTTCCAAGGACTAATTTTATTAAAACACTTAATAATATCAATATTTTTAGGTACAGGACTTTGTAATAGTATTCCATTTACTTTTTTATCATTATTAAGCTCATCAATTAAAGAAATAACTTCATCTTCCATAACCATATCATCTAAATGATATAAATAAGTTTTAATTCCTACTAATTCACATTTTTTGATTTTATTCCGAACATAAATCTCACTAGCAGCATCATTACCAACCCAAATAATAGCTAATCCTAATTCACAATTTAATTGTTTAATTTGTTCTTGGATATTTGCGATAATTTCATTACTTACTTTCTTTCCATCTAGTAAAACCATTCTATTCCTCCTCAAAAAAGCCATAATTATAATTAATTTCTAATATATCATAAGCTTTTTTAGTAGCTACACGCCCACTTCTCGTTCTTTTAATAAAACCTTCTTGTAAAAGATATGGTTCAACGACATCTTCAATCGTGGTTACTTCTTCTCCAATACTAGTAGCAATAGTTTCTACTCCTACTGGTCCTCCATTAAATTTATTAATTAAACTCGTTAAATACTCATGATCTATACTATCCAATCCTGAATTATCAACATGTAATCTTTTTAAAGCTTTACTTGTAATAGCCATATCTATTTGTCCAGTACCTTCTACTAAAGCAAAATCCCGAACGCGTCTAAACAATCTATTAGCAACCCGTGGTGTTTTACGGCTTCTCTTAGCTAACTCCATTGCAGCATCTTCCGTAATTCCAATATCAAAAACATGACCACTTCTAATTACAATATCTTTTAATTCTTCATGGGTATAATATTCAAGTTTCGAAACAATTCCAAAACGATCTCTTAAAGGGCTTGATAAATCTCCCGCTCTGGTTGTAGCACCAACTAATGTAAAAGGCGGTAAATTAATTTTAATACTTTTACTTTTTCCATCCCCACCAATAACTAAATCTATCTCAAAATCTTCCATTGCTGGATATAATATTTCTTCTATAAAAGATGGCATTCGATGAATTTCATCAATAAATAAAACATCTCCTGGCTCTAAATTCGATAAAATCGCTGCTAAATCCCCTGCTTTTTCTATTGATGGCCCACTAGCAGTCCGTAACGTTGAACCAAGTTCATTAGCAATTATATGTGCTAATGTTGTCTTTCCTAGTCCTGGTGGACCATATAGTAAGACATGATCTAACGGTTCTTGACGCATCATAGCGGCTTTAATAAATACACGTAAATTTTCTTTAATTTCATCTTGACCAACATAATCATCTAATTTTTCAGGACGAATACTTTTCTCAAAAAAATCTTCATTTTTTTCTTCTGCACTTATAATCCGTTCATTCATTTTATACCTCCTGACTATTAATTAAATCATATCATTTTTCAAATTTACTTGCAACCATTTTCATATTTAGATTAATCACATAAATGCCGCAGCAGATGAGCTACTTTTTTGTGATACTACTTTAACAACAATTTTAATGCTTCTTTTACTTGTTCTTCTAAATTATTACTAACATTAACATTAGGAATAATTTTTTTAATTTCACTAGTTTTATAACCCAAATTTTCTAAAACACTAATTAAATCATCAACATTACTATCTAAAACATCACTACTTATTTCTACATCAATTTTACCTTTTAAATCCAAAATAACTTGTTTAGCTAATTTCTCACCAATTTTTGGAAACTTAGTTAGATATAATAAATTTTCTTTGTTAATAGCATCAACAATTCCTTTAATTGATCCTGTTGCAAAAATTCCACTAGCGACTTTTGGCCCCATCCCTTTAACATTAATAAGTCGCATAAATAAATCTTTTTCTTCCATACTTTTAAATCCATATAAAGAATATTCATCTTCTCTTATATGATTATAAACATATATTTGATAATCTTTTCCCACTTCATAACTAAAAGGATTAGGTACTCTAATTAAATAACCAACTCCCCCAACATCAATTACTACACTATCACTATTTACAATAGTAACCATTCCTTTAAAATAACTATACATCTACTATCACCATCTAAAGTATACAATAAAAAAACTTTAAAAAAAAGAACTTCTTAAGAGTTCTTAATTATTTTAACTAATTTTATGGGTTAACTACTAAACTTATTGCGCCAGCAAATTTCTTTCCTTGAGTTGAATTATTATATGTTTTATCAGCTTCTAAATCCACACCTGGATTAGGATTTCCTTCATAATAATCGACCCATAAATATACTTTATATATATTTGTACCACTATTAGGTACACTATCATTATCAATAGTATAAGATGTTCTAGTTGGATAAGTACTTATTCCTGCTCTTTTAGATAAATCTTCTTCTAAAGCAGTATAAACATTACCAGTTGTTAACGACTCCAAAGTATTTAAATAATTTGTTGACTTTAAAACATTCTCTTCTTCATTCCCAACTTTTTTAACAACTTGCATCTTTATTTTATTATCCGAAATAAAATTATTATCTTTTGCTAAAGATGTAAATGCTAAGGAATAATTTATATCTCCTAAATTAGCATCACAACGATTAACTACTTTAACAGTTACTGGAACAACATTTGCTACAGCATAATCATCTTGAATTGGATATTGATATGTTAAATTAATAACATTTTCTTCACTATATTCGATATCCATACAATCAGTTGTTGCTGTTACCGTAGTCGGGCTTGAAGAAGTAGTAGTTCCTACTTTAAAATAAGCATAAGTAGCCGCAATACCCCCAACTATTAATATAGTTACTAACAATGTATAAAAAATCATTTTATCATGTCCTCTTTTTTTAGGAACATTTTCATTTGTCACATTTTTTAAATCATCATTAACAATATTGTTTTCAATCATATTTCCATCATTTTCAAAATCTTTTTCCCATTGTTCCATTTAATATCACCCTATATCATTACACTATCTTAATTATAATATATTTATCTCATTTACGCAAGTAATGAATTTATACTTATTCTTTAAATTCAAATATATAATCCAATATTTGCACTTCATCCCCTCTTTTAGCCCCTAATTTTTCTAATTCATCTTCAACTCCCATGCCTCGCAATTTTCTCGCAAATCTTAAAACTGCTTCATCTTCATTAAATCTTGTCATATTAAATAGTTTCTCTATTTCTTTACCTTTTATAACCCAAACATTATCATTTTTAACAATTGTATAAGGTTTTTCTTCTTTAAATTTAAAAATAATATGACTTTCAAAATCATCTTCAGCATAAATCTCTTTATTATTAATATCATCCAATTTATCTGCAATAAATTCTAATAACTCAGAAATTCCTTCATTATTAATCGCACTTATTGGATATATTATTTTATCTTGATATTCTTTTTTAAACAAATCCAAATTTTCTAAAGCACCATCAACATCCATTTTATTAGCCACAATAATTTCTAATTTTTCACCCAATTTAGTATCATACTTCATTATTTCTTTTCGAATAACTTTATAATCTTCAATCGGATTTCTTCCTTCTGTAGCGCCCATATCGATAATATGACAAAGAATTCTTGTTCGCATAGCGTGTTTTAAAAATTGATCTCCTAATCCAACACCTTCGGCTGCTCCTTCAATTAACCCTGGTAAATCAGCCATTACAAAACTACGATGATCTTGTAGCTTTACAACACCTAAATTGGGACTTAAAGTTGTAAAATGATAACTTGCTATTTTCGGTTTACTAGCACTTATTTGCGATAAAATTGTACTTTTACCAACTGAGGGAAATCCAACTAAACCAACATCGGCTAAAACTTTAAGTTCACACTTTATTAATCTAATCTCTCCTGGTTCGCCTTTCTCACTAAATTTTGGCGCTGGATTATCATGAGTAGCAAATGCTTTATTTCCTTTACCCCCACGACCACCTTTACAAACAACAACTTGATCATCTTCTTGTACTAAATCTGCAATAATTAATCCAGTATCTAAATCAGTTATAGTTGTTCCTAAAGGCACTTTAACAATAATATCTACTGCATTAGAACCATATTTATTGCTTCCTTTTCCATTTACACCTTTATTTCCTTTTAATATCTTCATATATCTTAAATCAATTAAGGTCTTTAATCCTTTATCCACTGTAAATACTACATTTGCTCCGCGACCACCATTTCCACCATCAGGTCCTCCCATTGGCACAAATTTTTCTCTTCTAAAAGATGTACAACCATCGCCACCTGTACCTGCAATAACTTTTAAAGTAATTTCATCAACAAACATAATATCACCTCTAAAAATTATACCGCAAAAACTCTTGTAAGTATATAATTTTAATATTGCTTTTTTGTTTCCTTTAAGTTATAATTTTAATTGTTAATGGATTATGTCTCCTTAGCTCAGTTGGTAGAGCAACTGACTCTTGGTAAAACACTGGGAGCTTATTACAGTAATGTAATATGAAAAATCGAGCAAAAACGGTAAACGCTGTAATGCCAATACCGTGCTAATTTAATAGATTACGATTAAAGGCTATTAAATAGTGTAACGCATAGAGGTTGAATAAATATAATACCTCCACGAGTGTTCGACATCCTTTATTAAGGATGATAAGCTATGCTGAACTATACAAAATAATAATGTATAGAAGTAAATGATAAAAAACTTTTACGGTAACAAAATTGTAATCAGTGGGTCTAGGGTTCGAATCCCTAAGGGGACACCAAATTAGCTTAAAACATTGTAAAATGTTTTTTTATTTGTCAAAAAAGCACTTATTTCTAAAAATAAATGCTTTCTTTTTTTATCTGGGTTTATATTCTACAAAATCAATAACTCTTGCTTCATCAGGTTTTTCAGCAAACTCAATTTTTTGCAATTTTGAAGTACTTTTACCCGCTCTATCAGTAACAGTATATAATATCCAGTATTGATCAATAAATCTTGATGGATTTACTTCATGATAAACTACATGTTCAATTTTATAGTCATCACTATCTTCGATAATTTCTAAATGTTTATAATTAATATCATCAATACTTCGTACTGTATAAACATCTTCATAATACTTAATTATAGGATCTGCTATATCATTAGGATTATTTACATCTTTAACCCAAGGCGTTTTTTTACCTGATGCAATCCACCCAACTTTTCCTTTAAATTCAATTTTATACCAATTATAATAATTATTTGAAATATCAACATCTAATGCTTTATAAATGCCATTTTTATCTGTTTTTCCTAACAATTCTGATTTTGAATTAGCATCACTTCGTACATTAACTGGATCTTTGTAAATAACTTCTACATACCATCCTTTTTTTATTTCAGCAATTCTTTCTTCATCTTTGATATTTTTAAAATAAAAATAACCTCCTACTCCCCCACCAATTAAACAAATCAATAACAAACAAACTAAAAATTTTTTCACTACATTCACCTTCTACTATCAAATATTATATCATAATTAATAATTTTTTAAAGTATTTTTCTTTTCTATTCCTATAATTAAAATTGGTATTAAGATTGGAATAAAGTATCTAGGGCTTACTTCAACTAGTAACATTGCCCTAGTTTGACAGTTGATGATAAAAAAATGTTTCTAGATACCATAAAATCTAGT
>CANRTI010000029.1 GCA_947642635.1 uncultured Mycoplasma sp. | reverse complement strand
CAGCCATTGATTAGACTCTCTTTTTTATTAAGTCCTTGACAAAGGGTTCATTTTACTTACATGCTAATTTTTTTTCAATGTTTTCAGAATTAATACCGTTTCGCTTAAATCAGCTCTGCTATTTTATGTTCATTTTAGTTGTCGCTCCAGCAATTATTTGGATTAATAAATTTTTAAATAATAATTGTATTTCTAATTATTATTTAAGGTGTAATAATAAAAAAGTTATTTTTAAAATATTTAAAGAAAGTTATATTTATATTGTTCCAATCTTAGGTGCCTTCTTATTGTTTTTTATTTATGGAGTTATAAAAACTAATGTTAATGTTTCAGAAGTTATTGCAGATACTATATTTTGGAATTTAAAAACATTAAAATATCCAGTCTTGTTTTTGATGATTTATTTATGGCAAATGTTTTTGTATTTAGGTACATATGTTAATATGGGTTTAATTGTATCAAGGAAAAATAGACATTATTTTATTTCTTTATTTTCTTCTTATTTATTATTTATAGGGATTGAATTAGGTTTGGAAATTATTTTTCAAAAATTTTTGCATTTTAAGTTTGGAATTTTAATGAATTTAATGAATATTTTTGCTTCTAATGATATGTATGGATTTGTATCGATGTTTTTATTTCCGTTAATTATTTTTATAGTAACAACTATTTTAGTAATTATGATGTATAAAGATAAAGAAAAATTGTTAATTCTATGTGATGAAAAAAATTAAGGAGATGGTGAAAAATGGTAATTAAAGTGGAAAATTTAAGTAAAAGTTTTAAAAATGTTCAAGTGTTAAAAAATATTAATTTGATTTTAGAAGATGGGAAAATTTATGGATTAAATGGACGCAATGGTTCCGGTAAAACAGTTTTTTGTAAATTGTTGTGTGGATTATATAGTCCAACTGAGGGAACTGTAAAAATTAATGATGAGATTTTAAATTTAGAAAATAATTATAAATTTGAGTTTGGGGCATTAATTGAAAATCCGAAATTTTTTCCGGATTTAACTGGTTATCAAAATTTAGAAGTGTTAGCAAAAATAAAAAAGCAAATAAGTAAAGAAGATATATTAAATGTTTTGGAAGCAGTAAATCTTATAAATGAAAAAGATAAAAAATATGGTAAATATTCATTAGGAATGAAGCAAAAGTTAGGAATTGCTCAAGCAATTATGGAAGATCAGAAAATTATTATTTTAGATGAACCATTTAATGGAATTGAGGAAGAAACTGTAAAAAAAATTCGAGAGCTATTAATTAAGGAAAAGAAAAGAGGTAAAATAATAATAATTAGTACTCATATTAAAGAAGATTTAGATATTTTGGCTGATAAAATATTTTATTTTAAGAACGGATTAGTTGTGAATAATGATAAAGAATAATAATTTATTTGACGATTTCATATGGAGTAAAAATATTTTAAATAGTAAATATGGACATATGATTTTTTTACTATTATTAATTGGTGTAGTAATAGGTGGGTGCTCAATTTCTGGTACTGTCAATATTTTTGAAAATGTAATTTGTATATTAAATAATGACTTTGTTTTGATTTTTATATTTATCTCTTTTATTTTAAATGCTTTAAATATTATAGAAGAAGTTTCTAATAATTATAACTTTATTTTAAGACAAAATGGTTTTAGTTGTTATTTTGAAAGTATTAGAAAGAAACTTTTTATAAGCAATTTATTGTTGTTAATAATGATTTTTGTCTTATCTTTATCGGTGGCAATTACATTTTCTTTTGGAAAACTATTGATAGGTTTTAGTAATAGTAATTTACTTAGATTGTTTTGGCTTTTTTTGAAAATATTTATTTTATTTAATCTTTTAAGTTATCTTACTATTGTTTTTTTAAATATGTTTGAAAAAAGAAAATTATATATTTTATTAATTGTATTTATTATTTTTGTCTTTCTATCATTTTCTTTTAAGCCAATGATTGTAGTAAATAATTTTTGGGATGTTCCTTTGATTTTTACTTGGTGTTTTGGAAATACGATTTATGGCTCTTTTGCTTTGGATTTATTTTCTTTAAGTTTACATTTAATTGTTTTGTCTTTATTATATGTTATTTTTTATGAACGTGTTAAAATAATTAGAGAAAGGCAATTGTAATGAAGTATCAAATTAATGTTTTTATTAAATTATTTTTAGAGAAATTTAAATGGTGGTATTTTTTATTAGTGTTATTAGCTATCGGTAATTTTATTTATTTTAACATGAATATAAATATAAATAAAAGTTTATCTTATTTGTTTTTTCAAGATAATATAGGTATTTTTTATAATTGGAAGGAGTTTTTATTTTTAAATAAATTGTTATTCATTTTTCAAGTGTTTTTGAGTTATTACACAATTTTTATTTTTAATAATTATGAAGCTAAAAATTCACCAGAGTTTATATTTTTAAGACAAAACAAGAAAAGTTTATTAATAGTTAAGATGTTAGTTTCATTTTTAATGTTATCATTTTTAAGAATTGTTTATTATTTTGTTAATTATTTCCTATTTATCAACTTTATTAAATTTAATTTCGGAGATTTAGGAATGTCTTTATTATTACATTTTATTTTAATTGTAATTTATACTGTTTATAAACTTAGAGTAAAATATGGATTTTATTAAATAAAAAAGAATCAAAGAATTGTTATTTCAATGATTCTAAAACTTCAAGCATTATTTCACGACTAATGTTACTTCCTTCAAAAGTATAGGCAATATCATCATAAACAAATGAAGCGATTAATTGTGAAACAAATTCATTATCTTTTAAATCTTTTTTGCTATAACTAAAATATGCATAAGTATCTAAGTTATTGATGTATTTAGTAGTAATTATGTCGTTAGTTCCTAAATAAATGGAAAATCCGTCTTTATACATTTGAGTGTATTTAGTATTAAATTGCATAGTAATATTTATTTTAGGTTTTTTCTTATTTTTACTTGTTATAAGAAAGGCATCTCTTATATAAAAGTGAGCACTACCAACTTTATTATTATTTTTTTCTAATCGCAAAATTGCTACTTTTTTAGGTTTTAAATTATCTGATTTTAAAACTCTTATTTCTAAACTTTTTTCTAGTTCTTTTAGAGAAATAGATGTTTCAGTACTGTCAAATTCTTTAGCAGAAATTGAAGAATCATAATTTAATGATTTTAAATTTTTGACTTTAAGTACAGGTAAACATTTAGTTTTGTCATTACAGTTTGAATTATCGTGTTTTTCAATGTCTAAGTAATAATTAGGTTTAATTCCTAAATTTTTTAAATTTTCTTCTATTTCTTGATTTTTAACCAGAAATACACCATTAGTGATAGTAATTCCTATTGCGATAATTAGTAGAATTATAAGTAGTGTAATTTTCAATTTATTTTTAGTTTTTTTCTTCATTTTTATCCCCTTTTTTTAAATAATGTTTACTACTATAGCATAAAAGTATTTAAATGTAAAGTTTTTTTGAAGTGTGATTAATTAAAAAATTTCTTTAATAGTAAGATTGATTATGATATAATAGTTATTCGAAAAAAGGGGTGAGGTATGAATTGGGATTTAGAAAAAATTAGTAATTATATAAATGTTTTGCAGAAAAAGATTAATAATACTACAGATAGTAATGAATTAATGGCTTTAAAGTATGATTATGAAATATTAGTTTTTTTGCTAAATGATTTTAATCGTAAAAGTAGATGTTCACATAATGATATTAAAGATTATAAAGAGTTATATAGTCCATTTTTATCTAGTAGTGCCTCTAGTTTGATTAATAAAAAACAAGAATTGTTAGAGATAGCTTTTAAAATGCAAAGTTTACATTTTTGTCCAATCAAAAGACGTCCTTATTTTTTGCCTCAAAATGATTTTTATCAAATGTTACTAGAGTTTATTAGAAATTTTTCAAGTGATTTATGTAGAGAATATCAAAATTTATGTGATGGAAATATTTTAGCAATGCGAAAGGGTCCTGCTTTAAAAGATGCGAATGGTTTATGTTTTTATCTTCAAACGCTTCGTGATAGTTTTATAGTTTTTAATGATAATCCTCGAAAATCTTTAAGTATTTTAATTCATGAACTAGCTCATGTAAGTGATTTTAAAGAAATTATGGATTTTAAAAGAAATTTAAATTATCATTTTAGTATTTTTGTAGAAAGTTACCCGCAATTTATGGAATTAGTGTTTTTAGATTATTATAAAGATAGTGATTATGGTACTTGGTTTTTATATCAAATGCGCGAAAAACTTTTAAATTTACGTTTTATGTGTGGAGAATACTATTTAGGTTTTTTAGGAAGAATGGATAGGTATGATCCGAATTTGAATGAGGTTGTTACAACTGATGGTTTAAGAACTAAAAAGAGAAATATTGATAATATTGTTTCTCAAATAATGGCTTTTTATTTGTTTTATTTATATTGTAATAATTCAGGATTATTAGAAGAAATTATAAAAAAATATCATAGTTTAATTGGTTTAAATGATGAATTTATTTGGGAATTATTTAAAGATATAGATATTTTGGAAGTATGGGATTGGTTTAGTGATTATTTTAATCAAAGAGTAGGTAGCTTAGGACTTAAAAAAGTGATGGTAAAATAAATTGGAAGATGTTAAAATTTAAGTGGGTGATTTAAATGTTTAAAGAAATAATTAGTGTATCTTTAACTATTTTAACAGGGTTATTTTTTCTAATTGGAATTATTATTTGTAAGCATGTTAAAAATAAAGAAAGAATGTCTTTGTTTACTGTCGCATTAGCATTTATAGTTATGTTGGGATTGATTGTACTGGATTTATTACCAGAGTTATTAGAAACTCGAAATATTTGGTATGTTATTCCGGTATTAGTGGGAATTTCTTTAATTATTGTTTTAGATAAATTTATTCCTCATCATCACCATCATGAAGATTGTAAGACTAAAAATGAACATAATTTACATTTAAATCATATTGGGACTATTACAATTATTGCTTTAGCAATTCATAATTTATTAGAAGGATTGACTTTATATACTGTTTGTTTAAATAATTTAAAATCAGGAATATTGATGATGATTAGTATATCACTTCATAATATTCCTTTAGGTTTTCAAATTGGTAATTCATTAATAGAGAAAAAAAATAGTATATTTTTATTGTTATTTCTTTGTTTGAGTTCTTTTTTGGGCGCTTTAATTATTATTGTTTTTGGTAATTTAAGTGAAGTATTAACTAATACTTTTTTAGCTCTTACTCTAGGATTACTTATTTACATTTTAGTATTTGAATTATTCGGTGAAATTAAGCGAAGTTTTAAACAAAAAGAAGTAATTTATGGTATAATATTAGGGGTAATAATACTAATTGTTACTTTTATGATATAAGGAGTTTTCAATGAAGAAAATATTAATTACTGGAGCAGCGGGAAGTATTGGCTTAAATGTTATTAAATATTTATTAGCATCTGGAAAGTATGAAATAACTGCGCTCGATTTAAAAAATAAAAAAACTATACGGAAATTAAAAAAATATCGTAAAAGAATTAATATAATTTATGGTGACGTAAATGATTCTATTTTAATTGAAGCTTTAGTTCGGGATCATGATGTTATAATACATTTAGCAAGTGTTATGCCACCACTAGCAGATTATAGTAGTAGTATTGGGGAAATTGTCGAATATGAAGGATGCGAAAATATCATTAAAGCAATTAATTATTACAATGAAAAGTGTTATTTTATTTATGCTTCAACTACTAGTTTATATGATGTCAGTTTAAGTGCTAATACAAAAGAAAAAATTATTGAAAGTGAATTAACTAATTATAGTTTTAATAAATATAAAACTGAGAATTTGATTAAAAAGAAATTAAAAAATTATACTATTTTAAGAGTGCCATTAGTTTTAAATGAACTAGAGGATGAACCGTTTATGTACAATGTAAAAAGTAATTTAATTGTGGAAGTTACAACAAGTAAAGATGCAGCATATGCTTTTGTAAAAGCGATTGATTATGAAAAAGAGCTAGGTAAAAAGATTTTTAATATTGGAATGGGTGAAGAAGGACGTGTAGTTTATAAAGAAATATTAAATAATATATTGAAGTATTATGGGATAAGTTGGAAATTTATTTTGTCACGATTATTTTTAGAAAAAAGTTATTTAAGTCCTATTTTAACTGATAGTGATCAATTAGAAGATATTATACATTATCGAGATGATTCTTTATATAATTATTATAGAAGATTAGAAAGTAAATATAAAAAAAGACGAGTTAGAAAATTATTAGCAAAAATAATCTTATTTTTTAGAAATACAGATTAAGGTGGGGTAAAATGACTGGATTAGTACTTGCTGGTGGCGGTGTTAAAGGTTCATACCAAGTTGGAGCTTATTTAGCTTTTAAAAAGTGTGGAATTAAAATAGATGGCGTAGTTGGAACTTCTATTGGTTCTTTTAATGCGGCGATGATTGTTAGTGGTAAAGAAAATGCTTTATATGATTTTTGGAAAAATACGAATATTGGTGCCCTTTTAGATTTTAATATTAAATATGTTGATAGTGTGAATAATAAAAGTAAGTTTAAAGAATTAATTTATGGAATAGAACAAATGACTTTAATAATTAAGAATAAGGGAATAAGTAATGTAGGGATTAAAAATATTTTGGATGAAATGATTGATGAAGAAAAAATTCGCCGAAGTAAAATGGATTATGGCTTAGTAACTGTAAGAGTAAAAGATTTAAAACCTTTATATTTGTTTAAAGAAGATATGAAAGCTGGAAAAATAGCTGAATATATTTTAGCAAGTTGTAATTTGCCAGTATTTAAAATGCAAAAATATATTGATGATAATTTTTATATTGATGGAGGTTTTTATGATAATAATCCAGTAAATATGTTGTTAAAAAAAGGATATGATAAAGTATATTCAATAGAAATTCAAGGGATTGGTTTTAGTAAGAAAGCTATTGATGAGAGTAAAGTAATTAAAATAGTGCCCTCAAAGTTTTTAGGAAGTACTTTAAATGTTAATAAGCAAAAAATTAATGATAATATGAAACTAGGGTATTATGATACTTTAAAAATATTAAAAAATTATGATGGGTATAATTTTATCTTTAAAAAGCATTATAATTTGTTGTATAATAGACTTGTTAAAAAAGTTGATAAAGCTTTACTTAAAAAAGTTAGTAGATATTTTAAAGTAAAAGATAATAAAGAATTAATTATTAAAAGTTTAGAATATGTAATGATGAAAGAAAATGTAAGTTATTATAATATTTATAATGTAAGAAAAGTAATTAATTTTGTGAAGAGGAAAACAAGTAATAAACATTTTGTTTATGATTTTGTGAAAAGTTTAAAGATTTTTTAGGAGGATTTATGGGAAGAGCGTATGAAGTAAGAAAAGCAAGTATTCAAAAAACGGGAGCTGCAAGAGGAAAAGTATATACTACTTTTGCTAAAGAAATTTATTTAGTAGCAAAAAGAGGAGTTCCGGATGTAGATGCTAATATTAATTTAAAAAGATTAGTGGAAAAAGCGAAAAAAAATCAAGTTCCTAGTGATATTATTAAAAGAGCTATTGATAAAGCAAAAGGTGTTGGCGGGGAAGATTATGAAGAAGTTATTTATGAAGGGTTTGGTCCTGGTGCTGCAACTTTAATTATTAAAACTTTGACGGATAATGTTAACAGAACAGTTGGTGAAGTAAGAGCAGCTTTTAATAAAGTTAATAAAAGTTTAGGTGTAACAAATTCTGTTTCTTATAATTATGATTATTTAGGAGTATTAGTGTTTAAGAGTACTAAAGGTGAAGAAATATTTGAAAATTTATTAAATGCTGGAATTGAAATTATGGATTTTGAAGATGAGAATAGTTTAATTACGATTACTATGCGACCAAATGATCATGATAAAGTTAAAGATGTTTTAGAAAATATGTTATCTGATATTGATTATGAAGTAGATCAAATTGGAATGTTTCCTAAAGATAAAGTAACTTTATCTGAAGAAGATTTAGAATTATTTAAAAAATTATATACTATGTTAGATGATATTGATGATGTTACAGAAATATATCATAATGTAGATATTGATTTATAGAAAAAATTTTAATATAATTTAATTGTTAGTGATTGAAGGAAATTTACGACTTCCTTAGCTAAAAGCGTTTAACCTGCGATAAGGGTGTTAAAGTGTATGATTAATTCATAAATTAAGGTGGTACCGCGGGTAATTGCTCGTCCTTATCTTAATTTTTGAATTTTTTTATTTAGAAAGAGGAATAAATATGACAATATTTGAAGATTTAAAATGGCGGGGATTGATAAAAGATATGACTTCGCCAGAAATTGAGAAAAAGATTAATGAAGGAGGGTTAACTTTTTATATTGGTACTGATCCTACAGCGGATAGTTTACATTTAGGACATTTATCATCATTTTTGATTTCTAAGAGATTAAAAGATGCTGGTCATAATCCATTACTTTTAATTGGAGGAGCAACAGGAAGAATTGGAGATCCGAGACCTACTAGTGAAAGAGAAATGAAAAGTATTGCGGAAGTTGAAAAAAATATTGCTTGTTTAACAAAACAAGTACAAGACATATTTGGTTTTGAAGTAGTTAATAATTATGATTGGACAAAAGATATTAATATTTTAGATTTTTTAAGAGATTATGGAAAATTTTTTAATATTAATTATATGTTAGATAAAGATATAATTAGAAGACGTTTGGAAACCGGAATAACTTATACAGAGTTTTCCTATATGATTTTACAAGCAATGGATTTTTTGCATTTGTATGAAACTAGAAATTGTACAATGCAAGTAGCAGGATCAGATCAATGGGGAAATATTACTGCGGGAGTAGATTTAATTAAGAAAAAAGCGGGAAAAGAAGTCTATGCTTTTACAATGCCTTTAATTACTACTAAAGATGGGAAAAAATTTGGAAAAAGTGAAGGTAATGCTTTATGGCTTGATAAAAATAAAACAACTAGTTATGAATTATTTCAATATTTAATTAATGTTGATGATGAAATGGTTATTGATTATTTAAAAGTATTTACTTTTTTAAGTAGAGAAGAAATTGAAGAGTTAGCCAAAATTCAAAAAGAGCATCCAGAAAATAGAGAAGCTCAAAAAGTATTAGCACGAGAAATTATTACTTTCTTACATGGTGAAGAGGAAGCTAAAAAAGCAGAAGTTATGAGTAAATCGTTATTTTCTGAAGAAATTATTAATTTAAGTAGTGAAGATATTTTAAATAATTTTAAAGATATTGAAAAATATTATGTTAAAGAAGATATAGTTTTAGAGGATTTATTAGTTAATAATGAAATATGTTCAAGTAAAAGAGAAGCTCGTGAGCTTATAAAAGGGAATGCGATTAGTTTAAATAATTGTAAAATTAATGATAATAATTATGTTGTAACTAAAAATCAGGCTATTGATAAAAAAGTATATTTATTAAAAAAAGGAAAAAAGAAGTATTATTTAATTATTTTTGAATAAGAGTGTCAAATTGTATTTGAATGAATTTAATTATTTTTTATAATACGTTATACTATTATAAAGGAGATAGTTATAATGCCAGCTAAAAAAGATTATTATGCCATATTAGGAGTTTCAAGAGGTATAAGTGAGGATGAATTAAAGAAAGTATATAAGCAACTTTGTAAAAAATATCATCCAGATGTTAATCCTAATGTTGATCATACAAAAATTCAAGAAATTAATGATGCTTATGACGAAATAATGAAGGAACTTAAAAATCCACAGCCAGTTCAAGAATCGAAAAGTAATAATGTTCATCATAATGATAATTCTGTTAATAGTTGGGTTAATTCTGTATTTACTCGTGGGGAAGAATTAAGAACTAAAAGAGAACAGGTTTTAAAGAAAATGGAAGCTTTAAAAGTTAAATTAAAAACTGCTAAAAATGGTTTATTTGATGAAGAATTTGAATATAGTCGTAGTTTTAGAACTTTAAAAGGAAATT
The DNA here is from genome assembly GCA_947642635.1 of uncultured Mycoplasma sp. Classification (GTDB taxonomy): domain Bacteria; phylum Bacillota_I; class Bacilli_A; order RF39; family UBA660; genus SIG200. Next base: position 2,451 of record CANRTI010000029.1, on the reverse strand, counting down.
ATGATAATGTTAGTATACAATTAATGGTTGTTTTTTCTTTAGTTGAATATTATTTTGCTAGTAAGTTAAATAGTAATAATGGAAAATTATTTAATCGGATATTTGAGAAAAATAGAATAGAAAAACAAGGAGAAATATTAGAAGAAGAGATAATTGTTTTAAGTGCTTTAAAAAATTTTAAAGATTTATTAGTTGATTCTTTTGATAATTTAGCTCCTGAAAAAGAGAGTGAATTAATTTTTCCTGACGAACTAATGGAATTTTTTAAAAGTAATTGGCCAAAAGAATTTGGTAAATTGTTATCACTTTTAGAAATCTATCGAGGTAACTATCGAGAATTAGCAATTAAGTTATTAGTTTGTCAATCTAAGAAAATAGTTAAAAAAGAAGAGGTTGAAAAATTAGAACAATTATTAGAGTCTTTAGAACAACGTTTACGACAATTAAATAATCAAATTGATAATAATCCTTTTGATTTTGGTACAGTTTATGAAGTATATAGAAAAGTTAAATAAAAAATTAGAATTAAGGTTATAAATTCTAATTTTTTTAATCAATTATTGATTTTGGATAAGCTTCTTTTTTATCAGTTCGATAAAGAATATAGTCAATACTTGTATTATAATAATCAGCTAATTTTTTTAAAGTTTCTATGGGAATATTTATTTTTTCTAGTTCATATTTACTATAATTTGATTGATCAATATTTAAAAAATTAGCAATATCTTTTTGATAAATATCATTGTCTTCTCGTAGTTCTTTTAGTCTATTCATAAGATTTTTTTATTTCCTCCAAAGTCATAATACAATAGTTATATTTTACCTATTGACATTTAGTTATAATTTACCTATAATTGGATATGATAGGTAATATATACCTATATTATTGTGAGGTTAAAAGATGAAAAGTATTCATAAATATAAGTTTTTAATTTTAAGTTTTTTATTTTTTTTAGAAATTGTATCGGTATTTCTAACTTTTAAATCTTTTAACAATAAACCTATTATTTTAGATGATGTTAAATTTAAAGAAGAAAATAAAAAGGAAAAGAAAACAGTAGCTATAATGTTAAATGAAGGCGATGGTAGTTATAAAGAAAGTACAAGTACTACATTTCCCAAAGTAGGATACATATATAATACCCAGAAATCAGGATGTATTGATACCACAGGAAAAGAAGTGGTAAATGCAATTAATTATGAAAGTGGTAAAGTAAGTTTAAGATTAAATCAAAAGTTGTACTGTTATCTGTATTTTGATAAGAAAGATGCACCAATAATTGATAAATTTTATATCAATGATGAAACAAGTAATAAGACAACTAAAGTACCAGAAGTAACAATTCATCTAAAATGGAGTGACCCATATATCAAAGAACATTGTATAACTGAGACCCCAGATATTGATAGTTGTATGTGGCAAAATACTAATGGATTAACCGAAATAACATCAAATTATACTTTTACAGAACAAACTTCAAAAACATTTTATGCTTATATTAAAGATGTAGCTGAAGGAGTATCGGAAGTTAAAAGTGATAGTATAGAATATAAAGTACCAATAACTGGTGCTAGTTTGGTAGATAAACCAATATCTGGAGTGTTAGAATCAACAGGAGTAGCGGAAGATGAATTAGCAGTAAGATACTACGGAACCAATCCAGATAATTACATATGTTTTGGGACAAATGATAAAGATATCTGTATAGATGATATTGATAAATATATGTATCGAATAATCGGTGTAGATAAAAAAGGAAAATTTAAACTAATCAAAAAAGAAGCATTAAATCTAACATATAAATGGCATAATACATCATTAAAAGATATCAAATGGAACGATAGTGATTTATATAAGGGATTAAATGGAATAAATGGAGGAGCTTATAGTAATTTATTTATAGGAAATATTGAATATATGCCAGATGTTTGGGAAAATAAAATAGAGGCAGTAAAATGGAAATATGGAGATATAAGAACATACAGTATAATAGCTTCAGAAATATTAAAGATAGAACAAGGATGGACTACAACAGTAAGTGCGAAAATTGGTTTAATGTATCTAGCAGATTATTATTTTGCATATCAAAAAAGTGGATTAAACTGTAGTAGTTCATCTAGTACATGTAAAACAAGTTGGATGCATATAAGTCATACAAATTGGAGTAGTGCTTTAGAAAGAGTTATATCGCGTTATGGTCAAAATAACAGTAGATACAGTGCATTGGCTATTACTTCAGATGGTAGGATTGGTGCTGATAATTTGGATACTCCGCGTTCTGTTAGACCAGTATTCTATTTAATACCATCAATTGAAATTTCTGGGAGTGGTACACAAACTGACCCATATATCATTGTCAATTAGTGTAATGCTAATGTAAATAAAATGTTTATACAAGGGGATGTTAGAAAATAAGTAAATTTATTTTCTTGACATCTTCTTTTTATTAT
>CANRTI010000028.1 GCA_947642635.1 uncultured Mycoplasma sp. | reverse complement strand
TATAAAGTAGGTATCTCTTTTTTTAAGAGTCCTCTTTATAGGTCACATTTTAGTATTAAAACCTTTTTTTATTTTGTTGTAACAAAGTAATTTAATGTTATTAATTATGGATGACTATACTAATAGTCTTTTTTTAATAATTAAAAAAACCTCATATAATATTGAGGTTTATCTTATTCGCTTAAATCATTAGGGTTCGAAATAAATACTCTTTTACCACTACTATTTAATTTATAATCTGCAATTGTTTCAGTTGTACCATTTTTGGTAATAGTTACAGTCATTTGTAATTCATATCCAACTACGCCATCACCAGAAGTGTTAACAACAGCCGTTACTTTTCGATTTAGGGCTAAAGTACCATCTAATTTAAGACTTTCAACATCACGTTTTATGCGAATTGTTTCTGAATCCATCATTTTGTTTATTTCAGCAGTCATTGCACTATCTTTATATAAATCTAGGCTAACAGCACAATTATTAGTAGTAACATTTACAGCAACAAGAAATTCTTCGGTATCATATTCACTATTACCATATTTACATTCAGTTGGTTTTGGATCTTCTACTGGTGGTTCTTGGGTACTTCCAGTTGCAGTTATGATTAATTTTGTTTCTTCAACAGTTTCATTCCCAGCAGCGTCTTTGGCTGATATTTTTATTGCATATGTTCCTGGTTCATAATAGTTATTGTAGGTAATGTTATTACCTTCTTCATCAATGCCACCTTCATAAAAATCTAAAATACAGTCTTTACCACTATTGTCTTTGCAACTACTAACAAAATTTTTAGGAATATAAGCACTATTTTGAGTAATTGTATATTCTTTAACTGTTAGTTCAGGTTTGATTGTATCAACTACTTTTAAAATAGTATTATATTTTTTACCATTAATAGTAATATTTATTTGATAATCGCCAACTTCCGAAATATCGAAATCACTTGGATAATCTACTTTAATAGCATTAAGATTAACATTTTCAATTTTGGAGAAAAATATATCATTTGTTATTTCTTCATTTACTTCAACAATTGTACTTTTGTTAAGACTTAATTCGCCACCGCCACCATTAGTACTTTCACCTTGAAAGTTACTTGTAACAATAAAACAAACGATTACACCAATAATACAAACTCCTATTATGATAAGATTAGTTATTGTTTTTTTGGTATTGGGAACTCGATCATTAAAAAATTTTCTTGCCATAATTTAGAACCTCTATTCTTTAATATAACACAATAATAACATAATATACGGAAAAAGACTACTAGATAATTGTTTTATTGACAGTTTTTGCATACAATTTAGAAGGCAGAATGCTTGCATAATTAGGGAAATTATGGTATCATTTATTGTGCAATTAGTTTTTAATTGCAGTTATGTGGGAGGGAAGATGCGGATTTGCCCTGTAACCACTAACGCGAAAAGATATAGGAGGTGTTTTCGTGGCGAAAGAAGTCGTAAAGAAAATTAAATTGGAAATTCAAGCTGGAAAAGCAACACCAGCGCCACCAGTTGGAACAGTTTTAGGACCTGCTGGAATTAATTTACAAGAGTTTTGTACAAAATTTAATGATGAAACTCGCGATAAAATGGGCGATGTTGTGCCTTGCGAAATCTCAATTTATGATGATAGAACATTTGATTTTGTTTTAAAGACTCCACCAGCTGGATTTTTACTTAAAAAAGTAGCTAAAATTGCAAAAGGTAGCGCTAAAGGCGCTAATCAAATAGTTGCAACCATCACAGAAGCTGATTTAAAAAGTATTGCCGAGACTAAATTACCAGATTTAAATGCATATACTGTTGAAAAAGCAATGAATATTGTTGAAGGAACAGCAAGAAATATGGGAATAGCTATTACAGGACGTAATGATAAAGAATTACAAGAACAAGCAAAAGAAGCAGCATCTGAAGAAGCTGAAATGGCTAAAAGAGAAGCTCAACTTGAAGCAATGGAAGAAGAAGCAAAAGCTGATACTTCAGTTGAAGTTCCTGTAATTGGTGACGAAGATAAAGAAACAGAAGAATAATAAAAATAAGAAATTAATAAAAAATCCGCTAATTAACCACAGTTAGGAGGAAAAAATGAAAAAACATAGTAAAAAATATGTGGAAGTTTCAAAAAGTGTTGAAGCAAATAAGCTTTATACTAAAGAAGAAGCGATTAAATTAGTTAAAGAAACATCAGTTACTTCTTTTGATAGCTCTGTTGAAGTAGCTATTAAGTTAAATATTGATGCTAAAAAAGCTGATCAACAAATGCGTGGTTCTTTAGTAATGCCTAATGGAACTGGTAAAAGCAAAAAAGTTTTAGTTATTGCTAAAGGTGAATTTGCCGAAGCTGCTAAGACTGCTGGTGCTGATTATGTTGGAGATAAAGATATGTTAGATAAAATCAAAACTGAAAATTGGTTTGATTTTGATGTAATTGTAGCTACTCCAGATATGATGCCAGAAGTTGGAAAAATTGGTAATATTTTAGGGCCAAAAGGATTAATGCCTAACCCTAAAACTGGAACTGTTACTACAAAAGTAGCTGAAACAATTAAAGATTTAAAGAGTGGTATGGTAACTTACCGGACAGATTCTTATGGTAATATTCATACTATTATTGGTAAAGTTTCATTTGCAGAAACTAAACTATTAGAAAATTTAGAATATGTAATCAAAACCATAAATAAAGCTAAACCACAAGCAGTTAAGGGCGTATTTATAGATAAGATTGCTATTGCTACTACTATGGGTCCTGGAATTAAAGTTGATAAAAATTCTTTTGACATTTAATGAGTAGTAGTATATAATACTGGAAGAAAAGAAAAACCGAAGACAATAGGGAAGTAATTTTAAAAATCCTATCGAGGGGAATCTTAAACTTTGTTTTGAGCTTTCCTATCGGAAGCTTTTCTTAATATATAAGGAGGAAACATGGCAAGCGAAAAAATTCTTAATGATAAGAAAATTATCGTAAGTGAAATTATTGATAATATTAAAAATAGTGAATCAGTAGTTTTATTCCAATATCAAGGTTTAACTGTTGCAGAAATGATGGAATTAAGAAATAAGCTAAATGAAGTTGAATCAAATATTAAGATTTATAAGAATACGCTTTTGAAAAGAGCTTTAGATGATTTAAAGATTAATATGGATGATTTCTTAGCAGGTCCTAATGCAATTTTGTTTGGTAAAACTTTGTTAGAACCAATTAAGATTGTAGCAGATTTTGCAAAAAATCATAAAAAGTTAGATATTCGTGTTGGAATCATTAGTGGCGATGTAGCAAGTTTGGAAACGATTAAAGAATATGCAAGTATTCCATCTCGTGAAGGACTACTTACAATGTTAGCTGGTGGTATGATTCAATATGTTAAAGATTTATCAATAAGTTTAAATCTTTATGCCGAAGGATTAGAAGGAAAGGAAGATTAAAATGGCAAAATTAACAAGAGAAGATTTTATTAGTGCATTAAAAGAAATGACTATTCTTGAAGTAAAAGAATTAGTTGATGCAATGAAAGAAGAATTTGGTGTTGATCCATCTGCAGTTGCAGTTGCTGCTCCAGCTGCTGCTAGTGAAGATGCTGGTTCATCTACTAAAACAGTTGTGTTAAAAAATGCTGGTGGTAACAAAATAGCTGTTATCAAAATCATTAAAGAAATTACTGGTTTAGGATTAGTTGAAGCTAAAGGTTTAGCTGATAATGGTGGTAATATTAAAGAAAATATTCCTGCTGATGAAGCAAAAACAATTGCTGATCAATTAACTGAAGCTGGTGCTGAAGTAGAATTAGCATAATTCTTAAAAGCAATATTTATTGCTTTTTTTTATGGAGTAATTTATAATATTTAAAGGTGATACTATTTGAAGAAGACATTGGGGATAATTTTTAAAGTTTTATTAGTAACATTGGTTGTGATGTGGATGGCAATAATTATTATTGAATACTTTCGGTATCGAGATAATGAACCAATGTTATTAGTGTTAAAATCAGAAACTAAAGAATATGAAGATGGTCATGTTTATATTTATTATGGTTTAGGATATAAAACAATAACTTATGAACGTACTAGTTTATATGGGAAAGAGTTTGGACATATATTTATTAAAGTAAGGGAGAGTTTACCTACTGGACAGTAATGGGGGATTTTATGAAATTAAATAATCATGGTTGGGGAACTATGGAAATGTTTTTACTTTGTGGAGGATTATTTATAGCACTTTTAGTAGCGATTTTTTTCATCTCCAAATTTTATGATGGTTTAGAGATTGAGACAATGGGAAGACAATATATGAATATGGAAGCTAAGTTAGAGTTGGCTGGTAGAGAATTTGTAAAAGAAAATGCTTTAGATGTTGATTTAGAATTAAAAATTAATTATGATACTTTGTATAATAATGGAAATATTAAAAAATTGGAAGATAATGCTGGTAATGAATGCAAAGGATATGTAATAATAACCAAAAATAATAGTAAATTGCATTATGATTATAAAGGATATGTGTCATGTCCTAATTATACGACTAAAAATTATGAATAAATAGGGGTTTTAAGTTTTAAAAATGTTGACAAAACATATGATTAAATGATATATTATTATCACATTTTAGTTAGGTTCTACTTTTAGTAGGACTTAATTTAAAAAAAGTTTTGACACACTTGGATTCGTGTTAATAGAAGGGAGAGAGAATATGCCAACAATTAATCAATTAGTTAAGAAAAATCGTCAAAAGAAAACAAAGAAAAGTAAAAGTCCAGTACTTAATGTAGGATTTAATACATTGGAAAGAAAACAAACTGATGCATCAAGTCCACAAAAAAGAGGAGTTTGTACAAGAGTAGGAACTAGAACACCAAAGAAACCAAACTCAGCATTAAGAAAATTTGCAAGGGTTAGACTTTCTAATGGAAAAGAAATTGATGCTTATATTCCTGGTGAAGGACATAATTTACAAGAACACAGCGTTGTATTAGTTCGTGGTGGTCGTGTAAAAGATTTAATTGGTGTACGTTATCATATTATTCGTGGGACATTAGATACTCATGGTGTTGAAAATCGTAAACAAGGTCGTAGTAAATACGGAACAAAGAAAAGTAAATAATTAAGAGAAGGAGGATAAATAAATGCGTAAAAGAAGTGCAATAAAAAGAGATGTTTTACCAGATCCAATATACAAATCAAAAGTTGTTACTAAATTAGTTAATGCAATTATGTTGGATGGTAAAAAAGGTGTAGCACAAGATATTTTATATGAAGCATTTGAAATAGTTCAAAAACAAACTAATAAAGATGCAATGGATGTATTTAATGAAGCGATGAAAAATATTAGTCCATTATTAGAAGTTAAATCTCGTCGTGTTGGTGGTTCTAATTACCAAGTTCCGATGGAAGTTAGTGATGAAAGAGCTCAAACATTAGCATTGCGTTGGTTAGTTAATTATGCAAAATCAAGAAATGGAAAGGGAATGGCTATAAATTTAGCAAATGAAATTATTGATGCTGCTAATGGTGTTGGAGGCGCTGTAAAAAAACGTGAAGACACTCATAAAATGGCTGAAGCAAATAAAGCATTTGCTCATTATAGATGGTAATTTAATATGGCAAGAGATGTTACTATTGATAAGATTCGTAATATTGGGATAATGGCACATATTGATGCTGGTAAAACTACTTTTACTGAAAGAGTTTTATTTCATACTGGTATTACTCATAAAATTGGTGAGACTCATGATGGTGAGTCCCAAATGGATTGGATGGAACAAGAAAAAGAAAGAGGTATTACAATTACTAGCGCAGCAACTGTTGCACATTGGAAAGGATATCGTTTAAACATTATTGATACTCCAGGACACGTAGACTTTACTGTTGAAGTTCAAAGAAGTTTAAGAGTATTAGATGGTTCTATTTGTTTATTAGATGGAAATGCGGGAGTTGAACCGCAATCAGAAACAGTTTGGCGTCAAGCATCAGAATATAAAGTTCCAAGAATGATTTTTGTTAATAAAATGGATAAATTAGGAGCTGATTTTAATTTTAGTTTAGATACTATTGGAAAAAGATTGGGAGTTAATTATGCTCCAATTCAATGGCCAATTGGTTCTGAAAATGAATTTAAGGGAATAGTCGATTTAGTTTTACAAAAAGCTTATGTTTTTGATAGAAATGATGAACATGAAAATTATCAAGAAGTAGAAATTCCTGAAGATTTAAAAGAAATAGTTCAAACAAAAAGAACTGAATTAATCGAAAAAGCTGTTGAATTTGATGATGCTTTAATGGAAAAATATTTAATGGGAGAAGAATTAAGTGTTGAAGAAATTAAAGGCGCTATTAGAAAAGGTGTTTTAGCAGCAGAATTCTTCCCAGTAATGTGTGGTAGTGCATTATCAAATACTGGTGTTAAATTAGCTTTAGATGCTGTTTTAGATTATATGCCAGCTCCAACTGATATTCCTGCAATTGATTGTACTGATAAAAATGGTAATTTAGTTAAACGTCATCCAAGTGATTCAGAACCATTTACAGCAATGGCATTTAAAATAATGACTGATCCTTATGTTGGAAGACTTGCATTCTTTAGAGTATATTCTGGACATTTATCAAGTGGTTCATATATTTTAAATAGTACGAAGAATGTTAAAGAAAGAGTTGGACGTATTTTACAAATGCATGCTAATCAAAGAAAAGAAATTACTGATGTTTATTGTGGTGAAATTGCTGCTTTGGTTGGTTTAAAAAATACAACAACTGCTGATACTTTATGTGGGGAAAAAGACTTTGTTATTATGAATGGTATGGAATTTCCAGAACCAGTTATTGATGAAGCAATTGAACCGAAGAGTAAAGCTGATCAAGATAAATTAGGAATTGGATTACAAAAATTAGCGGAAGAAGATCCAACATTTAGATATAAAACTGATGTTGAAACTGGTCAAACAGTTATATCTGGAATGGGAGAGTTACACTTAGAAGTATTTGTAAGAAGATTAAAAGATGAATTTGGTGTTGAAGCTAATATTGGTCGTCCACAAGTTGCTTATCGAGAAACTTTAACTCAAACAGCTGAATGTGAAGGTAAATATATTAAACAATCAGGTGGTCGTGGACAATATGGTCATGTATGGGTTAAATTTGAGCCAAATCCTGAAAAGGGTTATGAATTTGTCGATGCAATTGTTGGAGGAGTTGTTCCAAGAGAATATATTCCTGTAACTGATAAAGGACTACAAGAAGCAATGGCTGGTGGTATATTAGCAGGTTATCCAATGGTTGATGTTAAAGCAACATTATTTGATGGTTCTTATCATGATGTTGACTCATCAGAAATGGCTTTTAAAATTGCTGCTAGTATGGCTTTAAAAGAAGCTTTAAAGAAATGTAAACCAGTTTTATTAGAACCAATCATGAAAGTAGAAGTAGTTGTTCCAGAAGAATACATGGGTAATGTAATGGGTGATTTAACTTCACGTCGTGGTAAACCTTTAGGAAATGAATCAAGAGGAAATGCTTTATCAATTAATGCAATGGTTCCACTTGCAGAAATGTTTGGTTATGCTACAACATTACGTTCAAATTCTCAAGGACGTGGTACATTTACAATGTCATTAGATCATTATGAAGAAGTACCAAAAAATATCGCTGAAGATATTATAAAGAAGAATAGTGTTAATTAAAAAATTAATGGTAAAAAGCATGTATAAATGCAATTAATTATGAATAATACTTGAAAAAAATTCAAGCATTAGATAAAATATAATAGTATATAAGAAAAGGAGGAAATACATTATATGGCAAGAGAAAAATTTGACCGTTCTAAAGAGCACGTTAATATTGGTACTATTGGACACGTTGACCATGGTAAAACAACTTTAACTGCTGCTATTACAAAATTATTTAGTAAGGAATTTGTTGCTTATGAAAATATCGACAAAGCTCCAGAAGAAAGAGAAAGAGGTATTACAATTAATACTTCACACGTTGAGTATGAAACTGACAAACGTCATTATGCTCACGTAGACTGCCCAGGACATGCTGACTATGTTAAAAACATGATTACTGGTGCAGCACAAATGGATGGTGCTATCTTAGTAGTATCTGCTGCTGATGGACCTATGCCTCAAACTAGAGAGCATATCTTATTATCTCGTCAAGTTGGTGTTCCTAAAATTGTTGTTTATATGAACAAATGTGACCAAGTTGATGATACTGAATTATTAGATTTAGTAGAAATGGAAATTAGAGAATTATTAGGAGAATATAATTTTGATGCTGATTGTCCAATTATTCGTGGATCTGCATTAAAAGCAATTGAAGGTGATGCTACTGCTGAACAATCAATTCGTGATTTAATTGCAGCTGTTGATGAATATATTGATGCTCCAGTACGTGATACTGAAAAACCATTCTTAATGAGTATTGAAGACGTATTCACAATTTCTGGACGTGGTACAGTTGTTACAGGACGTGTTGAACGTGGTGTATTAAAACTTAATGATGAAGTGGAAATTGTTGGTTTAAGACCTACTACAAAATCAGTAGTTACTGGTATTGAAATGTTCCGTAAATCATTAGATTTTGCTCAAGCTGGAGATAATGCTGGTGTACTTCTACGTGGTATTGCTCGTGAAGACGTTGAACGTGGACAAGTACTTTCTAAACCAGGAAGTGTTACTCCGCATACTAAATTTAAAGCTAGCGTTTATATTTTGAGCAAAGAAGAAGGCGGACGTCATACTCCATTCTTCTCAAATTATCGTCCACAATTCTATTTCAGAACTACAGATGTAACTGGTGTTATTGAGTTACCTGCTGGTGTTGAAATGGTTATGCCTGGTGATAATATTGATATGACTGTTGAATTAATTGCTCCAGTTGCTCTTGAAAATGGTACTAAATTCTCAATTCGTGAAGGTGGACGTACTGTTGGTGCTGGTGTAGTTTCAGAAATTATTAAATAATTTAAGAAATATAACGGTTATTAAAAAAGCACATTTAAGTGCTTTTTTTAGTGGTAATAAAAAAAGCTAATTGGTAGCTTTTTCTTGTTCTTTTTCTCTCTCTTCAATGTATTTTTTTATTATATAATTTATTTCACCGTTGATACTTCTTTCTTCTTCTAATGCTAATTTTTTTAATTTATTATAAAGTTCTAGTGCTAATCTTAATGATAATGTCATATTATTTCCCTTTCTTTCACAATCAAAATTATACCATTGTGGTATTGAAATAATAGTTTTATAGTGGTATCATAATGGTAGATAATAAAGAATACATATCTTTAATCTTTTTATTTTTTTAACATTATAGGTATATCAAACACAAGTATAAATAAAAAGATATTGGTTATATTAAGAATAAGAGGTAAATAATTATGAATCTAAACAAAGTAAAGAAATATTTAATAATAAGCTTAGTATTATTTGAAGTATGTGTAATTCATTTAGCTTATAAATCATTTAATAATAAACCAGTTAAATTACCAGAAGTACAATTAAAAGAAGAAAGTATTAAAAAAAGTAATCATGGTTTTGCCATAATGTTAAATGAAGGGGATGGTAGTTATAAAGAAAGTAGTGAAGGAACATTTCCCAAAGTAGGATATATTTATAATGCAGATAAATCAGGATGTATGGATAGTAGTGGGAAGGCCATAGAAGATAGTTTAACATATGATAATAGTACTCATAATGTCAGAGTAAGAACAAAAGGAAAGTTATCATGTTATTTATACTTTGATAAAAAAGATGTTCCAGTAATTGATAAATTTTATATCAATGATGAAACAAGTAATAAAGTAACTAAAGTACCCGAAGTAACACTTTATTTAAAATGGAGTGATCAATATATTAAAGAATACTGTATAAGTGAAACTCAAGATATTGATAGTTGCTCGTGGCAAACCACTAATGGAGTAACAGAAATAACCTCAAATTATACCTTTACAGAACAAACAACAAAAACATTTTATGCTTATATCAAAGATATGGCTGAAGGAGTATCGGAAGTTAAAAGTGATAGTATAGAGTTTAAACAATCATTAGCAGATCAAATAATTAATAATCCAATTCCAGGAGTTCAAGAACCAACAGGAGTAGCTCAAGATGAGTTGATAACAAGATACTATGGTACTAATCCAGATAATTATATCTGCTTTGGAACAAGTGACAAAGATACATGTACAGGAGATAAGGATAAATATATGTATCGAATAATTGGTGTAGATAAAAGTAATAGATTAAAAGTAATCAAAAAAGAAGCATTAAATAAAGGTTATATGTGGTATTCTGAATTTAAAACAAGTAAAACATGGGCACAATCAGAATTAAAAGCTAATTTAAATGGAAGCATATTCCTAACAAACAGTACATACGTACCAGACGGTTGGGCAGATAAAATAGAGACAGTAAACTGGAAGTATGGAGATGTATATAATTCAAATCCAATGACTGCAATAAATATAAGTGCAATGCAAATGGTACAAATAGAACAAGCATGGACAGATACAGTAAGTGCAAAAATAGGATTAATGTATTTAGCAGATTATTATTTTGCATATCAAAAAAGCGGCTTAAATTGTGGTCCTTCAGGAGAAGCAAGTATATGTAAAACAAATTGGATGCATTTAGCTCAAAATGATACAGGTGCTCCAGTAGCAGCTGAGTGGGCGATGTCACGATATGGCTATTATTCTAACAATGGATATGTTGCATGGAATATATATTCGACTGGAGCAATCAATTATAGCTATTCTAATTTTGAGTATTCTATTAGACCAGTCTTCTATCTGAAATCCAATATAGCAATAACAGGAACAGGGACACAAAGTAATCCGTATGTTATAATAAGCTAATTTATATAAGCGTTCTTAATGAACGCTTTTTATAACAATAAATTTTTCTAAAAAAATACTCCTTAATTGGAGTATTAAATTTAATTTAAACCATTATCTTCTGGTGGAGTAATTGGATTATTGTTTTCTCCAGGGTTTGGATTAGGCTCTGGAGTAGTTGGACCTCCTGGAATGGTAGTATCAATAGTTTTTGCTGTAATAGTTAATCCTGAACTACGATTATATTTAAATATTGAATAAGCTGATTTAATAATAAATGTATATTCACCACCACTAGGTACATTGTATGAATAAGTGTTGCTAGTAGTATATCCTAAGTATTGTTCACCACTACTAGTTTTTAAATAAACATCATAACCAATTTGGCCAATGTTTGCACTGTTATAAGCAAGTCTGGCATTATAATACTTATCAGCATGTTCTTTGTAGTTTTCATTATAATGAGTTAAAAGATAATCGTTATTAATTGCATCAGGTGTTGAAATAGCATCCCATTTTAAGGTAATACTATTACCATTAAAATTATAATTTCCATTAGTTGGATTATCTAAAGTATCATAACGTTTAGAAACATCAGTTGGTTCTGTACCCTTTACAAATGTTTCGGATACACACATTTTATCTGGAGTATAAGGACTACACAATTGTGCTGGAAAAGTTTCTAACTCAACATTAACAACAGTTACAGTTTTAGGAATATTAAATGTTTTATTTTTTTGATGAATTTTAGTAGCTAGACCATTCATAATTTGTCTTCTGGCAGTACCACCTGTATTACTTGTTAAATAATGTTTATTGGCTGCTGATTCACTTGATAATTTGTCATATCCATACCATAAAGCGATTGAATGGCTTGGTGAATAACTAACTATCCACGCATCCATAACTGCGCCATTAGGTAATCCATATCTTTTTTTAGTATCAGAATCGAGATTAGTTGTTCCAGTTTTACCACCAATTTGAGTACCAGCAACTCCTTTACCACCATAAACACCAATTAAGATGTTATTCATTATATAAGCAGTTGATTCTTCCATTACTTTTTCTTTACTATAACTATGATTATATTCATCACCAGTTGAAGTATTAACAACTTTAGTATAAGCATATGGTTTGATGTAATATCCGCCGCGTCCGAAAGTAGCATATGCTGCTGACATTTCTAAAGGAGACACACCATTGAAACCACCAATTGAAGCTGATTCAAATAAATCTTTACCATAGTCAATTCCAATACTGTGAACAAAATTTTCAATTATTTTTTGATCTATTTTAGCAACTTCTTTAAATGCTAATAATGCCGGGATGTTTCGTGAATCTTCTAGTGCATAGCGCATAGTTATAAGTCCTTTATATCTATTATCATAATCTGATATTGGACTACCGTTTGTATAGGTTGTATGTTCATCTAGAAACATTGCATAAGAACTTTGGCTAATATGTTCTATATACATAGCATAATCAAATAATGGCTTAGCAGTTGAACCAGGTTGTCTACTAATATCTGTTGCTCGATTTAAACCTCTTGCTAAATAATTTCTTCCTCCAGAAAGGGCAGAAATTGAACCATCTACAGTGTCAGTAACAGCAATACCTTCTTGAACAGTATCATCTAAAAATGCATACATATCGCCATTTTCTACTTTTTCTAAAACAGATTGAACGTTTGGATCATATGTCGTATATATTTTTAATGAACCTTGACGAGGATCAATTTTTAAATCATTTTCAATTTCATCTAAGACATAGTCAATAAAAGCTTGATTACTATTAACATTTACAGTTCCTTCAGCATTATCATGATCAATTAACATGCTACTAACAGGGATTTTTAAAACTGCCTCTTTTTGACTTTCAGTAATATAACCATGACGAACTAATAAATTTAAAACTGTTTTTTGACGATTACGACATCCTTCTGGATTTCTATAAGGATTGTATAGTCTTGAATTTTGGAACATTCCAACAATTAATGAAGCTTCTGCTAAATTCATATCTTTACTAGATTTTCCAAAATAGTGAAGACTGGCTTGTTCAATACCAAAAATACCATTACTCACATTAATATTTCCATTATTAGCAAACCATTGGGAATTTAAATAAAATTCAATTATTTCTTCTTTAGTATAATTAGCTTCTAATTTGAAAACTGCCATATAAATATCAGTAAACTTTCTTATTATACCTTTGATACCATGACTAGTAGAGTCTGTATAAGTGTTTTTTATAACTTGCATAGAAAGAGTTGAAGCTCCACCCGCATAACTCATATGTAGTGCTTGTAAAACAGAAGCTTTTAGAAAACGAAATAAATCTAAGCCGTTATGTTGAAAAAATCTGGAATCTTCAGTGGCTATCAAAGCATCAACTACAACATCTGGTATTTCATCATATGTAACAATTGTACTATCTTTTGAACCTACACGAGCAAATTCGTTACCATTTTTATCATATAATATGGTTGGTTCAACTTGAAATAATTTTTTCTTTTCAAAATCCGGAGATGATATAACAATATATAAGGCAAACAATAAACAAGCACTGACAAAAAGTATTGCAAGTAGCAGAATAACGCTTAGGATATGTTGCCAAATAGTTTTCTTCTCTTTTCTTTTATTTGTATTATCATTGGCTGTTTTAGTTTTTTTCTTTAATTTAATTTTTTTCATTTTTTAATCCTCCAATAATATCAACATAATTTAGATAATTTAATCCTTTGATATAATTATATTCTAATTTATAAGCAAAAGTATCTATATATTCAAATGGAATACTTTTTCTATTAGATGTATCAATATAATTTAAGAAGTCTTGACCATTTAATAAATAATAGTTATTATTCATACTTATTATTAAAAAAGTAATTCCTTGATGTTGTAATATTCTTCGCATGTGTTTGATTTGATGCTCATGAACATTACTAAGGGGAAAAGATGTATGTGATTTTGTACTTTTAGCATCAAATTCAATATATTTTCCATTATAAATACCATTATAATCTAATGTTGATTTTTCAGCAAAATATGCTTTTTCAATTATCTGTTTATTATTTTGATAACTTACTTTGGAAATGCCAATAGGAGTAGGTTTTTTATAAATTAAGGCAAGATCTTTTTCTATTAAATATTCATTGGTTGTATTGATTATGTCTTCTAAATCCATTCCTCGATTAGCATAATTAATACTTTTGTGATATTCTTTTTTTATTTTGTTGGGATAATTCACATATTTCACCATAATCATTATATCAAATATTTCCAATTTAATAAATAGTTTATCCCTACTTTGACAGTTGTTAATAAAAAAACTTCTCTAGATACCAAAAAATCTAG
>CANRTI010000027.1 GCA_947642635.1 uncultured Mycoplasma sp. | reverse complement strand
TTAATTTAGAAAAAATAGAAACTGCTAAAAATTTATTGAAAGATAATATTGCAGTAGAAAAGATTCAAAAATATACAGGTTTATCCTTACAAGAAATAAAAGCAATCACTTTATAAATTATTTAAGAAGAGATTATTATTTATCTTTTCTTTTTTATTAAAACAGATGTATTTAAACTATTTAGTTTCTGGTTGATGTTTATTAACACCCATCATACCACCTAAAATGCTTGTTATTACTAAAATAATATAGTAGATCATGGTTGAAATATTGAAAGAATTATGAAATAGAATTAATTTGATTAAAAACATTAAAAATAGAAAAATGAATCCAAGTATAATTCCTTCTAGATAGCCTTTTTTACCAATTTTAATAGCATTGAAATAATTAAGAAGAAAGAAAAGTATTAAATTACAAATAAGTAAAATAATAGTTGTAACTCCGGAATTAACACCTAATAAATTTAATAAACTGGCTAAAAATGTAATCATTAATTCAATAATTAAGAAAATACATGTAAATTTAGCATAATTAATTAGTTTTTTCAAATAAATCACCTAATTAATTATAATATATTGATTAAAAATATATGAATATAACCATAATAAAATTAGGTGATTTATTTAATGGAAATGTTGCAAGTAGTTATAAGAACAGTGTTTTTTTACTTTTTTGTTATTTTGTGTTATCGCTTAATGGGAAAAAGAGAGATTGGGCAATTAGGAATTATTGATTTAATTGTGTCAATTTTGATAGCCGAATTAATTGCGATATCGATTGAAAATATTGAAGATAGTATATTTTTAACAATTATTCCAATTTTATTACTAGTTGGTCTTGAAATATTATTGGCATTTATTGAGATAAAATCAAGAAAAATAAGAACATTTTTTGATGGTAAACCATCGCTTATTATTTCAAATGGGAAAGTAAATTATAATGAAATGGTTAAACAAAGATATAGTATGGATAATTTATTGTTAAGTTTAAGACAAAAAGAAATTAAAAGTATTGATGATGTGGAATATGCTTTTTTAGAGCCAAACGGAAAATTATCGATTTTTAAATATAATTTGTTTAAAATACCTTCTGCTTATCCTATGCCTTTAATTTTAGATGGTAGTTTGCAGAAAAAAGCTTTAAAATATATTCATAAAAATGTAAGTTGGTTAGAAAGTAAATTACGAACGAAAAATTTACTTATAGAAGATATCTTTTATTGTTTTTATAATAAAAAGCGATTATATATAATAAAAAAGAAAGAAATTAAATAAAATTGACTTTTTTGGTTGACAAGTAAGTGTTAAGTTATATATAATTAATATTGTAAATAGTAGAAGGTAGGGAAACAACATTATGGATAAGTTAAATGATTTACTGCAAGAATTAGGGGTTTCAAAAGTTAGATTGTCAAAATACTTAGGTGTTTCAAGACAAATGGTTTATAATTATTTGGTTTTAGATAGTTTAGATAAGTGGCCAAAGGAGAAAAAAATCTTATTATTACAACTTTTGGATTTAAAAGAAGGAACACAAGAAGAATTAGAAAATATTAAAGTTGATACTGAATATTTAATGAATGTTGAAAAAAGATTAAATATGGGTGTTAAAACAGGAACAGAATTAGAAAATATTGTAGATTTAAAAGGTTTAGATAAAGAGAGTAGAATTCTTCTAAATGATGTTATTTTTCTATTAAAAGAGAAGTTAGAAGATAATAAAAATAATGATTTTGCTGCTGTAAAATATTTATATAATTTTTTACAAGCAATGGATAATGTTCCAGAAACTAAATATATATTAGCTTATATGGCAAAAACTAATGGATTTATTAGTCCTGATGAATTTGCTTTTGATGAAGATAAACAATATATTTTTGAAGGGATTTTGTATTCAGCATTAAATTTAATTAATAATGGTGGTGCGAGTAAGAGTAAAGTAATTGAAACTAGAAAGCGATTTGTTCAAGAAATTGAAGCTAAAAATGAGGAAAAGCTTAGTCGGACACAACAATTAAATACAATTAAAATTCAAGCTTTAAAAGAGCTAGGGTATATGGAAATTAATGAAAGTAATGCTGCAGAAGTTTTTGCTAAGATAGCTGAGATTCAATCAAGAAAAGTTTAGAAAGTGGTTTATGTGTTATGGAAAAAGGAAAAAATAAGAAAAAAGAAACACCAAAAGAGAAAGATACTTTATTAACTGCGTTATTGATTATTTTGCTAATTACTTCAATTATTTTGGTTGTTTTAAAAATTGTTAATGGAACTGTTTTAGAAAATGACGATAAGAAAGTGACAGAATTACATAATTATTTTAATCCTGAAGTTTTAATTAATTGTGATGGGTTATATAATTATGCTGATAAGTTAGTTGATTATAAAGGGTTAAATAATGATAATAAAATGTGTTTAGCATATCAAAAGATTGATACAAAGAATAGTGAGAGTATAGAATACAAATTAGATGCAAAAGATAAAGTTATATGTACTCAAGATGATATGGTTTTTAGAGCAGAAGATGAAGCGGATAAATGTATTGTTAATAAAGTTGATAAAAAAGAGTTAAATGCTGCTTATAAAAAAATATTTGGAAAAGATGTTGAAGATGTTAAAGAATTTAAAGTAGATAATTATCATGTTTGTTATAATAAAGAAGATGCTTATTACTGTGGATTATCAGAAACTTATACATATTCAATTGGTAATGAGTCGATAGTTTATCGAGTTTTAAATAGAGTAGTAGAAAAGGGTGGAGAGATAGTTATACAAGATTACTTTTTAAAAACAACTGGTGAATCTTGTTATAATTCTTATACTGCTACTACTACTGATCAAAAGTGTACAAGTGAGTATAAAAAGTCAAAAGAAATTGATACAGATTTTATGCTAAAATATGGAAAAGCATATAAACATGTATTTAAGAAAGCTAAAGATGGTACATATTATTGGGTATCATCAGAACCTACTGAAGTTAAGAAATAGAGCAACTACTCTATTTTTTTAATTGTAATTGTGTTAAACATTATTTAAATATTAATAAAGAAATATACACGTGTATTATAACCTTATTTATATTTTTAATAAGGTTATAATAATTAAAAAAATTATTAGTAAGGTTTAATTTAATTTGTTTGTTTTAGGATTTATGGGTTGGCTGGTTATTAGTAAGAAATATTGTTATGATTAGTTGTTTTTGTTCATATGTTTTGTATAAATTTTAATCAAAAAGAATTTTGCATAATGTATGTTATGTAAACCAATCTTTTTGGAAAACTAATGGGTAAAGAAATAATTTTGTTTAAAGTATTCTCTATATAAAACTCAGGATATATAAATATTTTTATTTTATTTAAATTGATTGCGCCAGAATATTTGTTCGTATTTTGCATTATTATTTTTTTAAAAACATATTCTTTAATGGTGATTACTTTGACTATAATAAATGCTTTTATAATATCTACATTAGCTGGTATGTCTACTCTCTTGGGAGGATTAACTATTTTTTTAAATATTAGGAAAAATAATATTGCTAAGTTTATTACATTTTGTCTTGCTTTTTCAATTGCTATAATGATTGGAATTAGTATAACAGATTTAATTCCTTCATCATTCTTTTTTATTCTTTTAAATTATCCTTTACTTAAAAGTATTTTTACTATTCTTATATCTTTTGGTTTAGGAATTGTTTTAGTCTTAATTATTAATAAATTAATGCCTCATAATAAAGATTCTTTATATAAATTAGGGATACTTAGTATGATTGCGTTGATTTTACATAATTTACCAGAAGGAATTGCTACTTTTATGGGAAGTATGCAAAATTCAGCATTAGGTTTTAAATTAGCATTAGCAATTACTCTTCACAATATTCCAGAAGGCATTACAATTGCTGTACCAATTTATTATGCAACAAATTCAAGAAAAAAAGCTTTATTAAGCACCTTTATGTCTGGTTTAGCCGAACCATTAGGAGCTTTACTAGCTTATATATTTTTAAAAAATTATATTACTGAAGGAATGATTAGTATTGTTCTTTTGTTTGTGGCGGGATTAATGATTACTCTAGCAATTAATGAGATGTTACCTAAAAGTTTGAGCTATAAAGAGAATAAGTTTTTATATTTGGGATTGTTAATGGGTATTATTTTAATAGTAATAAATCATTTCTTTTTATAATCCAATTATTACCAAAAAAGGTTGCTATTTGTTAGTATTATTATTGTTGTTAAAGCCATAATAATATTGGGAGGGAAGAAAAATGAGTAGAAATAGTAATAATTCTAAATGTTCATCTCGTAGCAATAATCAAGCTAATAGTAGATCAAATAACAAAGCTAATAATAAAGCTAATAACAGTGCTCGTAGCAACAATCAAAGTAAATAGTTGTTATTAAATAAGGAAAGATGGTTATATATCTTTCCTTTTTTTATTCATAATGGGGATGATTTTCATAGTCATTTTTAATTTTGTTATTTGAAATATGGGAGTATATTTCTGTTGTAGTAATATTTTCATGACCTAGTAATTCTTGGATTATTCGCAAATCAGCTCCATTGTTTAATAAATGGGTGGCAAAAGAGTGTCTTAAAATGTGAGGGGATATTTCTTTATTAATTCCACTACTCTTACAGATTTGTTTTAATATTTTGAAAAAACCTTGTCTTGTCATAGCTAGACCAGTATAATTAACAAAAATATATTCACTAGAACGTTCTTTTAAAATAAATGGGCGATATTTATAGATATAGACTTTTAAATAATCAATTGTAATATCACTTAATGGAATAATTCGTTCTTTACTCCCCTTCCCCATTACTTTAATATAAGCATCTTCTTCATAAAAATTCGATAATTTTAAATTTAATAATTCGCTTATTCTTATTCCTGTTGCATATAAAACTTCTAACATTGCTTTATTCCGATAATCAATTGGTTTTTGAAGTTTTAAATCTAGTAACTTTATTACTTCTTCTTCAGTTAAGTATTTTGGTAATCGTTTAGCCAGTTTAGGCATTTTAATATTTTCACAAGGATTTTTTTGAATAATGTTTTGATCTTGTAAATAGCGATAAAATGATTTTAAAACAGTTAAGTAATGTGCTTTGGTTTTAGCATTATTAGAAGAGTTGTAAAAAAAAGTTTTAATATCTTCTTCCGTTAATTTAGTTAAGTCGATATTACTTAAATCTTGAAGTTCAATTTGTAAGGGATTTTCTAAAAAAGATTCGGTTATTTTAATTAGATTAAAGCGATATGATTCGTAAGTGTTATCAGATAGTTTACGAACATATTTTAAATAATCTAAATAATCATTGGCATAGCTATGTAATGTAATATTTTTTTTCATTTTAAATCACTATTTTAATTATATCATAAAATTTTTTTACTGGCGACTTAGAATTATTTTCTTTCGAAAAAATCGGAACTTTGATATAATTAAGAAGTGATGGATATGAAAATTTTAGCTGATATGTTAAGGCCCAAAAAATTAGCCGATGTAATTGGACAAAGACATTTAATTGGGGAGGGAAAAATTTTAACTAATTTGGTAAATAATCAAAAAATTTTTTCAATGATTTTTTATGGCAAACCTGGGATTGGTAAAACGAGTATTGCTTGTGCATTAAGCGGTGAATTAAATATTAAAACACGTTTTTTAAATGCGACGATTAATAAAAAAGAAGATTTTGAAGGGGTAATTAATGAAGCAAAGTTTTATGGAGATATTTTATTAGTAATTGATGAAATTCATCGAATGAATAAAGACAAACAAGATATTTTACTACCCTATATTGAAAATGGAACTATAATTTTAATTGGACTTACAACAAGTAATCCTTATCAAAAAATTAATCCTGCTATTAGAAGTCGTTGTCAAATTTTTGAATTACATGAATTAACTATTGAAGATATAGTTTTAGCATTGCAAAGAGCTTGTACTTATTTAGAAAAGATTGATATTGATGAAGATGCTTTGAGATATATTGCTACTCTTTCTAGTGGCGATATTAGAAGTGCTCTTAATTTATTAGAAGTATCTTACTACTCTGTTAATGAGCATATAGTTAATATAGAGACTATTAAAAATATTAATGCTAAACCTGTATTTTTTCATGATAAAAATGAAGATGGCCATTATGATGTTTTAAGTGCTTTACAAAAATCAATTAGAGGAAGTGATGTAGATGCTACACTCCATTATATCGCTAGATTAATTGAAGCTGAAGATTTAGATAGTATTTATCGCCGCCTTTCAGTTATAGCATATGAAGATATAGGTTTAGCTAATCCAGGAATTGGACCAAGACTTGATGCAGCGATAAATGCTGCTGAAAGGGTTGGGTTACCAGAAGCTCGCATTCCCATTGGAGAAATTGCTGTGGAAATGGCTTTGTCGCCTAAAAGTAATAGTGCTCATATTGCATTAGATAATGCTTTAAATGATATTAGAAAGGGTCAATCAGGAAGTATTCCGCAACATATTAAAAATGGTAATCCTAATTATTTATATCCGCATGATTATAAAAATTCTTGGGTTAAACAACAGTATTTACCAGACCAGTTAAAAAATAAAAAATATTATTTTCCGAAGAATAATTTAGTAGAAAATAATTTAAATAAAGTTCATAAAGAAATGAAGGGTGAAAAATGAAAATAACTATTATTGGCACAGGTGCCTATAGTATAGCGATTGCTTTAATGCTAGCTAAAAAAAAGAATAATTATATTGTGATGTGGAGTGAAAATAGTAATTTAGTTGATGATTATCAAAAAAATCATCAAACACCTATTTTTCCAAAATTAAAAATGCCGAATAATATTGAGATAACAAATAGTTATCAAGAAGCATTAAAAGAAACTAATTTGATTTTTTTAATTACTTCTGCTAAATATATAATTGATGTTTGTAAGAATATGGAACTATACTATAAAAATACGCCTATTTGTATTGCAAGTAAAGGAATACATCATGAATCTTTAAGTACTCTTGCTGATTTAGTTAAGAAGAGATTAAAAACGAATAATATTGCGGTTATTTCGGGTCCAACTTTTGCAATTGATTTAGTTAATGAAAATCCTTGTGCTTTAGCAATTGCAGGTTTTAATAAAAAAACAGTTTCTTTAGTTATCGAAAATTTGCAAAATACTACTTTAAAACTTCGTTATTCTAGTGATATTAAAGGAATTCAATTATGCGGTAGTTTAAAAAATATTATTGCAATTGCAGCGGGTATTTTAAAGGGGTTAGGTTGTACTGAATCCACACAAGCTTTTTTGATAAATGAAGCTGTGCATGATTTAAAAGAAATGATTCATGCTTTAGGTGGCAAGAAAAAAACTATTTTGTCATATGCGGGGATTGGAGATTTACTTTTAACTTGTTCTAGTGAAAAAAGTCGAAACTTTTCTTTTGGGGAAGTTATTGGAAGAACAAAAGATAAAAATAAAATACTAGATTATTTAGATAATTTTACTGTTGAGGGATACTATACTCTTCTATCGATATCTAAATTACTAGAAAAAAAAGGAATTAATATTCCTCTTATTAAAACTATTTATAATATAGTGTATGAAAATGAAAATCCTGATGTTTTAAAGACTTTTTTAATTACTAAAGATTAAATCATTAATAATGTAATTAACTATTAATAAACCAGCAATTCCAGGTGTTGTAATAAGAGAATTAACTTGGTCTTTTTTTATGGGTAACTCAGTACTCCAAACTACTGGAATTGATAATTTTAAATCATTATCTCTTAATAATTTACGAAGTCTTTTAGCTAAAGGATCATTTTTAGTTTGTGATAGTTTTGTTAAAGTTATTTTACTGGCATCTAATCGATTACCAACTCCCATACTAGAAATTATTTTGATATTCTTTTCATTAGCAAATTTTATTAATGCTAATTTTGTTTTTAAGGTATCACAAGCATCGATTATATAATCAAAATCTGTTTCTAAGTCATTTATATTAAATTCATCTAAAAAGGTGTTTAGAGCGTTAATTTGACATGATTTATTAATTAATTGCATATTCTTTTTAGCTATTGTAACTTTAGGTTTGTTTAAAGTAGTTAAATTAGCTACTAATTGACGATTAATGTTGGACTTTTCAATAATATCGCCATCAATAATAGTAATATTTTGAAAGCCACTTCTAACAAGGCCTTCTAGAACAAAGCCCCCTACTCCTCCAATTCCTACTAATAGAATTTTGCTATTTTGAATTTTTTGAAAATTAGATTTATCAATTAAATTAATTATTCGCTCAAACATATACTTCTCCATTTAAAAACCCAGTAGGAAGTTATTTGATAAAAGCCCGCTGTTCGCAGGTGGTAGAACACATATAAAGTATTAGGATTCTAACATAAAATGCTAGCATTCAACACAACTAAATAATTAGTTCCCCAATATATCAATATAGTCGGTTTTATATGAATAACTTAACCTCACTAGGCATTTTTATTATACCATATTTTTTAAAGAAATATACTAATTTTTTAAAACTTTACATAAATTTCAAAATAAAAAAAGAAACAAGATGGTTAAATATTATTTTGTTTCTTTTTAATTTTTAAGATAATAATAATTCCTAAAGTCATCGCAACTATAGCAATAACTATGCCATAAATATATTGCATTATTTCTTTTTCCTCTTGATTGTTGTTAGGATCTTTTATATTGTTATTTGTTGAATTATTATTGTTATTGTTGTTACCATTACTATTATTATTATTATTATTATTATTATTATTTTGGTTATTATTAATCTCTTCATCATAAGATACAAGATAACTTCCTAATTTACTAATTTCAACTGTAATTTCATGTGGGTTTGTTTCTTGGTATTGTAATTTAGTAACAGTATTATTTTTACCAATTTCGTATATTCCTAAGAATTTCTTAGTTGGATCAAGAGATATTACTAATTGCATTTTTTCATCGGCAAAATTCTCTATTTGATTATTTGGTCTTTGAAAATAAATTCGGAAGTATTCACTATTTTTACTGAAAGTTTTTTGAAGTTCATTACTTATTATTAGTTTATTAAATTTGAAATTTAATTTTTCAGTAATTAATTCATTAGGAAGATATAATTTAATATTATTGGATTTAAATTCAGTATGATTATTATAATTATTAGAAGTATTTGAATCATCTGGGGTTGGATTATTAGAAGAATTTTTTTGTAACCAATCTACTTTATATGTAGTTGCACCATAATTGCCAGCTAAGTCTTGATAAGTAACTTTAATTTCTTTGTTTTCACTAACTATTAAAGTGTATTTATTACTATTTGGGTCTTTTGTCCATTTATCAGGACTTGTAATTGTAATAGCTTCATTCGCTGTTAATGTTAAAATTGCTGCTTTATTAGGATCTTTTGTAATTGGTTCAATTTTAACTGTTGGTGCTACTTTGTCAATATTTTTAACTTCAAAATTAATATTACCTTTGTTATTAGCAGCATCACTATAATTTACTTGAATAGTTTTATTTTCAAATATTTCAGCAATATAAGTTTTATTATTTTGTTTTTTCCACTTAATATTACTATCAATAGTTATATCTTTAGAAGTGCTTAATGTCAAAGTAATTGATTTGTTAGTTGGTGAAGTATTAGAACTTTTTATATTTACAACTGGTAAAACTTTATCAATATTTGTGACATTATAAGATAGTTGTCCACTATTTCCAGCTAAGTCATGATATTTAACTACAACATTTTGATTTTCTGTAACAGTTAATTTATAAACATCATTTTCTTTAATCCAATTATCACTACTATCAATTATAATTTCTTCATCAGTAATAAGAGTTAAAATGACATTTTGATTTGTTGGTTTGGTAGTTGAAACATTTATGCCTGCTACTGGTGGAGTTTTATCAATATTTCTGATAACATAACTTAAATTGTTTGTATTTCCAGCTTTATCGGTAAAGGTTATTTCAACTAATCTATTTTCAGTAACTTCTAAAGTATAAACATTATCTTTCTTTTGCCAATTGTCAGTACTAATTATAGTTACTTCTTTGTTTGGTGTAAATGTAAGAATAACATTTTGATTGGTTAAATCTGTAGTTGAGGCACTAATTGTGCCACTAGGACCTTCTTTATCAATATTTGTGACATTATATTCAGCTTCCCCAGCAATATTATTTTCATCCACAAATTTAACAATAACTTTGCGATTATTACTAACAACTAAAGTATATTTATTTTGTCCTTCGACTTTTTGCCAGTCATCTCCACTAGTTATGGTTATTTCAGTACTAGGCGTTAATGTTAAAGTTACATTTCCATTAGTCATCTCGGTAGTAGAGGCAGTTATTTTAGCAGTTGGTCGAATGATTTTAGTTGTATCTTCATAGATGTTAATCATTGCTCCTGTCATATAGCTTTTACCATTTGTTGATGAAGTTGCGACACCAACTATTTTAATATATCTAGCAGGAATATCGCCATCAAATTCAATAGTCTTTTTAACATTATTATTAGCCCAATTAATATTGCTAGCTACTTCTTGCCAATCATCATCTTCTCCTGTCATACTAACTAAAATTTGAGGTTTAGTAATGCGACCATTTCCACCATCACCAGGATAATAATCTAGAGCGCTTAAATTGATAGCTCGGTCTAGTTTGATAGTAATAAATCTGTTTGTATCACTACCATTCCAGGCAGAGTGCCAAGTAGTATTAATATTTCCATCGATTAAGTATCTGGCCCAATGATCTTGTTCACCAGCTTCACTTGAAACGCCATAAACACTTAAATGATCAATTGTAACATATTTTCTTTCAGGATCAATTATATCAGTAGTATATGTAAGTTCTCTTTCAGCACTAGTTAAATAAACTCCAGTTTTTTGATTTCGAACATAAACTGTTTTATCACCAGTTAAATCAGGTAAGGCAGTTTTGAATGAAGTCCAATTATTTGTATTTGCCATTCTCCATTCCATATTATCAGTAGCTCCAATGACTTTATTTTCTAAATCATTATTGTAAATAATAGCAGGAGCAGGTTGTTCTAAAATATCAATTTTGTAAAGATTTTCTTCATCATAATTTAATCCAACAATGTGAACGTAAATATCATTTTGAGCATTTATCATGTTTAGTTCATCAAGAGTTAATGTCCATTTATGATCTTCTTCGGCCGTAAATGATACTTCTTTCCAGTTATTTTTTCCGTCTAAGCTATAATCCCAACGAATGCCATTACCATCAAAACGACTGGATAAAACAATTTTACCAGCATCATCGCCATCAAAAGAAAATGTGGCAATAGTTTTGTCCAATTTTCCTAAAAGATAATTGGCTTCTAGTCTTGTTAAAGATGGTTGATAAACATAATAATTATCAGCAGTATTATTTGGTGTTTGAGATCCTTCAGTTAAAATTCTAGTTTGTAATAAAGTAAATTTATATTGATTTTCTACACTAGTTAATTTTGGTTTAATAAGATTTGTTAAATGTTGCATTGGAAGCGGAAAATATTTTAAACTTTCGCCAATTTCTTTAGCTAAAGCATAATAATCATCTTCTGTTTTTTGTGGATTAGCATTATATACTTGAATTAATTCATACCACGCATCAATATTAAGCGGTTGTATTCTTAAAGCTTCTCGGTATATTTCTTCTTTCTTATTTAAATCATCAGCATAACTATTAGCTAAATATACTAATGTTTCACTTTTGGCAAACTTAGCATCATCATTTAAAACTTCTTGGGCTAAAGCCATATAAACGACTGAATAGCCACGACTGTAAGTTGCATTACCCCAACCAAGAAGCATCCGTTCACTTTTTTCAGATAATGTCCAACCACTAACATCGTTATCAAGGTTCCAATAACCATTACCATTTTCATCTTGACTATAATAGATAATAGCAGCATGTCCTGGTTGACCAATTACAGCAGCTGGAATACCATGAACAGTTCTTATATTTGATCCAGTCTTAGAAATACCACCACAAACAGCTCCAGTACCAAATTCATTACGGAAATTCATCCAAACTTTATAAACCATATCATTTTCTGTACTGTAAGTTACACCATATCTAGAGAAAATTCCATTAAATTTTTGATCCCAATAATCTTTTCTTGCTGGATCATGGAAAATTGCATTACCATAATTTGGATAAACATAAGCCATATAAGGATGTGGAGTTAAATAAGTCCAAGCTTGGTTAGGATGGGCTTCAATTTGACTTTGAGTATATTCATTTAACCATAATATTTCTTCATCATCAATGATATTATTTAAAACAAAACGCATTTCTTCAATATTGTAATTTTCAAACCATTTTGTAATATCAATAGTATCATTAACCCGAAATTTGCCATTTTTGTGTAAATCTTTAAAAATACGATATCTTGTTACAGCATCACTTTGATTTTTAGGATGACTTGGTTGCATCCATAATGCTACTTGTGATGAATGGGTTAAAGATAGTGTTAGTAACATTTTTCGGTATATTTCACCATATGTATGATTGTAATTAGTTAATTCTGTATTATTTAAGTCTTCATGATAATTGGTATATAAATCAGTTAAGACTTTTAAAGAATTAATATAACTGCCTTCTGGTTTACCTCCCATCATATAAAGACGTAGGTTTTCTAGATTATTAAACAACCAAGAAAAGGCCTCTTTATTTTCATCACTATAATTAACAAATAATTGCAATAAATTATATTTAGTACTTTGAACTAATTGTCTTTGTAAAATTGCTAGTTCATAATCGCCAGTTACTTCACTACCATATTTATTCTTGATAATATTATCATATTCTTCTACAGTTTTAATAAAATCAACTGGTGGTTTCTCAACATCTTCATAATCTGCTTTAATTAGTTTGGCATCAGCATAAACAGCGTGATCGCTACCGATGTTACCATTACTATGAGCATAAAGTTTTAAATATTTAACACCAGCAAGACTAATTTTAATTTTTTGGGCTTCGCTGTTTCCTTTCAAGACACTTGGACTAACTGGTGTATGTAAATCCCAATTAGTTCCATCTGATGAGGTATAGATAGCAAATTTAACACCATTTCCATTGTTTTCCATACTTTGATCTACACCATAATAGGTTGTAAAAAAATCATAATCATAATTACTTAAATCATAAACAACAGTTGAAGTAGCGTGAGCAAGAACACCTTTTAAAAATTGTTTCTTTTCGCCATTAACTATTAGAGTGATTAAACCATCATTTTTTGATGGACTCATATTTTTATCTAAAACAATACTACCGTATCCAACTGATGTTTGATCAACTAAATATTCAATATCTGATAAATAACGTTTTTGGTCAGTATTATAAGCAAGATAACCATAAGGCATGCTGTCAGTATATTGATAATTGGGATTCGGTATTAAAATAATTGTTATGACACTTACTATTATTAAACTAATAAAGAAAAAATTACTAATTTTAGTATTAATTTTTAATTTTGGAAGCTTGTTTTTCATCTTTAATCATTCCTATCATTTTATTTAATATTATTATAACTTATATACTATTAACAAGGCAATATGAAAATTATTTTTTTATAAAAAAAGAGTTATACTCTATTTCCAACGCATTGAAACATCACAATTGGAACTATAAGGCATTGGGTTTGGCATATCTAATTTAACAATCATTGGGATTTTGAAAGCTCCACCAAAACCAACACAAGTTCCTGGTTGAAGAATTTTTTGTTTTTCAACTATATCACTAGAAATATTTGGTAACATCTCTTCAATATATTTAATGTCTAACGGATGGGTCATTTTAAAAATTAGAAAATTAGAACATTGGGCAATAACTGTATCAGAAATTTCTACTGGTCTTTGACTAATAATATCTAATATTACCCCATATTTCCGGCCTTCTTTAGCAATTCGATCAAAAATATTATAACCAATTAAGAAAGTGTCATTATCTTTTTGAATATATCTATGAGCTTCTTCTAAGAAAAGATGGAAAGGAATACTGGCTCTTTCAGTTAAGCTTTTAGAATATTCAAACATTAAACGACAAAAAATTTTAACTATAACTTTAGCATGAACATCATCAATGTCTTCTAAATTAATATTGATTATTTGAGCTTTCCGTTCACCTTTCATAATTAAGCTATTAATGTATTCGCCAACTTCATAATGTTTTTCACCTGTGAAATAACTACCAACTTTACTAGTCATAATAGTATTTAAACGAACCTTTAATATTATGGCATCACTATAAAGATTATTATTATTTTGAAATCCTTCACTAATCAAAGTAAATTCCATAGCTTTAGCAAAATCATTTAAAGTATAAAAAGCACCAGCTGGTTCATTAAAAATACCTGGATCTTCAACAATATGTTTTAAAATGTAATCTGTTATTAGAACACTTTCACCAAAATTACCATGAGAATCAATTTCAAAACATTCACTAAATATTCTTGTATACCCTACTCCGGGAATAACACTGTCAAAATTAAATTCAGGAGTATTACAAACTTCAATTATTGTAAAAATTTCATTCTTTTTATTAGCAGTTGTTTCATTCCCAAATAATATAGCTAATAAAGCTTTGGCAATTAAATGGTTTTTTAAACGCCTTGATTCTTCATTTTGTTGAGAAAAGATTTTAGCTAATTTAATCGTATTTTCAATAATTGGTAATTGAGCATGGTTAGCAGCTTGAAGCATTAAGGCCCAATCATCTAAAGTTAATAAATGTGTAGGAATATCTAGTTTAAAATCATCTTGATCATGCGGATTAGAGGTAATAAATTTATATTGGTATTCAGGGTTAAACTGATTTAAAGAACCAAACGCATTTTTATATTCTCCATAAGCATCAAAAATAAATAGATTAGCATTTCTAGGATTCATTGCACTATTAGCAAAAACATTTTGGACAATTCGGGCAACACCACAAGATTTACCCGAACCACTATTACCAAAGATAGCTAAGTGGTTGGAAAATAAAGAATTGATACTAGGACAAACTTTAAATTGTTTATAAATGGCTGATTCACCTAAAATGAATGATTTATCTGTATATGTTCCAACTAATTCCATTAACTCTTCTCCATTAATAACCCTGATGTTAGAACTTAATAATGGTTTTCGTAAAACACCATTTAAATATCTTTTACCTTGGTATTCTCCTAAAAACCGAATTTTTATAACTTCATCATTAAGTTCAATAACTTCTCCTAAAATTCGTTGATCTTTTGCTTCAAAAATTACATGAACGTTCATTAAATCTGATACGACATCTCGGTTCATTTTGTTTTCAACATGGGCTATATTATCACTTATATATAGTATTTTTCCAAACATATTCTATCACCTTTATTTCTTATTATTCTTTTTTCCTTTACTCTTTTTATTATTATATTTAATATGATATTTTTTCTTTTTATTTTTTTGAATAAATAGGACAATGCAGAAAATCATTACACCAATAGATATTATAAAAAGAACTAGTAAAACTGTTAATAAAATATTATTTTTAGTTTTTTCTTTTTCTTCAACTTTACTTAAACGATTAACAATAATTTTATAAGTTGAAACTTCTTTATTCTTATCAGTTACCCGAATTATAACTTCATTGTCCCCTTCTTGAAAATTGTTATTACCCATAACTTCTACTTGTTTGTCTTTGGCAATAGCTTCAAGTTCTAGTTTAGTAATTTCATTTGGGACAGTGAGATTATAAGTATAAATATCTTCTTGAAAACTAGGACTTAATTTATTATTTTGAATAATTAAATCATCTAAATATACTTTACCATCACTTTTAGTTACACTAATTTCATATCTATTTTCATGGCCACTTTCGGCAATAACTCTTATAAAGAATATATTTAAGCCAGTTGCAAGTTGCTTTTTACCAGGACCATATATTTTGGTAAAGTTATATGTTGCTTTAGCTTTAATATTGATTTCATTAATGTCTTTTCCTACTTTAAGCTCATATTTAAAATTGTCTTTCGTAAACTTTGGTTCAATGGTAAAACCATCTATTATTAAACTGCTAAGAGTAGCATCATCATTAGCACTATTTCTTGTCACACTAATTTTATATGTACTTTTTGTTCCATCTGTAGCCGTTACGGTAATGTTAAAGATATTTACACCTTCATTTAAGAACCGACGGCCATCGCCAGTTATAGTTGCTCCACTACCATTTGCTTCAGCTAAAATATTTATTTTGTCATTTTTATAAGGAAGAATTACTTCATAGTCATATTTATCAGGAGCAAACACCGAACTTAAATCAAATTCTTCTAAATTAAGACTTTTTAAAGATGAATCATTAGATAATATTTTTATTGGAACTTCAACTTGACAACTAGTATCTTTAGTAAATTTAATAATGGTAGTTATTTTTCCAGAACCATCTTTGAGAGGTTTAACTATACCCTCTTTACTAATTTCCGCAATTTCTTTATTGTCTATTAAGTAAGTTACATTTTCATATTCAAATTCACTATTAACTGCAATAAAAGCTTTTTCTTTTAAGCTAAATTCTTCTTTATCAATTTCGACAGTAGCCATATAATCTTCGTTGCCACAAGCGATTTTTTTAGCATTTACCAAAGTAGGTACAAAAATAATTAAACTACAAATAATTCCTATTAGATATTTTTTCATCACACTAACTCCTATTATTAAATTTATTATATCATACTAAAAATAATTATTAAATAAAAAAACTTCAGGATTATTTAAAAATAAATATTTCCCCTAGTTTGACAGTTGATGATAAAAAAATGTTTCTAGATACCATAAAATCTAGT
>CANRTI010000026.1 GCA_947642635.1 uncultured Mycoplasma sp. | reverse complement strand
TAAAGATGAATGGATAACAGATTACTTTAGTGTTGGCTCAATGTGGGAACGAAAATTAAATGATACAGCTGAGTTAAAACTACAAGAAGGAATAAATTTAGGATTAAATCAAGGAATCAGTCAAGGAGCAAATACTAAAGCATTAGAAACTGCTAAGAATTTATTGAAAGATAATATTGCAGTTGAAAAGATTCAAAAATATACAGGTTTATCCTTACAAGAAATAGAAGCAATCACTTTATAATGATAACAATAAATACAAATATCCAATTTATGCGCCCGGAGAAAGGTTAATAATCTAGCAGGTGCAAAGCCCTGAATAGTAAAGTCTAGGTAGCAATAGTAACGAATCTTGAAAAATAAATGACAACATTTAAGACTAAGCGTAGACAACAAGAATGCATTAAAACAGTAATCTAAGATATAAAGAAAGAAAAATTTATTTGACTTCATTTAAAAAAAGTTATAAAATTAAATTATAGTTTATTTCTATGGAAAGAAAAGTAATTTATTAAGAAAATTTTTAAAAGAGAAGACTAGTTGGTGGAAATGTCAAAAAAATCTTAATAAATGAAGACACTTTCAAAATTAGAACGCTAAGTAAGTGATAAAATTTAAAGACCTAGAAGTAAGGTGGTACCGTGGATTAGTTTTCTGCCCTTATATGTTCTGGGTCTTTTTTATTAAAAGAAAGAAGGAATAAAAATGTTAGCTAAACCAAAAGGAACTATTGATATTACTGGAAAAGAAGCCCTATTATGGGAATACGTTAATCATGTTGTAAAAACTATGATGGCATCTTACAATTATGAATTAATTCGTACTCCCTTATTTGAAAATAGTGAATTATTTCATCGTTCAGTAGGAGCTACGTCCGATATTGTCAAAAAAGAAACCTATGATTTTACTGATAAAGGAAATCGCTCTTTAACACTTCGCCCAGAGGGAACCGCTGGAGTAGTACGTAGTTATATTGAGAATAAAGAATACGCTGATCCAGATGTTAAGAAATACTATTATAATGGTACTATGTACCGTTACGAAAGACCTCAAAGTGGTCGTTTAAGAGAATTTACCCAATTTGGTGTTGAAGTTTTAGGGAGTAATGATCCCCTAATTGATGCTGAAGTAATTAGCTTACAATACAATATTTTACAAGAATTACATATTGAAAATATTCAAGTTAATATAAATACTTTAGGAGATGATACATCAAGAATACAATATAAAGAAGCTTTAGTAGATTATTTAAAACCTCATATTAAACATTTATGTTCAGATTGTCAAGAACGTTTTAAAACTAATCCTTTAAGAATTCTAGATTGTAAAGTTGATGGCGAAAGTGAAATTTTACAAAATGCTCCCCAAACAATTGATTACTTAACTAAAGAAAGTAAAGAAAGATTTGAAAGTGTTTTAAAATATTTACGCATTTTAGATATTGATTATGAAGTAAATCCAAAAATAGTTAGAGGACTAGATTATTATGATCACACCGTTTTTGAAATTGTTGATTTAGATACTGATAAATCATTTGCCCTTGGTGGTGGCGGGCGATATAATAAATTAATTAAAGAATTAGATGGTCCTGAAGATGGTTATGGAATTGGGTTTGCTTGCGGAATTGACCGAATTATTGATGTTTTAAAAAATATGAAATTGTATCAAGAATTAAATAAAGAAATAGATTGTTATGTTATGGCTATTTCCAAAGAAGAAAAACTATATGGCATGGATATTATTCAAAGATTACGTTTAAATGGTTTATATGCGGAGATGGATTTTCTAAATAAAGGGTTAAAAGGCCAATTTAAACAAGCTGATCGCTTGCATGCTAAATACTTAATTATTTTAAATGATGAAGATTTAAAAAAAGGTATTGTAAATATTAAAGATAATGGGACAAAAGAAGAAGAAAAAGTTGATATTGATGAAGTAGTCGAATATATTATGGGAAATATTTAGGAGGAAAAAATATGGATTTAAAAGATTTAATACAAGATATTGAAAAATATATTGGAAAAGAAGTAACAATTAATGGTTGGATTAGAAACCATCGCGATCAAAAAACCTTTGGCTTTATTGATTTTTCTGATGGGACTTGCCAAGAACATTTACAAATTGTCTATGATGATAAAATAAATGATTTTGCAAGTATTCAAAAATTATTAGTTGGTTGTGCTATTAAAGTTAGTGGTAAAATAATCGAATCAACTGGTAGCCAAAAATATGAAATGCAAGCTACAAATATTGAGTTAATTGGTTCATGTCAAGAAGATTATCCTATTCAACCTAAAAGACACACAAGAGAGTTTTTAAGAACTCATGCAGATTTACGACCTAGAACTAATCTTTTTCAAGCAGTATTTCGAATTCGCAGCATAGCTGCCCAAGCAATTCACAATTATTTTCAAAGTCATAACTACATTTATGTTCATACACCCCTTATTACAACGGCAGATTGTGAAGGCGAAAATCAAATGTTTAAGATTACCACTTTTGATATGAATAATATTCCCAAAGTTGAGAATGAGGTTGATTTATCAAAAGATTTATTTGGTACCCAAGCATACATTACGGGAACAGGTCAACTACATGGTGAAGCTTTTGCAATGGCTTTTAAAAAGATTTATACTTTTGGTCCAACTTTTCGAACTGAAAACTCTAATACCAAAGTTCATGCTAACGAATTTTGGATGATTGAACCAGAAATTGCTTTTTGTAATTTAGAAGAACTAATGGATATTGAAGAAGAAATGCTTAAATATGTTGTTAGCTATGTCTTAGAAAATTGCCAAGCCGAGATTAGTTTTTGTGACCAATTTGTTGAAAAAGGATTAAAAGATAAATTAACAAAATTGATTAATTCTAAGTTTGTGCGTATTACCCATCATGAAGTAGTCGATATTTTAAAAAATGCGAATATGAAATGGGAATTTACCCCAGATTATGCTAGTGATATAGCGAAAGAACATGAAAAATATATTACTGAATATTTTAACAGTCCTGTTTTTATTACTACTTGGCCTAAAGATATTAAAGCTTGGTATATGAAAGTTAATGAAGATAACCGAACAGTTGCTGCGGTTGATTTAGAAGTGCCTGGTGCGGGCGAATTAATGGGCGGAAGCCAAAGAGAAGATGACTATGATAAAATAATAGCTAGAGCCAAAGAAATGGGTATTGATACCGAAACTGTTAAATGGTATTGTGATTTACGAAAATATGGTAGTTGTTACCATGCAGGATTTGGAATGGGCTTTGAAAGATTGATTATTTATCTAACTGGCATTGAAAATATAAGAGATGTCATCCCTTTTCCAAGAACCCCAAAATCATGTGAATTTTAAGGAGGATTTATGAAGAAGTATAATAATGGCGAATTTCGCTTAAAAGACATTAATCAAGAATATCAAGTTTTTGGTTGGGTTAATAAAATTAGAAACATTGGGGGAGTTGTTTTCATCGATTTACGTGACCGTTCAGGAATTATTCAAATTGTTTGTAATCCAAATGAATTAGGAAAAGACTTTTCTATAACTGAAAATATTAAAAATGAATATTGTTTAGAAATAACGGGAACACTAAAAGAACGTAGTGATAAAAATTCTAAAATAGCTACAGGAGATGTAGAACTTATTGCTAAAAAGATTACTATCTTAAGTAAAAGTGAAGCTCTACCTTTTAATATTTATGAAGATGATGATACTGTAACTGAAAGCACTTCATTAAAATACCGTTATTTAGATTTACGTCATGAAAAGTTACAACAAAACATTTTAATAAGACATAAAATATGTCAAAGTACAAGAGAATATTTAAATAATCTAGGTTTTATTGAAATTGAAACTCCTATTTTGTGTAAGTCAACTCCAGAAGGAGCGAGAGATTATTTAGTTCCATCAAGAATTAGTAAAGGATCATTTTATGCCTTACCACAAAGTCCACAAATATTTAAACAATTATTAATGGTTGCCGGATTCGAAAAATATTATCAAATTGCAAAATGCTTTCGAGATGAAGATTTACGAGCTGATCGGCAACCCGAATTTACCCAAATAGATTTTGAAATGAGTTTTGCTTCGGAAGAAGATGTTTGGGAAGTAACTGAAGGTTTAATTAAAAAAATTGTCAAAGATGTTAAAAATATTGAACTAGATAGTTTTCCAAGATTAACTTATCAAGAAGCTATGGAAAAATATGGAAGTGATAAACCAGATACAAGATTTGCTATGGAATTAATTGATTTAACAAAGATATTAAAAGGAACTAGTATGAATATTTTTAATAGTGTAATTGAAAATAATGGCCTTATAAAAGGGATTATTGTTAAAAATAATAGTGATAAATATTCAAGAAAAGATATAGATACCTTAACTGATTTTGTTAAAAATTATGGTGCTAAAGGGTTAGCTTGGTGTAAATATGTTGATAATTCTTTTACTGGCGGTATTAGTAAATTAATAGAAGAAGAAAAATTAAATCAAATTAAAGAAGCATTTAATATAACTAATAATGATTTATTACTAATAGTTGCTGATAATAAAAAAACTGTCTTGGCATCTTTAGGAGCTTTAAGATGTAAATTAGGAAAAGATTTAAAGTTAATTGATGAAAGTCTTTTAAATTTCTTATGGATTACTGATTTTCCTTTCTTTGAATATTCTGAAACTGAAGGAAGATGGAAAGCCGAACATAATCCTTTTACAATGGTTAAGGATATTAACGCTATTAATGATCCTGAAAATTGTATCTCTCGTAGTTATGACTTAGTTTGTAATGGTTATGAACTAGCAAGTGGAGGAGTCAGAAACTACCGCACAGAAGATTTAAAGAAGATTTTTCAAGCATTATCAATTAGTGATGCAGAAGCAAATGCCCGATTTGGCTTTGTTTTAGAGGCGTTCAAATATGGAGTTCCTCCCCATGCTGGAATTGCTCCAGGATTAGAAAGATTAGTAATGGTTTTAACAAATACATTAGATGTAAAAGATGTTATTGCTTTTCCTAAAACCCAAAGTGCTAGTGATTTAATGAGTGAAGCTCCTACAATGGTTAGTCAAAAACAATTAGATGAATTAGGAATTACCATTAAAAAGGAGGAACATAATGCCTAAATTTACGAAAGAAATGATTGATAATTATGCTAGTAAATTATTAATTGGTTTAACACCAGAAGAAAATGAGCTTGTTTTAAAAGAATTTGATATCATTGATGCTGAAATGGATTTAATTAATCAAATTCCAGAAATTTCTCAAGTTGAACCAATGACTCATCCCTTAGATGATTTTGAATTTACTTTGCGAGAAGATACAATAGAAGATAGCATTGCAATAACTGATGCTCTTCTTAATTGTGATTGTTATGAAGGACGGGAAATTGAAGTACCTAAAGTAGTAGGAGGGGATAATTTTGCCAAAAACAATTAAAGAATTACACAATATGCTTATTAATAAAGAAATCACTTCAAAAGAATTGATTCAAAAATCTTTACAAAAATCCCATCTTATTCAAGAAAAATATAATGCTTTTGTAACTATTATTGATGAAGCAAAAGAAGGGATAATTACTGATAATCTTTTATCAGGTATCCCATACGGAATTAAAGATAATTATTCTACCAAAGGTATTTTATCAACTGGTTCATCAAATACTTTAAAAGATTATATTCCATTCTTTGATGCAACTGCGGTTGCTAAAATCAATGCCTGTGGTGGTATTCCAGTTAATAAAACAGCCCTTGATGAATTTGGGATGGGAGCAACTGGTACCACTTGTCACACCGGTATTGTTAAAAATCCTTGGGATCCTAAAAGAATGGCTGGTGGTTCATCTTCTGGTAGTGCTGTAGCAGTAGCAGCAGGTGTTTATCCTTACGCTCTTGGAAGCGATACAGGAGACTCGATTAGAAAACCAGCCGCTTATACAGGAATTGTTGGATACAAACCAACTTATGGCATGATTAGTCGCTTTGGTTTATTTCCTTTTGCCTCTAGTTTAGATACTTGTGGCTGTCTAACAAGATGTGTTGAAGATGCCGCGATTGTAGTTGATGCGATGAAAGGCCTTGATCCCAAAGATCAAACTAGTTGGGATTCTTTCAATATTGATTTACTTAACTCTTTAACTGGACAAGTAAGTGGCAAAAAACTCTTCTACATTAAAGAAATAGTTGATTATGAAAACTATCCTGATATGCCATTAGAATTAAAAACCCACTTAGATAATTTTTATAAAACAATAAAAATTTTTGAAGATTTAGGGGTTACTGTGGAAGGCATTTCAATAGATGAAAAATTATTAAAAGCTATTCCAAGTGTTTATGTATGCCTATCTTGTGCTGAGGCCACTAGCAATTTATCTAATTTAACTGGATTAATTTTTGGGCCACGAGGTAAAGGTGAAAATGTCTTTGACATGATTAAAGATCATCGAACAAAAGGTTTTTCTCCTCTAATAAAAAGACGTTTTGTAATTGGATCTTATATTTTACAAAAAGAAAATCAAGAAAAATACTTTGTTAATGCCCAACGTGTTCGTCGTTTAATTGTTAATAAGATAAATGAATTATTTACAAAATATGATGGTTTAATTTTACCAGTTGGAAGTGGAGTAGCCCCTTATTTAGATAAAAGTAAAGACGAAGTCAATAATAGTAATTTAGCAGTTTTAGAAAATCATTTACAAATTGGTAATTTTGGTGGTTATCCATCAATTACTATTCCCAATGGCTTTATTAATAATTTACCAGTTGGTATCAATATTACTGGAAAATGCTATGATGATTGCAATATTTTAAATATCGCTTATGCTCTTGAAAGTAAAATGCCTTATAAAAATCAAGTAGCGATAAAGGAGGAAGAATAAATGGCAAAATATGAAGCCGTAATTGGCCTAGAAATGCATTGTGAAATAAAAAGTAATTCCAAAGTATTTTCAACTGCTGCCAATTCTTTTAGTGACATTCCTAATCTTTTTATCGCGCCCCTAGATTTAGCATTTCCAGGTTGTTTACCAACAATTAATAAAGAATGTATTAGAAAATCTTTA
This sequence comes from uncultured Mycoplasma sp., assembly GCA_947642635.1. GTDB lineage: Bacteria > Bacillota_I > Bacilli_A > RF39 > UBA660 > SIG200. The sequence goes on along the minus strand of CANRTI010000026.1, from coordinate 10,006 downwards.
TTAATGTCATTAGTTTTAAATTGTAAACAACCAGAATATATTTATTTTGATCGTAAAAATTATTATTATCCAGATTTACCAAAAGGATATCAAATTACCCAAATGCATGACCCAGTTGGAACTAATGGTAAAATTACTATTGAAGTAAATGGCAAAGAAAAGGAAGTTTTAATTCATGATATTCATTTAGAAGAAGATAGTGCTAGTTTAGATCATTTCTTTGACACAACAGCCATTAATTATAACCGAGCTGGTGTTCCTTTACTAGAATTAGTTACCGAACCATGTTTTTATTCTGCTGATGAAGCTCTAGCTTTCTTAGAATACATGCGTCTTGTTTACCAATATTGTGATGTTTCTGATGCAGATACTAAAAAAGGACAAATAAGATGTGATGTCAATGTTTCTATAAGAGATATTGGTTCTAAAGAATTAGGAACCAAAGTTGAAATGAAAAATGTTAATTCTTTTAAAAACGTTTATGATGCAATTAATTATGAAATTAAAAGACAAAGTGATTTAAAAGATGCTGGTAAATATGAAGAAGTCGTTCAAGAAACTAGACGTTTTGACGAAGAAAGTGGTACAACTATTCGCATGCGAGATAAAGTTGATGCAATCGATTACAAGTATTTTGTTGAACCAAATATTCCTAAATATAAAATTACTTCTACATGGTTAGAAGAAATTAAAAAGAGTATTCCAATGTTACCTAATCTTCGCAAAAAACATTATCTAAATGATTTAGGTTTAAATGAATATGATACGAATATAATTATTAAAGATAAAAATTTAGCCGATTATTTTGAAGAATGTATCCAATTAGAAATCAATCCTAAACTAGCAGCTAATTGGTTAATTAGTAATATTGTTGCTTATTTAAATAAAGAATTAATTTCTTTAAAAGATTTTTACTTAAAACCTAAATATTTAAAACAAATAATTAGTGCTTTAGAAAGCGGGGTAATTTCTTCTAAACAAGCCAAAGAAATTTTCAATAAAGCTTTAGAAGAACAAAAAGAACCACAAAATTACATAACAAAAGATAATAATCAAATATCTGATAAAAATGAGTTAACAAAAATAATAAGTACAATTATTGATAATAACCAAGACCAAGTGCTTGCCTATCATAACGGCAAAACTAATCTTTTTGACTATTTTGTTGGACAAGTTATGAAAGAAACTAGAGGAAAAGCAAATCCCACAATTGTCAAAGAAATATTAACAAATATTTTAAATAATAATTAGAAGAGTTTTCTTCTTTTTTTATTCTTTAATTTTTATAAGCAGCTTTAATAAATTTCACAACATCTTCTGGAGTTATGTTTAAAACAATAATCATTTTTCTAAGAGTTGCTAAAGAGGGAAGTGATCTTCCACTTTCAATTCTTTGTAACTGCCGCCAAGAAATATCTAAAACATCAGCTAATCTTTCTTGGGTCATTCCTGCTTTTAATCGATAATTTTTCAACATAAATTCCACTCATTTCTTTTAAAATAATTTTATCAAACACCTAGATTTTCTGTCAAATAAATAAATTTACTTAATTTTTAAATATCTTCCTTAATTCGACAAAATATTTATTTACTTTATGATATAGTAAATTTAGGTGATATAATGAAAAAAAATATATTTTTAGTTTTATTTTCGATTGCAAGCGGAATAATTGTTACATTTTTTATTCTAAATAAAGAACAAATTTATGCAAAAGAAGAATATTTAGTTTATGCTTTTCAAACCGGGGCTTATGAAACAAGAGAAAATGCTTATAAAATGGTGGAGAAAATCCCTTCAGGCATAATTGTTCCAGAAGATAATTATTATAAAGTTTATGCTGCAATTTTTAAAGATATTGATATTGTCAATAAAATGGTTGTGTATCTAGAAAACAATAATATTAATGTTTATTTAAAAACTATTCAAGTTAATAAAGATTTTTATCACAACTTAGAAAATTATGAAAAAATTATCAATAATAGTGATGAAGCATCAGTATATAATAAAGTTAATCAAAGTATTTTAAATCTTTATTTAGAAAGTAAGCAAAATGTGGAAAATAATCAAAGATAATTACTTATTTCTCTTTCTTTTTTTAATTCTTTTATTAAAGGAGCCAATTTATAATATTTTAACTATTAAAGACAATATTTATACTCCTCTAAGATGTAATTTAGAAGAAAATGCCTATAACAAATTATTAGAATTTAGTAAAATTGATTATATTTATGAAAGTGATTATTTAAACACATTAATTATTTATAAAGATATTTATAACTATTTAAATGAAATTACCATCAAAGGTGGTAAAGATTATCATCTTACTAATAATCCTGTCGTTTATGACAATACTTTAGTTGGTTTTATCGATAAAGTAAATAAAAATAGTAGTGTAGTTAAACTAATTACGAATAAAAATAGCAAAGTGTCTGTTAAAATTGATGAAGAAATTGGAGTTTTAGAATATATAAATAATGAATTAATAATCAAAAATATTTCTAATTATAGTAATATCAACATCGGAGATGAAATTTATACATCTGGGTTAGGAAATATCAAAGAAAATATCTATATTGGGACCGTTAAAAATATTCATTTAGATAATAAAAATATTGAAAAAATAATCAAAGTAGATTACCAATTAAAAATTAAAAATATAGATTATGTAACAATTATAAAGGAGAATATTTAATGTTAATTGGTTTATTACTTTTAGACATTCTAATCAATAATTATACTCCTTACACATCATTTTTCTTTATTCTATTTTTATATAATAAAACTTACAAATATTATTTGATAACTGGTTTATTTTTAGATTTAGTTATTTTTAATACCCATTTTTATAATTTAATTATTTTAACTATCATGTATTTTAGTAATAAAATTATGAGAGAATTAAACAAAAATAATTTCGGGGTCTTTCTTTTTATTAATACATTTAATTATCTTTTATTCATTATTTTAAGTAATCTTCTAACATTTAATAATATTCCTTATATTTTAGTTTCAATAGGTAGTAACCTAGTTATTAATCTAACATTTTATATACTTAGTTTTCGCCTTCTTAAAAATAATCTCTAATTCTTGTAAATATTTCTAAAATATGATAAGATAGATTCATTTTTAAGGTGGATTTTTTGTGAATACTTTAGAAGGAATGAAACATTTAATTCACGAACAAGTTTCAATCAATCGTATTATTCAAAAAGGTAAGCCTTTTCAAGCAATTCAAAGAACGTATTTTGCAACTAATGAAAATGTTAAAGATAGTTTTAAACATCTTGATTTTTCACATATTAATCATGCATTAAGTGTTTTATCAAGTGGTGATCACGTTTTCTCCTTGATTGGAAACGGAGTTTTAAACATCGCTTGCTTTGACATTAATACTTTTACTGAGTATTATGCTCTTGGATTGCGACGCGCTTTAATTTTAAAAAATAATTATACTGACTTTATCATTGAACTAAGTAAATTGATTAATTCTGAAGATTTTGATGAAGTAATGACTATATTAGAAGAATTATTACCATTTATGGATTTAAAACATCGTCATTTTTGGAGAGAGCTTTTAAATTATAACTACCAAGTTCAAAAAGAATCAGGTACTAAATTAAATATTATTAAACTAATTACTCACGCAAATACTAAAGGAATATATAAAAGTGTAGATTATTTACAAAATAGTGAAAGATATAATAAACTTCGTGATAATTTAAGTAAAAGTAATATTTACTTTAAACAAGCCGATATAACTGAATTACCATCAATTTTTGAGCCCCAATTCGATTTAATAATTCTTTCTAACATTCTAGATTATATGCTAGATAATTGGGGAATCTGGTGGACATATGAAAAGTTACAAGAGTTTGAAAGAGAATTATATAAAATTTTAAGCCCTCATGGAACAATTATGTTAAAATACATTTTTAACTTTATATCTTATACTGGCTTTTCTGCCACAAAAATAGCATTATACTCCAAAGTTAAAACCGAAGATTTAACTAATGAAAGTATAATTAAAATACCTAGTATAATGGATAATGTCGCAGATGGCTTAATTTTAGCTAGGAAAAGATAAAATACGTAAAAATTAAACTCAATTAGACAATTTAGTATGGGTAAAATAATTTTAAGAAGAAAAAATAATGACTAAAGACTACAAAATCGCTAATTACTTAATTAACAAATGAAAATTATTTTCGAATTTCTAATCATGGTGTATTTCAAAGTGATCATGGTATTCTTTAAAAAGATATATCAAAAAATAGAATAGGAGTAAAAAATAATGCAAGAAGTTATTGCTGGAACTAAAAAGATTATTGATAAACAAGTTAACGAGCCCGGATATTTACATAATCTTAATTTTAATGGAATAAGCAAAGGATATTTTTGGAGTAACGAAAATATTGATGGATACCTAAGTTTAGCCGATTTCACAAATAAAAATCGAGCTTTATGTGTAACCGCTAGTGGTGACCAAATATTTTCACTAATTAGCAAAGGAATAACCGATATAGACACTTTTGATATTAATTCATTAACAGAGTATTATGTTTTGGGATTAAAACGAGCTTTAATTATTAAATATCCTTATCGTGAATTTTTAAAAATAATGACTATATTAAATAATTTTTATAGTAATAGTTCAGAAACAGTTCATACAATTATTTTGGAATCTCTACCGTTTATGGAACAGAAATATCGTGATTTTTGGTCTCAAATTGTTGACTATAATCATCAAATTCAAAAAGGCCAAAATTTTAAATTTAGTTTATTTCCGATGTTATTTAACTGTTGTATTCCAGTTTCATTTTCTATTCAAAATAGTCCTTATTTACAAGATGAAGTAAGTTATGAACAAGTAAGAAGTAAATTGTTAAGTTGTAATATTTCTTTTCAAAACGTTAATGTTATCAATTTAGGGAAAAATTATCACCACCAATACGATTTTGTTTTACTTTCAAATATTTTAGATTTTATGTTCCAATATTGGCAAAAATGGGGATATATAGAATTAGATAAATATTTAAAAAGCATCCAACATTTATTAACTCCTGAGGGAATTTTATATTTAAAATATGTTTTTGAATATCGTATGCGCAATAATAATCACTTGGCACCATTATTTCAAGATGGATCTGTAGTTTTAAATGAATTGACAGGATTTGAAATTCGCGAACTTCCTTGCCAAAATAGTATATATACTATATCGGATGCGATAATATTGAAAAGAGGTAAATAATAATGAATGAAGTTTTTCAAGAAGTTAAAAGTATAATTGATGTCCAACTTTTTAATAATGAAATTTTAGAATCTTTTTGGACGAGTAGACCTACTTCTAAATTTTTTATATTTTCTAATGAAAAAATTATGAGTTATCTAAGACTTGCTAATATAAATGGTAATGAAAAAACTCTAACTATTGCTGGAAGTGGTGATCAAGTATTTTCTCTACTAAGTAAAGGTGTAACAGAAATTGACACATTTGATGTTAACTTACTTGCTGAACAATATGCTTTTGGTTTAAAAAAAGCTTTAATACTACGTTATGACTACCAAATGTTTTGCCATATTATACAAATATTTTGCTGCGAAAAAATAGAAAATGGCAATATTAATGAATTAATATCTCAAATAATTATGGATGCTATTCCTGCAATGGATTTCCAATATCGAGAATTTTGGCAAAGAATAGTTGATTATAATTGGCATATTCAACCAGTATTAGGAACTAAAATAAATTTAATGCATCTATTAGGTATTTTAAATGTTCCTTTTGATTATTGTCTTAAACACTATGACTATTTAAAAAATGCAGCTAGTTATAATAAAATGCGGCAAAATTTGCTAAAAAGTAATATTTCTTTTCAGCTAGCAAATGCTACTAATATTGGTAAACAATTTTCTAAAAAATATGATTTACTGTGCCTTTCTAATTGCCTAGATTTTGTGAGAAATGTTTGGGGTGAAAATTGGGATTATGAAAGATTAAAAGCATATCTTGATAGTTTATCACCTATTACTAATCCTAACTCTCAAATATTTCTACAATATATTTTTGATTACAATCCAGAATATGAACTTTTTGATTCATCTGATGTTTATCTTAAAGATTTACAAGGTTTAGAAGTTCATGAACTACCAATTGAAAATCCACTGTATCCCGATCGAGATGCCATAATTCTAAAACGAGAAAGAAATACTAAATAATTCTTAAATAATTTTATCATTTTCTTCATATAATTAAGTGGTGATTAGATGAATTCTTTTGATTATACTACAATAAATCATAAACGTTATAGCGACTATCAAAAAAAAGATGATGAAAAATTAATTAAATATTTAAAAAACTTAATAACTAGATGTCTTCTTGCCATTATTTTAGTTATTAGTACTTGTATATTTGCCAAAATAAATAGCCAAAATAAACTTTTAGTCAAAGAATATGTTTTTAAAGATTCACTTAAATTTACTGAGTTTAATAATTGGTATCAAAAAAATTTTGGTAAAATAATTCCTGATATTATCAACAAAAATAATAGTGAAATGGTGATGAGTAGTAGTGAACTAATTAAAAATAAATATGAAAAATATTTAGATGGTGTCAAAATAAGTGTAAGTAAAAAAACGCCTATTTCCATATTATATGGAGGAATTGTCGTTTTCATTGGTGAAAAAGATAACTATGGTAATGTAGTTATAATTCAAGGAAATGATGGTATTGATTACTGGTATGGTGGTATAAGTAATACTAATATTAATCTTTATGATTACTTAGAAAAAGATACTTTAATAGGAGAAGCCACTAATGATTACATATATTTAGTATTAGAAAAAGATAATTCATACTTAAATTATGAAGAATATTTACAATAAATTTCATATTAATTCTTATACTTATGTATTTCTTTTTCTGTGTGCTTTATCTGGTTATTTAAAAAATATGTTTTTAATATTTATTATTTGTTTTATCCATGAACTAGGACACATCTTTTTTACTAAATTATTTGGTTATGAAATAATCAAAGTTGAAATTTTACCGTTTGGTGGTTTTACAACAATCAATAAAAGAATTAATTCTAGTATTAGGAAAGACCTCATTATAAGTATTGGGGGTATTTTAAGTCAAATACTTTTTATTACCATTATCTTTTTTTGCCAATCACTTATACATCCCATTACATATAATCTTTTAATGCAATATAATTTTCTTCTTATCATTTTTAATTTAATTCCTATTATTCCCTTAGATGGTAATCAAATAGTCCATTTATTTCTAGAAAAATTATTTTCCTATCACCAAGCTTATTTAATCAATGCCATTTTGTCAATCATTACTTTAATCATCTTCTTTTTAATTAATTATTATTATCATTTAGATAACTATTTCATAATTACATTTTTAATTTATAAAATAATTTCTTATTTTCACAACTACAAGTATCTGCACAATCGCTTTTTATTAGAAAGATGTCTTTACAATTTAGAATATAAAAAAATTGATAACCATACTACTAATATTAAGAATTTAAAAAAAGAAGTTTATCATTATTTTAAAGAAGATGATCACTATATTAATGAAAAAAATAAAATATTACAAACTTACAATAAATAAAAGGGTAGTTACTTAAATCATCTTCTTAAAAAAAAGCAGGAATAATTGACAAATCACCTAGTTTTTGATAAAATTTAAGATGTTTTTAAGTCATTTCGTTAAAAACCGCACTAAAAAGGTTCTAAGTTTTAAAAAACACCTTCCAGGCGCGACTTAAATCAAAAAATAATTTATAAGGAGGTATGAAATGAAAGCAGTATTTACTACAGGTGGCAAACAATATTATGTTAGTGAAGGCGATATCATTTATGTTGAAAAATTAAATGTTGAAGCTGGTAAAACAGTTAAATTTGATGAAGTATTGTTTGTAGATGGTGTAGCTGGAAATCCAATTATTAAAGGAGCTTCAGTAGAATGTCTTGTTGAAAAACATGGTAAAAACAAAAAAATCGTGGTTTTCAAATATCGACCTAAAAAGAAATATCGTAAAAAACAAGGTCATCGTCAACCATACACAAAACTTGTTGTTCAAAAAATTAATAAGTAGTTATGATTAAAATTAATTATCAAAATAAAATTATTATAGTAACAGGACATGCTAACTATGATGATTATGGTAAAGATATTGTTTGTGCTAGTACATCTAGTATTATTTACACAACTATTAATGGTATTTTATCTATTAATACTAAAGCTCTTTTAGTTGAAGATCAAAAAGACTTAAAAATTACTATTTTAAGTGAAGATAAAATTACTTTAAAATTAATTGATAGTATGTTTTCTTTATTAGAAGAATTAGTTAAACAATATCCTAATAATATTAAAATTAGTAAAGGAGAGTAAAGATATGTTATTTATTAAGTTAAATATTCAAAGATTTGCCCACGTTAAAGCTCAAGGTTCTACTAAAAATGGCCGTGATTCAGCTGGTCGTCGCCTAGGAGCTAAAGCTAGTGATGGACAAACTGTTTCTGCTGGTTCAATTATTTATCGTCAAAGAGGAACTAAAATTTATCCAGGTACTAATGTAGGCATGGGAAAAGACCATACTTTATTTAGTCAAATTAATGGCGTTGTTAAATTTGAAAGATTAGGTAGAGATAAAAAGAAAGTAAGCGTTTATGAAGCATAAATGCTTTTTTATTGGAAAAAAATATTAAAATAAATTCAAGTATTAAAAAAGAATAACTAAAAATTATTCCTTTATTTAATCTTTAAATTCAGCATCTAAATAATAAATCGAACGTCCTTCTTTAAAATATTGAGTTTCAAAATCTGTCATAATATTTTTTATTGGTAATTCATCATGATGTAAATCCAGACTAACTCGTTTAAAAGAATACCAATATTGCGATAGAGTTTCTAAAGAATATTGAAATAATCCTTTATTATCAGTTTTTAAAATAATATGTTTATTTCTTTTAAAAATTTTATCATAAAGTCTTAAATAACTTTCATGAGTAAAACGATTTTTTTCATCGCGTTTTTTAGGCCAAGGTTCTGAAAAAGTCAAATAAATAGTATCAATTTCCTTACCAAAAATTTCACTAATTTCATGAGCATCAGCATTTATTAATTTTATATTCTTTAATTGCAAATGTTGTAATCGTTCTGTAGCTTTAACCATTTGTGATGCATATAGTTCTAAGCCAATAAAATTAATATTGGGATATTCTGCCGCCATTTTAATAATAAATTCTCCACGTCCCATTCCCAGTTCTAAATTGATTGGATTTTTATTCCCAAATAAATCATTCCATTTATTTTTATATTTATGAGGATTTTGAACTAAGTAAGGACACTTTTTAATAATCAAATCAGCATTTTTTATTACATTATATTCCATAATTCACTTCCTAAAAATATTGTAACACATAAAAAAGCAAAACTGGAAAAAATATTATACTTTTGTTGTACTTTTTACTTCTTCATAGTCAACAATATCTTTAATTGAACAATTTAAATAATTACAAAATCTTGCTAAAACAATCATATCTAATTTTGATAACTCCCCAGTTATTAATCTTTTAATAACTTTAAAATCCGTATCAGTATCCCGCATTAATTTATTAATACTAATATGTCGTTCATTTAATATTTTCCCTAATTTGAAATAATAACAACCATTTTCAATCTCAATTTTTCTAATTAAATCCATTTTATTTTCCACATCCATTTCTTAACAAAAAAATCTTAACAATTAAAAAGGACCTCTGACTATTAGTTGTATAACCAACAAATTTTAGCATTTATTAAAAATAAAAATGCTTAGAAAAATTTTTATAAATTAAAATAAAGAAGTACATAGTCCCAAAATGATCCTAATACTTAAGGGAAATATTTATTTTTAAATAATCCTGAAGTTTTTTTATTTAATAATTATTTTTAGTATGATATAATCCTGAGTTTGACAGTTGTAAGAAAGCAAAAGCTCTCCAATCCTT
>CANRTI010000025.1 GCA_947642635.1 uncultured Mycoplasma sp. | reverse complement strand
TAAACAAATTAAAAGAAGCTGTATGAAATTATTTTATTTCATTACAGCCCCTTTTATTTTTTTAATTATTTTTCCATTTTAATGTTGGATAACTTCCATCAACTAATTGCCATATAGTAACATCAAAACTTGAATAAGTTGTAACATTTTTTAATGTTTCAGCACTTTCTTTATGTCCATCACCTTCACCATTAATATAATATAAATTACCTATAAATGGTTTACTACTTGCTTGATAGATACCATATAACTCATCAACTGGATTAGTAGCATCACTCTTTAATGTTCCAGTAAATATTAATTTACTTAAAGCTAATTGTTTTCCATCATGATAACCAATAATACCACTAGTAAATGACTCATCGCCACCTAAATTAACTAAATTAGCATTAACAATTATATTGGAAATAGCTGACTTATATCCTTTAGATAATCCTACAATACCCCCTAAATAACCACTATGGGCTGTAATTGTACCACTACCTATTTCACATTCTGTTATCTTTGAAGTATTTCCTGTATCAGTCATTTCGCCAATTAAGCCCCCAACTTTTGACTTTCCAATTAAATTAATTATATCCGCAACATATATTCTTTCAATAGTTACTTTATTAGCACTACCAGTTAAAACACCAACGCCATCTGCTACAGGACTATCAATGTTTACACCAGTAAATTTAATGTTTCTAACAGTAGCATTATCTAAACTTTCAAAGAAACCTGCACTATGAGTATGATCTTTAATTGTTAAATTAGCTATTGTATGATTTTGACCATCAAATATTCCATTAAATCCTTTTATTGGTTGCCAATTTAAGTTGGCTAAATCAATATCACTTCCTAAGTTAATTGTTTTACCACTAAAACTAACACCTTCATTTAATAACTTATTTAAACCATTTAATTGTTTAAAATCATTTAAGACAAAAGTTGTTAAACTACTATCATACCATGTTGTATCTACATCAGTTTTTTCAGTATAATCACCATAAATAGTTAAATCTTCATTAATAATTAAATCATAATTAACTGGAATTTGATTATTATTTTCATCTAACATATACCAACCATTAAAATTATATCCTACTATTTCATAATCCCCAACTTCAGGCATTATAGAGCCCATTGGTACTTCAATTGTTCCAATTGTTTTATCACCATTTTTATAAGTTAAAGTAACATAATCTGTATCCACTTTATTAAAGAAAATATACCAAACACCATTTTTCTTCACTGTTGAAGTAACATATTTTGAAGTAAATTCATTATTATTATCTTTTGCAAAACCTTCAACAATTCCAATCTTACGACCATTTAACCAAGTTATAAAATCACTTATTTCATAAATATTTGTTGTTCCCGGAATAAAATTACGATAATTTTTATTATCAGTTGTTACTAAATTGAAAACATGACTACCAAGTGAAACACGATTACTAACAGTTGGAATAAATTCTAAATAATTACTATCACTTACAGTATTGTAATTTAACTCTACTTCTGTATTAAAATTAAAATTAATTGAATTTAAATCAATATAAGTTCCAACTGGAATTCTTAAATAGAAAGTATCTTCTCCTTGTTTTAAAATATCTAAATTAATCGGATTTTGGCATAAAGAATCACTACAAACACTACTAAAATTAATATTTTCAACAATTGGTATAACATCCCATATTCCATATAAAGTAACATCTTGATTTAATTCATATTTATCAAAATTACTAATTAAATTATCTTTATTACCATCAGTACTCCAACCAACTAATGTATAACCAGCTCTTTTTACATCCATGTTTAATGCTGTAACAGCTCTATCCCAAATTGCATATAGTATTACTTCCCCACCATCAACTGAAGTTAAATTACTAACACTACCTAAATCTGGATATAAACCAGTACTTCCATCTTTACTAGTTGACCAACCTTTAAACTCTGCCAAAGCTTCTTCATCTAGCGTTTTAGTACCATCAATATTATAAGTTATCATAAACTTTTTAATAAATGTATTTTTATTAAGAGCAACAGTATTTCCATAAACAAATTCCATATCTGCCATACTTCCTACTCCACCATTGGCATCAAATTTAACAGTATATTTATGTGGTGTACTAAGAGCTTTAAAACTCATATTTATAGTTCCAACAGTATAACTAAATGTTGCATCTTTAGTACCATTATCCCAACCAGCAAAATCATAACCTGCCAGTGGTTTTGCACTAATATTAATTACTTGACCATAAAAATAATCACCACTACCAGTTACTTCTAAACCAGGATCAGCACTTACATTTATTGTATATTTATTTCTTGTATAATAATATTTTACAACAATATTACTTCCCTCAGTTACTGTTATCGTCTCAGGTACTGGAGCTGTAAATCCAACATAACTTTTAACTTTAGGAACAACAACATAATTATTCAAAGTTTTAAAATTTTCAACTTCAATTGGTTTATCATAACCACCATTTAAATTCATTTGATAATGCTCAACAACAAAACTAACTTCTTTATTATAATCACTTTGATTATTAGTGTTATTATTAGAACTATTATTGTTATTACTATTATTTACTGTACTATTACCATTTCCCTTATTACCAGTATTAGTTGTATTTCCTGGTTTGTTATTATTAGTTTCATTACTATTTTCAGAACCACCAATTTTTTCCCATTTAGCTGTTAAACTTAAATCTTTATTAACTTTGGAACTAAAATCATATTTAGTATTTCCATTATACCAACCTAGAAAAACATAACCATCTTTAGTAGGTTCAGCTGGTTCTGATACAACACCATTAACTGCTACAGCTTTTGTAGTTGTTGTACTGCCATCTTTAAAACTTACGGTATAAGTACTTCCTTTTATCCATCTTGCTTCTAATTTAATATCATTACTTATCGGTGTAGAAAAATCAAATTTTTTCCCATCTAAATACCAACCATTAAAAGTATATCCTTCTTTAGAAGGATCACTTGGCACATTAATTGTTTCTCCATCAACAACTAATTGACTACGCACTGCACTTCCTCCAGCAGTATCAAAATGCACAGAAAATTCCTTAATCGCATCAGCAGCATGTGACTTACCACAACCTGTCAAAAGCATTATAGATATTAATAATCCAATCCCTGATTTAATTGATTTTTTCATATACTTCCTTCTCCTAACAATCCAAAATTCTATGTTAACATTCTGCTATGTTATCCTATAAATAATTTACAATAAATTATATTTAAAGTCAATTATTTTGAGAATAAAAAAACATATTTTGACAAAAAAAATAATAACTAAAATTTTAGTTATTAATTACAACTACATGAATTATATTCATCAAGCCATGGTTCACTATTTACTGTACCATTTTTACTATAATCACGATAATTTAATCCCACAAATCGAAATTCATCATTTTTCTTAAAATAATTTGTATATTGTACATTTTTCTTATCAGTCAAATCTAACATAACTTTACCTTGAAAAGTTTCTTTATCACCAGTATAAAGTCCCAAATCAACTAATTTATTAACTGTAAAACAAGCTTTAGTACCAGTATCATTGATACAGCTATTATTGTTGTTATCAAATTTCACTTTCCCTAAGTAATATAATTCCATCGCATCAGCAGATGCATCTACAAAATTTCCTGCTTCAATTCGAAAAGCATTTTCTCTAGCATCATTCATATAAGGCAAAACAGTTGTCATTGCTAACACCATTACCATGGCTAAAACAACAATAACTGCTAATAATTCAACTAATGTAAAACCTTTATTATTCATATATCCAACCTTTTTCTACATTTTAAGAATTGCTACAATCAAAACTTCCTAAACCACCAGCATTATTTTTATCATAATCTTTTACATCATCACTATCAGTTTTAACTGTGCCTCCAGATTTATCTACATATAAATCCTCATTATGCATTTTAACTTGATAAGTATATGCTTTACTAGAATCTGTTGTTACAACATTAACTCTTCCAGCATATTTTGCATTAGGACCAGAGACATCATTTTTATCTAATTTTAAAATTCCAAAATCTACTAATTGTTTTAAACTAAAACAATATGTTGTAGTTTCACCTACTTTAACTTCATTATAATCTGCTCCCGTAGCTGGTTTTTGTATTTGATTTATTGACATTAAAGACAAAACATCTGAAGATGCTGAAATAGCAGCATTAGCTTCGGTTGCAAAAATATTTTTAGAAGACTTAGTCATATAAGGTAAAATAGTTGTTACTGCTAGTACCATTACTAGTGCTAAAACAACGATAACTGCTAATAACTCAATTAATGTAAAACCTCTTCTTTCTTTCAAAGTTTTCATTATATTCACCTCTATCCTTATAAAATAATCTTACAATAATAATTATTTAATGTCAATTGGAAAGCAATTATTTTTACAATAATCTATTAACCAATGTTATTTATATTAATATTATAATCACTAATATTTCCCACATTATCTCTAACACATATTAAGTAATTACCATTTTTAGTAATATTAAATATATTACTAGTTTGATACACTATTTCACTATTAAGACAAGACTCACCATTATTTATTCCCATATAATAATCTCTTATTCCTGAGCCCTTACCATCACTAGCATTTATTGTCACTATTTTATAACTAGTATTTATATAACGATCAGTTATTATAATATTTTCTTCATCAATAACTGGCGCTTCATTATCAATCATTAAATTAACACTTGCATTATACCTTTTAACTTCGCCATCTTGATAAGTACTCATTTGAAAATTATATCGACTATTTAATGTATGTATATTATCAACATTAATTTGATCAACCCCTTGGATATTTAAACCACTACTACTAGTCCATAAACATTTATTTACTAAACAATCGATTAATATATTATTACTATAAACATTTAAACTAACACTTCCTTTTAACCACTTATTTGTATTAGTTACTCTTACACCATCATTTAAAACTTCTATATTAATTTCTCCAAACTCTTCTGAAAACTTACTTAAATCACAAACACCATTAGTTTCATAAACTTTTTCCATCAATTTTGCTTTATAATGACTACCATTTTTAGTAGAAACAACAACATTACAATTCATTTTTTGATTATTAACTGGATCATTTATAAAATCGGTATTATTATCTCCTAAAATATACCCTTCTTTAACTAATTCTTCCACAAAAATTAAGGTTTTACCAGTGTCAAAAGCATATTTTGCAGCTTTATTTTCAATATTTTTAACAACATTTTCACGCGCTTTTTCTCTTATCATCTGTGATACGCCATTAATACTTGGAACTGCAATCACCATAATTAAAGCGAGAATTATAATTGTTGCCAGTAACTCCACTAATGTAAAACCTCTTTTATCCATTTTGATTCACCTTATTTTAATTTTATCTTATTTAACTTTTTTGTTCAATAGAAAAGATTTAAGTAAAACAAGAATAATCAAATATATTTTCTATTTTAACCTAATGCCACATCTAACAACATCATTATAACAAAACCTAGAATAATAAATAATGACATCAAATTTTTTCGCTTATTTTTTTGACATTCGGGAATTAATTCACTTACTGCCACAAAAATCATTGCTCCAGCAGCAAAAGCCAGAAAAAATGGTAAAATGTTTTGAATATAAATTACTAAAAAACATCCTAATAATCCTGCTATTGGTTCTACTATCCCACTAAGAGCTCCATACATAAAAGCTTTAGGACGACTAAAATTTTCTCTTCGAAGTGGAAGACTAACAGCAAGTCCCTCTGGAAAATTTTGAATACCTACACCAACCGCTAACATGAATGCTGATAATAATGTTGCTCCATTACCAGAAGATAAAGAACCAAATGCTACACCAATTGCTAAACCTTCTGGAATATTATGTAATGTAATGGAAAAAATTAACATTAAGCTTCGTTTCATTCCCGATATATTTTTACTCTTACGTTTATTTAGCATTTTTTCAAATAAAATATCACCAATAACTAAAACAATTCCCCCGACTAAAAAACCAACAGATACAACTAAAGCAGCATTCATTCCCAAAGAAGTTGCATTATTAATTGCCGGATTTAATAAAGAAAAAAAGGAAGCTGCAATCATTACTCCAGCAGAAAGTCCCATCATCGCATCTAAAATTGTTCCATTTACTCTTTTAAAGAAAAACACTAATGAAGACCCCATAGCCGTTATCCCAAAAGTAAATAAAGTAGCAATAAAAACTTGCACATAAACTGATGCATTAACATAAAAATCAATCATAAAAAACACCCTAATATAATATAAGATTGTTATTTTATTTAGTGTAGGCAATTTATTTATAATAAAAAAAGTTGGATAACTAATACCCAACAAATCATTTAAAATGAATCAATATTAATTTTTACTTTTTGCATTTTATGAATAGCGGCAAAAGCTTGAATCAATGTTCGAATTGATAAAGACATTTTTCCTGATTTTCCAATTACTCTTCCCATTTCTGATTCAGGTACAAGTATTTCTAAAATATTAATATCTTCATCTGCTTGAAATAAAGATACTTTTACCAAATCTGGTTCTTTAACAATACTTTTTACTAAATATTCAGTAAATTCTACTACATCCATAATTACCTACTATTTCTTTTTACTTTTTAAATCATGATATTTTTTCATAATTCCAACATTAGATAAAATATTTTTAACTGTATCAGTAGGTTCAGCTCCATTTTTTAACCAATTTAAAGCTTTTTCTTCATCAACAGTAATTTTATCAGCACCTTTTATTGGATCATAAGTTCCAACTGTTTCAATAAAACGTCCATCTCTTGGACTACGAGAATCAGCGGCTACAATCCGGTAAAATGGTTTTTGTTTAGAACCCATTCTTTTTAATCTCAATTTAACTGCCATAATTTGCCTCCTTTGTTACTACCACTAATATACCACAACAAATCTATGACTGTCAACGTTTTTTGGTTGACTACTCTTCTTTATTATCTAAATATTCTTCATCTATAGAATCAATAGCATTTTCAATTTCATCATCAATCAATTCTTCATAATCTTCATCAAGATCTTCAACAGCTATTTTTACTTTTGTATTTCCAACTATTTCTACACCCAATTCTTTTTCCACTGTTAAATCGACAAAACCATTATTAATTTTGACATTAGTAACTGTTGGTTGTTTTAAACTTCTTACAATTATTTCTGAATTATTATCTAAAACTGTATCATTTTTAAGTGGTACATTCATTTTATCTGAATAATTAAATCTTTTAGTACTAACAGCTGTTTTAGTATCATTATCATATGAATACCAAACATTAATATCAAAAGCACCAGTTACTAAAACACTACCATTATTATTTTGACCATTAAAAGTATTATTAATTACCCAACACCCCAAAACTGTATTTGGTCTTTCTTCGGTTTCGATTGTAAAATTATTCCCGCTTGCTTTTTTGGCTTTTCCAATTACAGCTTTGGTTACAATTTCTCTAAAATTAGACAAATTTATCACTCCCTAATTTAGTTTATGCATAGAGAGTTATTTTGAGCACCATTTTTTTAGGAAAATAAACTATAAACATTTTAAACAATAAATTTTTCTTAATTAAACTAATGATACTTGTCAAAAATAGTCAATAATATCTTAAGATTACATTAAAATCCAATTAATTAAATTGCGTTTCATAGACTTTATTAATATTGTTTGATAAAATAAACTTGGTGATAAAAATGGAATGCTTATTTTGCAAATTAATTCGCGGTGATATACCATCTTATAAATTATATGAAGATGATTTAGTAGTAGTAATAATGGATGCCTATCCTAATGTTGATGGTCATACTTTAATTATTCCTAAAACTCATTATGATACTTTAATGGATATCCCTAATGATTTAGTGTTACATATTAATGAAATTGCTAAAAAATTTATTAAACAAAATATGGAAAAATTAAATGCCAAAGAATTAAGCGTTTGTGTTAATTATGGTAATAGTCAAAAAATCAAACATTATCATATGCATTTAATGCCTAATCATGGTCTAAGAGCAACTCAAGATGTCAAAGATGTTTATGAGGTTTTAAAATAAAATGGCTAGAATAAGAAAAAAAGTAAAAAGAAATATTGCGATTATTAGTTTATTATTAATTATTTTATGTAGTTTTGTAGCTTATAAATTTATATTTAATGAAACTAGTAACAATGCTAATCCAAATTTAATTGATAAAAATAAAGATAAAGATAAGAATAAAGAACCTGAAGACCCTATTAAAACTTATACTGCTAAATTGATAGCAACTGGGGATGGATTAATTCATTCTCCTTTATATAAAGCTGCTTATAATAATGGTAGTTATGATTTTAGTAGTATGCTAACTTATACTAAAGAAAAAATTAAAGATTATGATATTAAATACTACAATCAAGAAACTATATCGGATGATACTGTTCAATATAGTAGTTATCCAGTTTTTAATACTCCTAGTCAGTATGGTCAAAATATGATTGATATTGGTTTTAATTTAGTTTCTTTAGCATCTAATCACTCAATGGATAAAGGAGTTAATAGTGCTAAGAAAAGTGCTAGTTGGTGGCGAAGTAAAGATCATATTTTAGCAACAGGAATGGCTAGTAGTATTGAAGATCGAGAAAATTTCAAAATAATGGAAGCTAATGGTATAACTTATACGATGTTATCTTATACATATGGAACTAATGGTATACCTGTTCCCAATAGTGATTCTTATGTTGTTAATGTTTTTAACGAAGAACAAGCAAAAAAAGATATTGAAAAAGTTCGAGATAAAGTTGATGTTTTAATTGTTGCTATGCACTGGGGAAATGAATACCAACAAACTGCAACTGAAACACAAAGAAATCAAGCTAAATTTTTAGCTGATAATGGTGTTGATATTATTTTAGGTAATCACTCACATTGTATTGAACCTTGGGAGTGGATTGATGATACTGTTGTTTTTTATTCATTTGGTAATTTCATTTCTAATCAAATGGGTGCTGAAGAAGCTAGAATACGTAAAGTAGGAGTTATTGGAATGTTTGGAACACTTGATATAACCAAAACTGTTGATACAGCTAATAACAATGCTACTACTATTAAAATAGATAATATTGGTGCAGATTTAAACTATACATATCGCTTTTATAATCCAGCAATTGCCAAAAATGATTATTTAGTAATCCCTTTTAGCAAAATGGAAGAAAAATATTTAAAAGATTATGAAAGTGTTTATAATGAATTTAGTAATGTTTTAAAAAGTTATGATAGTTCCATTAAAATAGAACCTCTTCCTACTCTACCAGCAAATTAAAATACCCAAGATTATTTCTTGGATATTTTTTTATTATTTAAAACGGTTTCTCACTCTTTGAAACGCTAGATTGGATATTTCAATATCATCTAAACGATTTTGTTTTGCATACATACATAACATCATTGCTTCAATTAAAATATGCCTTTTTCCATTAAAAGAATTTGACCAATGTTGAATATCATTCACACCATCTAAAGCTCCACAACCAATTACATTTTCTTTTTTTCCGAATTGTTTTTCAAATAATCCTAAGCATCTTCGAACATGAAAATCAGAAGTGATTAAAGCAAAGCGCATTTTTTCAACATTATCATAACGACTATTTAATATTTGTAAAGAATTTTGAATATTTTCAACAGTATTTCTAGAAAAACGTTCCACAATTATATCTTCTTCTGGTATTCCTCTTTCTAACAAATATTGTTGCATTTTATCAGCTTCTGGAACTATTCTATCAGTATTCAAAAAACCTATTCCTCCAGAAACTATTAACCGTCTTACAATTTGCTTACGATATAATTCAATTCCTTTATCTGCTCGTAAAGATATCATTGAGGCATTACCAAAAATAAGCCCAAAATCATATTCTTCAGATACATCTTTTTCGTCCTTTAAAACTCTTTGATCTTCAAAAACAATTTGTTCCATATCTAATTTACTTGCTTTAAAAAGAATTTCATTATATTTGATTTGCGATAATCTTTTATCCATTTTCTACTATCCCCCATTAAAAATTTAAAACTTAAGATAACGATAAAATTGCTGGTTTTCTATCATCATCTTCTAATAAAATCCAGACCCTATCAAAAATTTCTTTTAATTTAGGATCTAAATTTTCTATACTGTAAATTTCTTGTTTCATGCGTTCAATAACAACTTTTTGATTTTCTTTTTCCAAAAATAACAAACAACTTCGTAAAATTACTGAAATCATCACACTAATACTATAGTTGTCCACTTCTTCTAAATTAGCATTTGTAAAATTAAATAATTCTATAAATTGTGGATTTAAAATATCATTAGCAATTACATTTTTAGAATCTAAATAATAAGCTCCATAATAATCATTTTGTAAATTTTTACAAATAGCTAAAGCATACCAATATAAAAATTCTGGAAGTTGAAAATTTCTTGCAATTAAACTTTTTTCTAAAGAATTAAAAGAGAAAAACATAAGATATTTCATTCTTATTAAAAATTCTTGAACTTCTTTACTGTTTTGTGAAATACTTTCATTTAATAAATACAAAATTGTACTTTTTAAATCATTTAAAATTGCATTATCAACTAAGAAATTATGAAGAAATTTTTCTTCCTCTTCTTCATAAGACACTTCATCTAACACTTCTTGTAATTCCCCAAAACAATCATCTTCAAACAAATCTAAATCGTCTTCATCATCTGTTATTTCCTCTTCAAATGGACATGTTTCAACAATTAAATTAAAATGCTCAGCCATTCGATTAACAATTATATTACTTCGTCTATTAAATTCTATATCTTGTAAACAATTTAATAAAGTATAATCTTTATACCCTATTAAAAATACTAAAATATCGGAAGCTAATTTAGGACTATAGCCAATTTTTTGGTATAAAACATTCTCATACTTTAATAAGTTTTTTAACTCATTTATTTTTTCTAAATATTCTAAACTATCTTTTTGACCATTTATTTCCAATAATGCTAACCATTCATAAACTTGATAAATTTTTTCTAATATTAAGGACAACTTATTCAATAAAAATAAAAGATTTTCGGAAATATCTAAATTTTCTTTAGAATCTTGCAATTTTTCTCTTAATATATTTTGCAATTTATTAGAAAGTTCTGAACTTAAATTATAAGAAGCTATCTGCATTAATTCTATAATCTCTAATTCATCATAAAACTCACTAGCACTTTTAATAATAATTTGTCCTAATTTTTGTAACCAAACTGGATTTGTTTTTCCAAGTAAAGAAACATAGCGATTAATTAATAAATCCATTATTCCTTTACTAGACATTTTCCAATCACTATCATTAATTTTCTTAGCTAATTGACTATTTAAACTTTCTTTTGAATTATTATCTAACTCTGAGAAAAATGCTTGAAATAAATATTTTAAATGTCTTAGTTTTTGAAGAAGTTTTTCATCCTCCAAACATCCTATTTGTTTATTGATTTTTTCTATAATTATCTTAGTTAATTCTAATTCTATGCTAAAATCAACATATTTTTCATAAATAATTAATCCACTAGAAGTAAAATCGCTAGTTTTTTTGATATTACTCATAAAATATTGTAAATACATCTCATAAAAACGATTATGTACTCTTTCAATTATTAAACTATTATCTTCTCTAATTTGTTCAATATAATCTTTTAGAGAAAAATCCAGTCCTAAGTATCGCACCATGTAAGTTAACTTCACTAAATTATTCGCATACTTTTTATAAATTTCCTCTTCTTTTTTCTGTAATTCTTTTAGTTTTTCACTTAATCTTGCTACGTCATTTGGAAAATCCGCTAATTCACCATAAATTTCATATATTTCTGAAGAATACAATAACAATAATTTTAAATCATTACGTTCTTCTTCAGGAATTTCCACTAACTTTTCCAAATTCCCACCAACTTACTAATTTCTTTGCCTCTATAATATATAATAATTAAAAATAAGTCAATTATTTTTTTAATTAACTCATCTTGCTTTTTTTCATTAATAAATATATTTTGACTATTATATAAAAAAAGAAGCTTTACGCCTCTTTAATAAATCATACTGCCACCAATTATTATAGCAAGTAATATATATAGTATTAAAATTATAAAAACGCAATTGCAATTATTATTGTTATGTTTTTTTGGGCAACTATCTTCTACATCACATTTTTTGGGACATCCCATATTTTTACCTCCTTATCTTAAAAATTTATATAAAAGCTCCTACGATTATAATAAGTAATATAAATAATACTAAAATAATAGCAGCGCCTAATCCATTATTTCCACAGTTCATAGTTCACTCCTCCTTTTTCGTCTATTCACTTATAATTTATGGTTAATCTTTTTAAATGTGCGTGCTTAATTTATTTGTATTATTTTATTTAGTTTGTTATAATTATATTGGGTGATTTAAAATGAAAAAAGGAATTTTATTAAGTTTAATATGTCTTCTAACCCTTTGTGGTTGTGGGAAAATACCGACTTTAAAAAATGGGGAAGAAGCTGTTATAACATTTGCTAAGGACAAGGAAGAACATAAAATAAGTGTTGAAGAATTATACAAAGAATTAAAAGACAAATTTGGATTACAAGCTACAGTTAATTTAATTGATAATTATGTTTTAGAAACAGAATTTAAAGATTATATTGAAGAAGCCAAAAAAATTGCTGAAAATAATATCAAAGTTTTAAGACAAAATTATTCATCTGATGCAGAATTACTTGAAACCTTAAGAGCTAATACAAGTTATCAAACTATTGAAGCTTACCAAGAAGCAATTTATATTAATGCAATTGAAGGTCATGCGATTGAAGAATATGCCAAAAAAGAAGTAACAAATGAAGAAATTGAAAAATACTATAACGAAGAATCTAAAGGAGACGTTGAAGTATATCAAATTTTAATTCCTTCTGATGCTACTGATAGTATGAGCACTGAAGATAAGAAAAAAGCAGAAGATGCTGCTAAAGCAAAAGCTACCGAAGTTATAAACAAGCTTGATGCTGCAAAAGATAAATTAGCTGAATTTAAAAAATTAGTAAAAGAATATTCTAAAGATGAAGCAACTAAAAATAAAGATGGTAACTTAGGATTTATCAATTATAATGATTTAGATAGTAATTATGATGAATTATTAGATGCTGTATATAAATTAAAAGATGGCGAATTTAGCAAAGAAGTTATCACTACTGAATTAGGATATCATGTTGTATATCGAAATGCTTCAAAAGAAAAAGACACCCTTGAAAACTTAAAAGAAGAAATAAGAGAAACCCTAGCAAATAAAAAATTAACAGAAGACAAATTAATATCAATTAATGCTTTAAAATATTATCGTGAATTATATAATACAAAGATAATTGATTCAGAACTTAATAGACAATATGGTATTTATTTAAATAACATTATTAATAATGCTAGTTCTACTACTAGTAATTAAAAAAAATAACCAAACGGTTATTTCAGGCTGTTGACAAAGTCGATTTTTTAAATCGGCTTTGTCACAGCCTTTTATATTTCTCCCACAAAAGTATAAAAAAAGAGCAAATTTAGGGATTAAGCACCTAATATTTACTCTTATTTAGACTTTTTTACCCACTTTGAATTTATTAAAAAGTTAAATATTTCAAAATAGGTAGTTTGTCAACAATCTGGAAATAACCAAACGGTTATTTTTTTTATCTTATAGAATTCAAATTTATTATTTTTTCTACTTCTTCTCGAACATTTTCAAAAGTAAACGGTTTTGCTAAAACATCAACAATATCATAATTAAAAGCTCGATCAATTCTTTCTTTTGCTACATCACCTGTAATAATGCAAACTGGTATTCTTTTAAACAAATTATTTTCTTTAAAATAATCTAAAACAGCAAATCCATCAATTTCTGGCATATTTAAATCTAATAATAAACCAACAATAGAATTATCAACATTATTTTTTATAATATCAATTGCTTCTCTCCCATTAAAAGCAACCAAAATTTCATATTCATCTCGAAAAGCTCGATCAACAATATTACTTATAATCTTTGAATCATCTGCCACTAATATTTTTTTCATTTTTACCACCTATCCTAAATATTTTTCAGCTATCTTTGTGTATTTATCAATCATTGTTTCTAATTTAGTAAATTTTTTATTTACTTCATCAACATTATTAGCTTTACTAGCTAACTCATGCTCATAAGCAATATCAGCAAGTTCTAAAAATCCTAAATATTTGGCATCACTTTTCAAAGCATGTACCAATATCGCATAATCTTCCATATTTTGTTCTTGTTTGTACTTTTCAATATTTGCAACTCTTGTTTTATTCTCTTCTAAAAAAGCTTCTAAAGTTTCATCATAAAAACTCAAATCGCCTAAAAGTTCTAAAGCATTTTCTAAATTAACTCCATTGTCTGTTAAAATACTTACATCCTTCATATCTTCTACCATCCTTATTATAAGTATAACATACCTAAGTTTAAAAATAAAAGTTTTTTGACAATACTTTACTTAAAGAAAAACGTCAAATTTTAATTGCTTCAATCTCACTTTTAGATAATCCTGTATATTTTTTTATTTTCTCTAAAGACATCCCATCATTTAAAAGATTTTTAGCAGTTTCCACTTTTTCTCGTTTAGCCCCTTCTTTTAATTTTAACTCTGCTGTCTTTTCTAATTTATCTTCTAAATCTGCTCTCTCTTCTCGCATATAAAATTCATATGTTGCTGCCATACCAAACATCTTTTGAAACCATTCTTCTTTTGTAAATCTTTCTATTTTTTCTTCCATCTCTTCTAACACCTTATTTCCTTTCACTATTTCTCTTGCTTCTTTCCTTGTCTTTACTCCCATTAACTTAAATAACTTTTCCATATTTTCATTGTTATTATAACCGGACTTACTATACCTGTCAATGTTCAATATATCAACTGATAACATCCCTTTTACAAACTCTTCTTTTTCACCATCTATTTTCATCAACAAATAATTTCCACTTTCTTTTCTACTTTTCTCAATAAAATTTATTTGCTGGACTTCTTTAGTTCTTCTAGAGCTACTTCCCATTTGCAACTGTGTTCCAAAAAGAGCACTTAAATATAATAAACTTTTCTTAGCTTTAGTTTTATCAAAACCATTCGTATATGCTTCTAAATTTATTATTTTATTAGCTACTTCTATAACTATGTCTAATTCTAAATTATAACCATTTTGATCTATTTTCTCTAACTTAGGACTATTAAGTATTATTACTCTCCCTTTTAAACTTCCATTTTTTAAACTAAATAAATTTTCTAATAACCACTCTGTAAATTGCACATTTTTCTGATAACCAAAAATATATTTAAAAGTTATATCTTCTAGTAATCTCCGATATTTATACATATCTTTTTCTCCTTTGTTGTTCACTCTATTATAATTATTAATTTTTATCTCGCAATACTTTCGACAAACCTTAGCAAATGTTGTCATTTTTCATCAAATATTTTAAAAAAATTAAACAAAAAAACAGAGTTGGCTAGATAACTTATCTATTACTCTGTTATTTTTTTAAATATGTTTTTAACACACGATCTAATTCTTTTTTATCAATAGGTTTTGAAATATAATCATTAAATCCTTCTTTTAAATAATTCTCTTTCATTCCTGAAATCGCATTAGCTGTTAGTGCAATAACTGGTGTAGTAAATCCTTCTATTTTTTTTAATTTTTTAAAAGTTTCTACTCCACTCATTTTTGGCATCATATCATCCATCAAAATCAAATCATAATGTTTTCCTTCTTCAATATTCTTTAAACATTCAAAACCACTAGATACTTCTTCTGTAACAACTTTATAACTTAAAAGTAGTCTAGAAGCAACTTTTAAATTAATTAAATTATCATCAACTATCAATATTTTTTTACCTTTTATATTTATTTTTGTACTCTCTTTTATCTCTGGTTCTAAAACTTTAACTTTATTAACAATTTTTTGATCAATTGCTACTGTAAAATTTGATCCCTTGCCATAAACAGAATCAACAACAATTTTTCCATTCATTAAATCAACTAATTTTTTAGTAATAGCTAAACCTAATCCAGTTCCTTCAATAGTCATATTTTTTTCTAAGTCAAAACGTTCAAACTTTGTAAACAATCTATCTACATTTTCCCTTTTTATACCAATTCCACTATCTTTAACACTAATAATTAATCTAGCAACATTTTCTTTTTTGACAACTTTTACATTAAGTTCAATAAATCCCTCTTTAGTATATTTTACAGCATTAGTCAGTAAATTTAAAACTATTTGTTTAATTCTTACATAATCACCATTTAAAAATTCGGGTAAATCTGAAGCAATACTAACTCTAAAATCTAAACTTTTATCACCAATTCGAGCTTTTGTTAGCTTAACTAATTCATCAAATATTTTACCTGGTTCATATTCAACTTTCACTATTTCTAATTTATTTGCTTCAATCTTTGAAATATCTAATATTCCATTTACTATTTCTAATAAATTTTGACTTGCTGCCATTATATCTCTAGCTTCATCTTTGATAACTTTTACATCTTTTTCTTCTAATATTAACTGACTAAAACCATCAATTGCATTTAAAGGAGTTCTTATTTCATGTGACATACTTGATAAAAATTCCGTTTTAGCATTATTAGCTCTTTCCGCTTGTTCTTTAGCAATATTTAATTCTTTAATTAATTTCATATCCGGATTTTCAATAGTAAAATACATTAAAAATGTAATAAAAGTTTGAACAGGAATAATAATAGTTAATTCTGGATAAATACTTTGAATTAAAACAATTAATGATCCAAATAGTATAAATATTATTACAGGTAAATATTTTTTAGATTTTATATATTTATAATTTATAAGTAAAATTATAATCCAAGTTGCAAAAAGTATTGAACTTATAATAAATATATAATTCGCTCCTGGACCATATGCATAAGCAGCTCCACCGTCTCGATAAGAATATAATGGTAAAAAGAACACAAACATACAACTAATAAAAAACAACAAATATACAAATTGTTTTATTTTTTTTATTCCCTTTTTTAATAAAAAGTTATTTTTAATACGATCTTTAATTGAAATGATAAAAATATAATATGAAAAAGTAGAATACCAAATAACAAAATAAACCAAAATAAATTTTAATAAAAATATACCTAGATTATAATGTGTATTAACTAAATATTTTGAAGCAAAAGTTCCTACAAATATTTCATATAAAAGACCAAACAAATTAAATATAATTAATCTTTTATATATTTTATTTTCAATAGTATTAATCCTTTCTTTACTAAAAAATACTATAACTATTAAGAAACTATAAAATAAACTTGTAATCGAAAAAAAGATTCCATTTTCCATACAACCACTACCTTTAATATAATTATATCACGTATAATAGCGGGTAGTAAATGAAAGATGTATTCAATTACTTGATACTTTTTTGATTTACTATA
>CANRTI010000024.1 GCA_947642635.1 uncultured Mycoplasma sp. | reverse complement strand
AAAATAAAAGAAGATGTCAAGAAAATAAATTTTTATTTTCTAACATCCCCTTTTTGTTTTCAAATTGGTAGCGGGAGAGGGATTCGAACCCCCGACATTCGCGGTATGAACGCGACGCTCTAGCCAACTGAGCTATCCCGCCAAAAACTAACAATAATATATTATCATACTTACAAGTTTTTGACAATATACTATGTTAAATTTATTTAATTACTAATCCATCAAGATTACAAATATAGCAATTAGGAAGTTTTTCTTTAATATATTTTAAACTTTGTTCATCATCTTCTAGTTTTCGACCAACTAATATTCCTTCTACAAAATTGATAGGAAGACCAAAAATAATAGCAGTTTCACGATCAGTTGTACTAGCTGTTCTATTTTGACGTTCTTCTAGAAATTTAGAAAAGTAACGTTCATCTAAAAATGGTTTAAAAAAATTAGCATCTTCTTTTAAAGTCCATAAATCATTTTTTTGCAGTTTTTGGGCTTCGAAATTATCCATATCAAGAATAAAAGCAATTTGTCTTTTATTAGAAACTAAACTTGGAATAAAAGATACTTCTTTTGTTTTTTCACCCCAATAAGACCATATCTTTTCATCATTATTAATTTGTTCTGTAAAATCATCGAATTGGTGATAAGGAATTAACTTACTAGTTGTTTTAGCATCAGGACCGCGGCCAATTGAATAAGTTATTGTAAATCCACTATATAAATTGATATAGTCTTTTAATAAACAATTATCTTTAATTTTCCACATACCAGTACAGTGAGATATTTTATTTGCTCTTTTGATACCAGTAAAATCAGTAGAAATAAAGCCATTTTGAATAGTATAATCAAAGTTTTCTAAGTAACCAAAAATGCCATGAATATATGTGCCTTGTTTTAATTTTACTAAATCCCCAACATGGTATTTAGCTTTTGGAATTTGATAAGTAGTTTGGTAGAATAATTGGATTTGATTTTTAACTATTTCTAAAGCATGACCTTCAAATTTATTATTAGCGTATTCTAAGTATTTTTCTTGCATTAAAATCATTCCTATCTTTTCTTTAAAGTAATTATAACATAATTTTTTCTTTGCAGATTAAATATTTTGAAGTATAATTAAAATTAGAGAGGAAGATAAAAAATGCCAAAAATTGAAGATAATGATTTAAAAAGATTAAAGAGAAAAATGGGACTTGGGTGGCTTATTTTTGTAATTGCTTTAGTAGCAACAGTATTTCTTTGGTTTCAAATGAATAATGCTGAATTTTCTTACGAAGAAGTAAATGTAAAAGTTTTGAGTGCGAGAACTAAGGAAGTAATTAATAAAAAAACTGGTTCTAGAACAAATTTTTATGATGTAAAAGTAGAGTATAAAGGAAAAGAATATAGTTTAGAAAATGCTCATAATACTTATAGTTATCCTCAAGGAAAAACTGTTAAAGCTTATTTAGCTAATGAACGTTTATTTGCTGATACAGATGGAGTTAAAACATCAACACCGATAGCTACTTTATATTTTATATTTCTATTTGGTACTTTTGGTTTATTATTTCTAGCTGGAAAATTTATGGGAGATTATTTCCAAGCCAAAAGTCTTAATAAAAT
The DNA here is from genome assembly GCA_947642635.1 of uncultured Mycoplasma sp. Classification (GTDB taxonomy): domain Bacteria; phylum Bacillota_I; class Bacilli_A; order RF39; family UBA660; genus SIG200. Next base: position 16,122 of record CANRTI010000024.1, on the reverse strand, counting down.
AGATAAAAAATAGTTATTTAAGATTTTTTATTTAATTAATGGTTGGTATTAAAAAAATGTGAAAGTTAATAAAATTAATTATGAGATATTTAAAAAAATCAATTAAATATTTAAGTTTAATTTTAGTAATTTTCTTTTTTTTATTTCTTAATTTTAGTTCAAAATCAGTGTTGGCAATCAAACAAGTATCAATTTTAGGAAGTTTAGTAAATATTTTACCTATTCGTAATTATTTTGAGTGGAAAAATTCTTCTATAGATACTAATATTCCTCAAATTTTATACGATTATTCAATAGTTGATAAAGAAATAAATCAAGATATTGAATCGTTTACTGATAAAATAATTATAGAATTTTATCAAGAACTTAGTAAAGAAAATTATCAGAGTGTTAAAATAGATTATCAAGTTGTTACAGATAACTCAGAATGGTTTACATTAAAAATTATGGTTTTAAAAATAATGGCTAGTAGTGATAGTTATGTAAAATATTATCATATTGATAAAAAGGAAAATAAAATAGTTTTATTAAGTGATTTATTTAGAAGTAAGGAGTATAAAACTATTATTAGTGATGAAATAAAAAAACAAATGCGCAAACAAATGCAAGAAAATATTGAGGTAGTTTATTGGATTGATGGGATAAGTGATGAGGAATTTAAAGAAATAACTGATAATCAAAATTTTTATTTTAATAGTAAAAATAACATTGTGATTGTATTTAATAAGTATGAAGTTGCTCCGGGAAGTATGGGTTTGCCAGAGTTTGAAATTGATAAAAAATTATATGAAAAATATTTGAAATAATTGCTAATTTTTTATAATAGTATGGTATATTTAATTTATAAATTTAAAGGAGTATAAATTATGGCGTTTGATTATAAGAAAGAGTATAAAGAATTTTATTTGCCGAAGTGTGTTCCAAGTATTGTAAAGATTCCCAAAATGAATTTTATTGCTGTTCGTGGTAAAGGAAATCCTAATGAAGAAGATAGTGAATATAAAAAATCAATTGGGTTATTATATAGTATAGCTTTTACTATTAAAATGAGTTATAAAGGAAGTTATAAAATTGATGGTTATTTTTCGTATGTTGTTCCTCCTTTAGAGGGTTTTTGGTGGCAGGATGAAAATAGTTTGTCAATAGATTACCAAAGAAAAGAAGATTTAAACTTTATTTCTGTAATTAGAGTTCCTGATTTTGTGACTAGAAAAGATTTTGAATGGGCAATTAAGGAAGCTACTGAAAAAAAGAAACAAAACTATCAAAAAGTAGAATTTTTTACTTATGATGAAGGGGATTGTGTACAATGTATGCATGTTGGGCCTTATGATGAAGAATTAAAAACCATAAAATTAATGCATGATTTTATTGAAGATGCTGGTTATGAATTAGACATTTCAAATAATCGGTTTCATCATGAAATATATTTAAGTGATCCAAGAAGGGTTGATGAAAGTAGACTTAAAACAGTGATTAGACATCCAGTAAAAAGAAAGAAGGAGAAAAATGGAATATAGAAAATTTAATAATTATTTTGTAGTGAGAATTGATAAAGGAGAAGAAATATTAGAAAATATAAAAAAACTAGCTATAAAGAGAATATTAAGCTAGCTAAAGTTAGTGCTTTGGGTGCTTTAGCAGATTTTACAGTAGGAGTTTATAAAGTTAATGAAAAGAAATATTATTCGCAAAGTTTTCAAGGAGATTTTGAGATAGTTTCTTTAACTGGAACAATTAATACTATGAATAAAGAATTTTATACCCATATTCATATGAGTGCTGGAAATGAATTAAATCAGGTTTTTGGTGGGCATTTAAATAGAGCAGTTGTAAGTGCAACTTGTGAAATGCTTATTGAAATTATTGATGGGGTAGTAGATAGATATTATGATGAAGAAATTGGTTTAAATTTATTTAAGTTTTAAAATATGAGAAGATTTTATTTTGGTGTTTTTTGCCAAAATATTTTTTTTGATAGCAATAATACTTATAATTAAAAAAGTGATAAAAATTCCTAAAAAGAGTAACCAAATATTTAAAACATGATTTTTTTTAAATTGAAAGAAATTTTTGCTTGGTTCGATAACACCATATTTTAATAAATTACTGATAGTTGCAAATGATTCGTAGCCCCATCTTGCTATTACAAAATAAGAAATGTTTTTGGTTAAACTTGTAAAAGGAATGAACATACCTGAGAACATCATTTGAATCATCATATATAAAGGAGATAGTATTAAAGTAGTTTTGGCTTCTTTAACAATTGTAGAAATAAATATTCCAATCATACTGGTTGAGAAAGCTACTAAGAAAAAATTAAAGATTAAATCCCACAAAGTTTTAGTTACTAGAATATCTAAGGGCCGAGGATTAAGATGATAGTAGACAATTGAAACACATGTAATGGCTTGATAAAGTGCTAAACAAGCAAAAATAATTATTTTAGAAAAGATATAAGCAGTAAAATTGAGACCACTCATGTATTCTTTTTTTAACATATCTTTTTCTTTGACAATTTCTTGGATTGTATTAAATAGTCCTAGCCAAGATGCTGCCATAGTAAATGCAATGCAAAACATGGAAGCTAAAACTGGATTATAAAGTGAATCTCTTTCTGTAGCTAGACAAATTAAAAATCCCATAATAATTGATTGACCTAAAAGTAAAAGAAGCATTAATTTGTTGTTTTTAAGAGAAGATGCATATCTTTTAATTAAAGTTTTTGTTTGAGTAAAGAAATTAACTGATTTATTTTGATGAAAGATAGTTTTCTTTAAATTTTCTTTACTGCTATTTTGATTGTTTTTTAAATATTTTTGATACCAAGAGTCAGTATCTTCTTTTAAAATATCATATATCTCAACAAATTCATGAACATGAAAATATTCAAATATTTCGTTGTAAGGCCCGTAATAGCAAATTTTTCCGTCAGTACCCATGAAAATTATTTTATCACATAGATGAAGATTAGAAACTGTATGTGCTGTCATAATAATAGTTTTACCTGCATTAGATATTTCTCGTAATTTATGAACAATTTTCTTTTCAATATTGGCATCAAGTCCACTAGTTGGTTCATCTAATAAAAACAGTTGAGGATTACTTAACATTTCAGTAGCAATTGAAGCACGCTTTTTTTCGCCACCACTTAAATTTTTAATTAAAGAGTTTCGAACATGGGACAATTCTAAAATTTCTAAAATTTGATTTATAGTTCTTTTTGTTTCAGTTTTGGTTACATTTCGAACGCGTAATTTCATGGAAAACTCTAAAGACTTCTGTAAAGTTAAAGTTTGATCTAAAACTTCTTGTTGGGGAACATAAGCAATTTTTCCTTTAAAATACTTTTCTTCTTGATTTAAATTGTGACCATTAATATAAATATTACCCGTAGTTGGTTTATTATAACCGCTTAAAATATTCATTAAAGTAGTTTTGCCAGCTCCTGAGCAACCAACTATTGCAATAAATTCACCACTATTTACAGTAAGTGAGAGATTAGATAATATTTTTTTAGGTTGTTTTTTAGTTTTTACAATTTGACTAATATCTTTTATACATACACTATAACCTTCTTTTGTCAAAATTATCACTCCTTTTTGTAATTATATCATGTAGAAAATAAATGTATAAAAAAAATAATAAAAACTCAAATTTATTTTTATAAAAATATAGTTTTGTTAAAAAAGACTTTATTTTATAGCGTATATTATAAATTTCAAACGTATTTTACTACTTTTGAAGTAGAAATTATATGAAATAAAAAGTTTTCTTTATAGCTCCTGGATTCTTAAAATGGTTCATCATCTCAAATAAAGTTAATTTATAAAGCACTATTTTTTATATTATTGTCTAATCCAATTAAATGACAATTATCTCTAAAAAACTTTTTAATATCACATGATAAACATAATTTACAGAATTCTTCTCTAGTTATATTTGAGCAAAAATTTATTAAGTATAATGACATAATATTTGCAATAGGATAAGACAAACAAAAATTTATTAAATTATCATTTCCAATATTCATAATCTTTTTTATGTTTTGAGAATCTTCTTCTTTTAATTCTAATTTCCCATTTTTTAAATATTCATTTTCATAATATAATGCTAATTTTATAATTTGCAACAAATTTTTTTCTACATACAAACGATTATTTTTTCTAATTTTAAATAGATATTCATACTTTTGTCCTAGCTTTTTTTCTAGTTCTCTTTCAATGTAAAAAGCAAATGTTTCTCCCAAAAACCAATATTTATCAGGTACTATATGAGGATTTGATACACGATCAATATAATGCGCAAATTCATGAACTAATGTAATAAGATCTCCATCATTTCCCATTAACTTTATATAAGTTTTACCATTGCTAGTATTAACAAAAGAATTAAAATCATCAGATATAATAATATCTTGATTATTTAGTCCTCGATTAATAATATTATAAAATTCTAAATTTAAACTTTTATAAAAGTTTAAAGAAATAGATAAATTATCAAGATTATTATTAGGATAGTTTAACTTCCTAATAGGAATATCAAATTTATCAATTAGTTCTAATACAAAATCTTTTTTTAAGCAAATGTGAATATTTATTAATTGCACTATAAATGCGGTAAATTCTTCATACATAGTTACCATCTACTTTCTAAAACTTAATTATAATTAACAACAATATTATAAAATATTAGTATAATTTTTTCACAGTTTCATTTATTCTATCATAATTTAATATATTTAAAATAATTATTATAAAATAAATCAATTATCTGTTACATGCTATACGCTAAATAATAATGGTAATACATACCTTATATCGATATAATTCCTATTGCATTTGTTTTTTTAATCCACTTTTCTGGCGATATTTTAGCTTTATTATTGCCATCTTCATTTTAAATGCGTCGAATTCGACACCTTTGAAAAATTTATCCCATAAACCTAAATAAGCAATTATATCTTTATTTCTCATCCAGTTTTGTATGGGATATCTAGGATTATCTTCGTCCGCATATCTTGTTAAATCAGTTAATCGTAGTTCTTACAAAGTCATCTCTTTTTCTTTAGATGCATCTTTTATAATATGTAAGTGATATTAGAATCGTTATATAAGTTGTTATTATGGCAATTCTTTATTTGACTTATCACTTCTATTTTCAAATAATAAAAAACTAGACGGTACTTCTAGTTAATATTTATTACTCTCGAATAAAAAGTTTCGAGTATCAATCAAATCTGGTGCTGGAAATAAGACTTGAACTTACGACCTATGCGTTACGAGGGCATTGCTCTACCAACTGAGCTATTCCAGCAGTTATTTATATTATAATCTTTTATTTAAGAATAGACAACTAAAATATCTTTAATAAATTAAGAAAATTTCATTTAAAATTATAAATAACTGTTATATAATAGGACATAAGGAGTAGTAAAATGAAAAGTAAAAAAAGTTTAATAATAATACTAATATTGGTGGTTATTAGTTTATTTGTTTTAGTGGCTTATAAAAGAAATACGAAATTTGAATTGCCAAAGTATTTGGAAATTGAAGGAATTGGTTTAGAATTAGATGGAGTTAAAAAAACAATTTCTAGTCGTAGTGATATAAAAGAATTGGTAGAAGAATTAGAGAATATAACTAGTGGAATGTTTAGTAATTTAGATAATTCTAAAATTAAAAAAGAAAAACCTTTAATTGTCAATTTTTATGATAGTTCTAAAAATACTTTAACTATTCATTTATACAATGAGGAAGATAATTATTATTTAGAAACTAAAAAAGGAATTAATTTGATTAAGAAAGAAAATTATGAGGAGATAGCTAATTATTTAAAAGATAATTATGTTAATTTTAATAAATTTTATAATGCAGAAATTGTTCAAAATTATAAAAGAATTGATGAGTTAGATAGTAATTATAAAATTGATGATACTAAAGATTTAGTACTAGGATTTAGTAAAGTATATAATAAAGAATTATTAAGTAATTTTATGGATAACTATCAAAATAATAAAAGTTGTTTTATTAGAATTATTCAATCAACTGTGGAAGGTGATGTAATTATTTATGATGTTAAGTATGATTCTAAAATAGATAAATTAATTATTTTATATGATAGTACGAGAGATAAATTAATTAAGGAAGAAAAAAGAATTATTCAAAAATATGAATATGAGAAAATTGCTCTATATGATTATAATAAAGATACTTATTTAGTGGCATATGATGGAAAAATTACTGATGATACACTATATAGTGATAATAGTTTAATTTTGGGAATAGTTAAAAAATAAAGAATTTAGAAGGAAATTTTGAAAATTTCTAGACAGTATTTGTTTTTTTTAGTATAATCATTCTAGAACAGAGAATAGGAGTAAGAAGTAATGAAAAATTTGTTAGAAAAAGCAAAAGATTTGGGAAAGAATAAAAAGAATTTATTATTGATTGGTGGGGGTGTACTAATTGTAGTTATTGCTGTAGTTGTTGGGGTAGTAGTATTTGCAAGTGGTAATAATAAAAAATCGTTAGAGAAATCTTTAATGGAAATGGGACGAGATTTTTATGAAAACTTCTATTATGATGCAACTGGGAAAACTGATAAAGAAAAAATTGATTTTGTTAAAAAATTTGAAAAAATTGGTGTAAAAATTGATTTAGATAATTTAGGACGTTATAATAGTTCTAAAAATAAAGATAAAGTTGCAGAGTTTATTAATACTAGTACTAAAAAAGAATGTGATAAAAATGAAACAAGAGCAATAATTTATCCAAAATCACCATATGGTAAAAAAGATTATGAAATTAAAGTTGAATTATCATGTGGATTTGATGATAAAAAATAATAAATATTTAGAAATTGAAGAAGTTTTAAAAAAATACTTCTTTTTTTATTTAAGAATACTAGAACTATAATGTTAATTGTGATAAAATTATAGATAATAGTAGGAGAGCAGTTATGAAGCGAAGTACTTTTTATTTATTAATAATTTATTTAATTACGCTTATTATACCAACTAAAGTATATGCTGTTGAAGAAGTGAAATTTGATTATACATATACAGGGGATTATCAAGAATTTGTTGCTCCTTATACTGGAGAATATAAATTAGAAGTTTGGGGTGCTGGTGGTGGTGGTCAACATCAAGCTGGTTCTGCTGGAGTAGGTGGTCTTGGTGGTTATTCAAAAGGTTTAATTAATTTAAGAAAAGGGGATAAATTATATATTTATGTTGGGGGAGAAGGTAAAACTTGTATAACTGCAGGTTGTACAGCTTCTGCTACTTTTAATGGTGGTGGTTCTGGATACAAGAAAAAAGGTGATGTTGCTGATCCTGTTGGTAGTGGTGGTGGTGCTACTGATATGCGGTTTGTTTCCGGGGCATGGAATGATGCTAGTTCTTTGTTGTCACGTGTAATTGTTGCTGGCGGCGGTGGCGGTGGCGGCATGGAAACCAATGAACATGGTGGTGACGGTGGTGGTGTTACTGGAACTAGATATAATAATAGTTATGGAGCACCTGGTACTCAAAATAAAGGATGGGCATTTGGCTATGGTTATAGTTGTAGTCCCTCTACTATTAATTATGTAAATACTACTTGGGGTGGTTCTGGTGCTGGTGGCGGCTGGTATGGCGGCTATAATTCAGCTGGTTCTGGTTGGCATGGTGCTGGTGGCGGTTCAGGATTTGTTTGGACTCAAAGTAGTGCTGAAAATGTTCCGAGTGGTTATTCGGTCCTTCCAAATTATTATTTGACTGATGCCGAAACTTTAGCTGGAAATCAAAAAGTTCCAACTCATGATGGGGATGCAACAATGACTGGAACAAGAGGAAATGGGTATGCAAAAATAACTTTAACTAAAATAGCATCACCTTTAGATGTAGTGTTTCCTATTTATTCTGATGATATTGATTTTTCACCATTTTATGAAAATAATAGTGTTGATTTAGAAATATTAATTCCAACATCGCCTTTAGAAATAACTTTAAAATATGATACAACTAATTATATTTGGGGAAATAATGTAGGAAAAGTTTTATTAGAAGATGGTAAAACTTTAGAAGTTACTCTTATGGATAGAAATGGTGAAATAAGTGTCTATAAGATATTGCCAACTTTAGGAAGAGCAAAATTAAAAAATATTTTGTATGATAAAGCGATATTTGAATTTGAACCTGATGTTTATAAGTATGAATTTTTTGTCGATTATTCTATAAAAGAATTTGAACCAATTATTGAAGCAGAAAATAATATTAATTATACTATGAGTGATTCAAAATTGGCAGTTGGAGAAAATATCATTAAAATAAATGTTGAAGGTGCTGGTTTAAAATCAAGTGTCTATACTTTTAAAATAACAAGAAATTATAAAGAATATGCTGGTCCAACAGTAAACAATTTTGCTTATACGGGTGCTGTTCAAGAATTTGTGGCGCCATATACAGCGGATTATTTATTGGAAGTTTGGGGTGCTAGTGGTGGTGGTAGTCATCAATATTCGGATGGAGGTCAAACTGGTGCTGCTGGACGCGGAGGATATTCTAAAGGGATAGTTAGATTAACAGAAGGCGAAAAAATTTATATATATGTTGGTGGTCAAGGAAGTTATCGAACAAGTTCACCAGGAACCGTTCTTGGAGGATATAATGGTGGCGGTTATGCTTGGAAAACTACGAGTGATCATTGGACAGTATTTTCTGGTGGCGGTGCTACTGATATGCGCTTATTTAAAAGTGCTGATGGAGCTTGGAATAATTCTTCCTCATTATTATCGCGAATTATTGTTGCTGGTGGCGGCGGTGGTGGTAGTATGCTAACAGGTATTGGTGGTCACGGTGGTGGTACTAACGGAACTAATTCAACTGGTACTGGAGTAGGAATAGGTGGTTCTCAAACATCAGGTCCTACAGGAGCATCATTTGGAAAAGGTGCTGATTCGACTGCTGCTAATGGGGCTACATCAAATTGGGGTAGTTCTGGTGGTGGCTCTGGCTGGTATGGCGGTGGCTTAAATGGCTGGGGTGCTGGCGGCGGCGGTTCTGGTTTTATTTATACAGAAGCTACTAAAGCTAATGTACCATCAGGTTATACACCAACAAGTAAATATTATTTAAAAAAAGCTCAAACTATTGTCGGAAATCAAGCGGTTCCTAATTATAATAATCCGGATGCTACTATGACTGGTAATTTAGGACATGGGTATGCAAGAATTACTTATTATAATCCAGAAGAATTAGATGAAATAATTGATATAAGTGTTGATAAAGGAGAAATGTCTCCTAGTTTTGATAAAGATATTAATGAATATGAATTGTCTTTAAATTTAGATGATACCAAAATAGAAGTTAAAGCTGAAACTTTAAAAGGTGAAGGACTTTTAACAGGAACTGGAATTTATGAAATTGCACCAGGTCAAAGTGAAATTATAATTACATTTACAAATACACAAGGTCAAATAGATACATATAAATTAAAAGTATCGCGTCCAGGAAGTGCTGATGCTACTTTAAAAGGTTTTAAAGTAAATGGGATTTTATATAAAGATTTTGATCCTGCTAAGACAGAATATGAAATAGAAATTCCAACTGAAGTTGAGAAAATAAATTTGGAATTAATTAAAGCTTATCCAGGCCAAGTAGTTCCTGAAGATACTAAATATGATTTTCCTGATATTGAACTTACTAAAACAATTGTAGTGGAAAGCGAATTAAGCTTAACTAATCAAGTATATACTTTTAAATTTGTAAGAAAAAAATCAAGTGAATTAAAAACATTGTCATTAAGCATTGGTAGTTTAGATAAAATATTTAATCCTAAAATAACCGATTATAATCTAGAAGTTTATAACTTTGTTAGAGAGATACCGATGGAAGCAATTCCTTATTTTCCAGATGCTAAAGTTAGTATTGTTGAAAATAGATATGTAGGAGTTGATGACAAAAAAATTACCATAACAGTAGAATTAGATGGTGTTCCAAAGACAGTATATAATTTGAATATTGTTAGAACTGAGCCAATGTTAGAACCAATTGATGAAGGTTATAAATATACAGGTGACTATCAAACTTTTACAGCTCCAAATTCAGCTTATTATACTCTAGAAGTTTGGGGTGCTAGTGGTGGTGGTAGACATCAATATGCTGATGGTTCTAATGCTGGAGTAGCAGGATCAGGAGGATATTCAAGAGGAACTGTTTACTTAAATGCTGGTGATAAAATTTATGTATATGTTGGAGGCCAAGGAAGTTATAAAACAACTTCAGTAGGAACCGTTGCTGGTGGTTATAATGGTGGGGGTTATGCTTGGAAAACAACTAATGATCATTGGACAGTATATTCTGGTGGTGGTGCTACTGATATGCGATTTGTATCAGGTACTTGGAATGATGATACTTCTTTAAAATCACGAGTAATTGTTGCAGGTGGCGGCGGCGGTGCTAGCATGCAATCAGGTTATGGTGGTGCTGGTGGCGGTGAACAAGGTGGAATATCTAATCAATTTGCTGCACAACCAGGAACACAAACATCAGCTCCAGTTGGAGCATCATTTGGTAAAGGTGCTGATTCGACTGCTGCTAATGGAGCTATGGCAAGTTGGGGAAGTTCTGGTGGTGGTTCTGGCTGGTATGGCGGTGGTGTCAACAGTTGGGGCGCTGGTGCTGGTGGTTCAGGATTTATTTGGACGAAAGAAACTAGTAAAATTGTTCCCGATGGATATAGTGTAAAACCAGAGTATTATTTGAAAGATGCAGAAACAATTATGGGTAATCAAAAAGTACCTACACATGATGGGACTAATTTAATGAATGGTAATTTAGGCAATGGATATGCAAGAATTACTGCAAATCCAGGAATTGTTGGTGATACCTTTTTGGATAATATAATTGTTGATAATAATCCAACTTTAATCAAGTTTTATCCATGGGAATTAACTTATGAAATAAATTTAACTAAAGAATATGAAGAAGTTTTAATTGAAGCTATTGCTAAAAGTGCTGATTCAAAAATTTCTGGGATTGGAACTATTAAATTAAAACCAGGACTTAATGAGCATAAAATTATTGTTACGACTGAAGATGGGGCATCTAAAACTTATAATTTGAATATCACAAGAGAACCTTCAGATGATAGTATGCCAACTAATATTCTACTAAAAAATCCTCAAAATTATCTTTGTAATATAAGTTCTACATATTGTAATTATACTTTTGATAAAGATATTGATACTTATGAAATTTTACTGCCTTTTGAAACAGAAATGGTAACTTTAGAGGCAGTATTAAAAAGTGAATATCAAAGTGCGAAATATTTTACGAATGAAGAGGATGCAGATGGCCAAAAGGTTCGTAATGAAGTAGAAAAAGGAATATTTACTTTACATAGTGGTCTTAATATTTTAGAAGTAGATATTATTAGTGAAGATGGCGTACATACAACAACTTATGTTTATAAAATAAATAAAGATGATTCCGGAAATAATAATTTATTAAAATTAGAGATAACAAATCCAGAAGTGGATATTAACTTTAGTTCATATATTTATGAGTATTATTTTAATATTGATTCTACTTATGATGAATTAGAGTTAGATATTGTTGTGCAAAATCCTAATGCAACATATGAAGTACAAGGTAATGAGAATTTAAAACAAGGAATGAATGATATTAGTGTAGTAGTTAAAGCTGAAAATGGAAATACAAAAACTTATATCTTACATGTATTTAAAGAACAAAGTACTAATACTTTTTTAAGTAGTTTGGTAGTTAAAGATAATAATGGTGCTGATGTCGAAATAACGCCAATATTTCAAAAGATATTAACGGAGTATAGTGCTAGTGTAGATGCTTCAGTAAGTTCTATTAATATTGAAGCAGTTGCTGAAGAAGGAACTGTTATGGGTAGTGGTGAACATGCTCTTACTAGTGGTAATAATAGATTTGAAATAAAAGTGACAAGTGAATCAGGCGAGATAGAAATATATGTTTTAAATATTTATAAAGCTAAAAATAATAATAGTGATTTATTAAATATTGAAGTAGAAGGTTATACATTAGAACCGGAATTTACCAAAGATAATAAAACTTATAATTTGAAAATTCCTAAGTCAGTAACTAGTTTGAAAGTTAATGTTACACCCGTTGAACAAACAACTACTTATACAATAAAGGGCGAAAATAATCTTACAAGCACTTATAGTAGTATTATAATAACTAGTATTGCAGAAGATAAAAGTTATCAAGTTTATGAAATCAAGGTTGAAAAAGAAACTGATAAGAATAATTATTTAAAAGAAATTATTGTGGATAATATGACCTTAAATGAACAATTTGATAAAGAAAATTTGAATTATACAATAGATGTTTTAGAAGATACTAGTAGTTTAACAATTACTGGTATACCAGAGAGCGTTTCTAGTATTGTAAAAGGTAATGGGACATATGCCTTAGTAAGTGGTAAAAATATAATAAATTTAGTGGTTACAAGTGAAGATAGATTAGAAAGAACATATACTATAACCGTTAATAAACCATTAGGAAGTGATACAACTTTAAAAGAAGTAACTAATTCTTTAAATAGTGTAGTTATTGAAAATAATGATTCCGAAAAGAAATATGATTATTTAATTAATGTCCAATATGAAGTAACTAATATTTTTATAGATGGAATAGCTAACTCAAAAAGTAGTGTTGTTACAGGTGGTAAAACAGTAAATTTACAACCAGGAATAAATGATATGACTTTAAGAGTTACAAGTGAGTCGGGAAGTTACCAAGATTATGTAGTAAGAATAATACGGGATTTATCTTATAATGATGACTTAAAATTCTTATATGTAGAAGAAGGGGGATTACAACCAAGTTTTAATGAAACTACTATTTTTTATGATGTTTATGTACCAAATGTAATAGATAGTGCAGATAAATTACATATTGAAGCTATTGCGGAAGATAAAGATGCTACTATTGAAATTATTGGTAATAGTGGTGATTTAGAAGTAAATGTTCCAAAAGAAATTCAAATAACTGTAACAGCTCCAAATGGTAAAGATAAAAAAACTTATACATTGAGTGTTATAAGACAAGAAGAATCTACAGAAAATTTAGCATTAATAAATTTAGAAACTAATCGTGGAGAGTTAGAGCCAACATTTAATCCAGATATTTTAAATTATGAATTAACGGTTCCTAATTCAGTAGCTGATATTACAGTGATTGCTGAAGCTTTTTCACCAGAAGATGTTATAATAACGGGTGCTAATACTTATAATTTACATGTAGGAAAAAATGCTTTATCTGTTTTTGTAAAAAGTAAAAGTACAGGTATTGAAAAAGATTATCAAATAGTTGTAACAAGAAAAGTTTCTAATGATGCATCATTAAGTAATTTAGTAGTTAAATCACATATTCTTAGTCCAGCATTTAATAAAGAAATCTTTAATTATAATGTTACAACAAGTTTAAATGAATTAGAATTTACAACTATAAAAACGACAGAAGCGGATGCAACCTATGAAGTTATTGGAAATAATAATTTTGAAAGTGGTTCTAATACGGTAACAATAAGAGTAACTGCTCCTGATGGAGAAACAACTAAAGATTATGTTATTAATGTTGATAAAGCGCGAAGTAAAAATAATAATTTGAGTAATCTTGTTGTTGATGGACAAACTTTAACTCCAGTTTTTCATAAAGGTGTAACATTTTATACTATTGAAGTACCAAGAGATTTAAATAGTGTTGTTATTAATGCAACGCCAGAAGATAGTGCATCAATTGTGGAAGGAACGGGTTTAAAAAATCTTGTTTCTGGTGAGAACTATTTTGATGTAATTGTGACTAGTGAAGCTGGGACTAAAAAAACTTATACAGTATTAATAGTTAAAGAAGGAAGTAATAATAATTATTTAAGTAGTTTATATGTTTCAGAAGGAATTTTAACTCCAATTTTTGATAAAATGGTAACTAATTATGAAGTTACAGTTCCCTATACAGTAAAAAATATTGATATAAGTGGAACTTTAGAAGATAATAGTGCTAATGTAAGTGGTTTTAAAAATTATGAATTAGTAACTGGGGAAAATGTTATTGAGATAGTTGTAACAAGTGAATCAGGTGATTTAAGAATTTATCAAATTACGATTAATAAAGAACCTTTAATAAGTGCTTATTTAACTAGTTTAAGTGTTCCAAATTATGAATTAGATCAAGAGTTTAATAAAGATTTAACTGAATATTATATAAATGTAGATTATGAAGTTAGTAGTTTAATTCCTAACTATGTTACAGAAGATGTTAATGCTAGTGTTACTATTAGTGGTAATACAAATTTAGTTGTGGGAATGAATGAAGTACATATAAATGTTACGGCAAGTGATGGTAGTTTAGAAAAAGATTATGTCATTTATGTTAATAGAGGAATGTCTACAAATAACTTTTTAACAGTCTTAGCAGTTGATGGTTATAGTTTAACACCAACATTTAATCCTGAAGAATTAATATATAATTTAACTGTGCCAAGGGATGTAGAAAGTGTTAATGTAACAGCAGTAGCTCAAGATGCATCAGCAACTATTACATCTGGTGTAGGAGAACATAGTTTAAAATTAGGATTAAATGTTATTGAAGTTAAAGTAAAAAGTATGATTGGTATTACTAGAACTTATAAAATTAATATTGAAAGAGAACAATCAGCAAATAATTATTTACAAAGTCTTATAGTAGCACAACAAAATAGTAATTTATCTTTAGAACCAAACTTTAATAAATTAATAAATAGTTATACTATAAATGCTCCTAGTGATGTTAATTTTGTACAAATAAAAGCTAGTGCGGAAGATAATAATGCAATTGTAACTGGTTCAGGAATTAAAGAATTAACTTCAGGAACAAATCATTTTGAAATAACTGTAACAGCAGAAAATGGTAGTATAAATACTTATGTGATAGATATTATCAAAGAAATATCTAATAATAATAATTTATTAACTTTAATTCCTTCGGATGGGGTTTTATTTCCAACTTTTGATAAAAATATTTTAGAATATACATTAGATTTAGAATACGAAGTAGATTTGTTAAGTTTTTCTGCTACTTTGGAAAGTAATTTGAGTAGTGTTAAAGGATTAGAAAGTAGTGTGGTTCCAGAAGGAAATAGTACTCGTCTTATCATAGTAACAGCAGAAGATGGTAGTGCTAAAACTTACAAAATTAATGTTGTAAAAGAAACTGCTTCGAATGCTTTATTAGAAAGTTTAGAAATAGAAGGATATCCAATCGAATTTGATCCAAATACATTTACATATAATATATCGGTATCAAAGAGTAAGAAAGAGTTATTAGAAAATGAAATAAAAGCTATTCCAAAAGATAGTGAAGCAACAGTAAATTTGATGGGAGATATAACTTTAGGAGAAGATATCATAAATGTATATACAATTGAAGTAATAGCCAAAGATGGTTATACAACAGAAGAGTATACATTAAATATAACAAGAGATAGTGAAGAATATACAATAAGAAGTGAAGTATATGATATAAGAAGAGAAGAAGTAGAGTTTCCATATGTAATAGGAATAGAACCAGATACAAATATGAGTGTATTTAAAGATAAATTCTTAAATGATAATGAGTTGTTAAAATTATATGATAAAAATAATCAACTAATAGAAGAAGAAAGTAAGTTAGTAGGAACAGCGATGACGTTAAGGTTAGAGAAAGATGGCTATGTATATGATGAAGTAAAAGTCATAGTAAGAGGGGATTTAAACTATGATGGGAAAGTAAATGGAGCTGATCAATTAACAATGGATAACTTTATAGTAAAGATTGTAAAATTTGATGGATATCAACAATTAGCAGCTGATATAACCAAAGATGGGAAAGTAAATGGAGCTGATCAATTATCGATGGATAACTACATAGTTAAAATATTAAAGAAGTTAAATTAAAATAACTTCTTTTTTTATTGACGTAATAGTTTACAAAAAGAAAATGTAAATCACAAAAAAATAGTCGAAAAATAGATATTATGATATAATCCTGAGTTTGACAGTTGTAAGAGAGTAAAAAGGGGATGTTAGAAAATAAAAATTTATTTTCTTGACATCTTCTTTTATTTT
>CANRTI010000023.1 GCA_947642635.1 uncultured Mycoplasma sp. | reverse complement strand
CTAGATACTTTCCTATGTTCAACTTTATTATACTGGTTATACAACCATTAGTCAATTCATTTTGTGTACTTTTTGTACACTTCTTGTATTAAACTATTCAGTAGTTTCTGGTGTAGTTAAGTCGTTGATGTCTCTTTCTTCATACTCTTTAATTTTATTTTCTAAATAATTGAAATAATTATTTTTAATAGCTAAACTACTCATTTGTATTTTTAAACTTATTAAATTATTAATTCTTTGAACTTCTTCAGATGTATATTCATCACTTTGATAATACTTCATTTTACTAGTTGAAGCGTTATAAAAAGCTCGTTCATTTTTCCAAGAACCATCAGCAAAAACAACTCTTGATTCATAATCTTCACTTAATAAGTCTTCACCCATATAAAGTCTTGGATCATAATCTAAATTTAATAAATTAGCTATTGTAGGTACTAAATTAATATAAGAGTTATATTCACTAAAAGTTTTAGCTTCCGTTTTAGAATTATAAATAACAAAAGGTGTTTTTTCAATATCATAGTCTTCTAAATTGTGACTAAGCATTTCTGAAATATATTGTTTACTTAAACCATATGGATAATGATCTGCTAATAAAACAATAACTGTATCATCTAATTGATTAGCTGCTTCTAATTTATCTATCATAACTCCAATAGCTTCATCAACAACTTTTAATTTAGACATATATCTAGCCACTGGTGTTGAATATCCTTCTTCTTTAAAATATTTTTTATATAATTCGCCATAAGTTGAATTATTGGTATATGGTTGATGACTAGTAACAGTTGTTAACCAAGTCATAAATGGTTTATCAGTTTCACTATTTAAAATAATATCAAATGCTTTATCAAAAAATTCTACATCACTTGGCCATTCACCATAATAATTAGCTGTTTTAATTTTTAAATCTTTAGCTTCATAGTATTTACTACTTCCCATATTTGGATGAATTGTTTCTCGGTAATAATACCATTCTACAAAATCATGAAAACTAGATGTTTCATAACCCTTATTATTGAATAGATTAAAGATAGCTTCATAATAAGTATTCTTTTTATAAACATTAGATGTACAAGTATTATAAATAGAATATAAACCAGTCATGGCACTAAATTCATTATTTCCTGTTGCACAACTGTTTCTTGGAGAATAGGTATTTTCCCAACTCCACCCAGCATTATATATTCTCGAAAAATTAGGAAAATACTCAGAATTAATAATTGCTTCATTAACTGATTCTAATAAAACAATAACAACATTTTTGCCTTCAAACATTCCTGTATAATCATTGTAATCAGTTACTTTTTGAGAAGCAAAATAATTATTTAATGTAGTATATTTTTTATTTGTTTCTTCTTCTGCAATTTTATTTAAAATAGCTGATACTTTTCTACTTACTTTAATATCTTCCTCAGGATCATCTACTAAAATATCATTGATATCTTCTTCTAATGGTAATATAAAACTTTTAAAATCTAAAACACCAAACATCATAGTTCCAAATTGATTAACTGCTACAGTTGGGACATCAGGAGATCTAAATAATCTTTTATTGCTTTTAATTTGATAGTCTTGTTGCATAAATGGTATTATAAGTGTTAAATAATAAATAATAGCTGAT
This sequence comes from uncultured Mycoplasma sp., assembly GCA_947642635.1. Taxonomy (GTDB): domain Bacteria; phylum Bacillota_I; class Bacilli_A; order RF39; family UBA660; genus SIG200. The sequence continues at coordinate 16,189 of CANRTI010000023.1, read as the reverse complement.
CCTAATAAAATGCCAATTAAACTATAGTGTTTTTTTGTAAGTGTTATTTTATAATACTTTCTTTTATAACGAATAATATAATGAATTACAGCCCATAAAAAGGGAGTTAATACAGTTAAATAAATATATTTAAATGATAAAAGAAAATCTCCTATATAATCTTTAACTGCGCCAAATTGACTAGAAGTATTAAATGATATATATACTCCTAAATAATTGATAAAACCAAGTTGAAGTAAAGAATAAAAAGCGTATATAAAAATGTATAGTAATAATATTGTTGTTCTTAACCAACGTCTTTTTGTTAAACTACTTAAAAAAGTAATGATCAAAGCAAAAATAAAACTACTAATTAAAATTCTAAGGGTGGCATAATTAAAGATTGGAAAATTACTTAATGCTCGAAATAATACTTCTACCATAAATGTAGAGATTGTTACAAATATTAAATTGTAAACAAATGTATCTTGAAAAATACTTCTTTTTGCATTATTTTTCGTTTCAGAAATAACTTCTTCTTTATTTTCATTAGTATTATCTTCATTAGATACTATTTCTGCAATTTCAGCATTTGTTACTTCTGGTACTTTTGGTAGTTCATTATTAACTACTGTAGGAGTTATATCACTTTCATGTTGTTTAGAATTATTTGTTTTAAAATTTTCAACTTTTTTAGTTGTTGAAGTCTTACTTTTCGATTTCTTTTTCTTACTCATTATTTACTACTCTCCTTAATCATTTCACTAATTGGTTTAAAAGTTTTACGATATTCTTTTAAAACACCATATTTTTTGACTAATTCAATATGTCTTTTAGTTGGGTAACCTTTGTGATTAGCAAATTCATATTCCGGATATTTTTCACCAAATTCCACCATTAAACGATCTCTTGTTACTTTTGCAATAACTGAAGCCGCTGCAATAGTAATACTACTTGCATCCCCATGAATAATTGGTAATACAGGAACATCTCGTTCTAGTTTCATAGCATCACTTAAAATATAATCTGGCTTAACATTTAAATTATCTAAAGACTTATTCATGGCTAGTCTTGATGCTTCTAAAATGTTTATTTCATCAATAATTTCTTCTGAAACTACTCCAAGTCCCACTGAGATTGCATCATTCATAATAATATCATAAAAAATATCGCGCTTTTTCTCACTTAACTTTTTAGAATCAGTTAATCCTTCTAATTGATAATTTTGAGGTAAAATTACTGAAGCCGCTACAACTGGTCCTACTAATGGGCCTCGTCCTACTTCATCAGTACCGGCAATAAATTTATAACCTTTTTGGTATAATTCTTTTTCATAATGTAATAAATCTACTTCCATCTATCAAATGTTACTCCTTTAATTTTTTCGCTCACTAAATCATTATACACCTTTAAGCTAACTTTGTCATATATAATTTCATTATTTTTAAAAGCACCAATTTTTTTCGCAATTGTTTCATACATTTCTATAACATCATTACTAGTTATTCCATACAATTCTTCTAAATAGTCTCTATAATTATTATATAATACATTTAAAATATGGATACAAATTTCATCAATATTTAAAACTTCTTCTCTAATACCACCAGTAGCAGCAATATTAAGAGCTACTGTTTGATTTTCAAATTTTGGCCATAATATCCCTGGAGTATCTAATAAACTAATTTTATAAGGAGTTTTTAAATAGTTAAGTTGTTTTGTAACTCCAGGCCGATTTTCTACTTTAGCAATTTTTTTACCACATAATTTATTAATTAATGTACTTTTACCAACATTTGGTATTCCTATTACTAATACATTAATTTCTTTTTCTTTTAAACCTTTAGTTATTCTCTTGTCTTGAATATCTTTAGTCATTTCATGAGTTAAATCGATTACTTTCTTATAATCTAGTGTATTTTTTAAATCTACTAAAATGACTTGATAACCTTTATTTTCATAATATTTAGTCCATTTATTTGTAATTGAAAGATCACATAAATCTTTTTTGCTCATAATTAGTAAGCGTTTTTTATTTTTAATTAAATAATCTATATCTTGAATTTTACTAGAAAATGGGATTCTAGCATCTACTATTTCGTAAACTATATCAATATTTTTTAATTCCTCTTTAATTAAACGCTTAGTTTTTGCCATGTGGCCTGGGTACCAGTTTATATTTGTCTTATTTTGTCCTTTATTTTCCACTGTTTTCACTTCCTTCGCCTAACAATTCCTTAATTGTATAATAAACACCATCTTTATTATTAGAGTATTTAGTAACTATATCTGCATTTTCTTTTACTATTTTTGGTGAATTCGACATTGCTATTCCGCAACCAACATATTTTATCATATCTATATCATTATCACCATCACCGATTGCTACAACATTTTCTTTGTCAATATCTAATTTATTTAATAATAATTCAATTGCCTTAATCTTTGTCATTCCTTTGTTTACAAATTCTATCCTATTTAATTCGCTACTAGTTATTTCTAAATTATCTAATACTTCTTTAGGTAAATTACTTCTAATTTTTCTTATTACACTAGGTGTTGATACACCAACTATTTTATATATCTTATTTTCGTTTACAAACTTCTCAATATTTCTTATTTCGTTTCTTAATAATCTATTATCATACAGATAATAAGTCCAATCTATTTTATTATCTAAAATGAAATTATCCATTTTAATAACTACCCTTTTATCGATATATGATGAAAATATTTCGGATTCCTTATTATTAACTATTAAAGAGCCATTGAAGCAAATTGTATAATTATTCTCGTCTAACAAACCTAAATTTTCCAAATAAGGTTTTATAGTACAAAATTGTCTCGCGCTTGCTGGAATTATTTTTACTTTATTTTTAATTTGTTTCAAATAATGTATTGTTTTATTGCCTATTTTTTTATTATCATCTAACAATGTTCCATCAAGATCTAAAATAATCGCTTTTATTTTATTCATACTTTCCTCCAAAAACTATCTATATAAATTTTCTAGAACTTTAGTTAGGCAATCATCTGGTGTTAAATCTGTATTCTTTGAAAACTAATTCTAACTAATTTTCCATTTACCTTAAATATATAAGGATTCTTTGTCTTCATAATGAAATCTAGTATTCTTTCATTACCAGGGTTTCTTGTGTCTATTTTTATATCTGTTATTTCACTACATATTCTAATTTTTCTGCTAATTCTTTAATATTATATTTATACATATTTTATTTTCTTTCTATAATAATTTTATTATTTTGAAAGAAGTAATACAAATGTGCAAAATACTATATATTATCTTTTTCTCCCAATAATTTTATTTTTTCTGCATTATTAAGTATATCAAGTTGATACTTAGAAATACTACTTAATATTTCAAATCTTTCTTCTTTGTTTTTTCCTTCTTTTATTAATTCAGCATTATGTGATTCTAAATTAGATAATACTGTTAATTCATTTATTGACGCATAATCTCTAACATTTGAATTTTTTGCTAAATTAGGATTAAGTTCTCTCCATCTTTTAGCAGTTGTGTTAAATAAGGCAACATTTAGAATATCTGCTTCTTCTGCATACTTTAACCATTCTCTATCTTTATAATAATCGTTATCAGGTAATATATAATTTTTAATTGCATCTGTATGAATAAGATAATTATTTTTGGTTAAAATTCTTTTTACATCCCATTCCCTATTTTGATTTTCTAACTCTTTTAGTCTTTCAAATTCTTTTATCAAATATAATTTAAAAACTGGACTAATAGAAGATGCAAATTCAAAAGCAATATCTTTATGAGCATAAGTTCCACCATATTTTCCACGTTTTGAATATATTCCAATAGCATTTGTTTTACTACACCATTCTGTAACACTTAGTGTAAAAGTATGAAGTCCCGCCTCACTTTTAAACCCGTCGAATTCGACGGAATTAAAATTTGGATTGTAAATTGACTCCCAAGTACCTAAAAATTCTAAAGTAATTCTATTTCTTAACCAATTTCTGATAACATCATCTGATGTGGATTTTCCCTCTTTAAATTTGGTAAAATCAGAAATACAAATATAATCACTATCATTTATATTTGCTATATTCACTTTAATATTTTGAACTTCAATTATTTTGTTTGTCATATATTCGCCTCTTTTCTATGTTCCTAAATGTTCTAATCAACCAATTAATTGGTGTACTATGTTGATTTTATTATTCGCTTTGGCCACTTCTATTCACTTTTCTTATAAAATCATCATGAAATTCTTTAATGGATTTATACCTATCGTTTCTATTATAACTTGTTGCTTTTATTAACACATTATAGATATTTTTTAATAACTCAAAATCTTCAATATCATTTGGAATAAAAATTCCTTCTTTATATCTTTCTTCTAAATTTTTAACATCACTAAACATATCAAATATAATTGCGCCCAAAGTAAATTGGCTAGTTAATTCATCTATAGTTGCACCCAACTTATTTTCTTCTGGTGCTTTCAGTCTTTTTGTTCCAAAATATGCCTCTCCTATATCATTTATTGTAGGTATTTTTCTAAATAAATCTATATCACAAAAAGTAACTAAATCATTTTCAAAATCATACATTATGCTGCCATCATAAAAATCTACTGCTACATAACCATTTTCAATAAAGGTTTCAAAAAATGAGAAGAGTTTTGAAACTACATTTATTTTTTTATTAATAGATAATCTTTTAAACTTTTTGATAGGAGTTTCTAAATTTGGATGCTCTTTGTACATATCAAAATTCCAATGATCAAATAAACATTCACCTTCAACCCATTCAAATACTGCCACAAAAAATTCATTTATAGAAAAGCTATCTATTAACTGAATTAAATTAGGATGTTTTATATCTTCATATTTTTTTACTGCCTCTTTTAATAATGCAATAGATTCCTTTTCTGAAATTTCTGCCTTAATAGTCTTAGCACCAGCTATTTTAAAAAAGTATTTTTTATTGTTCTTTCTTACTCCAAAAGATATACAACCACTCCCAGTTTCATCTATAACTGAAAAAACTGTTCCATAATGATTTAACCAACTAAAATCTTGATACTCTTTTAATTTAAATTTAATATTATCAATTTGTAATTTTATCATAATTGCTTTTTTCCTTTATTTTCTGTTGTCTTAATTTCTAATTGTATAGTTTCTCTTAACTTTTCATATAAATTATATCAAACAATAAATTATATAGCCATAGTCTGTATATAAAAATAAAAAGATATGCATTTTACTACATACCTGTATACTAATCTTAAAACTTAATTTAATCCCCCAATTGTCTTATTCTCTAATAGTTTCTTTTCTTTTTCAAGTTCTTTTAAACTTATCTTTGGGGTTGGCGTTTCTTCTGGCATCATTCCACCAATATCTGCTATTGCTTTTCTTACTTTTTTACCTACTTCGTAGTGAGTATCTTTTGCTTCTTGCTCTCCTTGTATATTATCTTTTAAAAGTTTTTGTTTAGTTTGATTTATTCTAAATAAATTAGCTACTAACTCATCTTCATTCATATTATCTAAGATCTCTTCTCGATATCGTAATTTTTTTCTTTTAAAAATATCATCAGCAGTTTCTCCATTATATAGTCCTTTATATCCTGCATTATGAAATTCAGCCATATTTTTAACCCCAATAGATGATGCAACTTTTTGTAATGTATAATTACCTTGTTTTGTTAGTTTTCTTTGATAAAATCTTTTTTCATCATCTGATAATGAATCATATTCTTGTTCTGTTATTTCTTGCTTTCTAGTCTGAATAGCAAAATATGTTTGTCCTAATGCAACAACTTTTTTACTTGGAACTGCATTTTGTACTATTAAATAACATATATATCTTGATAATTTGTAATCTTGTATATTAACAATAGCATTATTGTTTCTTTTTGACAACTTGTTAACCTCAACAAGTTGTTCTTCTAGAAGAAACCCAGAATTCTCACATGCTTCTTTTGCTTTATTCAAGACTTTTAAAAAATTTCTCCAATCCTTATATTCTAAAACTTTTGAAAGTTCTCTAGCATACCAGTATTCATTCCCATAATCATCAATATGTTTTATATTTTAAAAAGTACTATTAGTGTACTTATTTTTATTATTAATTTTGTTCATATTTACCTCCTTTTTAAATCAGATTATTAATGTATCTCATTTTTCGCTTATCTATTATCCATTTATATATTCTTCTAAAGATTTGTGATATCATAATGTGAATTAGTAAAATTTTCTTTATATTTTTTTAAATTTCTAAATTCCCCATTTAATAACTCTTTGGAATATTCTTATAAAAAAATAATAACATATTTCTTAAATATTTTAAATATAAAGAAATTAACAATTATTAATTTAATTACAATAGTTTTGACACTTTCTAACTTATAAAAATTTTAAAATTTCATCAATTTTTAAATTTAACAAATTTATTCTCCTATTTTAAAATTATAAGTTGTTCTTTTCTTCAAAATCTGGAATTTTTAATGATCCTTGTCTTAAAATGCAAACCTTATTATTAACTACTTTAATAATTGTTGATGGAGTTTTGCTAGTTTTACCACCATCAATAATAATATCAACTTTATCTTTAAAAGTATTGATAAAATCAGACAATTGACATCCAGCTTCTTCTTTTGATAAATTAACGCTTGATGTTGCTAAAGGATAAGGATATTTTTCTAAAATTTGAAGAGCTATTTGATTATTTGGAATACGGACTCCAATAGTATCTTTATTAGCAGTTAAAAGATTAGATACATTAGATTTTTTATGAAGAATGATTGTTAAATTGCCAGGCCAATATTTAGTCATAAGTTCTTTTTCGAATTTATTAATCTTTTCTGCAACAAAATTAATTTTACTAATAGAATTAGTTAAAACATTTATCGGTTTATTCAAATTTCGATTCTTTACTAAAAATAATTTTTTAATTGCTACTTCGCTAAAAGCATTACAAGCAAGACCATAAACAGTATCTGTTGGAAAAATAATTAAACCATCATTATCTAAAACTTGTTTTATTTCTTCTAAAATATAGTTATTAATTGAATTGTATATTTTCATAAAATCAACCTTCAATTTATTATATCACGTAATAACTCCAAACGAAAAATAGTACTTTTAAAATACTATTTATAATTCTTTTTTATAATATAAAACTTCTATTACTTTATTATCAGGATAAGTCTCAATACCTTTTTTGATAAATTCTGTAAATCCCCATTTTGCATAAATATTTTGATTTTTTATTTCATTAGGTTCAACACCAATTGTTACATATCGATATCCTCTATTTTTTAAATCTTCTATCATATATTTAAATAGATGTGAAAAGTATCCTTGATTTTGATATGCAGGAATAGTTCTAAAAGCACTTAAATAGGCAGTTTTTTGATTAATTAACCCAAAACTATTTTTTAATAATTTGGCATCAATAATAGTGGTAGCTTCACAGATAATTAAATCATTTAATATACCATAATAAGGAATAACTTGATTTAATTTTTTACTAGTTAAATTTTCTTCTTTCCAAATTAACCAATTTTCTTTATTATCAGCATGAGCAATTTCATAATCCCATTTTTGCTCCATTTCCTCCAACGTAGCAATTCTACAAATATAGTTTGCTATATTTTTCATTTTACTTTACCAATTTTATTAAATGGATAAATAATAAAATTGGTTTTTCCTTCTATCTCTGCTTTTTTAATTACTCCGAATGTTCTACTATCAAGAGAGATTTCTCGATTATCTCCCATTAAAAAATATTCATCATCAGCTAGTTTTATTTCCCTGATATTGCCAGTTTTACCATAGGCATAAATATCTTTTATTTCTAAGTCATTAATATATAGCTTTTCATTACGATATTTAATTGTTTCTCCAGGTAGTCCTATAACTCTTTTGATTAAGTTATCTCCTTCAACGCTTTTACTTACAACTACTATATCAAATCTTTGATAATTAGTATCATATTTTTTTAATAACATTATTTCATTACCTGCTAGTGTGGGTACCATGCTTTCTCCTTGAACCATAACGGGTGTAATAAAAAAAGTTCGAATACATATCACAATAAAAATGATTACTAAATAAGGGATTAATTCCTTAATAATTTTCACTCAACTAGTCCTCCTTAAAAAATAAAAGAAACTAAGGTTAGATACCTTAATTTCTTTCTTTAACTTTATATTCTTTACGCATACCTTTGATAAAGTTAAGTTTTGCTCTTCTAACCATTCCTTTTTTAACAACTGTTATTTTGTCAATTGTTGGAGCATTTACTGGGAATATTCTTACTACCCCAATACCATTAGAAGTTTTACGAACAGAGAATGTTTCAGATACACTACCGCCTTTTTTAGCAATTACTAAACCTTCAAAAGCTTGGATTCTCTCTTTCTTACCTTCTTTTACCCAAACATCAACACGAACAGTGTCTCCTACACGAAATTCTGGAATGTCTTTACGAATGTGACGAGCATTAATTTTGTCAACTAAATTAGCCATTAAAACAATCCTTTCTATTAAAAAATATTTACTGTAATCATTAATATATATTCATTTAAGCGGATTACATACCTTTTGGGTTCAAATAGAATTATAACACATTTACAATGATGAAGCAATACTTATAATTAATTATTGTAAAATATTGGTTATCTTTGAACACCCATTAAATCACTAATTCTTTTAGCTTCATCTTCGCCTAATTTAACATAATAGTTTTTTAAAGCTGTTAAATATTCTTCACCAAATATTGAGGTCATATACTCTCTTAATTCTTTATCAAAACTTTCCTGAGTAAAAGCAGCACAACTTGTCATTGAAAAATCTTTAATAGTATAATTACCAATATGATAGTTTGCATTCCATGCTATGGCAAAAACTTCTTGATTACCAAATTCATCTCGTCTATCAAAGGAATTATATAATTCGACTCTACTAGTAGGTACAACTGTATTTGGTGTTTCTTTTTGTTGTTCTTTTCTCATATGAACATAATTAAGTAAATTAATATAATCATTTTCATTTAATTGGTTTAAAAATTCTAAATCCATTTTAATTCTTCTTTCTTAATTGTTCATTATACTATAAATTAGTAAATATGGTTACAAACTTTTATAATAAAACACACTCTATTTTATGAATTTTAATTTAATATAAAAAAACCTCGTTACTATTCTAATTAAAGTAAACAAGGTTTTTGGTATAATACTTTATATAATTTATATTTTTTTATTTAGTACATTCTTCGCAAATAACTTGGTTATTTTTAGTAACTAATAAGTTTCCACATTTATCGCAAACAGTACCTGTTGGTTCATACCATGTGGCATAATCACATTTAGGATAACCAGAACAGCCATAAAATATTTTGCCTCTTTTCGTAGTTCTTTTAACAATATCTTTATGGCACTTTGGACATTCAGCAATTTTTTCTGCTGCTATACTTTCTTTTGTTTCTTTTTTAATATATTTACAATTAGGATAATTAGAACAAGCTACAAATTCACCATATTTTCCTTTGCGGATAACTAAGTCATTTCCACATTCTGGACATTCTTCACCAGTCGACACAGGAGCTTTCTTTTCCATTTTTTGCATTGCTTCATCCATTATTGGCGCAAATTTATCATAAAATTCATGTAAAACTTTAATATTATTTTTCTTAGATTCAGCTATATCATCCAAATCTTTTTCCATATTAGCCGTATATTTAACATTTATAACGTCACTAAAATATTCTTGAAGTTTATCAGTGGTTTCCATACCAATCTCAGTTGGCAAGAATTTTTTTTCTTCAACTTTAACATAATCATGATCTTTTAAGGTTGCAATAATTGTAGCATATGTAGAAGGTCTTCCAATACCAAGTGATTCTAATTCTTTAATTAGACTACTTTCTGTATATCTGCTTGCTGGTTTGGTAAAATGTTGATATTTATTAATGGTATCAGCTACAACTACTTTACTTTTGTATTCTTTAAAGTTTGGAAGTATTTTATCTTCGCTATCTTCATAATCTTTATAAACTTTCAAATAACCATCAAATGTTAATATACTACCAGTAGTTTTAAATAAATATTCATTGTTTTCAAAGATTACAGTTGTTGCTAAAACTTTCGCATCAGCCATAATTGAAGCAAGCGCTCTTGTGTAAATCATTTTATATAATTTATATTCATCATCACTTAAAAATGTTTTAATACTTTCGGGAGTTCTCTTAATGCTCGTTGGACGAATACCTTCATGCCCATCTTGCATACTAGCATTTTTCTTCCCCATTTTGGCATTACCAACATAATTATCCCCATATTTTTCTTTAATATAGCCTTTGGTACTACCAATAAATTCATCAGAAACTCGTACACTATCGGTACGCATGTAAGTAATTAACCCAACAGTTTCTTTAGCTAAGTCAACTCCTTCATATAGTTTTTGAGCAATTTTCATAGTTTTAGAAGCTGAAAAATTTAATCTCGTTGAAGCCATTTGTTGTAATGTTGAAGTTTTAAATACTTCCCTTGCTTGCTTTTTCTTTTCCTTTTCTTCAATACTTTCAATATTAAAAGAATTTGATAGTTTTTCTAAAATCGCATCAGCTTCTTTTTCATTAGGTATTTTGATTTCTTTATTTTGATATTTAAATAATTCTGCTGTAAAGTCTTTAAAATCCGCTTCAATTGTCCAATATTCTTCAGGAACAAATGCGAGTATTTCACGTTCACGATCAACTACAAGTTTTAGGGCTACCGATTGAACTCTTCCAGCACTTTTACCACCAGTTTTAACTTGCATTAATTTACTTAAACGAAATCCAATTATTCGATCAAGAATTCTTCTAGTTTCGGCACCTTTGACTAAATCCATATCTATTTTAGCATGTTCATTAATTGATTTTAAAACTACATCTTTAGTTATTTCTCTAAATGTAACTCGATCATATTTTTCTTCCGGAATTTGTAACTCTTCTTTTAAATGCCATGAAATAATCTCACCTTCGCGGTCGGGGTCGGTAGCAAGATAAACATGTTCTGCTTCTTTAACTAATTTTTTTAATTCTCGGACATCTTTAGTTTTACCAGTAAGTATTTTATAACTTGGCGCAAAATCATTTTCTAAATCTACTCCTAAGCCATATTTACCACTGGTGGCTAAATCTCTAATATGCCCTTTTGAGGATACTACTTTGTAATCACCAGCTAAATATTTTTCAATAGTTTTACTTTTAGCTGGAGACTCTACTATAACAATATTCTTCAAAATATCACTCCCATCATTTATAATTTATACACTGAATTTAAAATTATGTCAATCTTAAAGCTTTGGAATTTTTTGATAATTTACTTGTCTTTCGTTAATTTCTTTAATAAATGGTCCTAATAAAACTATTAAAATTAAAGAAGGATAAATGTAACGGTAATATGTATTAGCAGGACTTAATACACAAAAAACTATGGATATCAAATTAGGAATTAGAAAAATATATTCTTTTTTCTTGCCAATAATTGTTATGAAGGCAAAAATACTTAGCCAAGTGATAATGCCAATGTTTAAAATTAATCCTAAAGGACTACATTCAAAAGCTACTTCATAACCATTTAAAACATTTCTAACAATTTCTAAATTATTATAGTGATAATCAAAACCAAATGTTGGTAAAACAGGATTTAATTTATGATATACTTTCCATTTACTTTCGAATGGATAAAAATAGCCAGTAACATTATTAATGGTAGCATCAAAATAAATATTTGGATATTTAATTAAACCATAACCCCAAACCTTAAAATAATTCAATATATCTTGAAATTCACTGTCTTTATTAAAACTATTTTTGACTGGATCGGCTAAATCTTCATCATAATCTCGAGCAAGATTATCATAATCTAAAATTTGCCTAATAACTTTTTCTTCTTCTTTTGTAAAAGGATAATTTTTTACTTTAGCTACTCGGGCAGTTTGTTGAAATGGAATCGATAATGGTTCTCTTATACTGGTACCAGAAACTCCTAAAGATGGTAATAAAATCTTAGTAAAACTTAGGTAAGAAATAATACTTAAGATAAAGATAGCTACTACACCAGCTTTTTTTTGATTAGATAGTAAAAAAGGAATCGTAATAATCACAATTAAAAAACCATTATTTCTAAATAAAGAAACTAAAAAACCACTTAGAAATAAATCAATATAATCATGAATGGAATGGTTTTTTTGATGGGTATAATCATATATTTTCAAAGAAAATAGCAACAAAAAGGCAGCATATAATGTATCTTTAACTAAGGTTATACTATAATAACCAAATAAAGGAACTAATCCAACAACTAATAACGTTCCAAAAGCATAGCAAGGATTTATTTTAATTTTAATAGCATAACTTATAACATAACTATAAATTATGATTATAAGACAAAATTGCCAAAAAGTATTTAGGAATAAACCGAAGTTAAAACTACCTAACAAATAGCCAATTTTGGTCATGCCACCTAATAATAAAGTATGAATTATAGGATTAAAATTAGTTAAAGTACTTTCACTGATAGGATTGATGGCATCTAGATAACGAGTATGAATACCCATTACTTCTTTAATTTGATTAGCATTGTCATAATTAATAATACCAGGGTAATAGCTAATTAAATAAATACCATAGCAAAAGCTTAGAAAAATACATGAATATAGAAATGGATGTTTTTGAAATTTTTTGATAATTAAGGAAGAAGAATTGGAAAATTTCTTTCTTAAAAACTTTAATAAATAATAAATAATAGTTTTAATAAAATAATAGAATCCTCCCATTCTTACTAAAGATGTCAAAAAATTACTAATACTACCAAAAAACAATTTACTAGAACTAGTTAAATCATAACTATAACATAAAGTAAATATAAAGCTTATTATAACAGTTAAGATTAAATATTTCTTTTCTAATACAATGTTGTGATAAAGTTTTTTATAAAATAAAAATAATCCTAGAAATAATAAACTGATAATTATATAAATAACAATATTATTAGATGCTATTTTTAAATATAAATCATTTAATAAAGTAAAATATATATTAATATATTGGTAGATGCTAAAAGTAGTTAACAAACTTAAAATTATTGATTTTAAAGTGTTTTTCATTGTTTAGCACCTCCTTTTTTAAAAATAAAGATTTTTTGAATTAAATAATTACAGATAAAGAGGATAAACTCAACCGGAATTTTAATAAATGTTGGATTAATATTTTTAAATATTTTATAAATATTATCTACTAAAAATGCTGATATTAACATTTGAATTAATACTAAACTAAAATATTTAATTATAGTTTTAATATTACTTTCTTCACTTTTAAATACTTGTTTTTTATTTAATAAATAATTGATTGTTGAAGAAATTACTCGAGCAAAAATAGTACTCTTAATAATTTGATTTACAAATAAATGATTAAAAACACTAAAAAATGTGATATCAATCACAAAACTTATAACTGATACAAGTAAATATTTAAGAAACGTACTATATTTTAACATTATTTTTTTCATGCTTTACCTCTTTTTTATTTTATCAAATATTTAATTAAAAGTAAAATTTAAAAAATACTTATAAAAATAAGTATTTCAAGAGATAAGGGGAAGGTAAAAAACAATATTAATAACACTATAAAATAATAAATAATAATAAAAAATATATATAAAAGAAAATAATAAATTCCTTCCCCACTATTATTATGAGTAATAATTAAAATTTTTATACATTATTTTTTATCAGAATGCATTTTTGCTTCTAAAAACTTTTTTAACATTATTGCAACATTTTCGGGAACATATTCTTTTAATTCTTCAATGCTAGCATTCATAATATTTTTAATATTACCATATTTTTTTATCAATTCTTTTTTTCGAACATTACCTATACCTTCAATATTATCTAAAATACTACTAATACTACCCTTACTTCGTAAAGTTTTATGATAATTGATTGTAAAACGGTGAACTTCATCTTGAATTCTAGTTAAATAGTGAAAGACATTACTATCTTTATCTAAATTATATATTGTATAATTATCTCCATCTATTAATTCATTTGTACGGTGTTTATCATTCTTTTTTAATCCACAAACTTTAATATTTAAATGAAGAGATTTTAAAACATCAAGACAAGCATTAATTTGATTAATTCCCCCATCAACTAATATTAAATCTGGCATCTCAGTTTTATCAACTAAAGCCCGGTAATATCTTCGATAAATTACTTCTTGCATGGTGTGATAATCATCATTTTTATCGACACTTATTTTATATTTTCGATAAGCATTTTTATAAGGGGATCCGTCAATAAAAACAACCATTCCACTAACAGCAAATGACCCAAATAAATTAGAATTATCAAAGGCATCAATTCGGTGTAAATTATCGATTTTTAATAATTGGCGAAGATCTTCATTAGCATCAGTTGTTCTAGCTTCTATTTTAACAATTCGAGTAATTTCATTATCTAAATGAATTTGCGCATTCATATTTGCCATATCTAAAATCTTTTTCTTAACACCTTTTATGGGGGTAATAAAATTAGTCGAAAGTAAGTTTTCCAAAATCAGAGCATTTATTCCTTTGGAAACTAAAACTTCTTTAGGAATTTCATGACGAGTATAAAAATTCATAATATAGTAATTAAGTTCTTCTTCAGGATCAATTTTGATAGTTAAAATATCATTATGACTACCGATTAGTTTATTATTTCGAACAAATAAAATATTAATTCCAATATGACCTTTATCAATGTAATATCCAATAATATCACGATTGACAAAGTCATGTAATTCTACTTTTTGTTTATCTAGTATGATGCTTATATAGTTTAATTCTTCTTTTAATTCTTTAGCCATTTCGTAATTTAAACTAGAGGCATATTTTTCAATTTTTTCTAAAATTTTATCTTTAATAATTTTATCATTACCTCGTAAAAAACTAAGAATTTCTGTTTCCATTTGAGCTAATTTATCTTGATTGATATTTTTAGTACAATAACCTAAACATTCTTCAATATGATAGTATAAACATACTTTCTTAGGAAGACTATCACATTTTTTTAAAGGATATAAACGATTTATTAAACGTACAATTCTTCTGGCAGCATATGCGTTCGGAAAAGGTCCAAAAATTTGTTTATTATCTTTTCTTTTGATATTCAAATATCTTGATACTTTTACTTTGGGATATGGTTTATTAATATACTCTATATAGGGATAACTTTTATCATCTTTTAATAAAATATTGTATTTGGGGTTATACTCTTTGATAAGATTTATTTCAGTTATAAATGCTTCTGTTTCACTATTTGTTACAATATAAGTAAAATCTACTACTTCACTAACCATTTTTCTAGTTTTTCCAGTAACTGTTCCTTTAAAATAGCTATTAACTCTTTTATATAAGTCTTTTGCTTTGCCAACATAAATTATTGTATTGTTTTTATCCCGCATTTGATAACTACCTGGTAAATGAGGGATTAATTTTAATTTTTCCTTAAACATACTTATCACTTTTATTAGTATACCATATTTATAATATTTTATGGTACAATATCTAGGAGATGATGAAAAAAATGCAACTAATTAATACTTATATTTTAGAAATTAAAAAATCAAAATTTATTGGTTATTATTTCGAAATAGAAAATAAAGAAGACGTTACTAATTTAATAAATGATTTAAAAAAAGAACATAAAAAAGCTAGACATATCCCTTATGCATACAAGATTGGTAATTTAATTAAAAAAAGCGATGATAAGGAACCTGCTAATACAGCTGGCACACCAATTTATAATATTATTATGCAAAATGATTTAGACAATAAATTGATTTGTGTTGTACGTTATTTTGGCGGTGTTAAACTAGGAGCGGGACTTTTAACTAGAAGTTATTTAAACTGCGCCAAAGAAGTCATTAAAAAATGAAGCTTATTTCCAATTGCAAATGGGATTTTATAACTTCATTTTTTATATTAATTAACTATTTTGTAATGCTTGGATTTTCTCTATTTCTAATCCAGTTGTTTTAGCAATATCATTGATAGTTAGTTTTCCAAGTTTTAATAAATTCTTAGCAGTCTCTAATGCTTTAGTATTTGCTCCTTGATTTATTCCTTCTTGTAGTTTTAACTCAGCTGTTTCTTCTAATTCTTTTACTCTACCTT
>CANRTI010000022.1 GCA_947642635.1 uncultured Mycoplasma sp. | reverse complement strand
AATAAAAAGAAGATGTCAAGAAAATAAATTTACTTATTTTCTAACATCCCCTTTTAATTTTTTGAAAAAATGCGTAATGTGAAGCTTTATTTTAAGCTTTGGAAAATTTTTTTAATATCTTTATAGGTGTTTATTTCATAATCAGTTCTAAAGTTAAATGCCTCGTGAAGATCATCTGTTATATTGTTCCTAACATATCCCGGTATGTATCCATCACCCTTAGATTCAAAAACAATCATATTTCTTAAAGTATCCAGTATTTGAAAAGGAGTATATTTATAATTTAATTTCTTTTCTAATAATCGATAAATAAATAGTGAAATAAAACAAGTCATAAAGTGAGCCTTAATTCTATCTTCTCTAGAAAGATTAACAGGTCTAGCAAGAAAGTCAGATTTCATAATTCTAAATGATTCCTCAATTTCCCATCTCCCTTTAACTATTTTAAATATTTCATTAACATCACTAACTAAATTAGTGGTTAAAGCATAATAACCATCATATTTTGCTTCTTCTTTTATTAAATCTTCATTAATGGAATAGGTAGTGTTTTCAGCTATTTCACCATTATCAGTAGAATTTAGAGAATCGATAAATCTTCTATAATCATTTTGACTTTTACCTTTTCTGGTAACATTGTTTGTTTCAATAGACTTCTTAGCTCTTTCGATTTGATTATTTCTAATATTTCTATTGTAATCAAAATATTTGAAGCAAAAAGTAACAATCAAATCTTGTTTAACGGATTTCGTTTCAGTTTGGATGATTTTATAAAATAAAGTTTCATAATATTTTTCTTTTAAAGAATCATCGTTTTCAATATCTTCTAAGTTATATACATTTTTTAAATCATTAGGAATTCTCCATTTGGATTTATCGAAAACTTGCTCTTTATATTCATCTTTTAATTTTTTTAAAGACTGTGTAATAACAAAACCGCGATTATCTTTAATATTAAACTTTTTAATTTCATCAGATGTAAGACCAGCATCAGTACATAAAATCATTTTGGTAGATTCTAATTTAAAGTTATTAATAATTTTAGTTTCTTCAGGAATTAAAGTCTTTTGTTCATTTTGGTTACCTGGGTAAATATTACAAGATAAAGGCAAACCATCACCATCCATAAATAATCCCATACCAACAATTGGATTCGGTCTATGTTCTTTAGAAATACCATATTTTCTTAAATCATCTTCGTTATCAATATCAAAGAAATAGTTTGTACAATCATAGTAAATGACACTTGAATTTCTTTTTATTACATTTTTACTATTATTGAATAATTGTTCTTGAATAAAATCCATATTTTTAGCAATATAAGATAAAGCTCTATATTCATCATGAAGTTTAAATTTAGGTTGTTCAATAAAATTTTGACATTGTTTGAATGTTTCTAATTTAGAAGATGGGTATATAATTCTTGCATAAACTAAGTAAGATAATATTTCATTTAAATCAAATTGAAATTTATATTTATCAGAAATAGAATCACAAATATTTTTTATGTTTAATTGATTGTATAATTTTTCTAAAAAAAGATAGCCAACATTAAATTTATTGTTTACATTGGAATCAATAATTTTCTTATTGTTCTTTTTAATCGTAATGATTTCTTTCTTGCAATGTTCTTCATTATAGTTTTTTACATAGTCCTTAAGCCAAACTTTATAATCTATATCTCCGGCCATTTTCTTAACTTCTTCTAGATTACCAATTCTTTCTACATGTTTTGTAGAACGTTTTCCATTTTTAGTATAATCTTTAATAATGTAGTAATTAATTGTATTCTTTGATTTTGAAACACCTAATCTCATAATGTACCTTCTTATACCATTATTTTACTACATAACGATACATTACGCAAGAGCGAAATAATTAAAAAACTAGATTTTTTGGTATCTAGAGAAGTTTTTTTATTAACAACTGTCAAAGTAGGGTAACTTCTTTTTTTATTGACATAATAGTTTACAAAAAGAAAATGTAAATCACAAAAAAATAGTCGAAAAATAGATATTATGATATAATTACTATAATAGGAAGTGAGTATTACTATGGTTAATTTAAAAAAAATAGTAGTTCTAGTATTAATATTTTTATTAACTATATTTATGAATACTTTAATATGTACTGCAGCGAGTACATCTTCTTTAAATATTACTTTTGAAAATATTACTTTTGATTTTGATCCAGACGTATATGAGTATGATTTAGAAGTTGAAAATGAAATAAAGACATTAATTCCTAAAGTAACAATGGATAATCATGATATAAAATTTGAAATAAGTAATAATGATAAAATATATATTGGAAATAATAAAATTATTGTTAAAGTTAATAATTTGGTTTATAAATTTAATGTTACAAGAAAAAATGGTTTACCTTCAAGAACAGCGACGACTTTTAGTCATCAAGCCGGTGTTCAAGTTTTTAATGTTTTAGAAGATGGAAATTATAAAATTGAATTATGGGGAGCAAGAGGTGGAAATTTTGGAAGTTATTTAGGTGGTTATGGGGCTTATACTACAGGAAATATTGAACTACAAAAGGGTGATACTTTGTATTTTTATGTTGGTAGTATGGGTTCTGATACAATGGCTTTAGGAGGATATAATGGTGGAGGAACATTACCAGGAGAGCAAATGAAATATGGTCGAGCTGGTGGTGGTGCTACTGATGTAAGGTTAGTTGATGGTAATTGGAATGATTTTGAAAGTTTAAAATCAAGAATTATGGTTGCTGCTGGCGGTGGTGGTGCTAATTACCGAAGCGAAGGATATGGCGAAGGTAATGGTGGCTCAGGTGGCGGTTTAATTGGTTATGACGGAATAAGTGTAAATTCTACTAATTCTTATGGTCATGGATTTGCAACTGGCGGAACGCAAACAACAGGTGGAAAATTTAGTTGGACAGGAACCCAAGTAAGTCCGAAAGTTCCAGATGGTTCTTTTGGTTATGGTGGCGGTTCAACTACTTTAAGTGTTCAAGGTGGCGGTGGTGGTGGCTACTATGGCGGCGCTAGTAATCAACATGGCGGTGGCGGTGGTGGTTCATCATTTATATCTGGACATGCTGGTTGTGAAGCAATTTTATTAAGTTCAACAGAGTCAAATATTGTATCTAGTGGTACTTCAGAACATTATAGTGGAAAGAAATTTACAAATACTTTGATGATTGATGGTAATGGTTATAGTTGGACTAATGAAAAAACCAATTTAGAATTGATGCCTAATCCTGATGGTGGAGAATATGCAAGTGGTTATGGTAATCTTGGAAATGGTTTTGCAAAGATTACTAATTTAATTGAAGGTGATGATAATAATTATTTAGCTGATTTAACATTAAGTGCGGGAAATTTTGTTTTTGATAAAAATGTTTTAGAGTATGATATTTCTTTAGATGAAGATGATACTTTATTAGAAGTAAGAGGAATACCAGAACATATTAATGCAATTGTATTAGGAAATGATACTTATGAAATAGCAGTTGGAGATAATGTAGTTAATATTTCGGTAACTGCAGTTGATGGAACAACAAGAATATATACTTTAAATATTAATCGACCAATGAGTTCAAATTCTAATTTAAAAGGTATAAAAATAAATGGAGAATTATTAGAAAGCTTTCAAGAAGATGTTTTAGATTATGATGTAATTATTCCTTATGATACAAAGACAGTTAATGTTGAGGGAGTACTTGCCAATATAAATCAAACGATAACTGGAGAAGGGGTAGAAGTAGTTGTTGATAATGTTGCTGAAGCAAAACTTTTTGTCGTTTCAGAAGATAAAAGTACAAATAAGTTATATACAATTAATTTTACAAAAGAAAAATCAACATTATTAGAAAAAATTGCTATTGAAGAAGCAAATTTTGAATTAGAGTTAGAAAAAGATAAATTTGAATATGAAATTGCTATTTCTAAAAGATTTCATGAAGTGGTTTTAGATGTTACTCCTTATTATCAAGGTGTTAAAATTGAAGTTGCTGGTAATAAATATATTGGAGAGAGAAATAATATTATTACAGTTACATCTAGTTTAGATGGTGAAGTAACAAGAGTTTATACTTTTAAAGTGGTTTATATTCAAGATGTAACAATTGAAACTAATGATTTTAATTATACAGGTGGTTATCAAACATTTATTGCTCCTAGTACTGGTATTTATCGGGTTGAACTTTGGGGAGCAAGAGGTGGAAATATTGCAAGTTACCAAGGTGGTAAAGGAGCTTATACAGCTGGTAATATTAATTTAGAACGAAATGATGTTTTATATATTTATGTTGGAGGTATGGGTTCTGATTATAATAATTTTGGAGGTTATAATGGTGGTGGAATGATTCCTTATAATCAAATTGGTTATGGTCGTGTTGGTGGCGGTGCGACTGATGTAAGGTTAGTTGATGGTAGTTGGAATGATTTTGAAAGCTTAAAATCTAGAATTATGGTTGCTGCTGGTGGCGGCGGTGCTAATTATCGAAGTCAAGGATATGGTGAAGGTAATGGTGGCGCTGGTGGCGGTTTAATTGGTTATGATGGAATGGCAATTAATTCAGTTAATGTTTATGGTCAAGGAAATACAACTGGAGCTACTCAAACTATGGGTGGAAAATTTAGTTGGAAAGGGGTTATGACTAGACCTGCTATTGATAATGGTGATTTTGGTATTGGTAGTGGTTCTTCAAGTGTTGGTGTTCAAGGCGGCGGTGGCGGAGGCTACTATGGTGGCGCTGGTAATCAACACGGTGGTGGTTCGGGAGGATCATCTTATATTTCTGGTCATCTTGGTTCAAATTCTGTTAGTGAAGATTCAACTATTTCTAATATAAATCATTTAGGAGATAGTATTCATTATAGTAGTAAAAAATTTGTTGATACCATAATGATTGATGGTAATGGTTATGCTTGGCAAGATACTGTTGGTAATTTAGAATTAATGCCTAATCCAAATGGTGGTTATTTTCCAATTGGTAGTGGAAATAATGGTGTTGGTATGGCTAAGATATCGACTGTAGATACACTACCGAATGATAACTATTTATTTAGTTTAGAAGTAAGTAGTAATGGGGTTAAAAAAGTTTTTCAATTTGAACCTTGGACTCAGGAATATACAATTAATTTAGAAGCAAATGAAGCAGATGTTTTAATTGATGCTATACCAATGGATTTGAAAGCTGATGTTAAAAATATTGGTGAATTTAAAGTTGCCCCAGGATTTAGTGATCATTTAATTACTGTTGTAGCAGAAGATGGTAGTGAAAAAATTTATACTATTCATTTTAATCGTATTCCAGATAGTGATCCTTATCCAATAAATATTGAATTAAAAAGATTATCTGCTAATTTATGTAAAATTAATTCTTCTTATTGTCAATATAAATTTGAAAAAGATACTTTTGATTATGAAATATTTTTACCATATAATACTAAAGAGATTGAGTTAAAAACAGTTTTAAAAAGTGAATGGCAAGATGTTAGTTATAAAGTTGATGGACAAGAGGTGTCAGATGCAACTGGAGTATTTAATTTAAATAATGAAACTACAGATATTGAAGTAAAAATTACTAGTGAAGATGGTAACTTTACCAAAACATATAATTATAAATTTAAAAGAGATATGACGGGAAATAATAACTTGGCTAGTTTGACAATTACAAATCCGGATATTGAAATTTCTGATTTTTCTTCGGATATTTACGAATATTATTTAACTATTCCAAAAGGATATGATAGTTATGATGTTAATTATGAAACAGAAAGTTCTTTAGCTACTGTTAAAGTTTCTGGTAATACTAATTTAAAATTTGGAATGAATGATTGTTATGTAACTGTTACAGCTTTTAATGGTGATAAAAAAACTTATATAATTCATATGTATAAAGAATATGAAGAAAATGTTTTATTAGATAGTTTACAAGTTTATTCTGATACCAAAGAACTATCTTTAACGCCAGTTTTTGATAATAAAATTAATGAATATAGTTTAAAAGTTTTAGAAGATGTGAAAAAAATTCGAATTGAAGCCATTGCCGAAGATAGTAATGCAGAAGTAACAGGAATTGGCGAAGTAAATTTGATTTCTGGTTTAAATGAATTAGAAGTACAAGTAAGCATTGGTGATGTAAAAAATATTTATAAAATAAATGTTTATAAAGAAAAAGATAGTAATGCTAATATTAGAAATATTACAGTTACAGATTATGAGTTAGATAAAGAATTTAAAAAAAGTGAACGAGAATATTATGTTTATTTAAAAAATGGCGAAACAAGTATTGAAGTAAATGTGGAAATGGAAAGTGAATTAGCAACTTATACTGTAGTTGGTAATAATAATTTAACTAAAACTATAAATGAAATAGTTGTTACTGGAATTTCGGAAGCTAAAACAGTAGAAATATATAAAATTTATGCAGTTAAAGAAATAAGTAATAATAATTATTTAGCTAGTTTAACAAGTGATACAGGGACATTTAATAAAGAATTTAATAAGGAAGTTTTAGATTATGAATTAAATGTAAGTAGTAATACTGATAGTGTTAATATTATGGGTGTTCCAGAAGATAAGAAAGCTTTAGTAGAAGGAAATGGAACATATTATTTAAATGTTGGTAAGAATACAATTCAAATTAAAGTTACTAGTGAACAATTAGAAGAAAGAATTTATACAATTGTGGTAAATAAATTTTTAGATAATGATACTTCATTAAAAGAAGTAAGAAATAATCGTGGTAGTGAAGTAATTAAAGTAGCAGATAATTTGGATTATGAATATTTAATAAATGTTCAATATGAAGTTAATTCGATTGAGTTAATTGGTATTCCTAATAAAGTAACATCAAAAGTTAATGGTAATGGAGTTTATAATTTAGTACCAGGAAATAATATTATTCAATTAGAGGTTGTTGCTGAAGATGGTAGTAGTTTGGTTCATAATGTTTTAGTAGTAAGAGATTTATCCAATAATGATGATTTAGCATTTCTTTATGTTCATGAAGGAGGAATAAATCCTGAATTTAAGAAAACTACTATTTCTTATGATGTTTTATTATCAAATGAGGTGAATTTAATTCATGTGGAAGCAATACCAGAAGATGAAGATTCAATAGTAAGTGTTGCTGGTGAAAATATTGATAAAATAAAAGAAATTGATGTTAGTACTTTAGAAGAGAATAAAACATTGAATATACCAGTGATGGTTACTGCAAAAAATGGAAGTGTTAAAGTATATAATCTTAATGTTTTAAAACAAATTAAAACAGAAGAAGATTTAAGTTTAAAATCTTTAGAAGTTAGTCATGGTATTTTAGATCCAGTATTTAATCCAAATGTATTTAATTATGAATTAAAAGTTTCTTATGATGTTTTAGAAATAGATGTATTAGGGGTAGCTAATCAAGAAAGTGCTAAAGTTTTTGGTAATGGTAATTATAGTTTAAATGTTGGTAAAAATTTAATAGTTATTTCGGTAGTTGGTAGTGATGGAATTGAAAAAGATTATCAAATTGTTGTTGAAAGAGGAAAATCTAATGTTGCTTCATTAAATAATTTGGTAGTTAAATCGCATATTCTTAGTCCTGATTTTCAGAGTGATGTGACAAATTATAGTTTGAAAACTAGTTTAAGTAAATTAGATTTTACAACTATTGAGCCAACTGAAAAAGAAGCAAGTTATGAAGTATTAAATAATTATGATTTACAAACAGGGGAAAATATCGTTACTATAAGAGTTACAGCACCAGATGGAATAACAACTAAAGATTATGTAATTACAGTTACAAAAGAAGGAAGTAAAAATAATAATTTAGCAAGTTTAAGTGTAGCAGATTATGAATTAATGCCCGTATTTCATAAATCCGTTACTTTTTATACACTAGATGTTAGTAATACAACTAATAATATTTTAATAAAAGCTAGTGCGGAAGATAGTAATGCTACTATAACAGGAATTGGTGTTCAAACTGTTAAAACAGGAGAAAATTATTTTGATATAGTTGTAACTAGTGAAGCAGGAACAACAAAGACTTATACTATTTTAGTAACTAAAGAAGCTAGTGATAATAATTATTTGAGTAGTTTAATTCCAAGTGTTGGTGAGTTTGATTCTTTATTTGACAAAGATGTTAATAATTATGTTTTAGAATTAGAACATGATGTAAAAGAATTGGAATTTTATGCAACAGCGGAAGATTTAAATGCAAGGATAGTGGGATTAGATAAATATAAAGTTGATGAAACATTAAAAGATGTTCAAATAATGGTTATTAGTGAATCGGGAAAAATTAATGTTTATCATATTGATATTCAAAGAAAACCATTGCTTAGTGCTTATTTACAAGAGTTAAAGATAGAAGATTATAATTTAATTCCAGAATTTAGTAAAGAAAATTTAGAATATTATGTTGAAGTTAATAATGAAGTGACTAGTTTAGATTTAAGTTATGTTCCTGAAGAAGAAGGAGCTGAAGTAGTTGTTGATGGTAATAATGATTTTGTCGTAGGTGTTAATAAGGTAACTATTACAGCAACATCAAAAAATGGTGATAGTTTAGAATATCTTATTAATGTTAATAGACAAATGTCTACAAATAATTATTTGAATTCTTTAATTATATCTAATGGTGAATTAATTCCAGATTTTGATAAAGAAACATTAACTTATGAAGTCAATGTGGCAAGTAATATATTAGAAATTGAAGTGTTTGGAACAACAGAAGATGCTACAGCAAAAATTACTAGTGGACTAGGTGTTCAAAAATTAGAGTATGGTTTAAATACTATCTTGATTAATGTTCGTTCACAAAAAGGAATCATTAGAACTTATAAGTTATTAGTGACAAGAGAGGAATCTATTAATAATAAATTAGGAAATATTTTAGTTAAAAAGATTAATGGAGATGTTATAAATGCTACAACTAGTTTTGATAAAGAGTTAAATGATTATGAATATAATTTAACAGAAAGATTGGATTATATAAATATTACTACTTATAAAGATGATAATTATCAAATTGTTACAGGAGATGGTATTAAAGAATTAACTTCTGGGGAAAATATTTTTGAAGTTATTGTAACAGCTCAAAATGGTAGTATAAATACTTATACATTAACAATTAATAATCCTTATTCTAATAATTTAAATGTTTTAGATATTATACCAAGTAATGGTTCTTTAACTCCGGTTTTTGCTAATGATACTTTGGTATATGATTTAGAAGTTGATAGTGCTATTAATACTTTATCTTTTGAGGTTAAATTAGAAGATAATTTAACAGTTGTTAGTGGAAAAGATTTAGAAGTAGTGCCAGAGGGAAATAGTATAAGAGTTATTAAAATTATTGCGGAAGATAAAAGTGAAAAAGAATATACTATTAATATTGTAAAAAAATCTATATCTAATGCTTTATTAGAAAGTTTAGAAATAGAAGGATATCCAATTGAATTTGATTCAAATACATTTACATATAATATATCGGTATCAAAAAGTAAGAAAGAGTTATTAGAAAGTGAAATAAAAGCTATTCCAAAAGATAGTGAAGCAACAGTAAATTTGATGGGAGATATAACTTTAGGAGAAGATATCATAAATGTATATACAATTGAAGTAATAGCCAAAGATGGTTATACAACAGAAGAGTATACATTAAATATAACAAGAGATAGTGAAGAATATACAATAAGAAGTGAAGTATATGATATAAGAAGAGAAGAAGTAGAGTTTCCATATGTAATAGGAATAGAACCAGATACAAATATGAGTGTATTTAAAGATAAATTCTTAAATGATAATGAGTTGTTAAAATTATATGATAAAAATAATCAACTAATAGAAGAAGAAAGTAAGTTAGTAGGAACAGCGATGACGTTAAGGTTAGAGAAAGATGGCTATGTATATGATGAAGTAAAAGTCATAGTAAGAGGGGATTTAAACTATGATGGGAAAGTAAATGGAGCTGATCAATTAACAATGGATAACTTTATAGTAAAGATTGTAAAATTTGATGGATATCAACAATTAGCAGCTGATATAACCAAAGATGGGAAAGTAAATGGAGCTGATCAATTATCGATGGATAACTATATAGTTAAAATATTAAAGAAGTTAAACTAAAATAACTTCTTTTTTTATTGACATGATAGTTTACAAAAAGAAAATGGAGATTGAAAAATAATTTGAAAATATAGATTGGAATATAAAATTGTGGTATACTTTATTTAAAGTATGAGTATTTGGAAGTGCATTATATGAAAAATATGAAGTATTTGTTATTCTTATTTTTAGGATTATTTCTATTTAATAGAAATGTTTTTGCATTAAAAAAATATGATTTTAGTTATACTGGGGATGTTCAAGAATTTAAAGTACCTTATAGTGGTGAGTACTTATTAGAAGTATGGGGTGCTAAAGGTGGCGATTATAATGCAACTTATCTTGGAGGTAAAGGTGGCTATTCTAAAGGGGTTATTAGTTTAAAAAAAGGCGAAATAATTTATATTTATGTTGGGGGTAAAGGAACAACAGCTGTTGGTTACCATGAAGGTGGTTATAATGGAGGAGCTAGAAGTACTCATCGAACAGAATATCCTAGTGGTTCTGGCGGTGGGGCTACTGATATAAGAATAGTTGGTGGAACTTGGAATAATAGTGATTCCTTGTTTTCGCGTTTTATTGTTGCCGGTGGTGGTGGAAGTGCTTCACCTAGTGGGGATAATAAAAATCATGGGAATGGTGGCTACGGTGGTGGCTTAACTGGTGGTGCTGGAACAGCTAATTATTCTTCTAGTATTCCCGGTGGTGGTGGAACTCAAACAGCGGGGGGAACTAGAAAGGTTTGTGGTTCTAATCAACCAGGTATTTTTGGTAAGGGTGGAGATCCGGATGTAAATACTAATGGTTGTTTTGCTGGTGCTGGCGGTGGCGGCTGGTATGGTGGTGGTGCTGGAGACTCTAGTGGTTCTGGCGGCGGTGGCGGTTCTGGTTTTGCCCTTACTGCTGATAGTGTTCTTAATACACCAGAAGGTTATACAGTAACTAATGATTATTATCTTAAAGATACAGAAGTAATTGCTGGAAATGCCGAGATGCCAAGTTTTAATTCTGATGAGACAATGATTGGAAATAACGATGATGGGTATGCAAGAGTTACTCTTTTATCTAGGAGTTTTGTAATAGATATTGATGTGCAAAATGCGAAACTTGATCAAGATTTTGATAAAGAAATTTTTGATTATGAATTATATTTAAAAGATAATAGTACAGAAGTTACTTTTGATGTAAAAAATCCTAATGAAAATTATGCATATACAGGTACTGGTTCATATAATTTAGCTGTGGGTGATACTCACTATGTGACAGCTATTGCTATGGATGGTTCTATGATAATTTATAGTTTTAAAGTAAAAGGTGTAAAAGCTAGTGTTGATAATATAACTTTTGATGAATTTAATTTTAGTTTTGATAAAAATATTAATGAATATGACATAACTGTTAGTAATAATATTACAACTGCGACACCGCATATTACTAAAAATGCAAATACTACCTATGAAATTAATAAACTTAATTATCTTTATGTGGGAGTAAATAAATTAACTATTTTAGTCAAAGAAAATGGTAAAATAGATGAAACTTATACTTTTAATATTACTAGAGAAGATAGAGAAGAAAATGCAACTTCTTTTGATTATAAAGATTCTCCTCAAACTTATACTGTTCCTAAAAGTGGTTATTATAAACTAGAAGTGTGGGGAGCATCAGGGGGAGACTATAATACAAAATATCTCGGAGGTAAAGGTGGTTATTCGAAAGGAATAGTTTACTTAACTGAAGGCCAACTTTTATATGTTTATACTGGTGGTGTTGGAACTGCTGGTACTGGTGTTAGAACCGGTGGTTATAATGGTGGGGGTAATTCTTCTGGGCGTAATGTAGTAATTGGTGGTAAAAGACTTGTTACAGCAACAGGTGGTGGTGCTACTGATATTCGTTTAGTTGGTGGTACTTGGAATAATTCTGACTCTTTATTATCACGGATTATAGTCGCTGGTGGCGGTGGCTCTGGGGCTAGTAATAATACTTATTTTGGTTCAGGTGGTGCTGGCGGTGGAATAAGTGGTCTTAATGGAACTTCAACTGGGAATTCTTATGGATATAAACCTGGTGGTGGAGGTTCACAAAATGCGGGTGGAACGAGTGTTGCTTGTACTGATACTTCTGGTGCTGCTTTAAATAAACCGGGGACTTTTGGTCAAGGAGGACATGCTTCTACTTATGCAGGTTCTTGTATGGCAGGTGCTGGCGGCGGCGGCTGGTATGGCGGTGGTGCTGGTCAAACTGGTGGTGCTGCTGGTGGTGGTGGTTCTGGATTTGTTTTAACTAATACTTCAGTAGCAAATGTACCAGCTAATTATTCACCTGATAGTAGTTTTTACATGATAAATGATTTAACTCTTGATGGAAGTGAAAGTATTCCAACTCATGATGGTAATGAAACAATGATTGGTAATTTGGGAAATGGTTATGCTAAAATTACTTTTGTTTCTGAGAATAATCCTAATGGGGAGATTATTAATATCATTACTAGTGCTGGAACTTTAACACCTAATTTTGATAAAAATATAAAATCATATACTTTAAATTTAGATAGTGAAGATGATTTTATTACAATAAGTGCCGAGTCTGATAATTTTGATTCTAAAATATTAGGTACAGGAGAGTATGAAATAAAAGCTGGTGAAACTAATATAAATATTTCATTAATCTCACCTAGTGGAGAAGTTAGTGTTTATCAAATTTTAGTTAAAAGAGAAGCATCAGGAGATGATACTTTACAATCTATTAAAGTTAATGGTGGAAGTGTAAAAGATTTTGATCCTGAAGTATTAGAATATACAGTAAATGTTCCATACAATGTAAAATATATAGAATTAGAACCCGTAAAAGGAAAAGTTGGACAAACTTTAACTTTTGAAGAAAATATAGAATTAACTAATGATGAAACTGATGTAACTATATTTGTTGTTTCAGAAGATAAATTGGCTAATAAATTGTATACAATTCATATAAAAAGAGAACAAACTACTTTTC
Organism: uncultured Mycoplasma sp.; assembly: GCA_947642635.1. Classification (GTDB taxonomy): domain Bacteria; phylum Bacillota_I; class Bacilli_A; order RF39; family UBA660; genus SIG200. Next base: position 7,351 of record CANRTI010000022.1, on the reverse strand, counting down.
TTAAAGAATTAAGAATTTTTAGTAGTATTGTAAATATTGATTTTAGTCCAACTAAAACAGAATATGATTTAGAAATACCTGCTGGTATGTATAGTTTAAATATGGAAGCTATTCCTTATAGTGATAAAGCAGTAGCTAAAATATTTGGTAATGGTTATATTGAAGATGGACCTATTACAATTTTGGTAACTAATGAAGGAATACCTGATACAACTTATACTTTAAATATTATTAGAAAAAAAGTGGATAAAACGATATATGAATATCCTTATACTGGTAGTTATCAAGAATTTATTGTGCCAGTATCAGGAAGATATTTACTGGAAACTTGGGGAGCTGAAGGTGGTTCTTTTAATGCAACTTATAAAGGTGGTAAAGGAGCTTATGCAAAAGGTGTTTTGACATTAGAACAAGGACAAGTATTATATATCTTTGTAGGTGGTAGAGGAACAGCGGGAATTGGTCTTACTGAAGGAGGATATAATGGTGGTGGTGATTCATCTGGTAGAACTGTCCAATTAACACCATCTGGTGGCGGTGCGACTGATATTAGAATAAAAATAAATAATACAGGTGATTGGAATGATCCAAATAGTTTACTTTCAAGGTTTTTAGTAGCTGCTGGTGGCGGTTCTGGGGCTTGGAATGGTTCAAGTGGTGGCTCTGGTGGTGTTGGTGGTGCTCTAACTGGTGGTAATGGTACTTCTAATTATAATTCTTCGCTTGCTGGTAAAGGGGCTACTCAAACAGCTGGTGGGGCTGCTAATATTTGCCGAACTGGTACAGTAAGTTCTTATAATCAACCTGGTTCGTTTGGTCAAGGAGGCAATGCTTCTAAAGTAACAATTGATTGCTTAGGTGGCGGCGGTGGCTCTGGCTGGTATGGCGGCGGTTCTGGACATTCTAGTGGTGCTGGTGCTGGTGGTGGCTCAAGCTTTGCTTATACTAAAGCTAATCAAAATGATACACCAAGTGGTTATTTAGTAACTGATAAATTTCAAATGATAGATACCGAATTGATTGCAGGTAATAAAGCTTTACCAACTCATGATGGAAAATCGAAAGTTGTTGGTAATAGTGGTGATGGTTTTGCCAAAATCACTTTGTTATCAGAAGTATCAAGTAATAATTTCTTAGATAGTATTTCGATAAATGATGAATTAGTTGAAAATTTTGATACAACCAAACTAGAATATAATATTACTTTAAATGAAGATGCGGTTTTAGCTAATATTATTGCTATTCCAAAAGATGAAAATGCATTGATTACAGGAGTTGGTAATTTTGATATTGCTCCAGGGGATAGTATTCATGAAATTATAGTAACGGCAAGTGATGGAAGCATTAGAACATATACTTTAAATATTTTTAGATCTCCTTCTAGTGATTCAACACCTTTAGATATTAAATTAGAAAAAGTAATAACTTCTTTATGTAATTTACATGATAGTTATTGTCAATATAATTTTGATAAAGAGGAAATAAATTATGAAATCGTGTTGCCATTTAATAATGATGTAGCAGAATTGGTACCAGTTTTAAGAAGTAAATATCAAGAAGTAGTTTATAGAATTATAAAAGAATCTGGTCAGGAAGAACAAACATCAGGATTAGTAGATTTAAGTGAAGGACAAGTTATTTTAGAAATTGAAATAATTAGTGAAGATAAAGTTAATACAACCACTTATCGTTATACGTTAGAAAAAGATTTAGATGGTAATAATAATTTAGCAAGTTTAACAATTGTAGATCCGGTAATAACTATTGAGGATTTTGATCCATATGTTTATGAATATTATATTGAACTTCCAGGTGATATTTCTAGTTATGAAATAAGTGCAATTCCTGAAGATATCAATGCTTTAGTAGAAATATCTGGTAATACAAATTTAAAAGTGGGGATGAATGATTGTATTGTAATGGTTACATCTAAGAGTGGTATTAAAAAAAGTTATATTATTCATGCTTATAAAGGGCAAGATACAAATGTATATTTAAGTGATTTAATTGTGAAGGATAATGCTAGTGATACAGTAATCCCACTTGTACCAACCTTTAATAAATTATTAAATGAATATACTATTGAGGTAGAAAATAGTATTGATACGATTAATATTTTAGGAACTAGTGAATCTGGAGGAGCGATTGTAACTGGTTTGGGGGTTAAAGCTTTAAAAACTGGCACAAATACTTTTGAAATTTCTGTGCAAAACGATGGTAGTGAAGTTGTAAATATTTATAAATTAAATGTACTTCGTAAAAAGAATTCTAATGCTAATTTACAAAATATTGAAGTTGAAAATTTTTCGTTAAGTCCTAGTTTTGATAAAGATATTACGGAATATAATGTAAAGTTTGAAGGAGATATTTCTAAATTAAATTTGAATATAACTCCCGAAGTAGCAACAACAACTTATACAATTAGAGGAAATACTTTAATTAATAATTATAATGAAATAACTATTACAGCAGTAGCAGAGGATAAAAGTTATAAAGTTTATAAAATAATTGCTACGAAAGATTTATCAGATGATAATTATTTAACTAATATTTTAGTTAAAGGTACAGATGAGGTTTATCAGCCAAGTTTTGATAAAGAAGAGAGTAATTATACAATGGATGTTTTAGAAGATGTTTCAAAAATTGAAATTGAAGGAATAAAATCTTCTAAGAAAGCAGTTGTAACTGGTAATGGAATATATTCTTTACAAAAAGGTCTTAATACAATAACTTTAACTGTAACAAGTGAATCTGGAAATATTAGAACATATAATTTAGAAGTAAATCGCGCTAAAAATGATGATTTAACTTTAAAAAGTGTTACAAATGATATTGGTAGTGAAGTAACTAAAATGGAAGATAATTCTAAAGGATATGATTATTTAATAAATGTCCAATATGAAATAAATCAAATTAGTTTAATGGCTCTTCCTAATGCTTCAACTAGTAAAGTAAGTGGTGAAGGAACTTTTACATTACAAGTTGGTAATAATGATATTACTTTAAGAGTAACTAGTGAATCGGGTAATCAAAAAGATTATGTTGTAAGAATAGTTAGAGATTTAAGTACAAATGATGATTTATCCTTTCTCTTTGTTAAAGAAGGTGGTTTAAATCCAATATTTAATGAAACTACTATTCATTATGATGTTTTAGTGCCCTATGAAGCTAATGAAGTTCATATTACAGCAATTCCTGAAGATGTTAATGCTTCGTATGAAATAATTGGTGATGTAACAAATTTAGAAGTGGGAATTGTAAGAGAAATACAAGTAGTTGTAAAAGCTCAAAAAGGTAATAAAAAAACATATAATTTAAGTATTTTAAGACAAGAGGAAACTGTAGAAAATTTGGCCTTAGAGTCTTTAGAAACTAATCGAGGCGATTTAATTCCTACTTTTAGTCCTGATACTTTGAATTATGAAATAACGGTACCTCATGATGTAGAAGATATAACTATTTTAGGAACGGCTTTTAGTGATGATGTAAAAATTTTAGGACTAGATACTTATAATTTGAAAGTTGGTAAAAATGCAATTTCAATTTTTGTAGTTAGTAATGAGAATGGCATACAACGAGACTATCAAATAGTGGTAACAAGAAAAAAATCTAATGATGCAACATTAAGTAGTTTAGTTGTTAAAGGAAATATTTTAAAGCCAAATTTTGATAAAAATGTTTTGAATTATACTTTAACAACTAGTAGTAGTGCTTTAGATTTTACAGTTATAAAACCGACTGAAAAAGATGCAACTTATGAAGTGCTTGATAATAAAGATTTTGTTACTGGTGAGAATATAGTAACTATAAGAGTAACTGCTCCTGATGGAGAAACTACTAAAGATTATGTCTTGACAGTTACAAAGGAAGGTAGTAAAAATAATAATTTAGCAATATTAGAAGTTGAAGGTTATCAATTAATGCCAGTATTTCATAAAGGGGTAACATTTTATGCCGTGGATATTCCAAGTGATGTTAATAGTATTGTTATTAATGCAACTTCTGAAGATGAATTTTCAACTATTAATGGAACAGGTCTTAAAAATGTAAATCCTGGGGAAAATTATTTTGAGATAGTTGTGACTAGTGAAATTGGGACAACAAAAACATATACCATTTTAATAACTAGAGAAGCTAGTAATAATAATTATTTAACTAATATTGTTATTCCAGGTTATGATTTATTACCAAGTTTTGATAAAGAAATTAATGAATATGAAGTAAGTGTTCCTTTTAGCGAAAATATAATTGATGTTTATGCAACTCCAGAAGATGTTAATGCTAATGTAGCGGGTGCTGATACTTATAATTTAGTAGAAGGAGAAAATTTAATAACTTTAATTGTAACAAGTGAGAGTGGTTTAGTAAGAACTTATAATGTAAAAGTTACTAAAGAAAGTCCTGTTAGTGTTTATTTAAAGAGTTTAGAAATAAATGGTTATGAATTAGATACAGAATTTAATAAAGAAAATTTAGAATATTATGTAACAGTAGATAATGAAGTAACTCATTTAGATTTAACATATGAATTAGAAGATGCAAATGCTGTAGCAGAAGTTACAGGAAATGAAAATTTTGAAGTTGGAATGAATGAAATCCATATTACTGTGCGAAGAGAAGTAAAAGAAAATGAGATTTTAGAACAAGATTATGTTATTTATGTTAATAGACAAATGTCATCAAATAATTATTTAGATTATATTACAGTTAGTGATGGAGAATTTACAGAAGATTTTGAAAGTAATAAAATGGATTATACTGTAATGGTTAATCATGATGTTACAGAAGTTATTATTGATGCTAAAGCGCAAGATAAGAATTCTAAAATTATTGCTGGTCTTGGAAAAAAAGTTTTGGAATTAGGCGATAATATTGTCGAAATAAAAGTAAGATCTAGTATTGGAATAATTAGAACTTATACTCTACATATTATTAGAGAGGCAAGTGATAATAATTATTTGACAAGCTTAAAAGTAATGGATGGAACAAATGAATTTCAATTAACACCTGTATTTGATAAGTTGATTAATAATTATGAAGTTGTTGTTAATAGTGATTTAGAGTTTGTAGATATTGTTGGTGAAAAAGAATCAGAGTTGGCAACTGTGAATGGCTTAGAAACAGTTTTACTAGAAACTGGTGATAATAATTTTGATGTATCTGTAACAAGTGAATCTGGTATAGTAAATATTTATAAAATTAAGATTATTAAAGAAGCTTCTAATAATAATTATGCAACAATGATAAAACCAAGTAGTGGAGAATTAGTGCCAGTTTTTAGTAAAGAAGTAACAAATTATACATTAGAAGTAGAAGATGTATCATCTCTTTACTTTGAAGTAACTGTAGAAAATAATAAAGCCACAGTTAGTGGACATAAAATACAACCATTAGATGAAGGAGTAAGTACAAGAGTAATTACAGTAACAGCAGAAGATGGAACAACTAGAGAATATACAATAACAATTGAAAGACCTAGTAAATCTAATGCTTTATTAGAAAGTTTAGAAATAGAAGGATATCCAATCGAATTTGATCCAAATACATTTACATATAATATATCGGTATCAAAGAGTAAGAAAGAGTTATTAGAAAATGAAATAAAAGCTATTCCAAAAGATAGTGAAGCAACAGTAAATTTGATGGGAGATATAACTTTAGGAGAAGATATCATAAATGTATATACAATTGAAGTAATAGCCAAAGATGGTTATACAACAGAAGAGTATACATTAAATATAACAAGAGATAGTGAAGAATATACAATAAGAAGTGAAGTATATGATATAAGAAGAGAAGAAGTAGAGTTTCCATATGTAATAGGAATAGAACCAGATACAAATATGAGTGTATTTAAAGATAAATTCTTAAATGATAATGAGTTGTTAAAATTATATGATAAAAATAATCAACTAATAGAAGAAGAAAGTAAGTTAGTAGGAACAGCGATGACGTTAAGGTTAGAGAAAGATGGCTATGTATATGATGAAGTAAAAGTCATAGTAAGAGGGGATTTAAACTATGATGGGAAAGTAAATGGAGCTGATCAATTAACAATGGATAACTTTATAGTAAAGATTGTAAAATTTGATGGATATCAACAATTAGCAGCTGATATAACCAAAGATGGGAAAGTAAATGGAGCTGATCAATTGTCGATGGATAACTACATAGTTAAAATATTGAAGAAGTTAAACTAAAATAACTTCAAGTCTGTAAAAAAATAACAGAGTAATAAGTTACGTACAACTTAATTAGCTCTGTTTTTTTATAAGACTCTTGCAAAATTGAATTCGTAAATGTTATAGTAATTGAAAACAAATATTATTTATGTTAAAATGTATTTAGCAATTAATTTTGCATAAAATAAAAAGGAAACACTTTAGTATTCTCATGCTAAGTGCTTACCAGATTTTTGGGTGCACTATCCTCTAATGGATGGTGCTATTTTTATGATTTCTTTTAAAATATATAGAAGAAAAAATATTATCGTAAAGAGAAATATGATAAGAATATCTTTCTTTCTCACTAACAGCCACCTCCAATCTATTTTAATCATAAATTTTAAGTGGTAAGCACCTAGCTACTAATGTATTTCCAAATGTATTGTAACATGATGTTAAGAATATGACAAGGAACCATAAAAAATAACAGAGTAAATAGGCAATCTCGTAAGATTAACCATCTCTGTTTTTAATTTAGATAAAATATTAAAATCATTTCATCTTAGATAATCTTTGTCTTCTATCTTCCCAAAAACATAGCCATAACCATATTATCTTTCAAGTTATAGAAGGCTGGGCGAACCGAATTCGTATTAGTCAAATTAGGATTGTCGACATTGCCGTTCGAATTCACACGCCACGCATTGTAATTGCCGTTGCTATTCCGACCGTAACGCGACTGTTCTTTATCAAGACTACCTAGTATAATTATAACTAATCCGATTATTGAAAACAATTATAATTTATGCTAAAATGTATTTAGCAATTAATTTTGCATAAAATAAAAAGGAAACACATTAGTATTTGTCTGCTAAGTGCTTACCAAATGTTTAGGGGCACTATCCGATGGATGGTGCTATTTTTATGATTTCTTTTAAAATATATAGAAGAAAAAATATTATCGTAAAGAGAAATATGATAAGAATATCTTTCTTTCTCACTAACAGCCACCTCCAATCTATTTTAATCATAAATTTTAAGTGGTAAGCACCTAGCTACTAATGTATTTCCAAATGTATTGTAACATGATGTTAAGAATATGACAAGGAACCATAAAAAATAACAGAGTAAATAGGCAATCTCGTAAGATTAACCATCTCTGTTTTTAATTTAGATAAAATATTAAA
>CANRTI010000021.1 GCA_947642635.1 uncultured Mycoplasma sp. | reverse complement strand
AATAGAAAGCGATCAATCAAATAGATTAATGTTTCTATAAGATTGATTATACGTGTATAGAAATGGCTTTGGAATAGAAGAACAAGAGAAAAGTTATGCTTACTTAACAACGATGTTTGGAACACAATTACCAAAAGGTAGTAAGTTTAAAGATATGGAGAAATGTATTCAAATCAACTTTGTAAAAGATAAGAGATATACTAAAGGAAAATATAAGTTATTAGATAGTGAAAAAGAATATCAAAGTAAAGGAATTGAGTTAAACATAGTGAACATTGACAGACCAGAGATGTCCTGTTATGATATAGATGATGAACTAAGAAAGTGTTTTAAATTAATGAGTGCTAAAAGTATAGAAGAGGCAAAATTAATAGCACAAGAAGGAGGTATAGTAGAAGAAATGGCAAAAGACATAGAGAAGTTTAATAAAGATGAATGGATAACAGATTACTTTAGTGTTGGATCAATGTGGGAACGAAAACTAAATGATACAGCTGAGTTAAAACTACAAGAAGGTGCTAATAATAAAGCAATAGAGACTGCTAAAAATATGTTAAAAAACAACTTAGATATTGAAATGGTTCATAAATGTACTGGTTTATCCTTACAAGAAATAGAAGCAATTACTTTATAAATTATTTAAGAAGAGATTATTATTTATCTTTTCTTTTTTATAAAGTTGTGCAATAAAATATGGACTTATAGTGGTACTGTTGGGTTTTTGATGTTATAATTAAGTATGAGGTGTTTAAACATGGGATTATTTAAAAAATTATTTAATAGTGAGTATAAAGAATTAAAAAGATTTGAAACAATCGCTGATAAGATTGTTGAATTAGATGAAGAGATGCAAAAGTTGGCTGATACTGATTTTAGTAAGAAAACAGAAAGTTTTAAAGAACGCTTAAAAAATGGTGAAACTTTAGATGATGTTTTAGTGGAAGCTTTTGCATTAGCACGTGAAGCAGCATCAAGAACAATTGGTGAAAAAGCATTTTATGTACAATTACTTGGAGGATTAGCTATCCATTATGGTAATTTAGCAGAAATGAAAACTGGAGAAGGAAAAACTTTAACAACAATATTGCCAGCTTATGTTAATGCTTTAACTGGTAATGGGGTACATGTTGTTACAACTAATGAATATTTATCAAGTCGTAATGCGGAATGGATGAAACCAGTTTATGACTTATTAGGTGTTACAGTTGGTGTTAATTTAAGAGATATGTCACCACAAGAAAAACAAGATGCTTATAATAAAGATATTTTGTATTCAACTAATAATGAAATAGGATTTGATTATTTGAGAGATAATATGGTGGCGAGAAAAGAAAATCGTGTTCAAAGACCACTTAATTATTGTATTATCGATGAAGCCGATTCGATTTTGATTGATGAAGCTAGAACTCCCCTTATTATTAGTGGTGGAGAAGTTAATGCAAGAAGTTTGTATATGGATGCTGACCGAGCAGTTAAAAAACTAGTTGATGTGGAAGATTATGATGTTGATGTTAAAACTAAAAATGTATCTTTAACAGAAGCTGGAAGTAAAAAAATTGAGAAAATTTTTAATTTAAAAAATTTGTATGAATTAGATAATACAGGATTAGTTCATAATATTAATCAAGCTTTAAAAGCTAATTATGGTTTTAAAAAAGATGTTGATTATGTAGTACAAAATGATGAAGTAATAATTGTTGATCCATTTACAGGACGTCTTATGGAAGGAAGACAATTTAGTGAAGGTTTACACCAAGCTATTGAAGCTAAAGAAGGTGTTAAAATTAATACTGAGAGTAAAACAATGGCTACGATAACTTTTCAAAATTTATTTCGGATGTATAAAAAGTTATCAGGAATGACTGGTACTGCAAAAACAGAAGAAGAAGAATTTAGAAGTATATATAATATGTATGTTATTGAAATTCCTACTAATAAAGAAGTTGTGAGAGAGGATTATGCTGATTTAGTTTATGCAACTAGTAAAGGGAAATATACAGCAATTATTAATTATGTTAAAGAAATTCATAAAACTGGAGAGCCAATATTGATTGGTACAATTAGTGTTGAAGCAAATGAATTTTTAAGTAATCTTCTTAAAAAAGCTGGTTTAAAACATGAAGTGTTAAATGCTAAAAATCATGAAAGAGAAGCAGAAATAATTGCTAAAGCCGGTGAGATAGGTTCGATTACTCTTGCTACTAATATGGCAGGACGGGGAACCGATATTAAATTAGGTGAAGGTGTTAAAGAATTAGGTGGCCTTTGTGTTATTGGAACTGAAAGACATGAATCAAGACGTATTGATAACCAATTACGTGGGCGTGCTGGAAGACAAGGAGACCCTGGTAAAAGTCAATTTTTTGTATCATTTGAAGATGATTTAATGCGTCGCTTTGGAACTGATCGAATTAAAGCAATGTTGACAACATTAGGTATTGAAGAAACTCAAGCAATAAGGAGTAAAGCTTTAACTAGAAGTATTGAAACTGCCCAAAAGAAAGTAGAAGGTAACAACTACGATATAAGAAAAACATTACTAGATTATGATAATGTGTTAAATGAACAAAGAGAAATTATTTATAATAGAAGGAATGAAATATTAGATGAAGATAATATTCATGAAAGTATTGTAGAAATTTTTAGAAATACAATTAGTAATTTAATTGAAAGTCATTATGATAAAGATGGTAAATTAAATGAAGAAAATTTAAAAGAATTAGTTGAATATGTTAATGCAAATTATTTGCAAAAAAATAATTTGCAATTAGATGATATTAAAGAGTTAAGTGATAATGAATTAAGAGATAAAATATTTGATTTAATTATTAAAGATTATGAAACAAAAATGATTGATTCTCCACTTATGACTGAATTTGAAAAAGCTATTTCTTTAAAAATAATTGATTCTAATTGGGTTGAACATATGAGTGCGATGGAACATTTAAAAGAGGGTATTTCTTTAAGAGGATATGGTCAAACTAATCCAATTCAAGCTTATACTATGGAAGGTTTTGAAATGTTTGATGATTTATTAATAAAAATTGAAGATTTAACGGCTCAATTCTTATTAAAAGCTGAAGTTAGACAAAATACTGAAAGAAAACAAACTTTAAATGGTGTTGCTAATGATGGTAAAGAAAAGGTTAAAAAAATGCCTGTAAAATCTAATAAAATCGGTCGCAATCAATTATGCGGGTGCGGGTCTGGCAAAAAGTATAAACAATGTTGTGGAAAGTAAGATAGTTTGTAAATAATAATATAAAAAAATCATAATTTGATATTTTGAAAATGAAGGATGTAAACAAGTAAAAAATGTGGACATCCTTTTAAAATTTAAAAAGAGTGAGGTGATAGAATATGAAAAAAGATATAATAATGACAGAAATAATCGTAAAAGAAAATAAAGTGGGTATTTTAAGAGTAGGGAATGTTAATTATATTTCATTAACTGATTTAGCAAAACAGGTGAATTCTGGAGATCCATCTGGTGTAATTAGAAATTGGATGTCAAATAAAAATTCATTTGATTATTATGGTTTATGGGAAAAAATCAATAATGAAGATTTTAATTCCGTGGAATTTCACAGAATTAAAATTGATGAAGCTCCTTATAATCGTTTTATAATGACACCAAATCGTTGAAAAAAAGATTTTAATGCGATTGGGATTATTCCAAGTAGTGGAAAATATAGTAAAGGCACATTTGCTCACCCAGATATAGCGTTTGAATTTGCTAGTTGGTTAAGTCCGGAATTCAAATTATATTTAATAAAAGAGTTTGAAAGATTAAAAACTAATGAAGCATATCAAGAAAAAATAGATTGGCAAGCAAATAGGTTATCATCTAAATTAAATTATGTAGTTCATACTGATGCAGTAAAAGATTATATAGTTCCAATACTTACTGAATCTCAAAAGAAATTTGTGTATGCAGAGGAAGCAGATGTTTTAAATGTTGCTTTGTTTGGTATGACAGCAAAAGAATGGATAGAAAAAAATCCAGATTTGGCTAAAGCAGGTAATATGAGAGATTATACCGATTTATTACATTTAGTAATATTAAATAATCTTCAAAATATAAATGCTTCTTTAATCGAAGAAAATGTCTCTCAAAGTGAAAGACTTGTAAAGCTGAATAATTTAGCAAGAAGACAATTGAAAATATTAAGGGAGAATAAGAATATAAAAGAATTAGAATTATTACAAAAACAAGTTAATGGTGAAGATAAATTATTAATTAAAGAGTATTATTAACATAAAATAATGTTACTTGACAAGTAATTTATCTAAATGATAGATTATATCTTATAAAATTTATATTTTAAGGTATAATGAAAGTAAAGGAGTATATATATGTTAAATAATCTTGAATATCCGATAGTATATGGAATATTAGAAGTTAAAGAATCAGTAGGAATGATATCTCGCGGTGGTAAATTAGAAGATGATATTGAAACGGTGGCTTATATTGTAGAAAGATGTTATCTTCTTAGTAAACGGACACAGTTTTTTCCTGATGGAACTAGTTTAGATGAGTATCAAGTTGTTTTTCCGTATAAAGATTTACAATATATGGGTTTAGTTAAAAGAGAACCAGAATTCTCTAAACAAGGGGAAAGTATTAATTCAAATATTTTAACTACTGTTTTTTCAAGTTTTGAAGAGGCTAAAATGGCAGCTAGTTATAAAAATAAAAGTCTTAAAGATATTGGGACTTTAAATAAGTATTTAGAAGTAGAACAAGAAATTTATGATTTAACAAGTGATATGGATAGGAAGAAAGGAAGATAATTGTGGGGTTAGATGATTTAGAAGTTAGATTAAAAGATATTGGGAGGTCACTTTGACATTGTTAATTTAGAGTTAAAATTAAAAAATTTAGAACAATTAGTTAATAAAGAGGACTTTTGGAATGATTTTTCGCAAAGTAATAAAGTGATGAGTGAATATAATAAAACTAAGAAAATTGTTGGTAATTATCGTGATTTAGAAGAAAGTCTAACAACTTTGAAATTATTAAAAGAAGATTTCTCAGAAAATGAATATCTTGTTGAAGTAAATAATTTATGTGAGAAATTAGATGTTTTAGAAAAAGAAATTCATTTATCGGGAGAATATGACAGTTTAAATTGTTATTTAGAAATTCATCCAGGAGCTGGTGGAACTGAATCATGTGATTGGGCTTCAATGCTTTTGCGAATGTATCAAAGATTTTGTGAAAAAAAAAATTATAAATATGAAATAATAAGTGAACTTTCCGGAGAAGAAGCTGGACTTAAATCAGTTACAATGTTAATTAAAGGTTTAGATAGTTATGGATATTTAAAAAAAGAGAGCGGTGTTCATCGTTTAGTTAGAATATCGCCTTTTGATTCGAATTCTAGAAGACATACGTCTTTTGCTTCAGTAACTGTTACCCCAGAATTTGTCGAAACTCCAAATATTGAAGTCAAAGAAAGTGATTTAAAAATCGATGTCTATCATTCCAGTGGTGCTGGTGGTCAATCCGTTAATACTTCTAATTCAGCAGTTCGTATAACTCATTTACCTAGTAAAATTGTTGTAACATGTCAAAACGAAAGAAGTCAGTTAAAAAATAAAGATTTTGCATTAAAGATTTTGAAAAATAAATTATATGAGTTGTTTTTGCAAGAAGAGGAAAATAAAATTAATTCTCTTAAAAATACTAATCAAAATATTGAATTTGGCAGTCAAATTCGAAGTTATGTTTTAGAGCCATATAAATTGGTTAAAGATATGCGAAGTGGTTATGAAAACAATGATCCTGATAAAATATTGGATGGAGATATATTTAAAATGTTAGAATTTAATTTAAAGAATATAAAATAGTTGGTGAACAATTGGTGATAATTCTTGCTTATTAATAATTATTTATGTATAATACGAAACGTGATATTATGAAGGAAATAAAAAAATTTTTATGTTCATTTTTAAAGAATAAAGATATTTTAGTAGTGGCCTGTTCTGGAGGACCAGATTCAATGTGTCTTCTTCATTTATTGCTTTCTTTAAAGAATGATTATAATTTAAAAATAATATGTGCTCATGTGAATCATAATGTTCGAAAAGAAAGTGCTTTTGAAGAAGAATTTGTTAAAAAATATTGTTATGATAATGATATTATATTTGAACCAACTAATTTTTCTTATGATAAAAATTCTTTTAGTGAGAAAGATGCCCATGAAAGACGTTATGCTTTTTTTGAAAAAATTGTTAGAAAGTATCATGCTAATTATTTGTTGACAGCGCATCATGGCGATGATTTAGTTGAAACTATTTTAATGCGTATAGTAAGAGGAAGTAATTTAAAAGGTTATGGTGGGATTGAAAAAGTCTCATCAAAAGAAGGTTTTAAAATAGTTAGACCTTTACTTAGTTTAACTAAAGAGGATATATATGGTTATTTAAAAGATAATTGTCTAAAGTATGTTATTGATGGAAGTAATAAGGATTTAAAATATACCCGAAATAGGTATCGGAAACATTTGTTACCATTTTTAAAAAAAGAAGAAAAGAATGTTCATTTAAAATTTTTGAAATTTAGTGAAGAATTAATAGAATATCATGAGTATATAAATAAATTATTAGAAGATAAAATAAAAAAGGTATATGTTGATGGAAGAGTTATTATATCTAAATTGTTTTTAGAAGATAAATTTATTCAAAAAAGAATTTTAGAATATGTTACTAGAATAATTCAAAAAGATGATAGATTGGATATTAATGATGAACAAGTTAAATTGATTTTTAAATTATTAAAAAGCAAAGATAATAAAATGGTTGATTTAGCAAATGGTTATTGTGCTCGTATAAGTTATGATAATTTGTTTATTGAAAAAAAGAGTAATTTAGAAAAAAAAGAGTATGAGTATATAATTGATAAAAAAATAGAAATATTGGATAAGTATTGTATTGAAGTAGTTAATCAAAGTAATGAGAAGAGTAATAATATATTAAGATTGAATAAGAAAGATATTGCCTTGCCACTTAGAGTGCGGAATATGTTATTAGATGATATAATGGCTGTTAAAAATATGAATGGTACGAAAAAAGTGCGGGATATTTTGAAAGATTGTAAGATTGATAAATATGAAAGAGCAATTTATCCAGTCGTAATTGATAGTAAAAATCGTCTAATTTGGGTACCAGGATTAAAAAAATCGATATTTGATAAAGAAATTTCAGAAAAGTATGATATAATACTTAAGTACATGGAGGGAAAAAATGAATGCACAAAATAATACTAAATTAAAAAATACATTTCCATATGTTATATTAGTGGGAGTAATAATTTTTATTTTAATTATTTTACAATTTCAAGGAGATGTTGTTAAAGATTTAAAAACTGGGCAATTATTAAAGGAACTTAGTAATAATAATGTAACAGAGATTACAATTACTCCTAAAAATAATGAATCAGTTTATTATGTTGAAGGAAAACTAAAAAATTATAAGAAAAATGAAAGTTTTAAGACGAAGTTGATTGCTGAAGAAATTGGAATTGTAACAAAGTATGTTACAGAAAACAAAATTCAAGAGTATGATACTAATAGTGATCCAGGAAGTAGTACCTTGTTATACATTGTTGTTAATGTATTACCGTTTGTTTTAACTATTTTATTAGGATATATTTTAGTTAAGAAATTAGCGATGTCTAATAAGAATTCTGTTGATTTTGGAAGAAGTAGGGCAAGATTAAGTAACGATTCTGATAAAAAGAACTTTAAAGACGTAGCTGGTTTAACTGAGGAAAAAGAAGAAGTAGAAGAATTGATTGACTTCTTAAAAAATCCTAAAAAATTCCAAAAATTAGGAGCAAGAATTCCTAAAGGAGTTTTATTAGTAGGGCCTCCGGGAACAGGTAAGACATTATTAGCTAAAGCAGTAGCTGGGGAAGCTAATGTTCCATTTTTCTATATAAGTGGTTCAGATTTCGTTGAATTATTTGTTGGTGTTGGAGCTTCAAGAGTTCGTGATATGTTTAAAGAAGCTAAAAGAAGTGCACCTTGTCTTATTTTTATTGATGAAATCGATGCTGTTGGTCGTCAAAGAGGTACTGGCTTAGGTGGTGGCCATGACGAAAGAGAACAAACATTAAACCAATTATTAACTGAAATGGATGGTTTTGGTGAAAATGAAGGTATAATTATAATTGCAGCGACTAATCGTCCCGATGTATTGGATCCAGCTTTACTTCGTCCTGGAAGATTTGATCGTCAAGTAACAATTAATTTACCAGATGCAAAATCAAGAGAGCAAATTTTAAAAGTTCATGCTAAAAATAAAATATTAGATAAGTCAGTAAATTTAAAAAATTTAAGTTTAAGAACACCAGGATTTAGTGGAGCAGATTTGGAAAATTTATTAAATGAAGCAGCTTTACTAGCCGTAAGACGTAATAAACTGGCAATAAGTATGCCAGAAATTGATGAAGCAACTGATAGAGTGTTAATGGGACCAGCAAAAACATCAAGACAAATTACTGATAAAGAGAAGAAATTAGTTTCTTTACATGAAGCTGGGCATGCTATAATTGGTATTAAATTAGAAGATGCTAATGAAGTTCATAAAATTACAATTATTCCGCGTGGTATGGCTGGTGGTTATACAATGATGTTGCCAAAAGAAGAAAAAATGGTTGTTTTAACTAAGAATGAGCTTTTAGCGGAGATAACTGGTCTTCTAGGTGGCCGTGTAAGTGAAGAAATGTTTTTAAAAGAGATTTCGACTGGGGCATCTGATGACTTTAAAAAAGCTACAAATATTGCAAGAAGTATGGTAACGGAATATGGTATGAGTGATCTTGGCCCAATGCAATATGAAGAACAAAGTGGTAGTGTTTTCTTAGGAAGAGATTATGGTAAGACAAAGAATTTTAGCGATCAAGTTGCTTTGGAAATTGATAGAGAAACAAGAAAAATAATTGAAGAATGTTATGAAAAAGCCAAAGGAATTATTGCTAAAAATAAAGATTTAATTATGTTGTTAAGTGATGCTTTAATGAAATATGAAACATTAACTAAAGAGCAAATAGAATATATTGTAGAAAATAAAGATATTGATTTTGATACTGATAATGAGATAACTTATGAAGAAGAAAAAGAAACTAGAAGAAAAAAGGTTAAAAATATTACCGATGAAGATGGAAAAGAGGAAAAATAATTATGTTAGAAAATGTATTATTAATTATTTCGGTTTTACTAATTGCTATTGTCTTATTGCAAGGAAATAAAGCTACTGATGGTGGTAATTTGTTTAATGGTAGTAATAGTGAATTATTTCAAAATTTAAAAGAACGTGGTGTAGAATTAGTTATAACACGTACTACTTTAGTTTTAGGAATTGCCTTTTTCTTAGTATCATTAATTATCTTCTTAAAATAGTTCTGGGAAATACAAGTAAATCTTGTATTTTTTTTTATTATTTATGTTATAATAAGAGTGTGATTATAATGAATAGTAAAGGTTTTACATTAATAGAGTTAATAGCAGTTTTGGCTATTTTGGGTGTTGTTGGTGTTATTGTAACAATAAGTTTTACAGTGGGACTACATACTACTAATCAAAAAGGTTGTGATGATTTCGTAAAAGAATTGGAAGATGCCGCATGTGTTTATGCTGGTCTTGCAGATAAAAAAGTAGAATGTAATAGAAATAATTGTGAACCAATAAGTGTGCAATTACTAATTGAAGAAGGATTAGTAAAAAGTACAAAAGATGCTTGTACAAAAGGTGATATTGATGTATCTGCTACTGTTACTGTAAGTTGGGATCAAAATAATGAAAAACATTGTGAATATAATGGGGTAAAGAAATATGAGAGATGAAATTTTAGAATATTTAAAAGATCAACCAAAAGCTAGAGAATTAATGGAAATAAATGATGCTTTGAAGTTGAAAAATGTAAGTGATTTAGAAAAATTACAAAAAGAAATTGAGAAATTGGTTCAAGAAGGATTAGTTCACATAACAAGAAAAGATAAATATTTGTTAATGGAATATTGCCAAACTTTATTTCCGGGGAAAGTAGAAATTGCCAAAAATGGTTATGGTTTTTTATTGCAAGAAGATGGAGAAGATATTTTTATTAGTAAAGAAAATTTAAATGGGGCGATTAATAATGATTTTGTTTTAGTTGATGTTTTTACTAGACATAATAAAAAAGAAGGCAAAGTTATTAAGATATTGAATAGAGAAGTTACAAGAGTAATTGGGGAGATATTGTTTGTAAAAGATCAACCAACAATTATATTAGATAACAAAAAGTTAGATATTGAGATAATTTTGCAAAATCATTTTGCTAATTTAGTTGATGGACATAAAGTATTGGTGGAATTAACTAAACAAATTGGTGATTATAAATTTTTAGGGACAATTATTAAAATAATTGGGCATAAAAATGATCCGGATATTGATATTTTAACAATTGCATATAAACATGATATTGAATTAGATTTTCCCAGTGAGGTCCAAAAAGAGTTGGAAAATATTCCGTCTAGTGTTTTAGAAACTGATAAAATTGGGCGAAAAGATTTAACAAAAGAGATAATTTTTACTATTGATGGTGATGATACTAAAGATATAGATGATGCAATTAGTATTAAAAAGAATAATGATTATTATGAATTAGGTGTACATATTGCTGATGTAACATATTATGTAAGACCTAATACTGCTTTATATAATTCTGCTTACAAAAGAGGAACTTCAAGTTATTTAGCAGATAGAGTGTTACCAATGCTCCCTCATGAATTATCAAATGGAATTTGTTCTTTAAATCCTTTAGTAGAAAGACTAGCAATTAGTTGTGTAATGAAGATTGATTATAATGGGGTTATACAAGATTATGATATATTTCCTTCCGTAATAAAAAGTTGTAAGCAAATGACTTATAAGTGTGTAAATAAAATTATAATGGATAATGTTGTACCAGAAGGTTATGAGAAATATGCTAGTGATATTTTAATTATGCATGAGCTAGCCAAGATTTTACGTAGAAGAAAAGTGGAAATGGGTTATATAGAATTTGATATTCCAGAGGCGAAAATTGTTCAAGATGAAACTGGAAAATGTATTGATATCATTAAAAGAGAACAATTAGAGGGTGAAAAATTAATTGAAGATTTTATGATTGCAGCTAATGAGACGGTTGCAACACATATATTTAATATGGGTCTACCTTTTATATATCGAATTCATGGATTACCAAAACCTGAACGCATAGAAGATTTTTTAAATATGTTAAAAATTTTAAATATTAATATTAAAACTAAAGGGATTGCGGCTTCTAGTAAAAAAATGCAAAGTATATTAAGAGAGTTAAAAGATCGAGAAGATGCTCCGATATTATCTAGTATGTTACTAAGAAGTATGCAAAAAGCTATTTATAGTTCAGATAATATTGGTCATTTTGGTTTAGCATTAAAAAACTATACCCATTTTACTTCGCCAATTAGAAGATTTCCTGATACGACGGTTCATGAATTATTAAGAACGTATTTGTTTGAAAATAAAATAGATAATGAAACAATTAATTATTATGAAAAATATTTAAAAGAAGTTGCTCTTTATTGTAGTGAACGGGAACAAGCTGCAGTAGATGCTGAAAGAGAAGTTGTAGATATGAAGATGGCAGAGTATATGGAAGCGCATATTAATGAAGAATATGAAGGGATAATAACTACTGTTACTAACTTTGGATTTTTTGTCGAATTACCGAATTTAGTAGAGGGGTTAGTTCATATTAATAGTCTAGCTGGTTTTTATCAGTATGTCCCTGAATTATTAGCACTTGTTAAATCGGATAAGAAAAAAATGTATCAAGTTGGTAATAAAATTAAGATAATGGTAGTAGGAGCTAATAAAGATACTAGAATGATAGATTTTGAGGTTGTAGATGGAAGTAATAAATAAGAAAGCACGATTTGATTATTTTATTGAAAGTGAGCATGAAGCAGGATTAGTTTTAACGGGAACAGAAATTAAAGCCGTAAGAAAAGGATCAGTTGATATAAAAGATTCTTATATAAGAATTAAAAATGGTGAAATATTTGTGATTAATATGTATATTGCTAAATATGAAGAAGGTAATATTTTTAATCATGATGAAAGAAGAGAAAGAAAATTATTGTTACACAAAAAAGAAATTGGAAAGTTAAAGATTGCTATAGAACGAGATGGTTACACTTTAATTCCAATACGGGTGTATTTAAAGAAAAATTTGGCAAAATTAAGTGTTGGAGTTTGTAAGGGTAAAAAAATGTATGATAAAAGAGAGAGTATTAAAAATCGCGATTTAAAAAGATTAGAAAAATAATTGTTAAATGGCATAAAGATGGTTGATAAAAAATATAATATTTATAGGAGGAAATATGGAAAAAATTATTGAATTTATTGGAAATAATTACTCATGGTTTTTAACAATTACAATTATTCTTTTATTTGCATTGATTGGGTATATTGTGGATAGTAAAAAAGATAAAAATGATTTGATAAAGAAAAATGAGGAAGCTTTAGATGAAGAATCTTTAGAGAATATTATTGTTCCTGAAGAAAAAAGTTTATCGGACATGGTGAGTAAATCCAAAAATATTAATCCAGAAACTAAAAGTGTAGAACTAACTGATGAAACTATTTTAAATAATGTTACTGAAGTGCAAAATGATACGAATACTAATAATCAGTATGAATAATTTAAGTCCTAAGGGACTTTTTATTTTAAAAAAAATTTGCTATAATAAGATGGCAAAGATAAAAGGAGTGAATTTATGAATTTATCTGCCATATGGTCAGTTGTTACAAAAATAATTGATATTACAATTGTTTGGCTAGCGTTTTATTATATTTTAAAGAATGTTAAAAATAATATAAAAATGGTTTTAATTGTTAAAGGAGTAGTAATTATTCTTTTAATAAAAATATTGAGTGATTTATTAAATCTTTATACTGTTGGAGTATTATTAGAATATATTGTGGCATGGGGACCTTTAGCAATAATCGTTATATTTCAACCAGAAATCCGTAGCGTTTTAGAATCTTTAGGAAGAACTCAACTTTTAGGACGTCATAAGATTTTAACTGTTGATGAACGTGAAAAAGTTGTTTTTGAAATCATGAAATCTGTAGAATATTTTAAGAAGAATCGTATTGGAGCTTTAATAGTAATTGAAAGAGAAATATCTTTACAAGAATATATTAAAAACTCTACAAAAGTTTATGCTGACTTAACAGATGATTTATTAGAAACTATCTTTTTTCCTAATTCACCAATGCATGATGGTGGAGTAATTGTTCAAGGTGATCGAATTACTTGTGCTGGTTCAGTTTTTAAGACTAGTATGAACCCAAATGTTTCTAAAAGATTAGGAACAAGACATAGAGCGGCTTTAGGAATTGCAGAAGAAAGTGATGCGATTGCTTTAGTTGTTTCTGAAGAAAATGGTCGTATTTCAATTGCCGTAGGAAATGAATTAAATTACAATTTATCATTAGATGAATTTAGAATGAAATTAATTGATGAGCTTTCACCGAAGAATGAAGTATTCTTTGAGGCGGAAGAAAACGAAAGTGGTGAAGATAATGATTAAGTTTTTTAGAAAAATTGGTCAGTTCTTCTATAGCATAGGGTTATATTTTTTAAAGTTTGTTGATAAATGGATTATTATGCCAATTAGTAGATTAGTTTATAATATATCGAAATCAATAAATGGTAATAACAATGGTTTTAATAAACTATTAAATCGGCCACAGTTTTTAATAATAATGTCTTTAGTTTTTGCTTTGTTATGTTTTATTTTAATTGATAAAAAAGTTATTAGTTTAGTTAATAACGAAGCAGAAATTATAAGAGATGTGCCAGTTAATTTAGTTTATAATGAAGAAGCTTTTGTTGTAGAAAATGTTCCTGATACAGTTGATATTACTATAGCAGGTAGAAAAAGTGATATTTATTTAGCTAATCAGTTAGGGGAATTTGCTGTAGAATTAAATTTATCTAAATATACTGAACCAGGGACTTATAAAGTTTATTTTACTTATTCAAAATCAATTGATTCGGTAGATTATATTTTAGATCCTTCATATTTGACGGTTACAATTAAAGATAAGGTCAGTGAAGTTAAAGATGTAACTTATGATTTAGTAGGAATAAATGAATTAGATAAAACATTGAGTGTGGGAAGCGTTAATTTAGATAGTAGTGAAGTAATTGTTAAAGGTAGTCAAGATACAATAGATAAGATTTCATCGATTAAAGCTTTAGTTTCGGTGGCTAATCCAGATTATAAAGAAAAAGGAACTTATGAACTTACAAGTATTCCTTTGGTAGCTTATGATAAAAAAGGAGAAATAATTAAAAATATTGAGATTGTTCCCAAAACATTAACAGGAACATTGGTCTTAAATAGTTATAAAAATACAGTGCCAATTTCTGTTTCAACAACTGGTAAATTAATAAATGGTAAAGCAATTGCTTCCATAACTATAAATAATAGTGCCAGTTATTCAGTTGATGTATATGGGGAAGAGGATGATATTAAAGAAATAACTTCTGTGCCAGTAACAATAAATGTTGATGGTCTTGGTTCTGAATCAGTTAAAAATTATACGGTAGTTATAAGTAAACCAGCTGGTGTAAGACATTTAAGTGTTAAAAATGCTACTATAACAGTTACTTTTGGAGATGAAGAACAAAAGACAATTGAAGCATCAACTATTGATTCAAAATATTTGGCTGATGGTTATAGTGCAGTAATTACATCGGGTTCTAAAACGCAAGTGTTGGTAAAAGGTGTATTATCTAATATAAATAATGTTAATGCTTCTGATATTAAACCTTATGTTGATTTGTCGGGATTAGGTGAAGGAACTCATGAAGTAGAAGTTAAAGTTGATAATAATAATCCACTAGCAACTTATGTTGTTACAAATACAATAACTGTTAAAATAACTAAAGATTAAAGAGTATAAAAATTACTCTTTTTTTCATATAATTAAAATGAAGTAAATATGAATTAATAATCGACATTTGACAAATTTGTTCGTATTTGCTATAATTTTGTTCGTGGTGCATTATTCTAGTCACATAAATTGTTTGAAGGTAGGGCTAAAAATCTACTAATAGAATTTGACACTTTGTATATTTGCTTTTTCTGCCCAAGTTAGGGTGAATATATAATTTTAAGATTAAGGGACGATTGTAATGGCATATAATTTTTAACCCCTTTTCTACGTCTTTAGTAACTATTTCTTGTCGTGAGTGGTAATTGTGGGATATCATGATTAATTGGTTGAAAACTTTACTGCAAAAGCGAATAAAAACAATCCCTGGTGTTTGAGAAAATCTCTAGAGTGTATGTATTATAAGTATTAAAGTATGGATTAAGTGGCAATCGAGTAATTAAAATGGTGACATTTAATTGTTTTTTTTAAAGAGAAATCGCTAACGGGTAACTTTTAGTAAAAAATAGAGAAATTCGACTCGACCTAAACCATAAAATTGATTTATAATATACCATATTTTTTTTATTTAAGGAGAATTATGAGAAAAAATTGGACTGTTAAGGTTTTTATATTAACTTTCGTTCTAGCAATTATTTTTAGTTTAATTGCAAATTTATTAGGAAATCTAAATAATATAATTTTGATTATTTGTCTATTTATTATTATTACTGTTGGGATTATCTTCGATTTGATTGGTACAGCAGTGTTGTGTGCAGAAGAAAAAGTATTGCATTCAAAAGCTAGTCAAAAAATATATGGGGCTAAAAGTACTATTAAATTGGTAAAAAATGCTAGTAGTGTTGCTAGCTTTTGTAATGATGTAGTAGGAGATGTCTGTGGTATTGTTAGTGGTAGTTTGATTACAGTAATTGTACTTAATTTATTTAAAAATGGTGATTTGCCATTTTGGAATATTTTATTATCATCAGTATTGTCGAGTATTACAGTAGGTGGAAAAGCAATTGGTAAAAAAATAGGTATTAAAAAGAGTAATGAGATAATCCATGTAGTAGGAAAATTACTTGCTTTTTGGCAAAAAGAAAAATAGTTCGTTATTTGAACTATTTTTCTTTACATTCAAAGTGGTTAAATAATATACCAATATTAATTAAACCACAAATCCCAACAATGGCATAAACAATTTTTGGTAACATTGAAGCTTCGCCAAATAATGATTCAACTAGGTTGAAATCAAAAAAGCCGATTAATCCCCAATTTATAGCTCCAAGAACTGTAAATATCAATGTCGCTTTTTGAAATGTTTCCATTTATTCACTCACCCTTTATTAGTATTATGGCGATTATTTTTTGAAATATACATGAATAATTAAATATTATAGAAATATATTTAATTAGAAAAGGAAAGTGGTAAATTGAAAAAAATAGTAGTACTATTGTGCTTTGGCTTATTGCTTTGTGGCTGTGGCAAAGAGAAGAAGGAAGATGTTGTTAAAGATTTCCAAAATATGGTTAATAATACCAAGTCATATAAGATTTCAGGAAATATGGAAATTAGTAATGATGAAGAAACTTTTACTTATAGTTTAGAAAGTTATTATTTGAAAGATGAATTTTATAAAGTTGTTTTAGTAAATCAAACAAATAATCATGAACAAATTATATTGAAAAATAAAGAAGATATTTATGTAATAACTCCTGCTTTAAATAAAAGTTTTAAATTCCAAAGTGAATGGCCTGGAAATTCGAGTCAAGCTTATCTATTAGGAAGTATTTTGAAAGATATTGAAAAAGATGCGAAAAAAGAAGTAGTGGAGAACGACAAAGGGTATGTTATTAAGACTGCGGTTAATTATCCGAATAATAATGAATTAAAATATCAAAAAATTTATTTAAATAATAAGAAAGTAATAGAAAAAGTTGAAGTTTATAATGAAAATGATATTGTTAAAATAAAAGTTGTTTTTGAAAAAGTTGATTTGAAAGCTGGTTTAAAAGATAGTGATTTTAAATTGGAAGATTATGTTAAAGAAGAAAATAATACAGATGTAGTAGAGCCAGATAAAGAAAATAATGCTGAAACAAATAATCAAGATGAAAATAATACAAATGTAAATAGTAAACCTGAAGATAATAATTGTGAAAATTCTGAAGATGCTAATTGTCAAAATAATAATAATAATAGTAATAATAGTAATAATAGTAATAATAGTAATAATGAAGAAAATAAACCAAGTAATGATAATTCGTCTAAAACAGGCACTATTGAAAATATTATCTATCCTTTATATATTCCAAGTAATACCTTCTTAACTAGTTCAGAAACAGTTGAAACAGGTAATGGTAATCGAGTTATCTTAACATTTAGTGGTGAAAAAAACTTTGTTTTGATTGAAGAAGCAGCTATTGCACCTGCAAGTATGGAAATAATTCCGGTTTATGGTGAACCATTATTACTTAGTGAAACTATTGGAGCTTTGAGTGCTAATAGCTTAAGTTGGGATGTTGGTGATGTTTCTTATTATTTAGCAAGTACTGAATTAAGTGTTCATGAAATGCAATCAATTGCTAATTCACTTGGTAATACAACTTTAGTAGCCAATACAAAATAGTAATTTTAAATCATATATAAATAATTTTTAGAAAGTTAAATATATATGGTTTTTTTAGTTAAAAGTTGCTTTTAATAAAATATTTAGTTATAATAAAAAATGTGGGAAGGATTAATATGGCTAAGAAAACAAAATTAAAAGAAAATCCATTAATGGTTGATGAAGCGAATGTTAAAAATAAAAATATTAAAAGCTTTGGTTCAGATGAAGATGGAAATGAAGTAAAAAAATTTGTAATAATAATTTTAGTAATTGCAGTTTGTATTGGAGTTGTTTATTTTTTAACTGAAAAAATTAGTCCAAAAAAAGTTGATAATTCAGATAAAACTGTTACTGCAGGATCAATTAATTATGATAAAACTTCAGTAGGTAGAATTTTAAATCAACCATATGATGAATATTATGTTTTATTATATGATTTTGATAATCATGATGCAATTTTATATTCTGGTTTATTAAGTTCATACTTGCAAAAGAAAAATGAAGATAATTTTATTAAAATGTTCTATTGTGATTTGAGCAATAAACTAAATAATACTTATTATAATGTTGGCGGAGATAATAAAAGTAATCCAAAAGCAACAAAGGTAGAAGATTTTGACTTTGGTGATTTAACTTTGTTAAAAATTTCTAAAGGTAAAATTGTTGATTATATAGAAGATTATGAAATAATAAAAGAAAAATTAAAGTAAAGTTAATGAAAGAAGCTTTGCTTTTTTTTGACCTCTTTATTAACTCGTGATAAAATTAATACAGGTTAGGACGTGATATCATGAAAAAAACTAATGGATTTGGATTGTTTGGCGTTATAGTAATTATGTTAATTACGGCGATTACTTCGAGTATTGCAACAGGTGTTATCATGTTAAATAATTCTAGTCAATTAACTGGTTTAAAAACAAATTTATCTAATGATGAAGATTTAAAACAATTTGTTGAAGTTTATGAAACTTTATTAGCAAAATATTATGATGATATAGATAAAAAAGGAATGCTTAATGCTGCAGAAGAAGGAATGCTTAATTTTTTGGGGGATAAATATACAACTTATTTAGAAGATTCTGAATATCAAGATTTAATTGATGATTTGTCTGGAAGTTATGAGGGTATTGGTATTAAAATTGAAAATAATAAGATTGTAGGTGTAACTCCTGATTCACCAGCTCATAAAGCAGGATTATTAGTAAATGATATTATTTTAAAACTTAATTCTGTTGATGTGTCGACTATGAATGGAACGCAAATTGGAAATTTAATAAAAAATGATAAAAGTACTAGTGTTACAGTCGAAATTAGTCGAAATGGGATGACTTTATCTTTTAATGTGCCAAAAGAAAAATTAGTTAATCAAACTATTAGTTACCGAATTTTAGAGGGGACAACTATTGGATATATTGCAATTGAGAAATTTTCCGAAAATTTAAGTACATTGGTTGGTAATGCTTTAAAAGAGTTAGAAGGTAAGGGTATGAGTGCTTTAGTTATTGATGTTCGAAATAATGTTGGTGGTTATTTATCGGCTGCTGAGGAAACGGCTTCCCTATTTTTAGAAGAAGGTAAAGTAATTTATTCTTTGCAAAGTAATAATAATACATATAGCTATAAAGATAGTACAAAAGAGAAAAGAAATTATCCGATTGCAGTTTTAATTAATGGTAATTCTGCATCAGCTTCGGAAATTTTGGCCGCTGCATTGAAAGATAGTTATAATGCAGTTTTAGTAGGAAGTAAAAGTTATGGGAAAGGGAAAGTTCAACAAGTAATAACATTAGAAAGTGGTGATTCTGTAAAATATACTTCTGCTAAATGGTTAACTCCAAATGGGATTTGTATTGATGGTATAGGAATAACTCCCGATCACGTAATAATTAATGATGAATCTGGGGTAGATATTCAATTAAATAAAGCTGTTGAAGTTTTAAATGGTTTTTAATATTAAAGAGATGAGTTATGAATGAATAAAGATATAGGTAGAAGATTACAAATTCATTGTTATAAGCATAATGGTAAAATTCATCGAATTTGGGATGAAGCGACTATAATTGATGAAAATGATGAATGTTTAATTTGCGGAAATTTTAAAACCAAAGTAATAGAAAGTGATGGAAAAAGTCATCGCACCAAAGAACCAGCAATAATTTTCTTTTATAAAAATAGATGGTTTAATGTTGTGGCTCAGTTTAAAGAGTTTGGTTTATTTTATTATTGTAATATAGCTTCACCTTATCTTATTGATGAAAATACAATTAAATATATTGATTACGATTTAGATTTACGGGTATTTCCTGATGGTGGTTTTCGTATACTAGATAGGAATGAGTATAAGTATCATAAGAAAATTATGCATTATCCGAATGAAATAGATTATATTGTAAATAAAGAACTAGAAGGGTTAATAAGTTTGAAAAATGCGAGAAGTGGTCCCTTTAATAAAAGAATTATTCAAGACTATTTAAATGAATATGAAAAAATAAGAATTAAAAATAACAAAAATTAAGAATTTTTTGTTATTTTTTTCATATAAATATAGAGTAATATATTGAAAAAATGGCAAAAAACCGCAAAATTTTCAAAAAAAACAAAAAAATTGCGAAAAATGTAAAATTTTTGTTGACAATTGAATTTCAATTTGATATATTACTAGTGCACATCGGGAAAAGAGTGCAAAAATGATCTTTGAAAACTAAGTAAAAAGTCAATTTTGAGTAGCTTAGGAAAAACAAACAATAATTTAAAAAATATAATTTATTGAGAGTTTGATCCTGGCTCAGGATGAACGCTGGCGGCATGCCTAAGACATGCAAGTCGAACGAGATGGCCCATTGATATTGATTGAAAATTTGCGTGCTTGCACAAAAATCGGATTTCAGTTGATTTGGATTTTCCATCTAGTGGCAAACGGGTGAGTAACACGTGGGTTACCTGCCTCTAAGTTGGGGATAACAGTTGGAAACGATTGCTAATACCGAATATACTCTACGGAGCAAAGATGCCTTTAAAGCATCGCTTAGAGATGGGCCTGCGGCGTATTAGCTAGTTGGTGGGGTAATGGCCTACCAAGGCGACGATGCGTAGCCGAACTGAGAGGTTAATCGGCCACACTGGGACTGAGACACGGCCCAGACTCCTACGGGAGACAGCAGTTAGGAATATTCGTCAATGGGGGAAACCCTGAACGAGCAATGCCGCGTGAGTGATGAAGGCCCTATGGGTTGTAAAACTCTGTTGTTTGGGAAGAATTGTAAGAGTAGGAAATGCCTCTTACTTGACGGTACCATTCAAGAAAGCCACGGCTAACTACGTGCCAGCAGCCGCGGTAATACGTAGGTGGCGAG
>CANRTI010000020.1 GCA_947642635.1 uncultured Mycoplasma sp. | reverse complement strand
TATATAGTAAATCAAAAAAGTATCAAGTAATTGAATACATCTTTCATTTACTACCTGGTATTATACGTGATATAATAAAATGAAAGTTATAAGCCCAAATATGGCACTTTTTTATAAATTGCAACCGCAAATTAACAAAATGCAATCGCAAGGTGGTGGTTTACAACTATAAATTTTAGTAAAATGAATGGCGAGGTGGTTGAAATGAATATACTAATTTTAACAGGTAGATTTGGATTTGGTCATTATAGTGCTGCAACTTCAATAAAAGAACACATTTTAAAAGAAAATCCTAATTATAATGTTGAAATTTTAGATTTTATAGATTATATGTTTCCTTTTTTAAATAAAATTATTTATGCTAATTTTAATTTTTTAGTTAATAGATGTAGTGGAGTTTACAATGTTTTAAACAGCATTGCATCTAAAAATAGCACAGTTCCTTTAAAGAAAGTAATAGTTAAAAAAATTGATGATTTATTAAATAAATATCAAGCAAATATGGTAATCTCTGTTTTACCAGTATGTTCAGAATATATTACAGCTTATAAAAAAATGGCTCATAAAGATATTATATTAAATACTTTTATCACAGATATTTATGCTAATGATGAATGGATAAATGAAGGAACAGATAAGTACTTTGTTGCTAGTATGGAAACTAAATTACAATTAATTAACAAAGGTATTAACGACAATCAAATTATTGTTTCAGGTATTCCAGTTAGAAGTTGCTTTAAAAAAGGTGTTTCAAAAGAAACAACTAAAAAGAATATTTTAATAATGGGTGGAGGACTTGGACTTATTCCACAAATCGATAGTTTTTTAAGTGAATTAAATAACAATAATGATGTATTTGTAACAGTTATTGCAGGAAATAATAAAAAATTATATCAAAAATTATCCATTAATTTTCCTAATATTCAAGTACTAGGTTTTACTGATAAAGTTTATAAATATATGAATAAAGCTGATTTAATAATTACTAAAGCTGGTGGAGTTACTTTATTTGAAGCAATTAACAGTTTAACTCCTTTATTCATTATCAAACCCTTTTTAATGCAAGAAGTGGGAAATGCTAAATATATTGAAAATAATGCTATCGGCGAAGTTGTTTGGAAAAATCGTTCAGATTTATATTATTTAATTATGGATTTATTACATGATGAAAAAAGATTAAAAAGCATGCAAGATAATATGTTTGAAATAAAAAAGATAATTAAAAAAACTACTATAAATAGAGAAATACATAAAGAAGTGATGTCTAAATGTTCTGGTTTTTAATTATTATTTTGATTTTAATTCTTTTAATAACTACTTACATAATATTACCAACTTATTTTTATAAATGGCAATACATTTTAAAAAGAGTAGCTAAAGGAAAGAAAATATATTTAACTTTTGATGATGGTCCTAGTGAATATACGGATAAATTATTAGATGTTTTAAAAAAATATCATGTAAAAGCTAGTTTTTTTTGTGTTGCTGAATTTGCTCAAAAATATCCTCAAATTATCAAAAGAATGCAAAAAGAAAAGCATTTAATAGGTCTTCATTCTTTAAACCATCATAATGCATTTTTAATGGATATCTTTAGAACTAATTACGATTTTAAAAAAAGTTTAGAAATTATGCAAAAACTAAATACTTCTATTCATTATTATCGCCCACCTTGGGGCGATATGAATTTAGCTAGTTTAATAAATATTCGAAAATATAAATTACAACTAGTTATGTGGCATGTTATGGCTGAAGATTGGGAAAAAGATACTACTATTAAAGATATTACTCATAAATTATTAAATCGTGTTAAAGGAAATGATATAATTTGTTTACATGATGGAAGAGGGGCTAATAAAGCCCCAGCAAGAACCATAGCAGCTTTAGATAAAGTAATACCAATATTATTAAATGCCGGCTATGAATTTGAATTGGTGGATAAATATTATGAAAAATAAGAAAAAAAATATTATTAACGCACTAATATTTATGTTTTTTATTGCTTTAACATTTTATTTAATTTTTAAAAACAATGATATTTCTCTCATTATAAAAAATATTAAAAATGTTGATATAAAATATATTTTCTTAGCTCTTATAGCTATGTTTATTTTTATCTCTAGTGAAGGACTTAATATTAGAAGGGTTTTAAAAAATTTAGGTCATAAAATTTCTTTTGGGAAATCTTTTAAATATGCTGTAGTAGGTTTTTTTGTTAGTTCAGTTACTCCATCTGCCAGTGGTGGTGATCCAGTCCAACTTTATTTTATGAATAAAGATCATCTTCCCATATCCCATTCTGCATTAGCTCTTTTAGTCGAACTTTGTAGTTTTCAATTTGTAGCCTGTCTTCTTGCTATTATCGGCTTTTTTATCAATTATAATATTTTAATAAATAATATAGGAAATATCAAATACTTAATATTTTTAGGTTTAACATTTAACATTATTATTCTTATATTTTTAATTATAACAATCTTTTCTAAAAGTATGGCTATTAAAATGCTTAAAATACTAAAAAAAATCTTACAAAAACTAAAATATAAAAAAACAGATAAATTTTATGATAAAGCTTTAGAACAAGTTAGTGAATATCATGAATGTGCAATTTATTTAAAAAATCATAAAAATATTCTTATTAAAGTATTTTTAACAACTATAATTCAGTTTTTATTTTATCACAGCATTCCTTATTTAATATATTTATCTTTTGGTCTAAATGAATATAGTTTAATCACTTTTATTTTTATGGAAGCCGTTTTATATATTTCAGTATCTTCACTCCCTTTTCCTGGCGCCATTGGTGTTAGTGAAGGTGGCTTTTTAACGATGTTTAAAATGTTTTTTCCAACTAGTATATTAAGTAGTGCCATGTTAATATCAAGAGGTGTTAGTTTTTATTTATTTGTGATTATTACGGGAATAATTATTTTAAGTTTTATAGTTTATGATAAATATAAAACAAAAAAGTTAATTTAGTCTTTTAATATTTTCTAGTTTATTTTTATAATTTCATTTTAATTTACTAGTATGTTATAATCAATTTAGAAGTTAGATTTATTTAAGAAAGGAGTATACAAATGAACAAAGAAAAGATATTAAAACAAGTTGATAAATTATACGAAATGTGGCAAAGTGGTAATCTTGGTGGTGAATTTATGCCAGAAGATGAAAATCCTCATTTACCAAAAAATTCTTTAGAAAATTATTTATATTTTACATTACCAATGGCTTTAAATTACCAAAGAAATTCTTATAAATTATGGGAAAGTGCTAATCAAACATATAATGACTTAGAAACAAGATTTGTCTTTAATCCTAAAGAGGTAGTAAAAAAAGAGTTTAGAGAAGTTCAAGATGCTTTAACAAAATATAAGGTTGCCTTACAAAAAAACAAGCAAACAGAAATTTGGATTAAATTATGTCAAACTTTTGTAGATTTATATGATGGCGATATTAGAAAACTATTTAGCAAATTAAATTATGATGTCAACTTGATAAGAAATTTTATTCAAAAAGATAACAAAAATTTATTTCCATATTTAAGTGGAATGAAGATATGCAATTATTGGATGTATGTTTTATGGCAATACACTGATTTAGAATTTCAAAATCTTGCCGATTTAACGGTAGCTCCCGATACCCATGTTATAAAATCTACTCATCGTTTAGGACTTATAAATAATGAAGAGTTAGAAAGTAACAATGTTCAAATGATTGTTATAAAAAAATGGAATGAATTACTTAAAGGAACAAAATATAAGCCAATTGATATTCATACTTCCTTATGGTTATGGAGTCGGAATAATTTTAAAAGCTTGGATTCTAATAATATTTTAGAAAATATTTTTAAGAGTTCTCTTTATGTCGCAAATAACTCTCAATATGTTAAAATTAATCAATTAGCTATTAAAAAAGTTATTAAAAAGTATAAATTTATTACTCCTAAACATTGGCTAAGTACAAATCCTTTTGGTATTTTAAATTTGGATATCAAAGATTTAGTTAACTTTCTTGTGATTTTTGGAACAATTGATTGTTCTTTCTGGGGTGAACCAAAATGGACTATTCAAAAAGAAGACCAAAATATTGATGGAGCATTTGCTTTAATTTATGCTTTGTTAAATTTAAGAAATAAAAAAGGGCATTTAAACTTTGAAAAAATATCATTTAAAGAATTTCAAGAAGTACTAAAAGGCAATATTGACATTCCTTTAATCAAAGAAAGATATGAAAAAGTTGTTAATGTTAGTAAAATAATTAATACTAAAATGGGTGGTAACTTCTACAATTATATTAAAGATATAACTAGTGATAGAGAATTATTTCAAATAATTATTGATAATTTTCCTGAATTTAAAGATGAAAGGACTTATAAAGGACAAAAGATTTATTTTTATAAATTAGCTATGTTATTAACAGCCGATATTTTACAAATTCGTTTCTTAAAAGAAAATATATTAGTTGATTGTAGTAATTTAATGGCTTGCGCTGATTATAAAATTCCACAAGTTTTAAGAGGCCTAGGCATTTTAGAATATACTGAAGAATTAGAGAAATTAATTGATAATAAAATTGAAATAGCAGAAAATTCAGTATATGAAGTAGAAATTCGCGCTAACATGATTATTGCGATAAATTATCTTAAAGAAGAGCTTTTAAATAAATTAAGTGTTATAGAAATAAATGATATTATTTGGAATTTAGGTCAAGACAAAAGTATTGATTTTTTACCATACCATCGTACAAGAACAATGAATTATTAAAATAAATAATTTTATAAAAAGTATGAAATTTTTATGTTTTTCTTGTGGTAATTTAGTGAATTTTATAGTATACTTATATTAATTAGAAAGGAAGAGAAGTTTTGAAAAAATTATTAATTATTGTACCAGCTATTTTATTATGTTTAACAGCTTGTGGAGGCAAAGAAGGAAGTGTTAAATGTACTTTAGAAAGTAAAGATGCAGTTAACAACTATTCATTAGCAGCTACTTATACAATTAATTACAAAGGAGAATTAGTTGAATCAGTAGATACAGTTGAAGAAATAGTTACTGAAGAAAAAACTATTTTAGATACTTATGAAACAACTTTAAATGATACATATAGTAAAATGCAAAAAACTTATGGTGGCTATGATTATAAAATAACAAAAGATAAAGATAAACTTACATCTAAAGTAACTATTGATTACAATAAAATGGATATTGATCAATTTGTTAAAGATCAACCAGCATTAAAAAACTTTGTTAAAAATAGCAAATTAACTGTTGAAGGTATCCAATCTATGTATGAAACTATGGGTGCTACTTGTAAGTAAGAAAAAATGAAAAATCATAGAAAATAAACTATGGTTTTTTTATAATTAAAAGGAGGATATAAAAATGCAAAATAATTATTTAATAATTCATGGTAGTTTTGGTAGTCCTTTTTCCAACTGGATACCATATTTAAGAGAAGAAATTGCAAAAAGAGATTTAGAAGTTTATACTCCAGATTTTCCTACAGGTATAACCTATCAAAATTATGAAAATTGGTCTAAATTATTGAAAGTCTATTTTGATATAGGTATTATTAATGCAAATACAGTTGTTTTTGCCCATTCTATTGCCCCAATATTTATTTGTAAGTTTTTAGTGGAAAATAAAATTAAAGTTAAAAGATTAGTTTTTGTTTGTGGTTTTAACAATTATTTAGGAATTAACAAAGAATATGACACAGTTAATAAAAGTATGTATTTTGATGATTTAGAAACTATTAAAAAATACTGTAATGATATAATTTGTTTTTATACAGATAATGATCCTTATGTAGCTTATAATGCTGAGAAACTTTTTGCTAATACAATAAGTTCTAATCAAAAAATGATTTCAAATGGTGGGCATTTAAATTCTGAAAGTGGCTTTAATAACTTTAAAGAATTATTAAAATATATATAAGGGATTTACTAATTATGAACATAACTGAATTTTTTGAAAAAGCAATTATTAAATTAAATTTAGGAAAAACTATTTTAGAATTAAGTCCAGTTCAAGGTGGATTAATGCATAAAATGTATAAATTATTAACAGATAAAGGTTGTTATGCAATTAAATTACTTAATCCAGAAGTTATGCAAAGAAAAGAATCACTAAAAAATTTTAGGAAAGTTGAAGAATTAGAAGAAGTATTACAACAAAATAATATTTTAGCTATTTATGCAATTTCTTTTAATAATGAAAAAATCCAAAAAATAAATAACCAATATTTTTATGTTTATAATTGGTATGAAGGACAAATATTAGATATAAATTTAATCGATAAAAAACATTGTGAATTGATTAGCAAACTTTTAGCAAATATACATAATCTTAATTTGCAAAAACAGGAAACAGCAGAAAATCCTAAATATATAAATTGGCAATATTACATTAATTTAGCCAAGAATAAAAATCCAATTTTATTTAAAGAATTATCTAATAAATTTGAATTATTGAATGATTTTATGTCAAAAGGTAACATAGCAATTAAAAGTTTACCAAAAATAAGTGCAATTTGTCACAACGATTTAGATGTTAAAAATGTTTTATGGATTAATTATGATTATAAATTAATTGATTTAGAATGCTTAACTTATAGAAATCCATATTTAGAACTATTAGATGTTGCTTTATATTGGTCAAAATTTGAAAAAAATAAAATAGATTTCCATTTATTTAAAACTTTCATAAAGACATATTTTAAAAATATAAAATTAAATACTAATATAGACTGGTCAAGCATTTATTATGCAAATAACAATTATTTAAAATGGTTAGAATTTAATATTAAAAGAGTTTTATTTATAGATCAATATTCTAAAGAAGAACAAGAATTAGGTTTGAAAGAAGTAACAAAAACTATAAATAAAATAGTTTGTTATCTACAAAATAAAGATAATATTTTAGATATTTTAAAGTTAAATTATTAGTTAAAAGAAAGGAGAAAAATGCAAAAAATAATTTTTAGTGATTACGACGGAACATTAGATACGAGTGTAGAAGATATTACCAAAAACATTGAGGCAATCAAAAAGTTTCGTCAAAAAGGTAATTTATTTGTTATAGCAACTGGGAGAAGTTATCCAGATTTAAAAAGAAAATTAGATTTATATCCTATTCCGTTTGATTATTTAATTTTAAATCATGGTAGTGTTATTTTAAATAAAGACAAAGATGTTATTAGTTCTTGTCTTATTTCTAAAAATATTGTATTAAAGCTTTTACAATTAATTACAAAACATCATGTTGAAAAAATCATTCTTTTTGATATTTTTAACAAAGACATAAAAAATGTATCAAATGAAATTACCAAAATTATGTTAGAAATAGACACAAAAGATTTAGCAATAAATTTATCTGATAAAATAAATTATGAATATAAAGATAGTGTTAAATCATATGTTATTAAATGTAAAGATATTTATTTATTAGAAATAATTTCAGTAAATACTGATAAAAGTCAAGCTATTGAAAAAGTTTTAGAATTAGAAAATATTCCAGATGAATTTGTATATCCAATTGGTAATGGTATTAATGATGTTGAAATGATTTTAAAATATGATGGTTTTGGTATGAAAAAATCTTCCGATATAATTTATAAAACTACAAATAAATTATGTCATAACGTAGCTCAATTAATTGATTTAATTGATTAAATACAAATAAGGATTATTTCCTTTTTTTATTTATAACAAAAATTACCAGAGCAAAACAGCAAACAAACGTTTGAAAAATATAATTTTTTGTAGTACAATAATTTTGGTGGTTTAAATGAATTTACAAGAAAAATTAAAAATTTTAGCCGACAGTGCCAAGTATGATGCTTCATGTTCATCAAGTGGAAGTAATAGAAAAAGTTTTTCTAATAAAACTGGTAATACGGCAATAGCTGGCATATGTCATTCTTTTGCATCTGATGGAAGATGTATATCTCTTTTAAAAATTCTTTTAACAAATTGTTGCATTTTTGATTGTAAATATTGTTTAAATCGTCAAAGTAATAATATTAAAAGAGCTATTTTTACTCCGGAAGAAATTTGTAATATAACAATAAATTTTTATCGCAGAAATTATATAGAAGGATTATTTTTAAGTTCGGGAGTTATAAAAAGTCCTGATTATACCACAAAACTTTTAATTCAAACAATTTCTTTACTCCGAAATAAGTATCATTTTAATGGATATATCCACGCTAAAGCAATACCTGGGGCTAGTCCATATTTATTAAAAGAATTAGGTTTATTAGTAGATCGTTTAAGTGCCAACATTGAGCTTCCTACGGAAAATGGCTTAAAATTATTAGCACCTAATAAAGAAAGTAGAAAAGTTTCACAAATTATGGAATACGTTAAAAATAATCAAAGTAGAAAGTATGTCCCAGCTGGTCAAAGTACTCAAATGATTATCGGCGCTACAAAAGAAACAGATTTCGAAATAATGCAAAAAAGTTCGAATTTATATAATCAATTTCATTTAAAAAGAGTATTTTATTCTGCTTATATACCAATAAACAAAGATAGTTTATTACCTAGTTTAGAACATCCCCCTTTAGTACGAGAAAATAGATTGTATCAAGCTGATTGGCTACTTCGGTATTATAATTTTAAAGTAACAGATCTTCTTGATAATAAAAATCCTAATTTCAATATATTAATTGATCCTAAAGCTGATTGGGCAATTAGACATATTGAAGAATTTCCAAAGGAAATTAATACTTGTTCTTATTATGACTTGTTAAAAATACCTGGAATTGGAGTAAAAAGTGCTAAACGAATTATTAGTTCGCGAAAACATTTTACTATACATTTAGAAGATTTAAAAAGAATGGGTGTTGTTTTAAAAAGAGCCAAATATTTTATTTTATGTAATGGTTTATATGTTACTAATAAGGACTTTTTCAACAAAAAGTTTATTGAAAAAAATCTTATTATAGAAGAAAATAGCAGTACAATTTTGAATAATGAACAATTGAGGTTATTTTAATGAATAATGTATATATTTATGATGGCAATTTTATTACTCTTTTAAATCTTATCTTATATCTTTTAAAAAACCACCTCAAACCAGAAAATATTCAAGAAAATGATTACAATCCTTCATTATTTGAACAACCAATTTATTTAACTATCGATAATGATTTACAAATTATTGATAAAGTAATTAGTAATTTTGGAAAATTTGTAATGCGTTCGATGTATTATGTGCATTTATCCGACGAGAAGAATAAAGAATTAATTCTATACTATTTTTTTTCTAATGCTTTAAAATATCGCCATAATATTATGAAATACCGCAATTTAAAATGTGTAAGTGAAGTTTTACGAATTTCTTATTATGTCAGTCATGAAGTTCACAAAATGAAAGGTTTTTTGCGATTTAAAGAATATGAAAAAAATATTTTGTATGCCGAGATGGAACCTACAAATGATATTCTTTTTTTAGTATCATGTCATTTCGCTAAACGTTTAAAAAATGAATTTTGGGTAATAAAAGATAATAAAAGAAAAATAATAAGTATGTATGATAAACATCAATTTATTATTGTTAGAGAAGAAGAGTATACTTTAACTTTAAAAACTTTGAGTAAAGAAGAAAAAGATATAGAGAATTTATGGTGTCTATTTTATAAGAATATAGGTATAAAAGAAAGAAAAAATGATCGTTGTCGGCGAAATTTTATGCCTAAAAAATATTGGCAATATATAACAGAAATGAAGGAGGATTTATGAAAAAAATAGTTACAGGAAAAGAATTACAAGAAAACATATTAAAAAGCATTGATATACTATGTGGTACAGTAAAAAAGACTTTAGGTCCTAAAGGAAATAATGTCTTAATTGATCATTCTAATTTTTCACCCTTTATAACCAATGATGGAGTTACAATTGCTAAAAATATTGAAAGTGATGATGCCGAAGTAGGAGCAATTTTAGAAATAATTAAAGAAGCTTCTATTAAGACTAACGAAATAGTAGGAGATGGAACTACAACAACGCTAGTACTATTAGAAAGTCTTTATTTAAATAGTATTGAATATATAAAAGAAGGTTATAGTCCAATTTTATTAAAAAAAGAATTAGAAAATGTTTTAAAAATAATTATTGAAGAATTAGAAAAATTAAAAAGAAAAGCTCATGCTAATGATTTGAAAAATATTGCCATTATTTCTGCTAATGATGAAAAATTAGGAACATTAGCTTATCAAGTTATCAAAAGAGTAGGCAAAAAAGAAGCAGTAACTATTAAAGAAGTATCTCAAGTAGAAACTAAAATTTTATATTTAAAAGGTTATAGTAGTGAAATAATTCTTGCATCTCCATATTTTTTAAAAGATGTTCAAAAGTTAAATTATCAAAACACTTTAGTATTAATTATGAATACACCACTTACTGATTTAGAATATATTAGTTTTTTATTAAATGATATTTTTAAGACTAAACAAAACTTACTGATAATCGCTAATGATTATAGTAATACAGTTGTTGAAGAACTTGTTTCTTTTAACTTAAATGAAAACGTTCCAATTTGTTTATTAAAAATTGCACAGTACGGAAAACATGTATATGAAATAATGAAAGATATTGCTTGTATTACAAATGCTACTATAATAGAACAAGAAAATAATATAACTAGTAAAGATATTGGATTAGCAGATGATATTGAAATAACTGAGGATAATATAAGAATAAACTTTAAAGTAAATAAAAAGACAAAAGAGTATTTAACAACTTTGAAAAAAACGATAAACTTGTTAACAAATGATTTAGATGAAGAGTTTTATACCAAAAGAGTAGCTATGTTTTCTAAAGGAATCGCTCAAATACAGTTAGCATCACCGACTAAGACTGAAGGTTTAGAAAAAAGAATGCGTTTAGAAGATGCTTTGGGTGCTTTATCAGTTGCAAGTCATGGGATTTTACCAGGAGGAGGAATTAGTCTTTTACAAGTTGCTAACAAATTAGATGGAGAATATGTTGTGAATAAAATATGGAAAGATGCTCTAACCAAACCCTTCGAACAAATATTGAAAAATGCCGGTCTAAACTATAGTAACATTCAAAAACAAATTGAACAAAAAAATTATAAAGAAATATTTAACATTAATAATAATTTATGGGAAAATATTTTAAATACTAAAGTAATGGATCCTTTTTTAGTTATAAATCAAGCTTTAATTAATGCCACTTCTATAGCAGGTATGCTTCTAACTACTAGTAGTTTAATTATTAATGAATACAAAAATAATATTAATAAAGAAAGTGATTATAGTAATTTGGAAGATTGAAGATAAGTAAATAAACTTTATAATTTATAGAGAAAAATATAATTTTATAGTAAAATTTTATTATTTATAGTATAATCTATTTAACTAATTAGTAATGGAGGATTTGAAATGAATTTTTATATTGGTTCAGGAATGAAAAATTGTGAATTAGTTAATTACTATTCAAAAATTTTAGAAGAAAATGGTTGGAAGCATACTTACAACTGGGCGAAGAATGTTAATGGTGATGAGACAATTGAAGATTTAATAGAATATTCTAAATTAGAACAACAAGGTATTATTGATGCTGATGTTGTTATTATATTATTACCAGCAGGAAGAGGAACTCATATAGAATTAGGAATGGGACTAGCGTTAAATAAAAAGCTCTTCTTATGTTCTGAAACTAAAGAAGAGTTTAGTGTTGAAAATACAGTTAATTTTTATCAACTCCCTAATATTATTAGATTAGTTGGTACTGCTGATGAAAATATAAATGAAATAATAAATCAAAAGTTATAACTTTCTAAGATTTTTCCTTCTTCATCATAGATTGTAGAAGTAACATCTTTCATATATAATATTTGAAAATTGGGATTATCTAAAGTATATCCAGCATCAATTGCCCAATCAAACTCATTTATAACAGTTTGTTTAGCTTTTACATTATCACTATCATCTGTTAATTTACAATTTATTCTAATCCATTTTTTGTTATCATAAGCAACAATACATACATGATTATTTTTAGCAATTTGCTTAGATACGTTTTTTTGTTTATTTGTAATTACATATATTCTATTATCATATAAAATTGGATCACCAAATGGTCTACAACTTGGCTTATCATTATTAATAGTTGATAAATAATTTACTTTTGTATTTTCCTTTAAGAATTTGTAAGTTTCATTCATTTTTATTCTCTCCTATATATTTTATATTTTAGCATATTTAGATACTTATTTGAAGTAAGAAGTATTTATAATAATAAAATCTAATAATATTATTCTATTAGATTTTATATGATATAATTGTATTTAACTAAGTTAGTATGTTCAATTAGAAACAATGGTAAAGCTTTAATGGAAACTAGTATATTCTTATGCAGTTTTACTTCATGAAATAACAAGTATAAAAGTGTAGCACATAAGAAATTATTAAGAGAGGAATGATAATAAAATGGTTAATAAAAAAGAAATATTTCCAATAGGAATTGGAACCTGGAAAATTGATTATGAAAATTTTGAAAATGATATAAACGGATTGTTGCATTCATATAATTGTGGTCAAAACTATTTATCATTATATATGCTATATAATAATGGTGGAGTTGTAAGACAAATAAAGAAATTTATAGACAAAGTTGATAGAGATAAACTATTCGTAAATGCAAACTTAGAACCAACTATTGAAAAGACTGTAGATGTTGAGAAGCAACTTGATGAATATTTGGAAATTTTAGATATTGACTATGTTGATAGTTTGCAAATACATAGTCCTAAATTCACTAAAATACCATTAATAGATGTATATAAAGAAATTGAAAGATTAGTTAAGATTGGTAAGGTTAGATATATTGGTGTAAGCAATGTTAATTTAGAACAATTAATTGAAATTAACAATGCAGTTAAAATTGAGTTCTTTGAGGGTGTTTATAATTTAGAATGTAAATTATATGAGGATATGAAGGTTTTAGAATATTGTAAGGAAAACGATATTCAATTCATTTGTTATCAACCTTTGAGAAGAAATAAAACTGCTTTAAGAAATTATCCAATATTAGTAGAAGTTGCTAAAAAATATAATAAGACACAAAATCAAATAATTTTAAATTGGATTTTTAAAGAAAAAAATATAATCCCTTTAATTAAAAGCACAAATATTGATAGAATAAATGAAAATATGTCGTCTATTGAGTTTGAAATGAGCAAAGAAGACTACTCTAAATTAAACCAATTTAGAAGTGAAGAATTTGATGAAATAGAAATTGATTGGCTTGATAATGGTGGAGTAACAATAGATCAATTAGCAAATCAATTTGAATAATTGTTTTAAATGTGATGGGAATTCCCATATTTTGAATACGTGTGGGAGTAGATTTTAGTGTTGTCTCAAACATGAATTCTAATTTGTATTCATATATTTTTGTTATAAATTCTAAAGATTACTTGATTTGCACTTCTATTTTTTTATTAGTTTTATATAAAATAAAAACTCACGAACTTTAATTAGTTCGTAAATTGTTTTTAAATGGAGCGATTGTTTGTTAGGTTATGAACACTTAACAAACGAAGTTCTTAATAACTTGATAAATTCATTATACATGATTTTAAAATAATAATCAATGTTTCTTACGACATTTTTTATGCCATTATTACGACACATAGTATACCACATTCTATTTAGAAAAGTTTGTTTCTTATGTAAAATGAGGCAAAGTTTAATTTTACTTATTTTTTCTTACGGCATTTCTTACGACATTTCTTACGACATGGTATAATTAGTATGTAAGAATTTGGAGGTACTAATGATAGATGTTATTGAAGATGTAAGAAATGAATTTAAAATAAAAGTTACGGATAAACTAGAAAATGAAGTTATTTCGTTTTTAAATACAAATGGTGGTAATATTTTTATTGGAGTAAATGATAAAGGCGAAGTAGTTGGTATAAAAGGAAATGTTGATTTTTTACAAAGAACAATAAAAGATAGATTAAAAGATAATATTATGCCATCTATTGTTGGACTATATGATGTAGTATTAAAATCACAAGAAGATAAAAAATATATTCAAATTGTGATAGCCAGAGGAAATGAACGACCTTATTATTTAAAAGGTATGGGTATGACTTCTGATAGTTGTTTTATTAGAGTTGGTAGCTCTATTCAAAATATGCCTAGTGATATGATTAGTAGTGAATTTAGTAAACGTACTAGAAATTCTTTAAGGAATATAATATCTCCTAAACAAGATTTAACATTTAGCCAATTAAAAATCTATTATGAAGAAAAAGGATTTAAAATCAATGACAATTTTTTAAGACAATTAAATTTTTATACAGAAAATAACCAATTTAATTATATTGCTTATTTATTTTCTGATAACAACAATACTTCAATTTTATTTGGAAAGTATAG
Source organism: uncultured Mycoplasma sp. (assembly GCA_947642635.1). GTDB lineage: Bacteria > Bacillota_I > Bacilli_A > RF39 > UBA660 > SIG200. Next base: position 7,520 of record CANRTI010000020.1, on the reverse strand, counting down.
TGGTACAAATACTGTTGATTTAATTGAAAATGAAGATTATGGATGTTGCTCTTTAATAAAAGCAACTAAAAGTATACTTGCTAAGTTAGAAATAGAAAACAAAACTTTTACTAAAATTACTTATCCTGAAAGAAAAGAAATACAATTATTTGACTATGAAGCAGTTAGAGAGGCAGTAATCAATGCATTGGTTCATAATGATTGGTCTAAAGAATATGCTCCTAAATTCGAATTATTTCAAGATAAACTTGTAATTTCATCTAATGGAGGCATGCAAGAAGGAGTTACTAAAGATGAATTTTTGCAAGGATTTTCATTACCTAAAAACAAAGAACTAATGAAGGTATTCAGAGACTTAGAATTAGTAGAACAAATGGGTACAGGAATTATTAGAATATTAGAAAGTTATGATAAAAGTTCTTTTGAATTTTTTCCAAATTTTATAAGGGTATCGTTTCCATTTAATGAAAATAAGTTTAGTGAAACAATAAAGCAAAATATTAATAGTTTTGAGAACAATAAATTAAGTGAGATACAAATTTCCATTATATCTTTAATGTCGGATTCCCCAACAATAACACAGGCAACACTTGCGAGATTATTAGATGTTAATATTAGAACTATTCAAAGAAATATTAAAGAACTTATAGATTTGGGCATTATCGAGAGAATTGGAGCAACTAAAAAAGGTGAATGGAAAATAATAAGATAGGTAGTGGTATTTTTGAACAAAGAAGTAAAATTAATTGAAATTAGAAATCATTTAGTTGATCTAGAAAGAAAAATTGAATATGATACTCGTGCTGGGCATTTTAACCGAAAAAACACAAGAGAATTTCCCTTGTGCATAAAGATAAGACCTAATTTTTACTACTATACCATAATACCACATTTTACGCGGAAGGTAAACGGAAACTGAAAAGAAATTTATACCCATTTTGCCCAGTATTTATAAGGGTTTGCGGAAATTTTAAAAAATTTATTTTTCTAACATTTTAAAAATTAAAAATTTTATGTTTTCCATCGTAATATTTTGCATAGTGGATTTATCATAAAGAGTAGGATTATTTTCATAATTGATTATTACAAAATAATTACTATCATTACTAATAATAATTTTGTGTGGTTCATTGATTGAAAGGTTGGTTTTATTAAAATGAATATTATTCCCATTTACAAATTCAATATGTAGTTTTGATATTTTAGGTATCTTCATAAGTTTTTCTTTCACACATAAAGGAAATTCTAAAGGTTCTATGGTTATTTTCATTTGTAAATCCTCCTTTCAAACATGAAAAAATCCCATATCAACGAGTGATATAGGATATTTTTGGCAATATAAAACTCACACGAGGATGTGAGTAATTCTCTCAATGGAGCGAATCACATACAAGTTACGAACTCTGTTCTCTTTCTATAAATATTATATATGAATTATTATTAAATTTCAATGGGAGTATATATTTTTTTCGTACTTAATGATATAATTTTAAATGAAAACAACGATATTATTAATAATATGGAGGTATAAATGGCTACTGATATAACGATACCAAGTGACGAAGAAGGGTTTGTTTTATTACAATGTCATCTTTGTGGTGAATATTTTAAATTATTGGCGAGTGATGTTAATGATGAAAGCATTATAAATGTATGGTGTCCTTATTGTGGATTAAATGGAAAACAATATGCACCTAAAGAAGTCATAGAGATAGGGTTAAAAATTGCAGAAAATGAAATAAATGAAATGGTTTACAATGCTTTTAAGAAAATGGAAAAACAAACCAAAAATGATTTAGTACAATTTAAATGCAACAAGAAACCAAATGAACAAGTTATTCACCCAATAAAAGCTAGAATAAATAAACTTGAAATACATCAATATAAGTGTTGTAATTCAAAAGTGAAAATAAAATCCTTATCTAAAATGTGTGGTAGTTATTGTCCTATTTGTGGAGGTATAGATTATGAATAATAGTTATAATAAAAAAGAAATAAAAAGTGAATGCAGAAATTTTAAAATGATAGCAAGTAGAGTTTTAACTAGTGAATATGACACGTTTGACAGTAATTTAAAAAGATTGATTAAATATATAGATAGTACAGAAAATATAAAAAAATATATTGAATCTTGCATTAATGGAAAAGATGATTTCAATATAGAAGAAGATGTAAAACAAGTTTCTAATAGATATGGACAATATATTTTTGATAGCCCTATTGATGAAAATGAAGAGGTGTCCTATACTTATCAAATATTGAAATATATTACAGATAATGATGTTTCTTTTAGAGGCTATACTTTTGGTTATTCTACATCAAAAGAATATAATGATAAAGTGCAAGGATTTAATGATAAATTCATTTTACCATTTATAAATGAAATAGAAGGAAATTATGAAAGGATATGTATTGAAATGGGATTAGATGATAACAATAATTATTTTATAACTAATAATGGTGGTCAAGTTAATATAGCGAAGGATGAATCGACAATAAATGCAACTCAAAATAATTATTCTGAGATTGATAAACTAGTAAATCAAGTAAAAAATAATATTGACAGTATTGATGATAGCAATTTAAAAAATGAAATAATTGATAATATTGAAGGATTACAAGAAGAAATTAAAAAAGAAAAACCTAAAAAAGGAATAATAAATGCTATTACTAGTTCTTTAAAAAGTATATTACCAGAAATTCCAAAGGCTATCGAACTTACTGCCGCTATAACTGAAATAATTTCATTTGTTTCAACATTACAATAAAATTATGTTAAATAATGTCTGAAAATTTATCAAGGAGGGATATAATGAAAAATAAGGTTGTTCTTATAACTGGTGGAGGCACTGGTATTGGTGAGGCAATTGCAATTACATTTTGCAAGAATGGTTATGATGTATATATTTTAGGTAGGAGAAAAGAAAAATTAGAGAAAGTTTGCAATGATAGTGGTAATTTAATTAACTATTTTGTATGTGATATAAACGATCATAATAGTATAAAACAAATAGTAAATAAAATAGATAGAGTTGATACATTGATAAATTGTGCAGGAATTATCAGTAGTGGTGAAGAATCAGAAAAATATAATTATACAGAATTAAATGATATTATAAACACCAACTTAAAAGGTACTCTAAGTATATGTTTACAAATGATTGATAAATGGAAAGATGATAATGTCAAAGGTAACATAATCAATATTGGCTCAATAGCAGGTAAAAATGGTTCAAAATATTTTCCTTTATATTCATCTTCTAAGGCTGGAATAATTGCTTTTTCAAAGTCTATAGCTTCTAGATATGGCAAATTTGGAATTAGATGTAATGTTATTTCTCCTGGCGTTATAAAAACTCCTATGTCATATGTTGAAACACCAAATTTTGATGATTATATTGAAGATATAGAAAATAAAACACCATTAAAGAGATTAGGCACTTCTAGTGATATAGCAAAAGTTGCACTATTTTTAGATAGTGATAATTCTGAATTTATAACTGGACAAGAAATAGTTGTTGATGGTGGGTATACACTTAGTCAAGAATAGGAGAAAAATATGATAGAAGCAAGCATTGATAATTTATTAACAATATTTAATGAAAATAGCAATAAAAGAATTTGCGTTTTAGGAACTACCTGCACAGGAAAAACAACATTGATAAATAATTCAGATATTGGTTTGGATATGGATAAAGAAATATTTCCATTATTAACAAAAGAGGAAACAGATTATGTTTGTAGTACACCTTGGACTGAAGAAATTGGAGATAAAATGAACGAACTTGTAAGAACTAAATTATTTATTAGACCAGGAACTCCGATGTTTGGAACTGTTTTACTTGATTGTGATTTAATTGTTTATTTGCATATAAGTGATGAATTACTATTAGAGAGAACTAAACTTAGAAATGCTGACTTTACGAATGCTAAAAATATGCAAAAGAAAATAGAAGATGAAATAAGAAATTCAGGACTAGATACCATAACTTTAGAAGTAATAGATGATAGAAAGAAGGTTATAAGATGAAAAAGATACTTTTAACAAGTACAGGATTTGAAAATGATAACATTAAAAATAAATTTTTAGAATTATTGAATTGCGATGTTACAAAAGCAAAAGTTTTATTTATTATAACAGCGGCAAATGATCCAGATGCAGTTAGGATTTTATCAAAGTGTTTAGATGATTTGACTAATTGTGATATTCCAGATGAAAACATAACTATTTATGATATGCATAGGTTATTAAGCCAAGATGAAATAAATCAATATGATGCAATATATGTTTGTGGTGGTAGCACAAAATATTTAGTAGATAGAATCTCTGAATTAAATTTTAAATCAATAATTGATAATTATATTGAAAATGATGGAATTTATATTGGTGTTAGTGCGGGAAGTGTAGCAGCAAGTGGAAATTATCAAAATGGTCTTTGCTTCATTAAAAATCATTTAGATGTTCATTGTGAGAGCGGAACAGAAAACGGAATTATTACTACTGACAATGATATACTTTTAACTGATAATCAAGCAATATTTATAGATGAAAACGAAAATATAATTTTTGAATAACATAAAAGACAAAGGCAATACTCAAAACTGGGTATTGTCTTTTTCAAAATTCTTATTTCTTCAGTTTGCTTATCCAAAAGTCAAAATCGGCCATTTTATTTTTCAAAAATTCTTCATCTTCAAAATAGCCAAAATTGTGAAGTCTTTTTTTGAGTTTCAGTAATTCAGTTATACTTTCTTGCAAACAATCCGCTATATAATTTATGTCTTGTTTTGGTAAAGAATCTTCTTTAAAATCTTCGATTAAATTTCTAATAAAATCTGATTGAGATAATTTTGTTTTAGTGGATTTTTCTTCTAGCATTTTCTTTTCTTCTTCATTAAAATAAACATTAATTTTAATATTTCTTGTTCTCATTTTTTAAACTCTCCTTTCTAATTTTAAGGGTATGGGATTTTCCCATAAATTGAAAACATGCGGGAGTAGGTTTTCAGTGCTGGCTAGGACATAAAACTTAATTTGTCCTCACACATTTTCATTATAAATTAGTTCCTTTAATATGATTTCTTCAGCTCTGTTTTTATAGTTATTCATCAATTTTAACCATTCGAGTTGATTATAATTTTTATTTTTTTCAGATAGTAATTCATCAAAATTCCTGTATTGTTCCATAAAAGTATTTAACCTGTTTTCTGCTTCAATACTGACTGAAACAAGATGATTTGTTAGTTCATTTTGCATTAAAAGTGTTGTATAAAGAAGTTTATTATTTTTCTTTAAGTGTTGTAATCTTAAATATCCATACTTGTTAATTTTATCATTATTTTGTTTTTCTATTGTTAAATTAGGTAATAAATAATCGCCAACTTTTGTATAATTTATTTCCATTTTTTATCTCTCCATTTCTTTATTTTTAATATTTTTCTCATAGAAATCTATTGCTTTAGTTTTGTTATTGTATTTAAAATAACCTTGCTCTTTGTTTTTATCTATGACTTTAATTGTAAATCTATCAATTAAATATATAGTAAATTCATCAATAGATAATCGCTTTTTTAGATAAGATAGAACTTTAAATTGTTCTATGGTATCTACTTGATTTTTTAAAATATTTTCTTTAGTTAATAGTTTCATTATTAGGCTCCTTTCGTTTTTAATTTGCTTTAACAATTTCTTTTTTAGGTACTAATAGTAGAAAATCTTTAACAGCATTTCCTTCAATATAAGGACCACCAATTATGCCATCTATATAGAAATGACTATGTGCTTTGGCAAAAAAATCATCTACATATCCACTCGGATATTCGTTTCTTTTAATTTTTAAAATTGATAAAATATCATAATCTGTTTTCTTGTTTTCTAATTCTTCTTTGGTAATTTTATTTAGATATTTGATTCCAACATCCTCATTAAATAGAATAATAATTAAGTATTTTATAAATTCTTTACTACTTTTTGTGATAAATTCATCAGTAAATTTTATATTTCTAATATCAATGTTATAGTTACTATCTCTCGTAATTTCTATTTGTGATATGAGTCTATGAATCATATCACGCTTGGCTTCTTTTGATAATAAATTATAGAAAAAAGTAAAGTCTATCATTTTAATATTAGTAAAAATTAGTTTGTCATCTTCCTTTGCACAATCCAATTTTTTAACAAGTTCTGTTGTATATTCTTTAGATTCATTATCTGGATCAAGAGATATTTTCTTCTTATTTAATTTTTCAATTTCTTTTTTGATAACATTATTTTTATGATTGATAGTTTCAACATCTAGTGTAGAACTTAAATATAAATCTACTAATTTTTTCTCTTGTATTTTTAACTTTTCAATGGCTTTTTCTATCTCTTTTGCATCATTGCTTTTTGTAGCATTGCAAGTAATTATTCCGTTATTCATACCCATCATAAAGATAGTTAATTCTTCTAAAACTCGTCTTAATTTAACTTCTATTTTTTCAGTATTATAATGAAGTCCGAATCCACTGCAATTATGATTTTTACATCTTAAATGGTAATATACTTTTAATTTTCCGTTAGGATATTTAAAAGATTCCGATGAAGCCATTATTTCGCCACATATAGGACATTTTACTAATCCTGAAAACAAATGAATAAATTCTCCATAGTTTGAGTGCTTATTTTTCACTAATACATTTCTAGTAGCATTCCAAGTAACTTCATCTATAATCGGTTCACAATAGTCTTTTACTCTTAAAATATCTTTTTGCTTTCGCTTATATTTTCCATATTCAAATATACCAATATAAATAGAATTAGTAAGTATTTTATAAACTCTATCACTTCGCCATTTACCACTTTTTAAATAAGCATTATTATCTTTCAAAATCGTAGCAATACCTCTAGTAGAATTACCTTCTTGGCATAATTTAAAGATTTCTTTAACTACTTGTGCCTCAATAGGTTCTATTTCTAAATGACCAGTTTTATTATTTCTAACATAGCCATAAGGGGCTTTACTAGGATGGATATGTTCTAGTGCCATTTCTTCCATTGCTCTTTTAGTTCTTGCTCCAATTTCTTTTCTTTCTCTTTGACCAAATACTAAATTCATACCAAAAATCATTTCACCATTAGCAGTAGATACATCATAAGGCTCTAATATTAACTCAATCTTAACATCGTGTTCTTCACAATAATTTAAAAGCCAAAAGCCATCATAATTATTTCTTGTAAGTCTATCTACTTTAATAGCAATTAACTTATCAATCTTTTTAGATTTAATATCTGCAAGTAATCTTTGCATTTCTGGTCGCATTAAATCTTTTCCAGAATGACCTGCATCATTATAAACATCAACAATACTATAATCGTTTTTCTCACAATATTCTTTAATCATACGAAGTTGTGAATCAATAGAGTAACCATTATCTCTTTGGTCATCTGTACTAACTCTTACATATACTGCACATCTCATAAATAATCACGTATAATCAATCTTATAGAAACATTAATCTATTTGATTGATCGCTTTCTA
>CANRTI010000019.1 GCA_947642635.1 uncultured Mycoplasma sp. | reverse complement strand
CTATAAAGTAGGTATCTCTTTTTTTAAGAGTCCTCTTTATAGGTCACATTTTATTCTTTTTTTCATTCTCTTTTTTATTACAAATTTAGGTTGTTGTTTTTCAAGTTTTTTCTTTTCTTTTTCTAAAACTTTATCTTTATTTCGTTTTTTTTCTTTAGGGAATAAACAGATATTATCACCATCACTTTCATTTTAAATATTTACTTAATTGTCTTATTTTATTTTCTTTAACTTCTTCATTAAAGAAACAGTAATTTTTATTTTTAAAAATATATTCTACTAGAAGAATCATAATTTTATACATACGATTCTTCTTAGATAGATTAATAGGTATAAGTAAAAACAAACAGATAGATAGAAATACCAATGCTTGAACTTTTAAATTAGTAAAAGCAAATAATACTAAAAAAATCATAACCATAGGAAGTCCTAAATATAGATCTGTCATTTCTATATATTTACCTAAAGTTTTTTTAATACTCTTAATTGTTATATACAAACTATCACATCCTTGTTCTATATCTGTTACGATATATATTTCTTTGCGGCATTATAGATGTTACTGCTTCCCCCATATTTTCCCGCCCATGCCTACGTAAATTTTTACCAATGTTAGATGGTGTAGAATTTTTAATTTTACCACCAAATTTTTCAATGGTATTTCCTATACTACTACCGACTTTACTGGCAATAGAACTACTAGTAGAAGAACTTTTATCTTTAAAGCTACTTCCAAATTTAGAAACGGAATTTCCAACTTTATTAACTAATTTATTACCACCTAATCTACCAATTCCAGATGCTCCAACACCTAAGCCAAAAGCACTAACACCAGTTAAAGAACTTCCTCCAATATGTGCAGCACTAGACATAGCATTTCCATAACCCATTAAACTCATAAGTTGTTCACGACCAGAATTAGCACTTACATTTGCACCAATGAATCGATTTATAACTTGTGATCCAGTTAGTAAGAATGTACCACAACCAATAAACATTAATGACTTTAAAGCCATATCTTTAAAACCAGAATTAGTAAAAAATGTGGTACTATTAATAGACTGCATAACTATTACCGTAATACCTATAATCATCATCACTATTGCACCTTGCAAGATTAAAGATACCAACTGCTCTATAACTGCAGATCTTCTTTGCTTATTACCAATAGAAGTAGCAAATACAATAGGACTTATAACAAATAAGAATAAAAACTCTATTTGTCTACGAGCCAACATCATGCCACTAAAAAATAAAGCATAGAGAAAGAATCCACCTATAATAATAGCCATAAGCCAATTTATACTATATTTATAATCTTTTTCATCTGGAAGAATCCATTTCTTAGAAGTTACATATTTATCATTAAACATTCTTTTATTAGTGAAATTATCATTTTTAAGATTTTCAACTATATCCTCATTTCTAAATTCATCACTATTTTTATAACCATCTGAAAATGTAACAAACATACTTAACATCGAATCTGACAATGTAATGCCATTACTAGTAAACAAAGACGAGGAATAACCACTAAGTTTCATAGAAAAATAATTTGCTTGCGAAAACAAAAAAACACTCATCATCACAAGCACTCCACATTTTACAATTTCCATAACTATTTGGCTAGTTGATAAACTATCGTCTGGATCTAATATTTTCATAACAAATTTCCAAATTATGAATAAAGCAAGTAAAGTTATAGCAATAGCAACTATTCCAGAATGGAAGTTAGAAAATATAGAATTATTAGATACACTATCAACTATATCATATAAATTAAGTTCTCTTATTATATTGAATAAGGTATCAATTAAATTATAAATAAATTCAATAATGCCCCAACCTAATCTTCTAAGAAGATCTAAAGCACCTAACATTTATAAAAACCTTATCCTTATTTTTTCTTTTAAATAAATCTTTTTTTAATATTTCTAAATCCAATTGTAACACCTCTAAAATAAACTGATAATTATATTTACAATTGAAATAGCTAATATTATTCCAACGATACCAAACATAGTTTGTATAATTCTTTGTTTTACTTGTTGTTTCCTATCTACATCTGCTACTGCATACATAACAAAACCAACTACTAATGAAACACCAGCTAGTGCTATACCAACACGTAAGCACCAATCAGTAATTACCTTGATAGCATTTAATATTGAATCAATATTATGATTACCACCATCTAATTTTGTTATTTCTAATAAATTCATAGAGTTTTTAATATTATCTAAAAAAACATCTATAAATTTAAACAATAAACATTCTCCTTAAATAAATTATAGTTTTCAATATATCATTCCTCCTTAAAAATATAAAAAAGCAAAGAATTAATATAATCATAACAAGATTGTTTAAATCGAGATGATTATTTAACTTTTTTCTTTGCTTTTAATTAATAAATTAAATATCCATTTCATTAGAGCTTTCTTTTTCTTTTGAGTTTGATAAAAATGTTATTTTTTCTGCAATTAACTCTATTTTAGAATGATTGCCATTTTCATTTTCAATTATTCTTGATTGAACACGACATTTAACTCCTATTAGATCGCCTTTTTTACAATACTCAACCAAATTTTCGGCAACCCCATTCCATGTAGAACAATTAATAAAATCTGTTTCATAAACACCTTCAGAATTTTTATAACTTCTAGGAACTGCTAAAGTGATATTTGATACTTTTGTACCATTTTCAAGTTCCTTTATTTCAGGTTTTTTAGTTATTCTACCAATTAAAAACGTTTGATTCATCATTTATCACCTCCTTCACATAAACAATTATCAATACTATTAAGCATCATTTCGTTATATTTTTTCTTTGTTTTTTCAATAGATATTTTTCCAAAATATTCTGTATATTTTTCAATTTGTTCTTGTGTTAGCGAACGATCTTCACCAAGTTCTGGATCATCACCAACAATAAAGAAATTACCAAAAATAAAATCATGATCTATATCTCTATTAATTAGTAAGTCTAACTTGTTACAATATTCATTATAAACAATAACAACATCATCACAATTTTCTAAATATGTATATTTAATATCACCGCCAACAAGTTTTTCTTTTTCTTTTAAAGTATTTCTTATAGTCTTTTTTATCGGCAATTTGTTTGGCTTAACTAAAAGAACATCCAAATTCCTTTGCATTTTTTCATCACTTCCTTTTGCTAATATATCTAACTTTTTATCAAAAATAAAAATATTAGAAGTTAAGTCATAAATATTAATATTTTTTTTAGAGCATAAACTTTTTAATTCTAACAACTCAAAATGATCTCTAGTTAATCTTGAAACATCTAAAATTAAAATATTAGTATTTTTATTTTCGTTAATCAATTTTTTAGATTAATTTTAAAATCTAATTTATTACTACTACCAATATCCATATAAATTTTAGAAGTAGGAATATTTTTACTTTTACAAATTTTTTTTACAAAACTTAATTGTCGTGTAGCTAGTTCTTTATCTTTTCCATAAATATAAATTAGAGATTCATCACTCAATAAATCTCTATAATTAGAAAATCTCATATTCATAGATTCTTTATTGACATTCACTAAGCAAATCCTCCACTTCTTTATGTTCTTTTTCTGATAGTGGGCTCTGATTCACACCTTACACCATGCCAAAGCATAACACCATCAATATCATAGTCTATCACGGGTATATCATCACCATCTAATTTATAATTTTTATTTAATAATTTAATTTCTTTAGGGAATATGTAATAAATATTTTGATTATTTTTTAAATAAGAATTTAAGTAACCATTAATATAAATATTATTCGATATTTTTATCATGTCTTGATATTTATTTAATAATCTTTCGTTTAATTTAACTTTATAAAAGCTAAAAGAAGAGTTGTTACCTAATTTATCATTTTGTGCTATATCAAAAAACATAAATTTTTTACCATTTATGTCTTTTCGTTCATACGATAAACTAGTTATCTTACCAATTAGTTCAATTTTATTTTTGTTAATTTTAACACCTCCTAGTATATTAACTAGTTATATATTTAAACTAGTTAATATTTATTATATTTTTTATTTATATTTTATTTATTATATTTTATAGCAATAAGCATCCATAGGCAGTAGTCATTAAAGTCTGTATGAGTAGAAAATTTAAACTAGATATATTCTTCTAATATGTTTTTTTGTATAAGAAATCTTAATTAAATTTTCATCCTTTAATTCTTTAATAAGTCTGGTAACAGTTCTTGGGGTTAAATCCAAGTTATTAGCAAAAAACCTATTAGATGCGTAACAATAACCATTTTGATAACATAAAAGAAGGATATCACCGTAAAGAAGTTTAGCGTTGCTACAAATACGTTTATTATTTTTTACTAAATTAGGTATTTTGCAATATTTATTATTCACTAATATTGTTCCTTACTAACTAAATATCCAATATAAACAATTTGGGTATCTTTTGCATTTTTTTTACAAGTAATTAAAGCAATTGCAGTTTTTTTATGATCTCTATAAATTTCTATATTTCCATCTTTAAGAGTATCATAAATGTTATCTATAATATACTCATATTTATAACCTTGATAATAAATATAAACTTTTTCATTGACACTTAACTTATATAGATTTTTAAAAAAAGAAACATAACTTGAACCAGAGTGACTGGCTAAATATAATACACCATTTTCAACATCGGGCATATCACTTGTTTCTAAAATTTGTATATTTTTACTAACTGTATTATTCTTATTATTTTTATCAACCAATCCTCTTTTTAACGAAATGGAAGGTATCTCTAATATTGCCATATAATCATTTTGTAAATTAGCATTTTTAATATTTTTTCTGTCATCAACAATTATATTAATATTTTTATTCACATTTGTATTTTCAAAAAAACATTCTATGTCATAATTGTTTTTAGTATCCAAATAAATATATCCAAGATATTTAGACAAACATATAACTATCCCTATTAGTACAAAAGCAGATCCAATTATCAAATTTTTTTTATTTATTCCTGTTTTTACCATAAATAATATATCCCATACCAACAAATATAGTAATGATTCCAATTAATTCAATAATTTTTTTAGTTGACTTAAATGTATTTGGAACATCAATTGTTTCATTTATAAGATACGATTCAATAATTTCGCCATTAACAACTACGTCAAAATAAATTTTTTCATCATTTAATATATGATTATCAACAGTAGATAATTCTTGATAGAAATAACTGCCATATTCGAGTTCTAATTCAATCATACCATTTTCGTTGGTGAAATAAATTCCTATTAATTCATTATCTAAATTAAAGATTCCTATTTTAACTCCTTGCAATGGATTATTTTTTTCATCAGTTTTATAAATTTTAATAATTGACTTAATTTTTTTATTAGTTAAAGTTGATTTAATAATTTGACCATCTTCTTTTATTTCAAAAAATATTTTTTTATCAGTAATTATGTAACCAACACTTGGCTCCTTTTCAATTATATAATATTTTCCTAAAGGGATATTATCTATAATTATTTTTCCATTAGAGTTAGTTTTGCCCGAAAAAATAAGCTTATCAGAGCTTGTATATATTTCAATTAATGTATTAGGAATCGAATCACCAGTCACAAAATCAGTTTTAGTAAATTCCAATTTACCTTTCTTTAGATAATTTAAAATATTTATTGTTTCATATACAATTTCAGTCTTATTATCAATTTCTTCTAAAGTAACATAATACTTTTTCAAATCTAAAACAAAGCAATCCTTAGTATTAGATTCCATTAAATAGTATTTTCCTAAAGGAAGTAATTTACTTTTAGCATAACCATCTTTATTAGTCACAATGGTATCAACCAATTCATCTTTTTTGTATAATAAATATTTACCATCAGCAGAAAAAATATCCTCAGTTGCAAAAATATTAAACTCAATATTTTCCAATTTTATATGTTCATACATAAAACCAGTATCCGTAACAACAAATTTCTCGCCATTTTTATTAACTTCAATTTGTCCTTTAATTGCTTTATTTTCGTAATATATTGTTACAACTGGTCCATAGGATGTATATGTATAATCAGAATCATCACCAATAGTAAAATTTATACCTTCAGAATTTATTAAGTAGCCATGTGGATTTAATATTTCAATTAATTTATAATTTCCAGCTTCTAATTTAAGATCAGTCATAAATATACCATTTGAATCCGTCTTAAATTCATTAATTATTTTACCACCAACGAATTGAGAAACATATTGATTAGTATCTGTATTTAAAATTTTAAATGTTGTATCTGCAATAGCAATTGTTTCTTTTGTTTCATAATCAATTTTCACAACTTGTAAATAAGCAGACAATTTATTATTTAATATATTATAGTACTGCTCTTTTGAAGAATTTTCATCAACAGTTATATAGAAATCATTTATTTTTTCAAAACCAATATTAGTATTAACTTGATGTAATCGCCATACACCATAAGCAATTTCAAAAGTAGCATATCCATTTTTATCTGTAATTACTTCACCATATTTTGTACCATCAGGATAATATATTTCAAAAACAATTCCACTTTCTGCATTAAGAAAAGTAGTGTTTCCATCAACATAACCATATTGTTTTAAAATACTTACATAATTTTTTATTACATTATCAGTTAAATTCAATGTTATATTAGTTTGATCGTTTAAATTAAAATAATGTTTCATATTATCAATATAGTACCCTTTAGGCGGGGTAATTTCTTTAACATAATAATCTGTATTAGGTCTTAAAATTAATTCGCTTTTAGCATATCCATTAATGTCTGTAGTCATTTGTGTAACTAAAACATCATCAAGTGTATAAATTCCATAAATAGCCCCTTGAAGAGTTGCTTGACCTTGCGAAGTAATTGTATTAGCATCTTTTTTTAATATTTCGATATAACCTGCATAAGCATCGCCATAAACTTTTGCAAAAATAGGATCTAAATTACCGGGAACAAGCATATTTTGAGATTCACTACTTGTTAAAAATAAAATATCATTATTATAATTATTCGATTTTTTAGTTAATGAAACTTCTATTTTACCATTTGAATTTGCAGTTAAAGTTAAATTATTTCCGTTAATAGTAGCAGTACAATTATTACAATTAGAAACTTCATAATTACTTAACACTCCATTAATATCATTTAATGTTAATGATTCACCCACCATTAAATCATATTTTGTCGAATCAAAACTTGGTTTTACATAATGATTATCAACCAAATCTTGAATTTCATTCATTAACGATTTAATCGCAGTTGGATCATTTATTTTTTTACAATCGCCATCGGCACAATTTATATTTGTAAACACTTGGTTATCCATAACACGATAGATTAACATTTGAGTTGCTACAATATAATTTGTAAAAATATGATTTTTATACCCATAACCATAGTATGCAATCATACTCATTGTGTTTAATTGCTCTTGAGTAAGTTTATTTTCTTTTTTATTCTGTGTATTATTTATAATACTTAAAGAGTCGACAGAATTAATATTAATTTGATAATCTTTAGAACCATACCATATCTCACCAGGAGCAATACAGTAACTTTGAAGATTTTGATATTTACCATTAGCAATTTTAAAACTTTGTAATTGCCCAAATCGTCCCCAATTTCCATTTTGAGCTTGATAGCCATGATAATATGCTCCTATTCCATTAGCTTTCACTCTAGTTGTTTCAGCATACACATTATTTAAATAAAAAAAACTTAGTAACACGCCAAATGTTATTAAGTATAATAATTTTTTTAATTTTATCTTTATCACCTCCATAAAAAAAGACCACAATAGGTCTTAGATAAAAATTTAATTTACAACAACCTTTTCAGGACAAACATATCCTAAGTTTCTTAAATAAGTAATAGTATTAATTGGTTCTTCATCACTAGATAAATACATCATAGGATTATCACCACAAGATTTAGCAGCAACATATAATTGCAAAGTATAAATCTCTTTCGAACAATTACTATCTTCATATTTTGTTGGATTTTTACTATAAAAGAAACCATAACCATATTCTGCTTTAGAATATCCAAAACTTGTAGCTTCATTTAAAGAATTAAATATCCTTGTAGATTTATTAGTAGATTTTAATTCAGCTAGCCATTTGACATAACCAACATCAGAATTTGTACATTCATGTTTTTCTGCTGGAACTACTTGAATAACATTTTCACTATTATCAGTAGTCTTTTCTTTATTTTGTTTAATAATTTCTTTATTTGTTTTATTATTATTTACTGGTTTATTTTCTTTAGAAGTAAGATTTTCTTTTTCAACAATTGTATTTTCTGTTTCTTCACTTATGTTTGATTCTACTTCATCTAAGTTATCTTTATAATCATTAGAAGAGGTATTAGTAAACTTCGTTTTGAAGTTATTAGTCGAAATATGATAATTATTTCTTATAATAAAATATTTTAACAAAAAACCTAAAATAATAAACAAACATATAATCATAATAATAAACTTTTTTTTCATTCTTTATCACCTTTTGAATAATATTTTACATTATTAAAAATTTTTGTCAAATCATCAAGTAAAACCATATATTTCAATACATATAATTATTTTTTCCATAACCTAGAAATTTTTACTTTTTTATGTTTATCAATACTACTCTTCTCTAATATTTGATTTCCATCTAAAATATATTTTAATTGTTCCTGAATATTCTTTTTATTTTTTCCATCTAAATCAAATTCATAATATTTTAAAACTTTTATTCTATATCTTTTCATTTTTTCCTTTCCATATTCAAATATCATTAAACAACCAATAGCTAATTGGTTCATAGGAATCTCACCTCATCTGTGGTTCTCACAGAGCCGTACCCATTGCTTGATTCTATGGCTATACGGAAGTATCATTATACCCATTATTGATCATTGCATTATTAAAAGCTATTTAATATTTATAGTCAAATTTTATCGCAAGCGAATTTACTAACGTGCTTACAATAATGGAACGTGTTTAATGAAATATAAAATCAAATTATCAAAGAACAAGTGAAAGAAATAATTCCTTTCACTTGTTTCCTCACTTAAGAGCAAAATAGCAACCCTAATTTTTTATTTTTTTAAAATTTCTTTTAATTTTTCTCTTGCTAGTTTAAGAGTTTTATTAACAGCTTGATGTGTAGTTGCTTCTTCTTTGGCTATTTCATATTCATTTTTATCTTCAAAATAATATTTGATAATTCTCCTTTTTTGAACTTCTGAAAGAATTTCAATACATTTTTTTAATTCTTGATTAAATAATTTATCTTCTACTTCTTGCTCTAGTGAATAACTTTCAAAAGTTGTCTTATGATAAAGTGTAATATCAAATACTTCGGAATGTTCTATATGTCTATCATATTCATTTAATTCGGACAAATCATGTAATTCCGAATCATTAAATATTTCAAAAATCTGCGAACTAATTTGAATGTTTTGATTCTTATTATTACTATCCTTAAAATTAATAAAATATTTCTTATTTATAACCTTTATTTCATAAGGGTTATCTTTATATTTTCTTCTTTTCGGGCGTTCTGCCACTTTATTTCCTCCTATCAATTTGAATTTTTTTAAACAAATTGATAAAAGGCGGACTTCGACAATTTTCGCCAAAAACATAAAAAAAATAGCTTACATTGTTTCTTGTTTGTAAAACAATGTAAGCTACAAAAATCAATTTTTGAATTAATAAATTTTCAAAATTAATACTGCCATCTTTCATCAGCACCACCAATTTTAAAACAATGATAATTCATCTTTAAGATTGATACTGCTTATCTTAAATCATTCCAAAAATTGCTGAACTAATGAAATAAAATAAAACCAAACTACAGTTTAATTTTTTTCATAAAACAATTAAATACTACTTACTCTTTCAGCATAAATAATAATACATTGCTTTACTACACTAGAATTATAACATTTCTAACTTATAATTTAAACTATTCAATAAAAATAATCTTTTAGATCCTTTATCGATTTTTCTTCATAAAAAAATCTCATTATTTATAATATAAATGAGATTTCAGACTGTTGACAAAGTGAAAATGTCGACAGTCTGAAACTTAGCTTTTATTAAAATAGCTAAGTTTTTTTATATAGTTTTTAGATTATTTAACACTTTTATTCTTTACCACATAATTTATCTAAATTTATCTCAAATAAATCACTCAATAATACCAGTCGATCGATAGGAATTATAAAAACACCCTTAAAATATCTATAACAAGTAGATTTATTACAATCAATATAATCTGCAATTTTTTCATAAGAATACTTTTTTGATTTTTTTAACTCTTTCAAGTTTTTTAATAAAATATCATAATTCATAGCTTTAACTTTTTGATTAAAAATAATTTTAGAATCAATTCCTAACAAATAAGATAAAGAAACTCCATAATAAACTGATAAAAAATCTGCTTTATCTAACGGAATCATTATTCTACCATTTTCCCAAAATCCATATGTTGCTCTTTTTATATTTAAAATTTTAGAAATATTTTCCTGAGTTAATCCTTTATTTTCTCTTAAAAGTTTTAATTTATTAAAATACATTAAAATCACCAACTAAATTTTCTCATTTAAAAGTGATATTTTTTTATTTTGCTAAATACACGCAACAAAATGTTTAAAAATTAAAAATAGAGTGATATAATAAATAAAGAATAACATTTTTAGTTATTCCTTATCTACCATATCTACTCTTTGCGGAAGTTTTTCAAATTTTCTTTTAACAAAAAATTCATATGGTTCAACCCCCAATGCTCTTGATAAAATTTCTAATTTTTCAAAAGAAGGAGTATGCTTACCAAGTTCAAGCTGACTTATATAAGTAACACTAGTATCTGTCAACTCTGCCAGTTTTTCCTGAGTATATTTCTTTTTAAATCTAAAGCACTTAACATTTCTACCAAAAATATGATTTAAAGGCAATCGTATCACCAACTTTTATATTAATTATGATACGATTTTTAAATAATATACTCCAATAACTATTAGTGCAAAAGATTAATGTATAAAAACAAAAAAGAGGTGAAAAATTAAATGTTAATTAATCAATAATTAACAAGAGCAAAAATGAAAAACAAAAAAATATTAGACTCAATATATAAAGATTTGTGCTTTGTTGCAAAAAAATATAAAAAATTTAAATGCGAAGTACATTTAATAGATAACAATTTTAAAATTATTTTTGATAACTATACATTTTTCATCAAAACAAAAATATCAAAAAGAAAATGCTTACTTATCCTAAAATACAATAACAAAGCAATTTATGAGCACGAAATTAATCAACACATATTTTTTTATAACTTGCTTTTTAAAGCGATTAAATATAATATAAGACAATTTAAAAGAGAAAATATCAAGGAGGAAAAATAACTATGATAAATATTGAAATTATAAATATAATTTTGATAATATTTTTAATTACAATTTTAATAGTATTTGTATATAATTATCAGAAACAAAAAGATATTTTAGAAAAACAAAATCAAATGCTATTACTATTAACAAATTATATAATTAAATTAGAAAAACAAAAAAATGAGAAAAAGAAATAATGACTTAATTTTAATTATTTTAAATGAAATCAAAATTAATCACAGTGTAACTCAAAAAGAATTATCGAAAAAGTATAAAGTTCATGAAAGGACTATTAGAAGATATTATAAAATTTTAAAAGATAATAATTATATTGAATATATTGTTAATGAAAAAGAAAAAAAATGGAAAATAAATAAAAATTATTAAAAATACATGTTCATGTAAAATATTAAGCTTTAATTAAAATGGTAAATTAGGCCACACAAGCAACATAAATGGCAGGATAATATAAACATATTACAAATAAAATTTTAAAACAGAAAAGGCATAAAAGAACAATAATTAAACATATATTTACTATTATTTATCATAATTACATAATTTTCTTAAACTACACTTTTCACATTTAGGTTGTTCACCACATATATTTGCCGATCTTAACAGACAAAATTGTTGCATTATTGATTCAACTTCTAATTCTGAAATAGAACTTATTTTAGCAATCTTTTTAATAATGGAGATAACTTGCCCATCAGTAGCAAATTCATTTTTTACTACTGCTAATCTAGTTGATCCAAATAATCTTTCAAGTTGGGTACTAGTCTTGCAAGTATTAATTCCAACTCTTTTCAAATAATCAAATGCAAAAGCACGACCAACTTGTTTCATTTGATATTTTCCCTCATTAAACCAATTTGCAATATCATTAGGGGAAGTAGTCATAACAAAATTATCTAATGATTCATAATCTTGTTCTATTTGTTCCAAAACTGCTATATTAAATGGTAATGATTCTATTTGCTTTTTTATCATAGGATTAGTACAATGTATTTTTTTTAGTTCTGTAATAATATCATTTGAATCTACAAGTTTCAAATAATTTTTATCGTAATTGTGAAAAATACTATCTATTTTAAATATATTCTCTCTTATATTTGAATCACCCCATCTATGATTTGATAATAAAGAGATTATTAATGCTTTTAAATGTTCTGAAAAAGTAAAAGACTTTCCATTTTTTCTTAATTCTACAATATCCATTATTTCTTTAATATCTGGTTTGAAATCATAATTTACTTGATTTAATGAACTTATAACAAGTGGTAAAATCTTTTTAAGATCACTATCTGGTAATACTTGAATTTCGTTTAATCTATTTATTTGAACTTCATATTTCTTATTTTGATTTATACATTCTTTTAATCTTTCAACCAATACTTCATTAGAAATATGCTTAACCTTACTAATAGGGAAAACTTCACCTATATTTTCTTTATATTTTATCAGCAAAGGAATTAACTCACTATTTTGCCATTTTTCCATATTTTCCATAAAAAAACATCTCACTTTCTAGTTTTTAATCATTTTGACTAACAAGTGAAATATTGCATTTTCCTTTATTTATAAGGGATTTTTTAAATTTTTAAAAGGGTATCACTTTTGGGATAACTTCCCACGGAGTTTTTACCATTCTTGGATTACCATCTTCATCTTCATAACCATTCGAACCAGGGATAACATATCCCACACAATCCACTAATTTAATATTTGTTTCAAAAGATTCCACTTTAATTGTTGCTCCATTAGAAGGAACAAACTTTGGTTCAGTCGTCATAATAGTTTTACCTTCAGCACTTTGAGGAATTTCATCTAAACATTTCTTTTTGTCAAATTCTTCTGTAATATTTGGTACTACTAAATTTTCAATAAATCTCTTAATAAAAGTTGATTTACCAGTTCGAACTGCTCCTACAACTCCTAGATATATTTCGCCATTCCCTCGTTTAGCAATTGAAGATATTATATTTTCTTTTTCCATGACTTCTCTCCTTTTTCTACTTAATGCTATGAAAAGAATAAAAGGTTTATACCAAAAAATAACAATCCCAATTAAAAATTATTTAATCCTTTACTAATTTTATAATTAAATTAATCAATTTATTTTTTTATCTCTCTTATTTCAACTATATTATAATTTTTAAAAATATCCTTATCTAAAATATTTTCATACAAATCATCCTCAGAATTAAGTTCAAATTCAAATTCATAAGTTTTATTTATTTTTAAATCATCAAAAATATTATTTAAAATAACTGTAGTTTTCTTACCACTAGTTGATTTTAAAGTTATCTTTAATGATTTACCATACGAAACAGGAATACCATCTTCATATTGTTGCACTTTATAATTTTCAATTTTATCTATAGTATAAATTTTAGTAAAAGTTTCATTATAATCTTTACAAAAATTTGCTTTAAATCGCATTTTTTCATCACCTATATAAATATCTCGATTACCTTTTAAAGTATGACAATTAATCAAAGATATTTTTTTAGATTCTCTATCTTTATATTCTTCAGTACCACCATCCCATAGAAAAGACTTTTTTTCCAAAAAATTCAATATATTATTAAAAGAATGATTTTTTAAATAATCTTTTAATTCTAAAGCATTATCATTTTCAACTACCATAACACTATCAACACAATAAGTATATATTTTTCTTTTATTAAATTCGTAATATAATTTCGGTTTATAATCACATGACTGAGCTTTACTTACAAAAAGTTCTTTAATAGTATTTTTATATAAAGTTTTACTCTCTGTTTCTATAATTCTATGCTTATTTAATAATACAATAAGCACCAATAATATTATTATAGTAAATAAAATATTTAAAGTTTTTTTCATAAAAATTCATTCCTAATTTTATTATAAAATATATATTTATTTAAATCAATTTATTAGATAATTTACCAATAACTATAAAAGTCTTTTAAACTATTATAAATTTAATGATAACAAAAAAGATATACCTTTTCATTTGATTCATTATATCTAAAATACAATTAACTAATATATTTAAGACAATTAAAAAATGCAAAAAGCACAACCTTAGGTCGTTGTACTTTCTGCGTGTCCCATGTTCGATCATACTAATTCACCGCAACTCATCATTTGTGTTACATAATAGTATATCCAATCTTGTACCTAAGATCTAAGGGCACCCCAAGATTGCCAAATGCCCAGAATTTTCATCGTATGCCTAAAAAATTCCATCTTTCAGTATTTTAATTTTCAAAACATTCTTTGTTCACTAATTGCATATTTTTTATTTTAACTTTAAGTTCAGGTTTCTTTATTTTTTTCTGTTTTCAGGTATATTCCAATTTTAAGAATAATATTGAATTCTTATTCCTGACATTCCATCATACTTTTCAACAATGCTGTAAGGATATTCAAAAACATTTCCTAAACCACCATTGCTAAGTACATAATTTTGCGAACTTGCTAAAGAAAGATTAGCTACCGCATGTTGATATGATGCAAACACTGCTGGATAAGTTTCTGTTTGTTTAACATCGCAATTTACCATTAATTGTAATACATCAATATCATCATTTACAATATTCATCGAAATTCCAAATCCATTATTTAATCTTTTAATATTTGTACCGTTCCATGCATAATCAATAGTTTTATAGTTACCATTAGTTACATAAACTTGTTTACCAGTTTGTGAACCTTCCCGGAATTCTAGTCCAACACCACGTAAGCCGATTACATCAAACGATCTTGTTTTGGGAATTCCTTTCCATGAAGCAGTAAATGTTACATAATTCCAAGTTGTTCCACCAATAAGTGCCATATTGATTTTTTTTGCAGTTGTTTCTGCACTAGCTGTATTAGAATCTAAATATGGTGTAATTTGATTATCAAAATTCTCATACTCTTCTTCAGTAATTTCTTCTTCCGTTGTAAGTCGCAATTTTTCATTATAAGTACTTAAGATATAACGCGTTTCATCTTGTATATTACTATAATCTAAACTTTTTAATTTATCATAATCAGCTTGTGTCATTGTCATGATGTACTCTTCAGTATGAATTTTTAAAAAGTTATTATATTCGTTTTCACTAATTTCAATTCCATTTATATTTGTTATTGATTTAGCAGAAACTAATATGGGAGATATAGTAATCACACCAAGTACAAATAAAAATATAAATTTTGCTTTTTTCAAACCCATTAACTCCTTTCCACCTCCCAGTTTAAAATTTTTAAACCTAAAATTCAACCTATTTCAGCGAGAGATTACTATTCTCATTTTGTGAGAATAGTCTTATAGTCCGAGATTTTTATTTTTTTAATAAATTTAATACTTGTTTATTTAAAATTTTTAACGCTTCTTTATAATTATTACAACTACCAATTTTACATTCAGTCACTTTTTCTTTTTGAACATCATATTTATAATTTTCAACTTCTACATTATTCTCATCAAAAATTAAAACATTTAATACTTCATCATTTAAAGAATAAGTATATCTATAGCTAAAGTTATCCTGATCATAATTGTAATTAATAATATTTGATACTGCATTGTAATAAATATAAACCCCATTAGTTTCTTTAACATAAAAATCATTAATATTGACATAATCATTCTTAATTAATATTTCAATAATTTCATCTTTAGTTAAATCATTTGTTTTATCTTTCATAAATTCATAATCTTCATTATAAAATATTTTACTATTGGAAAAATCTAAAGTAAATTTCAATTTTGTTACATATTCCGTAACAATGTTTTTCTTATCGATAATTCTAACCCGCAAAAATAAACAATCTTTGTAATTGGAAAGATCGCCTATCTTAATATAACTTTGATAATCGGTAAAATTTATGTTTTCTAAACTAGAATAATTTTGAAGAATATATTCATGATCATTTTTTACAAAATATAAATCCACCGAGACTGTATCATCTTTCGTTATTTTGACATCTTTGATTTTCAAATCATTTAGAAATAACGTATCTTTAATTCTCGTTTCAACATAAAAACCATTATTTTGAATAAATTCGCCATTATCTAACCAAACTTTATAAACTTTAAATCTATTAAACGTTGATGTAAAAATTACCGCAATCGAAAGAACCAGAATTACAACAAAAGTTGTTACTAGAATAAATCTAATTCTTTTGGAGTTCTTCTTACTCATGTCATTAAATTCTCTAATTATTTCCTTTGCTAAATTTTCGTCCATCTTATCATCTTCTAGTCTCGCAGTTAAAAGTGAATTAAATGATACTTTGAAAATTTTACTTATTTGAAAAAGCATATCTAAGTCAGGAGAACTTTTGCCTGTCTCCCATCTTGATATAGCTTTGTCACTCACATTTAATTTTGTCGCTAAGTCTTTTTGACTAATATTTTTCTCTTTTCTAAGTTCAAATAATATACTACCTAATCTATTATCTTTCATTAACACACCACAAATTCATTTTATAACATTTTAGGTATAAATAACAATATTAGATTTTTTTATGTTTACATTTAGTGTTAAAAGGACATCTTATACACTCTGGATTTTTACTTTTACAAGTGTATCTTCCAAACAATACTAATTGATGATGTAAACGATTCCATTTTGCTTCTGGAAATATTTTCATAAGTTTATTTTCCACCATTAAAACATCATCATTCACATTTGCTAATTCTAATCTTTTAGAAACTCTTTCAACATGAGTATCCACAGCAAAAGCGGGCACATCAAAAAGATTACCAAGAACTACATTAGTTGTTTTTCTTCCTACTCCCGGTAAATCTTCTAAATATTCTCGGTTATTCGGAACAATTCCATCACAATCTTGTAATAACCTTTTAGCTATTTCTTGAATATAAATAGATTTTCTCGAATAAGTACCAACTGGTCTTATTATATCTTCTATTATTTTAATATCCATTTGACTTAATTCATCTAAACTATATTTAAACAATTCTTTGGTAACCATATTAACTCTTTTATCAGTTGATTGAGCTGATAATACTGTTGCCATCAATAATTCATAGTCTTTAATGTAATCTAACTCACACCTTGCATCAGGTATTAAAATATCTAAATTTTTTATAATTTCTTCACTATTTATCATAATCTTCTAACCAATTATAATCAAACACACTCGGTTCGATTGCTTTCTTAAATTCATTTTTATGTTTAAAGTAATTATCAACATCTTCTTTACTTTTAAAACCTTTTTTATTCCATTCATACAAAATAGTATCAATATATCTTATATTAGTAGCACCATTATATACTGCTTCATTTAACGCTGCTAAAATAATCTCTTCACTATACATTTTTTCAACCCAAGCTTTGATAATTTCAAACTCAGTTCCCGTTAAAGGTCTTCGAAATTCACTTTCAAATTTCGTAAAAATATCTTCTTTTAATTCTTTTTTCTTAGCATCTTTTTTATTTTTTTCTACACACTCATAAAAATTTACCAAAGATATTTTATCACACCTTTTCCCAAAATCATTTTTTACTGTTTCTAAACTAATAATATTTTTACTAAGTAAATTATTAAACGCTGTAAAAACTTCTTCTTTTGGTACTTTCATTTTTTTACTAACTAATTCTAAATCTAATGTTAAATCATCAGCATTTTCAAAATAAAGTAATAACAAAAACTCAGCTAAAGATAAATTTAACTGACAAGCTTCTTGAATAAAATTAGCTTCCACTACATATTTTTTGTTATTACTCATACTATTACAACTCTTTTCTTGCTTCAATATATTTTTTGATTTCACTATTTTTATTTTTTAAATTACCATTTAATATTGCCATAATTATTTCTTGTTCTAACTTAGCAATTTCTTTTGATGGTTTAATTTGTAATATATCCATAATTTCTTTACTGGTAATTTGTAAATCACTTTTTTGTTTCAAAACTAACTTTTGATAAAGTTTCTCAATGACTTTCGGAGAAATATTTAATATCTCACCTGCTACCAAACAATTATATAATCCATGATTATACAAAGTTACATTATTTATTTCACCATCTTTAATTATTTGCCTGATGCTTATTATATTCGCTAATTCTTGTTTTGTAAATGCATATTCATTTTTTGATTGTAATTGTGCCCACATACCACATATATCATTAACAAAAATCATTTCTTCTTGATAATCAATTTCTAAAAGTTCTAATATTTTAAATTCTTTTAATAAAAAAAGACCTTTTTTAAAATTTTTACATAAAAGTATTTTAGTAAATTCTTGTTTAATTCTATTTGCTGATAAAGTACTTACTAATTTATAATTTTCTTTAATTTTTTGATACAAATACTCACTGATATTAAAATCTAAAACTGTTGCAAACCTGATAGCTCTCAATATTCTTAAAGGATCATCTTGTAATTTATTTTCAATATTTCCCGACATCACAATTAATTTCTTATTTAAATCATCCACACCATTAATTAAATCAATTATTTTTTCTTCTTTATTTAAACAAATAGAATTTATTGTAAAATCTCTTCTTTGCAAATCTTCTTCTAAAGAATTTATATATATTACTTCTGTTGGTCTTCTATTTCTATAATTTAAATCTTTTCTAAAAGTAGTAATATCAAAATTATACTCTCTTACTTTTAAATTAACTCCCCCGTAATTATTCGTGCTAGAAACACAAAACATTTGATATAAATCTTTAGGTAAAGCATTTGTACATATATCAACATCATTAGACTCTATCCCTAAAAGATAATCCCTGACATAACCTCCAACAATATAAGCTTCAAAACCATTATCGGTAATAGTTTTCAAAACTTCTTTAATTATTTTTTGCATTTATTAAATCCTATTTTTGACATTTTTCACAAAAATAAGTACTTCTTCCTCCGACTTTAATTCTTTTTATTAAGTTTCCGCACAAAGAGCAAGGTTGATTTTCTTTTTTATGTACTTTTAAATAATTTTGATAATTTCCAATAACTCCTAAACTAGAAGTATAACTCTTAATAGTAGTACCACCCTCGGCAATAGCTTTTAATAAAATTTCTTTAGAAGTTTTGATAATTCTCTCACATTCTTCGCTATTTAATTCCCCAGCTTTTTTTAAAGGATTAATTTTTGATGCAAATAACACTTCATCAGCATAAATATTTCCTAATCCCGAAATTATTTCTTGATCTAATAAAACTGTCTTTATAGGTAATCTTTTATTTTGAAATTTCTCTAATAAATAATCTACTGTTAAAGTATCACTAATTGGTTCTCGTCCTTGTTTTTTAATCTCTTCAGTTTCCCACAAAGCATCTTTTAAAACAATCTTCATTCGTCCAAATTTTCTTGTATCATGATATCTTAAATCCATACCATCTGCAAAACTAATCAAAATATGTTCATGCCGATTAACTTCTTCCGTTGATTTTTTTATAAAAAACTTTCCTTCCATTCTTAAATGGCTCAACAAATAATGTTCTTTTAATTCAAAAATCAACCATTTTCCAACTCTTAATATATCTTGAAATTCATTTCCTACTAAAATATTTTGAAACTCTTTGACATCCATATCTAACATTTTAGAATAATTAACTTTAACATCAACAATTTCTTTATGTAAAATTCGCATTTTTAAAGTATTTCTGACAGTTTCAACTTCAGCTAATTCTGGCATAATATCCCTCCTTTATAATTTTATCACAAGCCCTAATATAAGTAAATTAAGAACCATTTTTTATTTAGCATCATACCAATTTATTCCACAATTTATATCAATTTTTAAAGGAACACTCAATTTAACAACATTTTCCATACACTCTTTTAACAAAACATTTAATTTTTCTACTTCATCCTTTTTAGCATCAATTATAATTTCATCATGTACTTGTAAAATCAACTTACTTTCTAAATGTTCTTCTTGCATTTTTTTCCAAATCAAAATCATTGCCATTTTCATAATATCCGCACTTGTTCCTTGAACTGGTGTATTTAAAGCCATTCTTTCTCCCATTGTTCTTGTTCGATAATTAGCATCTTTTAATTCATTAATTTTCCTAACTCTTCCAAACATAGTTTTAACTTCTCCAGTTTCATAAGCACTTTTAACTATATTATCCATATAATTTTTTATTCCCGGATAAAGTTCATAATATTTTTCTATAAAATGATTAGCATTCTTTCTTGAAATATTTAAATTATTTCCTAACCCAAAACCACTTATCCCATAAACTATACCAAATATAACCGCTTTAGCCATACTACGCATTTCTTTAGTAACTTCACTTTCTTTAATTCCATGAATATCCGCAGCCACTTTCGTATGAATATCTTCATCATTATTAAAAGCATCAATTAATTCTTGACAATTAGCAATATGTGCTAAAGTTCGAAGTTCAATTTGTGAATAATCTGCACTCAAAATAAAATCATTACTTGGAACAAAAGCTTTCCGAATTTTTTTACCATAATCTTCTCTTACTGGTATATTTTGTAAATTCGGGTCATTAGAAGAAAGACGACCAGTTCTTGTTAAAGTTTGATTAAATATTGTATGAATTTTACCATCACTTAAGACATAATCTTGTAAATTATCAATATAAGTATTTAAAAGTTTAGCAATATTTCGATGTTCTAAAATTTTTCCAATTATGGGATGACTTTCTTCAAACTTTTGTAATGTTTTAATATCTGTTTTATAACCTCGATGATTTTTTTGACCCTTGCCAATTCCCATTTTTTCAAATAAAACCTCTCCTAATTGAATAGGACTTTGAATATTAAAAACTTCTCCACTCATTTCATAAATTTCATTAGTAATTGTCTCTAATCTAAGTACTAACTCCTCTTTCATTTCTTTTAGAGCTGTATTCTCAAATTTAAAACCATTCTTCTCCATTTCAGCTAAAACATAAACTAAAGGCATTTCAATATCTTTAAAAATAGACATTTGAGATGTATCATTAACTAAGTTTTCCATATCTTCACTTTTTTCAAAAATAAAACGACTTTTCATTGTAACAATATTTTCTAAATCTTTAAAATCACTCTTTTTAAAAGTTTCAAAATTTTCGCAATCTTCTCCACATTCTCGCATTAAAACAGCAATATCTAAAGGAGCACTATAATTAGCTAAATAAGCGGCAATCATTAAATCAAAATCACACGCCATATTATCGTCTAAAACAACCAAGGCCTTCTTTAAATCATAAGTTAATACTTTTTTATTTCTTAATAAAGGTAACACATCTTTAACTAACTCTGGTTTAATAAAATAAGAATTCGATTTATCTGTCAAACCTAAACCTAAAATATTACCAAAATGATAATTAAGATTATCCATTTCTAAATAAACAGCAACACAATCATCTAAAACTAAATTATTTATATCTTCTATCACTTCATAAGTATTAGTCTTTTTAGGGTTTGTACTAGGCATATTTTTTAACATTGAATAAAACTCTAATTCTTCATAAATCTTCTTTAATTCCAAAATATTTGGACCTTCATAAGTAAAGTCTTCAAAATTAATATCAATTGGTACTTCTTTATAAATAGTGGCAATTTCATAACTCATATAAGCGCTTTCTTTACCAGCAATTAATTTTTCTTGTAACTTCCCTTTAATACTATTGATATTTTCATAAATTCCATCTAAAGAACCATATTCTTGTAATAGTTTTAAAGCTGTTTTCTCTCCTATTCCTTTTACACCAGGAATATTATCAGAAGCATCCCCCATTAAAGCTTTCAAATCAATAACCCTTATTGGATCAATCCCATAATCATTTTTAAAACTATTTTCATTATATCTTATAAAACTATTTTGTTTTAATAATTTCACTTCGGTTTCAAAACTAATTAATTGTAATAAATCTTTATCTGAAGAAACAATTAAAGAATAATATTCCAAATCCCTCTCTGCCTGTGCAGCAAGTGTGCCGATTATATCATCTGCTTCATACGGAGCGAGTTCTCTATACGAGACACCCATCGCCTTTAAAACACTTCTAGCAATCGGCATTTGCAACTTTAAATCGTCCGGAGTTTCACTTCTTCCACCCTTATAAAAGTCATATTTTTCCTTCCGAAAATTCTTTCCAATATCGAATGCTACCACTATATATTGTGGCTCTTCTTCAGCTATAATTTTATTCAACATTCCAACAAATCCATAGAGCGCATTCGTCGGAAAACCCTTGCTATTCCGCATAATTGTCCCTGTATAAGCTGTTGCATAATAGGATCTAAATAAGAGATTATTTCCATCAACTAATACTACCTTTTTCATAACATCACCTACTTCCATTATATCGAAAAAACAACACATTTTAAAGGTAATATTTTTGGTATTTTTACCACACCCATTAGATTTTTCTAGTTTATCTTTTACTTTTTTAATATAATAAAATTCTGTTAGGGAGGGGTAAGTAGAATGAGTTTTGTTCCAAAGAAAACAAAAGATAAGATACCTGCGACATATAAAACTTTATATTTAAAGGAAAATTATGTCAAAGAGATAGAAAAAATTGCTAAAGAAAATAATACTTCATTTAACAATGTCATTGTTAGTATGATTGAAACTTGTTTAAATAATAAGTAAGAGCTCAAGCTCTTTTTGTTTTGAAAAAAAATCCAAATAAAACATATATTTTATTAGGAAGTGATTTAATGTTTTTAAACTTAATAAGTATTGTTAAAGGAATGCTTTTTTTTACTGGTAGTTATAGTAATAATGTTTTTCCCCCACCACTTACAAATAAAGAAGAAGAAAAATATGTTGATTTAATGTTACAAGGAAATGAAGATGCTAGAGCTAAGTTAATTGAACATAACTTACGTTTAGTCGCTCACATAGTTAAAAAATTTGATAGTAAGAAAACTGATACGGATGATTTAATTTCCATTGGTACTATTGGTTTAATAAAAGGAATAGATACTTATAAAAAAACACCTAAAGTCAAAATTACAACTTATGCTGCAAGATGTATTCAAAATGAAATATTAATGTATTATCGAAGCAATAAAAAAAATCAATATACTATTTCTTTAAATGACTCAATTGGGTTTGATAAGGAAGGTAATGAAATTAATTTAGTGGATTTACTAGAAGACAAAAAAGAAGATATACTAGATACTATTCAAATTAAAGATAATATTAACTTATTAAATAAATATTTAACTAAACTAAATAATCGTGAAAAAGAAATTATTATTAAAAGATATGGTTTAAATAATGAAAAAGAATTAACTCAAAAAGAAATTGCTGATACCATGGGCATATCCCGTAGTTATGTTTCGAGAATTGAAAAAAGAGCTTTAACTAAAATATTGCGAGAATTTATAAAAAATAAAAATAACATTTAAAAAGGGGCTGTAATGAAATAAAATAATTTCATACAGCTTTTTTCTTTGCATTT
>CANRTI010000018.1 GCA_947642635.1 uncultured Mycoplasma sp. | reverse complement strand
ATATAAATGTATAATACCAATAAACATGATCTAAAAAAGTGTCCGGAACTGAGATAATAATAAATTAAGTGTAAATATACAAAATATTTACAACTGTGGTTG
This sequence comes from uncultured Mycoplasma sp., assembly GCA_947642635.1. Lineage (GTDB taxonomy): Bacteria > Bacillota_I > Bacilli_A > RF39 > UBA660 > SIG200. Next base: position 24,255 of record CANRTI010000018.1, on the reverse strand, counting down.
TAAATAAAAAGTTAAGGCATACGGATTGTATGCCTTATATATTTATTGAAGAACATCTAAGTTTGAAAGAGATTGTTGATGATAAAGATAAAACTGGATGAAGAAAGAATGTGTTTCATTTTGTGCTAAGGAAAAGCGCAAAATGAAACTAGTTTTTACCAAAGTAAAATGATGCCTTATAATTGTTCTCTAATGAACATTTGCTTATTCTAGTATAAGATGGTTAAGCAAATAATTTAAACCTCTACAAAGTGTTTTAAATACCTATAGTTGATTTTTGAAAAGTTGTTTTCAGATAAGATTTTGTCTATAATAAAAAAATTTTGATAATATTTGTCGAGGCTATTGTAATACTTAAATATACTTTATAATAATCTTTCATTTAAGAAGCTATTATTATATTAAACATAATTATGAACACATTTAAGGATTGGTGAAGAATATCTAAATAATAGAAGACATAACCAAATTAACTTTAGTTTATATAAGTAATCTAAAAATTTCACTTTTTAAAAAAATATCCCTAGATGAGATATTTATAATATTAAGCATTATCTTCTAAAAAGTAATTTACTAATTTTTCATAGTTATCTTGACTATTTAAACAAGTATCAATTAAATAATTTTTTTCATTATTAGTTTGATATTCTTTAATACCTCTTATATAAAAATCTTTATTTCTATCTTCAATATAGAAAGCCATTATATATCTACTACATATTTATTTCTTCATTTTTCATTTCAATCATAAACTTGTCGAAATCAGATTCAAACAATTTATCTTGTACGATTCTATATTTTTCAAACTCAGATAAAGCAAAACTTTTTGCAACTTTGTTGGAAACTTTACCTGGATTATCTAATACTTCTCTTTCATTAAACTTTAAAAATACATCTAATCTTTTTTTCCAATCTTCCATTGTCATTGGGATATGCCTTTCAGCTTGATCTTCTGCATAATCCAAATACATTGTAACTATTCTTTCTAAGGATTTTAATTCTTCTTTTGTTAAATAGTTTTTAGCATTAACTACATCAGTTGCCATTATTTTACCATTTGGAGAATTTTTACAATTAATAAGTCCTATATGCTCCTTTTTATGATTTGCTCCTTACTATTAACTTTAAAACCAACTGCAATAATTACATCCAAATTGTAATATTTAGTCTTAATTCTTTCCGTCTTCAGCAGTATGTAAGAAATTCTTACATACTGAATTTCTATCTAATTCATTTTCTAAAAAATTATTTAAGTGCATTGTAATATTATTTCTAGTTGTATCAAAAAGTTCAGCTATTAATTTTTGACTGAGTCATTATCTAATGGTATAGGATATTTTTATAAACTATCTTCATTTAATAAAAAATCAAGCACATTCATTATTATTATTCCATTATCATCTTGATAATTAGCAATATAATCTTTTACTACTATAATTTTTTTAAAAGAATCACTTACTTTTAGAAAAGGACGTACTTCTTGTTCATGCTTTTCTCGAGTTGGCATACCTAAAGCTGATTGAATATAAACTTTATTAGAGCCTTTATTTGCTATAAAATCAATTTCAATTTGTTTATATTTTTGTTTATTATTAATTATATCTCTTATTTCAATTATTCCCACATCAACAGAATATCCTCTTCTTTTTAATTCGCAATATATGATATTTTCCATTAGATGTGTTTCTTCTATTTGTCTATAATTAATCATTGCATTACGAATTCCAACATCAGTAAAATAATATTTATATGGTGTATCAATATATTTTTTTCCCTTAATATCATACCTAACCGCTTTTTCCAATATAAATGCTTCCTCTAAATGTTTTAAATAAGACGAAATTGTTTTACGGTCAATATCTTTATTTAAATTGCTTTTAAAAGTGTTTAATAACTTATTAGGATTTGTAAGTGATCCTATGCTAGAAGAAACAACTTCAATTAATTTTTGTAATTCTTCATCATTTTTTATATTGTTTCTTTCGATAACGTCATTAATATATACGTTTTGTGATAATTCTTGCAAATATTTTATCTTATCTTCTTTTTTTTCGCTTTTAACAACAAAAGGAAGTCCTCCATATGTATAATATTCTCTCCAGCCATCGAGTTTATCACCCTTATATACAGACATAAATTCCTTAAAACTTAAAGGATATATTTTAATTTCTGTTCCTCTGCCATAATGTCAGTAGATAAAAATCTTGAATTTGATCCTGTGACATAAATATCAACATTTTCTATTCTTAGCATTTCATTTAAAACACTTTCAAAATCAGTAACTTTTTGTATTTCATCTATTAATATATAATACTTTCCATTATCAACAATAGAACTTGTTAAATATTTTTCTAATTCATCCGGGTTTAGTAATTTTTTATTCCTTCTGGAGTCTAAATCAACTTTTATTATATGTGAATTTGGTACTCCACTTTCTAATAAATAGTTTTTAAAAAGAGGATCTAATAGATAGGATTTTCCACACCTTCTAATTCCAGTTATAATTTTAATTAAACCATTATTTTGACTATCTATAATTCCCAAAAAAATGTAAAATTACACTTTTTTGGGAATTGAATGATAAATATAAAATGGATTATTACCATCTTGGAAAGGATGAATTTTTTCAAATTTAACATGAAATTCAATAATGTCTTCAATAGTTTTAGCGGAAATATTATCATACCATTTTAATAAATCTATCATATCTTTTTCAACCTCACTTGGTAAAGAAGTAACAATATTACCAACAAAGTTTTTTTTCTTTTTGTATTCTCCAACATTAAACCATTCTTTTTCACTATCAGTTAAAGTTCCATCTTTATAATATGAAGTGGAATTTTTTGATTATCTCTTTAGATAATTTAGTACCAAGAGTATCTAACATATATTTAAATAAAGTAAAATGATTTTTGGTTTCCATTGCATCTTTTAAAACAATGATTTTATCACTACTTGTTAAAATAGTACCAGTATCATAAATACTTGCTGTTTCATCAGGAGTTATTGTGGAGCCTTCAATATGGTTGGTATTATATGCAAAATCAATTTGAGTTTTATGATATAAACTCCCAGATAAATTCATATTTTTTTGATCAATTAATGCTTTTTTTACTTTATTTATTTCCATTGCTTGTCTCTTTTAAATATTTATAATTATATCATGGTTGATTTTAAAAATCCAATTTCAGTATTTACATAGTAAAAAACGACAAATGTTGTCAAAATAACCCCATTGTCAAAATAGAACTTTCATCATAGAATAAATTTTATCAACTGGTTGATGTATTTTAGAAATGGAGGGTTTTGTTTGAATACAGAAACTAATATTAATAGTAGTAAAAAAATTATAAAGTTAACTGCTAAAACTGACCGAGTATTTAAAGCGATTATGCTAAATAATTTAGATATATTGGAAGCAATTATATCGCAAGCTTGGGGTGAGAAAGTTAAAATATTAAAAGTTCTTAATCCAGAGTTAACAGTGAGAAATACTAAAGAAAAAGTAAAAACTGTTGATGTTCTAGTTGAGACAAAAAATAAAATGAAAATTAATTTAGAACTAAATACTAGTTGTAATTTAGCAACTAGAGTTAGAAACATGCATTTTCTAACATCATTTTATAGCCAAGAATCAAAAAGAGGCGAAATATATGATATAGAAACTAACTTTGCTCAAATAAATTTAAATTATAATGCAAGTATTGAGGAAGACATGGTAGAAAGATATAATTTTCGGACTAAAGATGGTAAAGCTCGGGAAGTTAATTTAACGATTGTCGATGTGAACATGGACAAGTTAATGGAAGCATGTTATGATAATCCTGAAAAGTTAAAAGATTATAAATATTTGCATATGTTAGATATTGCAGATATGAAAGAGTTAGATAAGTTGTGTGAGGGAGACGTTGTAATGGAAAAATATAAAAATAAATTAGAAGAATTAAATGATAATCATGAATTTGTATGGGATTATGAAGAAGATAGTATTCGATTGCATAATACAGAAGTTTATTTGGCAAAGAAAGAAGGGGCTATCGAGATTGCTAAGAAAATGTTAGCTAAAGGTGAAACTAGTAAATATATTTCTGAAATAACTAATTTATCAGAAGAAGAAATAAATAAATTAAAACAAGAAATAGATTTATAAAATTATGGGAACTTAATTGTTCTCTTTTTACTTGACTTTAACCTAAGGTGATGGTGTATATTTTTTTTAGAAAGAAGGAATTTTATTGGAAAAACTTTTACATTAAAAGATTTTGTAATATAATTAGATAGTAAGGAGAAAGATTATGAGTTTAGTATTAGATAGTGTATCAAAATCATTTGTGAACAAAAAAGCAGTTGATAAAATATCTTTAACATTAAATGAACCAGGTGTTTATGGATTATTAGGTACTAATGGAGCAGGAAAGACTACTACAATTAGAATGTTATTAGGAATTATAAAAAAAGATAGTGGTGAAATTACTTGGAAAGGTAAACCAGTAGACCGGAAGAGTGTTAATTTTGGATATTTACCAGAAGAAAGAGGTGTTTATCCAAAAGTTAAGATAATGGATCAATTACTTTATTTTGCAGAACTAAAGGGAATGAGTAGGATAGATAGTGAGAAATCCATTAAAAAATGGGCTAAAGTTTTAAAAATTGAAGAGTATTTAGAACAAAATGCTGAAAAGTTATCTAAAGGTAATCAGCAAAAAATTCAATTTATGACAGCAATTATTCATGATCCGGAATTAATTGTGTTAGATGAACCGTTTAGTGGATTAGATCCAGTTAATACAGAAATAATTAAAAATATTATTATTGAGTTGGTGAGCATGGGAAAATATATAATAATGTCGGCTCACCAAATGGCGACGATTGAAGAATTTTGTAAAGATATTGTGATATTAAATAAGGGAAAGACAATATTACAGGGAAATTTAAAAGAAATTAAAAATAGTTATCCTGCTAATAGAGTGGAAATCAATGTTAATGAAGATATTAATAAGTATATTAAGAAGTTTAAATTAGATATTGAAAATGTTGTTGATAATAATTATGTAATTAAAATTAATGATGAAGAAGTGGCTCATAAATTACTTAATAGTTTGATAAGTGATAATATAAAAATAAATAAGTTTGAAATTAAGAAACCGACTTTGAATGATATATTTATTGAGAAAGTAGGAGAGTAGTTATGAAAGATATTAGTACAGTTATGAAGTTTACCATCAAAGATATGATAAAAAGAAAGTCTTTTATTGTTTCAACTTTGATTATACTACTTATGATTGTTGTGGGATTAAATATTCCAAACATAATTAATTTGTTTGATGATGGTAATAAAGAAAATAAATTATTAATTGTTGATAGTAATAATATATTTGAGGGCAATTTAAAACTTTTAAAAGAAACTGATTTGGGATATGAGATTGATATTCAAAATTATAGTTTTGAAGAAATTAAAGAAAAATTAGCTGATAATAGTTATAGTGAAGCTTTATTAGTTGAAAAAGATAATTTAGGAGTTAAAGTTCGTTATTTAGTCGAAAATGTTAATTATGTTAGTAAAGTACCAGATGTGTTTGTTAATTCTTTAAATACTTTATATACTAATATGCAAATTAGAAAATTAGGGTTAAGTGAAGAACAAATTAAGGAAATAATGCCTAATTTTGAATTTACAATGGAACAAACAGGGGATAGTGAAGTAAATGGCAATATATTTGTAATGATGATGATGTCACTTGTGTTGTTTTATGCAATTTATTTTTGTGCATTTCAAGTATCAAGTTCTATAACTACAGAGAAGACTTCAAAAATTATGGAAACATTAGTAACATCAACAAGTCCTAGAACGATTGTACTTGGAAAAACAATAGGGATTGGTTTAGTTGGCTTAATTCAAATGGTTTTAATTGTTAGTGTGGCTTATGTAACTGCAAGATTGTCTTTTGATCCTGAACTTTTAAATTCTTTATTTGATATGTCAAATATTACTATTGGTTTAGGTTTAATTACTTTATTATACTTTATATTAGGATATTTTACATATTCATTACTTTATGCTTTGACAGGTTCAACAGTTAGTAAACCAGAAGATATTCAATCTGCTAATGGTCCTGTATCAATTTTAGTAGTAGTTGGTTTTTATCTTTCTTATTTTACAATGATGAATCCGACTAGTGATTTAAATAGTTTTGCAGCAATATTTCCGTTTTCAAGTCCATTTTGTATGCCGTTTCGGATTATGATGGGACTTGCTACGGTTAGTGATATTATTATTTCCGTAGTAGTTTTAATTATAACTATTTTAGTAATTGCTAAGATTGCAATTCAGATATATTCTAATGCAATATTAAATTATGGAACAAAAATGAGTTTAAAAGATATAATTAATTTATATAAAACAAAGTAGAGGTTGAAAAATGAAAAAATTAAAGATTATTAGTTTATTAATAGGGTTATTTTTAATAACTGGTTGTGGGGAAGTGAAATATATGACAGAAGGAAAATTAGATAAAATAAGTTTTAAAGAGACGAATGAAATAACTAATTATGTCAAAATTGAAATGATGGATGATAGTTTAATGTTAGTTGAATTAAATCCAGAAACTGCTCCTTTAACAGTAGAAAATTTTCAAAAATTAGTTAGTGAAAAATTTTATGATAATTTAACTTTTCATAGAATTGTCAAAGATTTTATGATTCAAGGTGGAGATCCTACTGGTACTGGTAATGGTGGAAGTCCTGATAAAATAACTGGGGAATTTTCCAAAAATGGAGTAGATAATACCTTATCACATACAAGAGGTGTTATTTCGATGGCTAGAAGTTTAGATATGAATTCAGCATCTAGTCAGTTCTTTATTTGTCATGCTGATGTGCCTTCTTTAGATGGTAGTTATGCCGCTTTTGGAAAGTTAATATCAGGATATGATACTTTGGATAAGCTAGCCAATGTAAGCGTTAATGGAGAGACACCGGTTAATAAACCGCAAATTAAAACTATTAGATTTGTAACTATTGAAGAAAAATAAGTAAAATATTACTTGTTTTTTATTGATTTGCTCCAGAAAATACTTTATAATGGTATTAAGAGGTGCAAATATGATAATTTCAAATAGAACTATAAAAGATAAATTGCAAAATTATGCGAATAAAAATAATAAAATAAGTAGAGATATTAAAGAAGGCAAATTATTTAAAATTATAAAAGGACTTTATGAAACAAATTTGAATACTCCAAGTTATTTATTAGCAAGTAGTATTTACGGTCCATCTTATATTTCATTTGAATATGCATTATCTTTGTATGGGTTAATACCTGAGAGGGTTGAAACAGTAACTTGTGCGACGTTTGGAAAAAGAAAAGTAAAGCAATATAATACGCAATTTGGGGTATTTACTTATAGAGATATTCCTAAACTTGTCTATAACGAAGAAATTGTTTTAAAAATTAATGATGGTTATTCTTATCAAATAGCCACTCCTGAAAAAGCAATTTGTGATAAATTGTATACTTTAAATCCCTTAAATAATTATGATTGTCTAGAAAATATATTATATAATGATTTGCGAATAGATAAAGAAGAACTTTTTAAATTAGATGTCGAAAAAATTGAAAAGCTTAGTTTGTTGTATCATTCAACTAATGTTAGTTTATTTGCAAAATATATGAGGAGGTTTATTAATGAATAATATAATTGAACAGATGTTAAATAAATATGATTTGAAGAATAATTTTGATGAAATTAATGCTTTGAAAGAAATAATTCAAGAAATAGTATTGGCTGGTTTGGCAAGAGGAAATTTCTTTGAAGAAGCAGCATTTTATGGCGGAACAGCCCTTAGGATATTTTATAAATTGAATCGTTTTTCAGAAGATTTAGATTTTGCTTTGCTACTTCCAAATAAAGATTTTAATTTAAAAAAATATTTTAAGTTTGTTGAAAATGAATTAAATGCTTATGGATTAAATTTGGAAGTTAAACTTAAAGAAAAAAGTAGTGATTCGAATATTTCAACAGCATTTTTAAAAGGAGATACTTTAGAACATGTTTTAAAATTTTTTCCAACTACAGAACATTCTTATAATCAATTATTGAAGAATATAAAAATAAAGTTTGAAGTGGATATTAATCCCCCAAAAGGAGCAGATTATGTTAATGAGTATAAATTGCTTCCTAGTCCTCATCAAGTAAAATTATATGATGCCAAGTCCTTATTTGCAGGTAAAATTCATGCAATACTTTGTCGTAATTGGGGTATAAGAATTAAAGGTAGAGATTTGTATGATTATGTATTTTTTTTGGCAAATGATATAAAGGTAAATATAGAACTTGTAAAAAATAAATTAATAGATTCTAATTATATTACTTCTGAAATTGATTTTAATATAGAGGTTTTAAAAGATTTATTAATTAAAAAGTTTTTAGAGATTGATTATGAAAATGCTAAAAAAGATGTGTTACCTTTTATTAAAGATGTTGAAAGTTTAAATTTATGGAGTGAAGAATTTTTTGTTAGTATTACTAAAAAATTAAAATAAAAGGTTAACTAAAATATTATTTGTTTTTTCTTTATTTTTAGGGGATTTTATGATATTCTATTTAATAGAAATGGGAAGTGGAAGTTTATGAAGTTTGTTAAAGGTTTTTTAGTAAGTATATTAACTATTTTAATAGCTATAGCAATTTTTGTTTTGGGAATAGTTATAAATTTTAAAGCAACCCTTATTGATACGATGGATGTTGCTCTAAAAAATGAGCTTTCAAAAGAAATTGTAGATTTGACTAAAGATATAACAAATAAAAATCCAGAAGATATTAAAAAAGAAGTTGATAAAGTTTTAAAAGAAAATAAAAATATTAAGAAAATTTTAGATAGTTCTTATGATGAAATATTGGCTGTAATTGAAGGGGAAAAGATAGCTGATTTAGATATTTCTTTGGAAATAGAAGAGTTAGTTGATGAAACTGTTGAAGTGTTAAAGGATTATGATATTAATTTAACTGATGATGATAAAAAAGAAATTATGAATATTGTTAATTCAGCAGATGTTAATGATAATATTAATACAGCAATTGGCGATTTAGCGAAAGAAATTAGTGCGGAAAATAAAACAGCACTTGATGTTTATAATTTTATTACTGGTACGACATTTAAAATAATTTTAATTGGGGTAATTATTATTTGTGTTGCTTTAATTGCTTTAATTAAGAAGAGTGTTTATAAATGGTTAATTGATTTAGGCGTTGCTGGCTTAACAGTAGGAGCAACAATTAGTTTTTTAATCCCAATGATTATTGATTGGTTAATGGATTTAGCTAGTGAAAATGAAGGAATTGTTATTTCTGTAACTTCTCTTACAACTTATGGATATATTTGGATAGGTATTGGATTAGTGGCAGTGGTTGGTAACTTTGTTTTAAATAAAGTTTTGAATAAAGAAAAAGTAGAAAATTAGTTAGAAAAAAATTACTTATTTGTTATTGGAAGTGTAGTATGGTGTTTAATAATAAAATAGGGGATCGAGTACGGAAATATCGTACTCTTAAAGGAATGACACAAAAAGATTTAGGAGATAAACTTTGTGTAAGTAGTAAATACATTAGTAGATTAGAAAATAATATGACTGAAACTAATTATCATATTTTAAATGACATTGCTTTATCTTTAGATGTTTCAATTAATGATTTGTTAGGTTATGATGAACTGGGGATAAAGATTAAAAGATATCGCCATCAACAAAAGATGAGTCAAGAAGAACTTGCTGAGCGTGTGGGGATAAGTTATGATTATTTAAAACGTTTAGAAGTTGGCAATAGTTTTGTACCAAGAGTTGATACTTTGCAAAGAATTGCGAAAGTATTAAAAGTTAAAGTTGATGATTTAATAAATGATAATACTTTTGAACAACCCAAAATTGAAAGTAAGAAAAAAAGAAAAATTAATAACTATTTTGTTTTAGGAATAATTTGTTATTCTATTTTATCAGTTGATAGTCATTTTAATTTTCTTTCTTATATTTTTCAAGATAATGTTTTAATATATATTCATGTTTTGTGTTGTATTTTAGGAATATTTTTTGAAATAATTGGGTTTTATTTTAATCATAATGATTTATAAGATTAGAGATGTTTAACTCTAATTTTTTAATTGGTTGTTTATTTTTAACTTTGGGTTTATAATATTGGTTAAGTTTATTACTGGGAGGTAAAATGGATTTTTTAATAGAATTTATTTTAGATTTGATAATTGATAGTGGTATAGAGAGTATAAATAATAGAAAAATTCCGTTGGTGGGAAGATGTTTTATATTAATATTTTTGATTTTATTATTTAGTAGCTTTTTTTTAGGAGTTTTAGTTTTAGGATTAGTCATTTTAAAAAAAGATTTTTATACAGGAATTTTTATACTTTTAATTGGTTTGATTTTATTAGTGATGGGTATTTTACGATTTAAAGAAATATATCGAAAAAAGAAATTTTAAAATACTTAGGAAGTGAATTAAGAAGATGCTAAAAAAATTGTGGAATCCTTGGCACGGTTGTCATAAGTGTAGTCCAGGTTGTTTAAATTGTTATGTGTATTATTTAGATAAATATCATAATCTAAATTCGGATATAGTGACATTTTCGAAAGCAAATTTTAATTTACCTTTGAGAAAAAATCGACAAGGGTGTTATAAAATACCAAGTGGTAGTGAATTAGCAACTTGTTTTACTTCAGATTTTTTTATAAGTGAAGCAGATATTTGGCGCATTACGGCTTGGGATATTATTAAAAAGAGAAGTGATGTTAATTTTTTAATTTGTACTAAAAGAATTGAAAGATTTAATATTTCTTTACCAAGTGATTGGGGTGAAGGATATAAAAATGTTATTATAGCAGTTACTTGTGAAAATCAAAAAATGGCTGATAAAAGATTGCCAATTTTATTAAATATCAAAGCATTTAAAAAATATATTTTTGTATCGCCAATTTTAGAATATGTCAATTTAACTAAGTATTTACAAACTGGAGAAATTGATTTGGTATCTGTTGGAGGCGAATCTTATGAAAATGCACGCCTTTGTGATTTTGATTGGGTGGAAAAAATAAAAGCTGATTGTGATAAATTTGGTGTAAAATTTGATTTTCATCAGACTGGATCGAATTTTAAAAAAGGAAATTCTATTTACAAAATAAAACATCGAGATGAATACAATCAAGCAAAAAAAGGAATGCAGTATTTGGAAAAGAAAAGTAAGTAAGTTTTTTATTAAAAAATTTTTAGAATATTTGGTAGCAAAAGTCCTATTTTATAGGATTTTTTTTATGTTTAAAAAAGTTAATCAATTTTTAATTAAATCTTAATTATGGTGAATGTCATTTTAATAGATTTTTAAAACTTTAAATTAGGATTTTTGATAAAATTTACTCAGTAAATAAAATGTCAATTTACACATTTAAAATTTACAGCGGGGGGGGTGTTTTAGAATGATTTGTGTCAAGTAAAGATGAATTTTAGAAAAATTGAAGGAGAAAAATATGTGTGGAATTGTTGGATTTATGAACACTAAAGAAAACAAATTAGATTTAGTTAAGAAAATGAATGCTAAAATAAGTCATCGTGGACCAGATGGTGAAGGTTATTATGTAGATAGTGATATTGCAATCGGGCATCGACGTTTAGCAATTATTGATGTTGATGGGGGAAAACAACCTATGGAAAATGCTTGTTTGGTGGTGGCATTTAATGGGGAAGTTTATAACTATCAAGAATTAAAGAAAGAATTAGAAAATCGACAATACACATTTAAAACCAATAGTGATACAGAAGTATTACTACATGGCTTTCAAGAATGGCGAGAAGATTTACCACAAAAATTACGGGGAATGTTTGCGTTTGTAATTTGGGATAAAATTAATAAGACCCTTTTTGTGTGTCGAGATTACTTTGGAATAAAACCAATTTATTATTATTCTAATAAAAATACTTTTATGTTTGCTTCCGAAATAAAATCATTGTTAGTTCATCCTGATTTTGAAAAAATACTAAATAAAGATTTAATTGGACCTTATCTTTCTTTTGGGTTTAGTCCAGGAAGTGAAACTTTTTTTAAAGGTGTATATGCTTTGGAACCAGGAACATATTTAATGATTAAAAATAATGTAGTGATTAAAAAACGTTATTTTGAGATGAATTTTCAAGAAAAAGAGATAGAAGCTGAAGAATTGTTTGATAACCTTAATGAAGTTATAAAAAAATCTGTGGAAGTACATAAAATTAGTGATGTGGAAATTGGGTCTTTTTTATCAAGTGGTATTGATTCATCATACATAACAAGTATTTTGCTTCCAAATAAAACTTATACAATTGGTTATAATGAGAAAAAGTATAGTGAAGTAAATTATGCTGTTGATTTATCTAATAAATTAAGAATTAATAATTATAGTATGATTGTAACCAAAGAAGATTATTTTCAAATTTTACCTAAAATTATGTATCATTTAGAAGAACCAACCTCAGATCCTTCTATTATTTCTTTATATTATTTAGCTAAGTTAGCACGCCAAGATGTGAAGGTTGTTTTATCAGGAGAAGGAGCAGATGAATTTTTTGGGGGTTACAATACTTATTCTGAAGAATTTAAATATTGTTGGTATTATAAGTTACCTAAGTTTTTGCGATACACCTTAGCTGTAATTGTTAAAAAATTACCCAATTTTAAAGGAAAAAATTTTTTAATGCGAAATGGACTAACTATAGAAGAAGAGTATGTTGGAGTCAGTAAAATATTTTGGGAAAATGAACGTAAAAAATACTTGAATGTTCCTGATAAAATAAAAAATAAGGATATTACTAAAAATGTTTTGGAACAATTTCAAAATGCCAATAATTTGAATAAAAAACAAGCAGTTGATATTAATTTTTGGTTAGTTAAAGATATTTTGTTAAAAGTTGATAAAATGACTATGGCTAATTCTTTAGAAGCAAGAACGCCTTTTATTGATAAAGAGGTTTATAACTTGGCAAAAACAATTCCTCTTTGTTATAAAGTGGATAATAAAAGAACTAAAATTGCTTTAAGAGAAGCAGCCAAAAAAGTAATTCCTAATAAAGCTTATCAAAAAAAGAAATTGGGGTTTCCTGTACCACTTAATGATTGGTTAAAAGAAGATGATATTTATTTACAAGTAAAAGAAACATTTGAAAAAAGATATGTGAGTTTTTTGTTTAAAAGAAAGTATATTTTAAAATTATTAGAGCAACATAAAAAGGGAAAACAAAATAATTATAAAAAAATTTGGAGTATTTACAGTTTTTTGATATGGTATGAAGTGTTTTTCTTGGGGAATGAAGAAAGTATTTGAAATAATGGTATTTGTGCGTTAAAATTAAAGAGTAAGGAGTAAAAAAATGAAAGTTTGTGGAAAAGAAATTAGTAAAAAATTATTATTTGGGATAATTGCTGGAGCAGTTCTTTTAGGAGCTGGTGTGGCTGGAGCTATTTTATTTAATAAAAATAAAGATGATGAAGATATAGAATTTTAGTGATATAGTATATTTTATACTATATTTTTTTGTGGAGAAAGAAGGTGTAAAAATGGCTACAAGAAAAGAATATCGCGATTATTTATTGGAGAAATTAAGTGTTTTAGATAATATAATGTGTAGACCCATGATGGGAGAATATTTACTTTATTATAATAATATTTTATTTGGAGGGATTTATGATGAGAGATTACTTCTTAAAATTGTCCCAACTAATAAACAATATAATTTAGAAGAAAATATTCCATATGAGGGAGCAAAACCTATGTATTTGTTTACTGAGTTAGATAATAGTGAATTGTTAAAAGAAGTGATTGTTGAAACTTCTAAAAGTTTAAAACCAAAAGTTAAGTAAAGCTTAGCTTTTTCTTTGCAAAAATGTTTGGTAATGATATAATTATGGTATGAAAAATATTATTGAAATTAAAAATTTAACAAAAGAATATAAGAATTTAAAAGCTATTGATAATTTATCTTTTGAGGTTTATGAAGGAGAAATTCTTGGTTTATTAGGACCAAATGGAAGTGGAAAATCGACAACAATTAACTGTCTTTTATCTCTTCTTAATTTTAGTTCAGGGACTATTAAAATTTTTGGCAAAAATATGAGTCCTAATCTTTATGAAGTGAAGAAAGAAATTGGGGTTGTGTTTCAAGATGTTGCGGTATTTGAGGAATTAAATGTTTATGATAATATTAATTATTTTTGTGGTCTTTATATTAGCGATAAATTGTTGCGAAAAGAGTATGTATTAGATGCAATTAAATTAGTGGGTTTAGAGGATTTTCAAAAATTTTATCCGAAGCAATTATCAGGAGGTTTATTAAGACGTTTAAATATAGCTTGTGGTATTGCACACAAACCTAAAATTATTATTTTAGATGAACCAACTGTGGCCGTTGATCCGCAAAGTAGAAATAATATATTGGATGGAATTAAACAACTGCGTTTACAAGGAGCAACAATTATATATACAACTCATTATATGGAAGAAGTAGAAATTCTTTGTGATCGAGTTATTATTTTAGATAAAGGGAAATTAATCGCAAGCGGTACTTGTGATGAATTAAAAAAATTAGCTAATATCGAAGAAAAAGTAACTATTGAAGTAACTGATTTAAATGCTAAATTTTTAAGTGAGATAAAAACTTTAAAAAATGTGGAAAATGTTAGTTATATTAACAATAATTTAGTAGTAGTTTATAAAAAGGGGAAGAATAATTTAACTTTCTTGATGGATTATTTAAAAAGTCATAAAATAAAATACAATAAGATATTTTCTGAAAGACCAACTTTAAATGATGTTTTCTTAGAACTAACAGGTAAGGAATTAAGAGATTAAAATGCATAATTTTAGATATTTTTTGAAGATTTTATTTAAAGATCGGGCATTAGTATTTTGGACATTTGCTTTTCCAATTATTTTGGGAACTTTTTTCAGTATGGCTTTTTCAAATATTGAAGATAGCGAAAAATTACAAGTTATTGATATTGCAATTGTAGAAAATAATGCGTTTCAAAATAATGAATTTTATCAAAATACTTTTAGTTACTTAAGTGATGAAGCAAATTCTGAACAAATTTTTAATATCAAATATGTGAAAAATAAAGAAGAAGGTGATATTTTATTAAAGGATAGTAAAATAGTTGGTTATTTAGAATTAACTGATAAACCTTTAGTTGTTGTTAAACAAAATGGAATTGAAGAAACTATTTTGAAAACAGTTGTAGATGAGATAGAAACTGAGAAAAAAATTCTTGATGTATCTTTAGATAAGCAAATGCAAGAAGAAATAAATGCAAGTGGTAATTTTTTGGGGGAGTGGTATGCGGAAGTTTATCAAAATATTTTAGAATTATATAATAAAGATGTTAATATTAAAGATATTTCTAAAGATAACTTAAGTTATACAATGATTGAATTTTATACTTTAATTGCCATGACTTGTCTTTATGGTGGAATTATTGGTTTAGTGGCAGTTAATAAAAATTTAGCTAATATGGGTGTAATTGGTAAAAGAATTGCTATTAGTCCGGTTAGTAAAGGAAGACAAATTATTACAAGTATTTTAGCAAGTTATATAATTCAATTAATTGGTTTAATTTTGTTATTTATATTTACTATTTTTGTTTTAAATGTTGATTATGGAAGTCACTTAATATTAATCGTGTTACTTTCAATTGTCGGTTCATTAGCAGGACTTTCTTTGGGAATTTTTATTGCTACTGTATTTAAATGTAGTGAAAATTTAAAAACTGGTATAATTATTTCAATAACAATGCTTGGTTGTTTTTTATCAGGAATGATGGGAGTTACGATGAAATATATAGTTGATAAAAATATTCCTATTTTAAATAAAATTAATCCTGCTAGTATGATTACAGATGGTTTTTATACATTGTATTATTATGATAATTTAGATAGATATTATTTTAATTTAGTGAGTTTAGGAATATTTGCTATTATTTTAATAAGTATAGCAACTTGTTTTTTAAGGAGGCAAAAATATGATAGTATTTAATGCTTTTTTGAAAGTCTTAAATAAGAGTAAGGCTCCTATTATTATGTATACAGTGTTTTTAATATTTTTTGGAATTTTTAATATGCAAAATAGTGAAAATAGTATTGGTTTTGAAATTAGTAAACCAGATGTTTTAATAGTTAATAAAGATTCTAAAAATTTGATAACAGATAATTTGATTAGTTATTTAAAGAAAAGCAATAATGTTAAAAGTATCCATCAGGATGCTGATAGTATAAGTGATGCTTTATTTTATAGAGATGTTAGTTATGTTATTTATATTCCTGATGGTTATGGTCGTGATTTTTCAAATAAATTAGATCCGGAAATAAAAGTTCAAAGTACTAATGATGGCGAAGCTAGTTTAGCAAAAATAAATTTAGAAAAATATTTAAAAGTTGCCAATATTTATAATAATATTTTTGATAATGAAGAAGAAGTGATTTTAAATATTAATGAAACTTTACAAAATAATATTCAAATAGATTTAACAACAAATTTGGATACTGCTAGTTTAAGTAAAGTAACTTTCTATTATAATTTTTTAAACTATTCTTTACTTGCTGGAGCAATTTATGTTATTTGTTTAATAATTGCTAGTTTCAAAAATGAAGGTATTCATAAAAGAACAGTTATAAGTAAAATGAGTAGTCAAAAATATAATCGTTACTTAATGTTTTCGAATAGTATGTTTGGTTTAGTTTTATGGCTATTATATGTTTTAATTAGTATTATTCTTTTTGGAAAAATTATGTTTACGAGTCATGGCTTACTATATATAATTAATTCTTTTATATTTATGATTTGTACTTTAACTATTGCCTTTTTAATAGGAAGTTTATTAACTAATAAAAATGCTATTAATGGAATTGTAAATGTTATTGCTCTTGGAAGTAGTTTCTTATGTGGTTCTTTTGTGCCAATGGCATGGTTACCAGAAAGTGTTTTAAAAATAGCACATTTTTTACCATCTTATTGGTTCATTAAAAATAATGAGTTAGTCAAAGATTTAGAAGTTATTAATTTAGAAAGTTTAAAATTAATTTTCGTAAATATGGGGATGCTTGTTAGCTTTATAATTGTTTTTATTGTTATAATTAATATAGTAGGATTGAAAAAAAGAAAAATAGCTTAGATTTTCGAAGATTAGAGAGGATAAAAATGGAAAAGATAATTGAAATTGATATATTAGATAAACATGATTTAGTTGAAAAATATAATGATCAGAAATTAGCAAGCGATTTAATTTCGTATATTTTAGAACAAGCCATGTTTATTAAAAAACAAGATAAAGTTAAAATTATAATTGATAAAAAATGTGATATTGATATAAATGTGGAAGATATTATTAAAAAAGGTTTAAAAGAAGAGTATGATAAATTAGTTAGAATTTATCAATTAACTAATATTAAACAAGTTATATTGTTTGTTTTAGGAATTACTTTCTTATTTTTATCTAGTTTAATTGAAGAAGGAATTGGAAAAGAAATATTGTTAATTAGTGGTTGGGTACCAATTTGGGAAACAATTGAAATTGAATTATTTGGCGATTTAGAAGTTAAGAGAAAAAGAAATATATTAAAAAAATTGTTGAAAAGTACAATTGAAGAGAAGAAATAAATTAGGTGGTAAGATGAAAAAGAGAAGATTAAAAAAGAAAAAATTAATTAGATTAAGTTTGTATTTATTAATATTAATTGGGGGAATTATTTTAATCACGAAGAGTTGTAATAAAGAAAATATTAATTTAGATTGTGTGGAAAGTATTTTACGAGCATATATTAGTAATGAGAATAATGTTTTAAAAGAAATTCCTATTGAAGATATATTAAAAGAAAATAAAAGAGGAATAAAAGAATCACAAGTTGTTTTAACTAATAATAATTGGACTTATGCAATAGTTAAAACTAAAAATAAAAAAGTATTACAAGAATTAGAAGAGTATTTTAAAGAAAATTTTCAAGGTTATAATTATCAAGAATTAAAAGATAATTATTATATTTATTTTTATAATGGTTATGATAATATTAATTTTGATGAACTTAAAAGTTGTGTTTTAAAATAATTAATAAATCTGTTTGATTTGCTTTTTTTATGATATAATTTTTAGTGGTGATATTATGCAAAAGATTGGTATTTTAATAATTTGTGGTTTATTATTATGTGCTTGTGGAAAAGATGGAAGTAATAATAGTTTACAAGAGTTATTAAATGAAAAAGAATATGTAATTATTGATGTTAGAACGGAAGAAGAATTTTTAGAAAGTCATTTAAAAGAAGCAATAAATATTCCTTATGATACAATTAATGAAGATATAGAGCTAGATAAAGATAAAAATATTTTTGTATATTGTAAAAGTGGGAGAAGAAGTGAGATTGCTTATAAAACTTTAAAAGATTTAGGTTTTGATGTATATGATTTAGGAGCTTTTGAAGAAATAGATTTACCTAAAACTAAATAGTTGCTTTTTAAAAATATTTGCGGTAGACTACTAATGGTGTTTTAAGTTAAAAGATATACTTATAGAAAGATAAACATAAACTTTAAAGAAGTTTATTTGAGGAGGAATAAATGTTAGAATTAAAAAAAGTAAGTAAAATATATGAAACAGAAAGTTTAAAGCAAAAAGCTTTAAACGATGTTAATATTAATTTTCGAAAAAATGAATTTGTTTCAATTTTAGGACCTTCAGGAAGTGGAAAAACGACTCTTTTAAATATTATTGGAGGATTAGATGGTTATACAAATGGGGATTTAGTAATTAATGGAATTAGTACTAAAAAATATAATGATCGAGATTGGGATACATACCGAAATCATCGAGTAGGATTTGTGTTTCAAAGTTATAATTTAATAACTCATCAATCTATTTTAGCTAATGTGGAATTAGCGTTAACTTTAGCGGGAATATCTAAAAAAGAAAGACGGGAAAGAGCAATTGATGCTTTAAAAAAAGTAGGATTAAAAGATCATATTAATAAAAGACCTAATCAATTATCTGGTGGTCAAATGCAACGAGTAGCTATTGCAAGAGCTTTAGTTAATAATCCAGATATTTTGCTTGCTGATGAACCAACTGGGGCCTTAGATTCAAAGACTAGTACTCAAATTATGGAATTATTAAAAGAAGTGGCAAATGATCGTTTAGTTATTATGGTAACACATAATCCAGAATTAGCTCATCAATATTCGACTAGAATTGTTGAGTTAAAAGATGGGGTTATTTTAAATGATACTTTACCTTATCAAGTAGATAAAGAAGTTTTAAAAGATAATAAAAAAGTTAAGAAAACAAATATGTCTTTTCAAACTGCGTTGTCTTTATCTTTAAATAATTTAATGACTAAAAAGGGAAGAACAATTTTGACCTCTTTTGCAGGTTCAATCGGGATTATTGGAATTGCTTTAATTTTATCTTTATCATCAGGAGTTCAAGAATATATTAACCGAGTTCAAGAAGAAACTTTGACATCTTATCCTTTAATAATTGAAGAAAATTCAGTTGATTTGACTTCGGCGATGGCGGATGCTAGTCAAAAAATGTTTGAAAATAATGAAAAAGAGAGAGAAAAAGATAAAATATATGCCAATAATACTATTGGTGATACTTTATCAATTATGAGTAGTAAAGCCCAAAGAAATAATTTAAAAGCTTTTAAAGAATATATTGAAAGTGATAAAACAAAAATTAAAGATTATACAAGTTCGATAGATTATTCATATAATTTAAATTTACAACTATATAAAAGTGATACAGATAATGGGGTGGTGCAAGTAAATCCTAGTACAGTTTTAGATAGTTTGGGAATGTCTTCACCAGGAATGTCATCAAAGTTTATAATGACAGATGTTTGGATTGAATTATTTGAAAATGCTGATATTAATAAAAAAATGTATGAATTAGTAACTGGAAGAATGCCAAAATCTTATAATGAAGTAGTCTTATTAATAGATGAAAATAATCAAATAAGTGATTATACGTTATATGCTCTTGGAATAAAAAATCAAGATGAATTGAAAGAATTTTATAATAAGATTCAAAATGGAGAAGAAATTACTACTGAAGAAATGGTATTTTCTTATGATGATTTAATGGAATTATCTTTTAAATTATTATTAAATTCTGATTATTATGATAAAGTAAATGGAATGTGGGTAGACAAAAGTGATGATGAAAAATATCTAAAAAATAAATTAAAAGATAGCCCAGAAATAAAAATTGTTGGAATTGTTAAACCAAATAGTGATTGGGCAGGTCCTAGTACTACTACGGGTGGTATTTTATATACTGATGATTTAGAGAAATATGTAATTGAAAAAGTAAATTCTAGTAAAATTGTTAAAGAACAAAAAGAAAATCCGAAAAAAAATATTATTACAGGTTTAGAGTTTTCTGATGAAGAATTTAGTGTAGATAAATTAAGTAATGAGCAAAAAAGATATTTACAATCATTATCACCAGAAGAACTTGCGGATATTATTGCTAAATACCGTGAACAAGCAGATGCAACTTATGAAGATGTGTTAATTAAATTAGGTTCAGTTGAATTAGATAATCCTAGTGCAATAAATATTTATGCTAATAGTTTTGAAAATAAAGAAGAAATTAAAAATATTATTGAAGAGTATAATAAAATAGAAGAAGATAATGGTAATGATGGAAATATTATTAATTATAGTGATTTAGTGGGACTTTTAATGTCTTCTGTTACGAGTATTGTAGATATGATTAGCTATGTTTTAATTGGGTTTGTATCAATATCTTTAGTAGTATCATCTATAATGATTGGAATAATAACTTATATTTCTGTCTTAGAAAGAACTAAAGAAATTGGTATTTTAAGAGCAATTGGTGCTAGTAAAAAAGATGTTTCTCGAGTATTTAATGCTGAAACATTAATAATTGGTTTAGTTGCTGGTTTAATTGGAATTATAATTACAATATTACTTAATATTCCGATTAATATAATAATTAATTCTTTAGCTGGTGTTAAAAACTTAAGTGTTTTACCATGGCTAGGAGCAATTATATTAGTAGGGATTAGTGTATTTTTAACAATGATTGCAGGTTTAATTCCATCAAGTATTGCTAGTAAAAAAGATCCAGTTGATTCTTTAAGAAGTGAATAAAATAAAGGTGGCTTTAAGTGAAGTAATATATAAATGTTGTCACAAAAAAGTGGCTACATTTTTTTTTATAATAATTTATGGATTGATACTTTTTTGTTTTATATTAAGTTCTAGGAAAACTAGAACTTTTTTGGTATAATAATTTAATACAAAGAATTATTAGGAGGAGAGTATGTATTCAAAAAAAGAAGAAAATCAAATTAGAAAATTGGAACGCGATAGTTTTCGTAAATTAAAAAAAGAAGAAAATAAGAATAAAAATGTTCCAATATCTGATGATATTTTATATATTAGTGATTTTATTTTAGAAAAATTTCCTAATTCTGGTGATAGTGGTGATTTATACTTAGCTACAAATAAACATAACAATAATGAAAAGTATATTTTAAAACATGAATATTATGATTGTGCTTGTAATGAATATATATACAGTAAGATTGGAAATAAAATGGGAATTAAAGTAGTTCCAGTAAAATTATTTGTTTTAGATGATAAAGAAAATAAGTTTAAAAGTGACTTTGTTTGTGGAATAAAGTATTTAGAAAATTGTAAAAATGTGTCTTTTAATTATATCGAAGAAAATAAAAAAAGTATTAATAATTGGAAAGATTATTTTAGAATGCTTTGTTTAGAAGTATTATTTGAAGAAAGCGATGGAATTGAAGTTGTGAAATATGGCAATGAAATTTATAGACTAGATACAACTGCTGCTTTTACTATATCTGACTTTTTTATTTATCCATTAGCGTATGATTATAATAATAATGGTATTAATATAAAAGAGTTTGCAAATAAAACTATTTTACAAAGGGCCAAAAGTAATACTGATTTAAGAATAAGCAGTTGGGAATCTGATGTAAATTATTTTCTAGAAAAATTTGGAAAGAAATATTTAAATTATTATTTAGAAACATATCATCTATTAGAAAATGTTACTGAAGAAGATATTAAAGAATGGATAAGTATTTTAACGTTTTTTTATCCTAATGTGATTGGTGAGTATTTTAAAATTTATTTTAGTAATTTAAAAATGGATGTTAAAAAATTTCTTATTAAAATAGAAGAAAAAGAATTAGTAGTAATTTAATAAATGAGATGAGTTACGAAAAGTAATATGATTATATATTTATCAAAACAGTTAATTTAAAAGTTGATGTAAATATTTAAAATGAAAATATATAGATTAATGTCTAGTTTTTATGATACAACTAAAAATAATATTTCAATACATCTAAAAATATTTTTTACTTTGTGACTTCATTTTATTACATTTTGTTCAAATAGATTAACGAAGTCACCTTCACCACCAATAAATGCTCCAGATAATTCAGAGAATTCGATAGATGTATTTAACTTTAAAGATGATTCATTAATATTTAAATTTTTTAAGGCTTTTTTAAAACACAATGCGGGCATTCCAGTACTTCGACCAATTAGTATTTCTTTGCCTCTTAAATCATTCCAATCAAAATTACTATTATTTCTGGATAAAATAAATTGACCATCTCGTTTAGTTAAACCTGAAAATACTTGAAGGTAATCTTTTTCTTTACCTAAATAAACATAAATTGCTGATTCTGGTCCAGCTAAGCCAACTTCAGTATCTTTTGATAAAACAGAAGCTGCAACATTGTCACTACCACTAACTAATAATAAATCAATATCAATTCCAACTTCTTTGAAATAGCCATTTTCAATTGCAACATAAAATGGGGTATAGAAAACACTATGGGTAACTTCTGAAACTTTAATTGTTTGTAGTTTTGATTCTTTATTATCTTTTTTAAGAAAGAATAGACCATATAATAAACCAATAACTACTAAAATAATTATTCCAGTCGTTACATATAAAATAATTTTCTTCACAAAAACACTCCTTACATTTATAATATATTATGGGATTGTATTTATGTGCCAATTAAGAAAAGAGGTTTTGAAATGTTTTATAAGAAAATAATTAAAGAAATTTGTAAAGAAGAAAATATTTGTTGTGAATTAATTTCGAAAGATTGGGTTTTTGTCCTAACTAAAGAAGGAGTAACTAAGTATATAATTGGTTATAATTTTCCTTTGAATGATCAAGCACTTGGAAAAATAATTGGCGATAAATATGCTTTTTATGAACTTTGTATATTATATAATTTACCAATTATTAAACATCATATTATTTTTAATCCTAATAATAAGATGGGGAAAAATAGTACAAAAATAGCTCACGAATTATTTGAAAAATATGATAAAAATATTGTATTGAAACCTAATTTGGGACAAGAAGGAGTAGATGTTTATCATATTCAAAATGAAGATGATTTAAGTAAAACATTGCAAAAGTTATTTTTAAGAGATAATTATTCAATTAGCTTATGTCCTTTTTATGATATTGAAAGTGAATATCGAGTAATAGTCTTAGATAATCAAGCTGAATTTATGTTTGAAAAAGTAAGACCGTTAGTAGTTGGAGATGGTATTCATACTATTAAAGAATTATTAATGAAGTTAAATCCTAAATATTTTGAATTTTTAAATATTAGTAATGGAGAAAAGATTTTAGAAAAAGATGAACGATATTTATATGATTGGAGATTTAATTTAAGTAGAGGTGCTGTTGCTAGAGAAATTGAAGATCAAAATTTAAAACAAGAATTAGAACAGTTAGCGGTTCAAGTTACTAAAAAAATTGGTTGTGGTTTTGTGAGTGTTGATATTATAAAATGTCAAAATAAACTTTATTTAATGGAAGTTAATAGTGGAGTTTGTATAGATAAAGTTTGTAATTTTATTGACCAAGATTATCATAAAGTAAAAGAAATTTATCGCAAATCTATTTTAGAAATGTTTGAATAATAATTGATTTCATTTGAAGTTTATGATAGACTTTATTTAGGCATTTTTTTAGCCCGTTGGTGAAGTGGCTTAACACACTGCGTTCTCAGCGCAGCATTCACGGGTTCGAACCCCGTACGGGTTACCAAGTAATTAAAAAAGTCAAAACTATTTTGTTAGTAATGACTTTTTTTATATAAATTTACAAATAAAAAAAGGAAATCGAGGGTGTAGTGACGAATA
>CANRTI010000017.1 GCA_947642635.1 uncultured Mycoplasma sp. | reverse complement strand
CAACATGAATATCCATTCTTTTACCAACATGTATTCTGTTCTTTGTATTTGTCTTACTTATCTAACTTTAGTTGGTGCTGACTTCTCTAAAAATTCTAGGTGTTACAAACATATTAGGATTACTACTCACAAAAAGTATCTTATTAATAGTAAGAAAATCAAGAAAAGAATCATGTCTTTATTTAGAACTGGTTTAACTTTATTCCTACTTGCCATTAATTCATCTATTTATGTTCGCTTACCTATGACTTTTATCCTCTATGACATATGACTATTACTAAAATCTACCACTTAAAAACATGCAAACCTTTTTTGCATGCTTTCTATTTTCTGTGTCAGTAACATTTTCATTTTTTTCAAATTTCTATTCTTGATACCAGTACTTTTTTGTTAAAAGGTGGTCGCACTTTTTCGCTTACAAACCCTTATAAACACTAGCTTTACCTAAAACTGTCCGTAGGTGAGCAATTTCATTTACATTTTATTGACGCAAATCACGAAATTATAATGTATGGATCACTTTGTGTCCCTGTTCCGTTTATTGCTATATCGGATTTCAGATAGAAGACTGGGCGAACCGAATCCGTATGATTCAAATAGTTAGTGCTGACAAGGCCGTTCGAATCCACAAACCACGCATAGTAAACGTCGTTGCTAGCCCGACCGTAACGCGACATGGTCCATTCATATGCTCCATTTCCACTTACTGTTGTATCATTTTGACTTAGATGCATCCAGCTTGTTTTACATGTACTATATTGTCCTGAACTACTACAGTTTAATCCGCTTTTTTGATATGCAAAATAATAATCTGCCATATACATTAGTCCTATTTTTGCACTTACTGTTGTACTCCATGCTTGTTCTATTTTTACAATTTCTGATGCTGTTGTATTATGAGTCGTTATATCTCCATATTTCCAGTTTACTGTCTCTATTTTATCACTCCAACCTGATGGCATGTATGTTGTGTTTCCTATAAATAAGTTTGTGTATTTTCCTCCTGATATTCCGTTTAATCCTTTATATAAGTCACTTTGGTTCCATTTGATATCTGAAGATGATGTATTATGCCAGTAGAAAATTTTACTACTATTTTGTTCTATTGGTGTCTTCTTTATTAATTTAAATCTTCCTGATTTATCTACTCCGATTATTCGATACATATATTTCTTTTGTCCATCTGCACTTGTACATGTACTTTTATTCGTTGTTCCAAAACATATATAGTTTGGTGGATTTGTTCCGTAGTATCTTGTTACCAATTCATCTTGGGCTACCCCTGTTGGTTCTTGTACTCCTGATATTGGTTTACTTACTATATCACTACCATTTTTAATATCAGCATAAGTTATACTATCACTTTTGACTTCCGATACTCCTTCAGCCATATCTTTGATATAGGCATAAAATGGTTTTGTAGTTTGTTCTGTAAATGTATAATTTGAAGTTATTTCTGTTACTCCATTAGTACTTTGCCACGAGCAACTATCAATATCTTGGGTTTCACTTATACAATATTCTTTGATGTATGGATCACTCCATTTTAAATAAAGTGTTACTTCTGGTACTTTGGTTGTTTTATTACTTGTTTCATCATTGATATAAAATTTATCAATTACTGGGACATCTTTTTTATCAAAGTATAAATAACATGATAACTTTCCTTTTGTTCTTACTCTGACATTATGAGTACTATTATCATATGTTAAACTATCTGCTATGGCTTTTCCACTACTATCCATACATCCTGATTTATCAGCATTATAAATATATCCTACTTTCGGAAATGTTCCTTCACTACTTTCTTTATAACTACCATCGCCTTCATTTAACATTATGGCAAAACCATTACTTTTTTTAATACTTTCTTCTTTTAGTTGTACTTCTGGTAATTTTACTGGTTTATTATTAAATGATTTATAAGCTAAATGTATTACACATACTTCAAATAACACTAAGCTTATTATTAAATATTTCTTTACTTTGTTTAGATTCATAACTATTTACCTCTTATTCTTAATATAACCAATATCTTTTTATTTATACTTATGTTTGATATACCGATATCATATATATAATTTTAAATGCTAAAAGTATAGTAGTCAATAGAAAATGTTACATATTGTATTACAATATGTAACAAAGAAATATTTAGTTTGAAAATAATTTTTAGAAAATTAAGTTTTGTATACAACGTGTATTACCTTTTGTACATCTTATTGCTGGATTGAATTTTTTCTTATACTTTTAGAAAGAGGTGAAGAAAATAATGAAACAATTTATATTACCTGATTCGAATTATGATAGTTCTGTTTTAAAAACTATTAGAATGAAAACTACTACTTTAAATAGAATTGAAGAATTATCTAGAAGTAGTAATTTATCAATAAATCGAATTATTAATGAATGTATTGAATATGCCCTAGATAATTTAAAAGTTAGTGAAAAAGAAAAAGTTCATAAATAGTAGTTGAAAAGTGAAGGGGTGTTCTCTTCACTTTTCATATTATTTTTGATTATGATATAATTATAATAGGTAGTCTTGATAAAGTTAAGTCGCGTTACGGTTATAATAGTGGCAATTACAATGCGTGGAATGTGAATTCGGACGGCAATGTCAATAGGAATAACTTGAATAATACGATTTCGGTTCGCCCAGCCTCTTATAACTTGAAAGATAATATGGCTAAGGTTATATTTTTGGGAAGATAGGAGACAAAGATTATCTAGGATGAAATGATTTTAATATTTTATCTAAATTAAAAACAGAGATGGTTAATCTTACGAGATTGCCTATTTACTCTGTTATTTTTTATTGTTTATAACTTTTCTACTTCATTAATGCTTAAGCCAGTTGCATTAGCTATATCTTCAATAGAAAGACTTTTTAGATTTAATAAGTTTTTCGCCATTTCTAATTTAGCATTCTTTTCACCTAAATAGTAGTAATAAATTTCTTATCTTTATTTACTTCTTCGAGTCTTATCATATACTTATCTACTACTTTATTAATTACTCAAGTTATTCGACAAACGTTGTCAAAACTTCTATTTTTTGTGAATATTTTATTAAAATGGTAATTTCATTTTACCGTTATTCATTTGTTTCATCATAGTTTTCATCATTTCAAATTGTTTTAATAATTTATTAACTTCTTCCACA
Source organism: uncultured Mycoplasma sp. (assembly GCA_947642635.1). Taxonomy (GTDB): domain Bacteria; phylum Bacillota_I; class Bacilli_A; order RF39; family UBA660; genus SIG200. The sequence goes on along the minus strand of CANRTI010000017.1, from coordinate 22,028 downwards.
CTACGGCCACTTCCTTTAGCTATTCGTTGCTTTCTTGATGCTTTTAAAACTTCAGGATGTCTTCTTTCATATGGAGTCATTGATAAGATTATTGCTTCAATATGAGCCATATCTTTAGGATTGATACTAACATTATTTAAACCCATAGTTCTTGCTTGAGGAAGCATTTTTAGAAGATTTTCAAGTGGTCCTAATTTCTTGATTTGTTTAAAAGTAGTTAAAAAATCTTCTAAATCAAAAGTCCCTTTTTTCATTTTCTCGGCTTGTAATTTAGCATCACTTTCTGAAACAATACCTTCAACTTTTTCAGCAATAGATAAAATATCTCCCATGTCTAAAATTCGCTCAGCCATTCTGGTAGGATAAAATTCACTTAAACCATCCATTTTTTCTGAATCCCCAATAAATTTAATTGGAACATTTGTTAAATGTCTTAAAGATAATGCTACTCCCCCTTTAGTATCACCATCCATTTTAGTTAAAATACATCCAGTTAAATTTAAATTATCATTAAATCCTGTTATAACATTGATAGCATCTTGTCCCATCATGGCATCAATAACTAAAATTATTTCATTTAAAGTAATACTATTTGCTACTTCTTTTAACTCTTGCATTAATTCTTCATCTATTTGGAGGCGACCAGCTGTATCAATAATAACATAATCTAATTGATTATCTTTAGCATAGGCAATACTATTTTGAACAATTTCGACAACATTTTTGTTATCTTCAGTATAAACAGGAACATTTAAAGAAGCCCCAATTTCTTGTAATTGATTAATGGCTGCTGGCCGATAAATATCACACGCCACTAACAATGGTTTTCTTTTATATTTTTTTCTTAATAAATTAGCTAATTTACCAGATGCAGTTGTTTTACCACTACCTTGTAGGCCACATAACATAATAACTTCAAAAGGTTTAGTAGTATCTAATGAAACATAATCTCCACCAAGTAATTCTACTAATTCATCTTTAACAATTTTAATAAATAATTCATCAGGTTTTAAACTTTTAGAAACATCTAATCCTAAAGCTTTTTCTTTAACATTTGCAACAAATTCTTTTACAACATTATAATTAACATCCGCTTCTAATAAAGCCATCCGAATTTCTTTCATTGCATCATTAATATTACTCTCAGTAATTTTTCCTAACCCGCGAATATTCTTTATTGCATTAGATATTCTATCTCCCATATATTCAAACATATTAATCTCTCCTTTTTTATTATTTAATTATTTTTATTTTCTAAAATAACCCAATATCCATTTTTATTAGATCCTACTCTTTTTATATATTCATTTTTTCGTAAATATGTAATATTTTTATCAATAGCAGTGTTACTAATGCCAAGTATTTGTGAAAGTTCATTTTTTGTAATATTTGGATTATTTCTAATTTCTAAAATTATTTTCTTTCTATTTTCATTTAAAGCACTATATTCATCTAAATTATTTTTGGAGTCATTTATCCAATTAAACGGTATGGTAACCAAAATAGTATTTTCTTTAAATTCAAAAGCTTCTTTCCCATATTTATCAACTATTTTTGGAACACCTCTTCCAGATTTTTCACTGATACGAAGTTGTAAAAAAATTTCAGAAAGTTTACTATTCACTGGAACAGAAATTCCTTCAAAAAAGCCATTTAAAGTTTGATTTGGAGCTATACTACCTCTTGATAGTATTTCTATTCTATTATTATATACTGTTATCATCGGCTCATTTTTATCTATCCACCTATTATGAAGAATTGCATTAATAACAGCTTCTCTAAAAACATTATTATCAAATAGAGTCACTTCTTTTCTTTCTACAATTCTATTTGTCTCGTCACTTTTCAAAATATTTAAGACATTTCCATAGGTAATTAATTCCTCTAGTGAATATAATAAGCAATTAAAACCAAACTCTCTTACCGAAAATAAATTTGATGCTTTATTATCTCCTTCAAATATTGATACTCGTAAAGGAATACTTGAGTTATCAGATAATAATTGAGCTAAAATATTATATTTATTATCTTCTGTTAGTAAATTTAAATTTTTCTTGAACGTTTTATCTTGTAATATAATTCCTTTAGAACCATAATAGGCAAATAATTTTTTAAATGTTAAATCTTGATTTTCAGAAATAGTATTTGTAATTGTTGGAACTCCTACTTCTAATATTTTAAATAACTCTTTTTCTCTTTGAGGATAATCATTTAAATTTACTTTTGATGAACCAATTCTTATAAATCTTTTCTCTTTAAAAGCTGTTGGTATTTCGGTTGCTGATGGGATTGTTAAAATTATTATTCTTTTTTCATCAATGATTTCTTCTTTAAAGCTGAAGTTTATACTTGGTTGTAAATTTCTAGCAAGAAAATTTTGGAGTGGTTCATTTTTATAATCTTTATAATAATTAAAATCTGTACCGACTATTTCATGTGTTTCATCATTAACTCCCCATATAAAATATCCTTCTTTTTTACCATATATCGCAGCAGAATTTGATATAGCAGATATGTATTCGCCTAACTGGACTGCATTAAACCAATTTTCTTTAAATTCAAACCATTCTTTTTCATCTGTATTTGAACACAAATCATTTAAAATATTTATCATTTTATCACCAACTTTATTACCAACTTTATTACCAACTTTATTACCAACTTTATTTTGAGTTTATATAATCACAATTTGTTATTAAATATTAAAAATAACTTATCTTCTTAATTTTCTTCTTTTAATATATTGTCTAATTCTTTTTTTATTATAGCAATATCACTTTCTTTTTGCAAGCAACGTAATAAGTTATTGGTTGCATTTATCTTTAAAATATGTTCATATTTATCTAATTTATTTTGAACATTTTTTATTATAATACCTACACGACTTTTAGAAATTCCTTTAATATCAGCTATTTCTTGCATCGATAAATTTTCGCCATAATATAAATTAAAAATTTCACTATTTTTAGTTGTTAATAAATCTTTATAGATTAAAAATAAGTTATTATAATAAATAAATTTCTCCATTAAACCATATCCTTAAATAAACCATAAATATAATTTTCAATATCAAATGGTTTTAAATCAGTCATTTTTTCTCCTAACCCAATAAATTTAACTGGTAAATTAACTTCTTCTTTAATAGCTAAGACTATTCCTCCTTTAGCTGTACCATCTAACTTAGTTAAAACAATCCCAGTAATATTCGTAATTTCTTTAAAAGAAATAGCTTGCATAATTCCATTTTGCCCAGTAGCGGCATCAATTACTAAAAGTGTTTCATGAGGAGCCCCTGGAATATGGGTTTCAATTACTTTGTTAATCTTTTCTAATTCTTTCATTAAATTAACTTTATTTTGTAATCTTCCGGCAGTATCTATTAAAACAATATCAACTTCTTTTTCTTTAGCTAAATTTATTCCATCATAAATAACACTTGCTGGATCACTATTTTCTTTTCCATAAAATAAACTTCCAGTCCGATTAGCCCAAATTTCTAATTGAGGAATAGCTCCAGCTCTAAAAGTATCGCCTGCTATCATCATCACTTTTTTGCCTTCATTAATATATTTATGAGCTAACTTTGCAATAGTAGTTGTTTTACCAACACCATTAACTCCAACCATTAAAATAACAGTTGGACCATTATCACTCATATTTATTTTATCTGAGAGACTTGTCCCTTCAACATATATTATTAATAATTCATCAACAATAACTTCTTTTAAATATTCTGTATCCGTAATATTTTCTTTTTTAACCCGAGCACGTAATTTATCCATAAATTTCATAACTGTATTAACACCAATATCAGCCATAATTAAAATACTTTCTAATTCTTCAAAATACTCTTCATTAACTTTAGTATATTTAATTCCCAATATATTTAATTTAGAAACAAATTCTTCTCTGGTCTTTTTTAAACCATTTTCATAATCTTCTATTTCTGCTTGAACTTCTTCATTTTTAATTTCTTCTTTTTTAGAAATTATACTTTTTAATTTATTAAAAAATCCCATTATCATCACCTCTTTAATAATATCAAACTTTACAATTGTTGCAAACACTTTTACACTCTTTTTGTAGACATTTAACAAAAAACACGTTATAATTAATATCAGTTAAAAAACTTTTAGATTTTAAGAAAGAGGGAAATTATGAAACAAAACAGTGCAACAAGTATTGTTGCTTTGGGTGGCCTAGGTGAAGTTGGGAAAAATATGTATGTTGTTACCCATGAAGATGAAATTATTATAATAGATGCAGGGGTAATGTTTCCAGAAGTAGGTCTTTTAGGTGTTGACTATGTTATTCAAGATATTACCTATTTAAAACAAAATGAAAAGAAAATTAAAGCTTTATTCATTACGCATGGACATGAAGATCATATTGGAGGTATTCCATTTTTATTACAACAAATTCATATTCCGGTTATTTATGCTCCTAAAATTGCTAAAGATTTAATTAATAAAAAATTAGAAGAAAGAAGTATTAATTATTCGAATATTGAAGTTATTGAAAAAGACTTAAAAGTAGATTTTAAACATTTACATATCGAATTTGTAAATACTACTCATTCCATTCCAGATAGTTTTGCTTTAGTTATTCATACCCCAAATGGTGTTATATTTGAAACAGGCGATTTTAAATTTGATTTGACGCCAATTGGGCCAATGGCTGATATTCATAAAATGGCAGATCTTGGTAGTAAAGGTATTACTTTGTTATTAAGTGACTCCACTAATGCCCTTTCAACCGGATTTTCTAATAGTGAGTCAGTAGTTGATGAAACATTAAATGATATTATTGGAAGACATGTAGGAAGAGTTATAATCGCAACGTTTGCTTCAAATATTTTTCGAATTAAACATATAGTGGAAACATGTAAAAAATATAATCGTAAAATAATTATTTTTGGAAGAAGTATGGAAGCTTCAATCGAGCTTGCCCTTAATAATGGACTCATAAAAGATAAATCAATTTTTATTGATACTAATCAAGCCAAAAGTTTAAAAAGAAATGAAGTATGCGTTTTATGTACGGGTTCTCAAGGAGAACCTTTAGCAGCCCTTTCTCGGATTGCTAATGGCACTCATAAACAAGTTTCTTTATTACCTGATGATTTAGTAATATTTTCATCTAGTCCAATTCCTGGAAATGCGGAAAGTATTAATAATATTATTAATAAAATTTATTTAAAAGGAGTAAAAGTTTTTACTAATTCAGAATTTAGTGATATTCATACTTCTGGTCATGCAAAATTAGAAGAATTAAAATGGATGTTACGAATTACGAAACCAAAGTATTTTATGCCGATGCATGGGGAATTTCGAATGTTAAAACAACATGCTAATATTGCTAAATTGTGTGATATTCCTGAAGAAAATACTTTTATTTGTAGTAATGGTGATGTCGTTTGGTTAAAAAATGGCGAAGTTTATAAAAATGGCACTGTTCCTGCTGGCGATGTTTATGTTGATGGTTCAAGAGTGGGAGATGTTGGAAGTGTCGTTATTAAAGATCGAAAATTAATGAGCCAAGATGGAATTTTAATTACAATTTTGAATATTAATACTTTGACAAGAAAGTTACTAATTAAGCCTAATGTAACAGCAAGAGGATTTGTGTTAGTTAATGAAAATCAAGAATTAATGAATAAAATTGAGCATAAAATAAGTGATATTGTAAATAATTTTTTAAAAAATTCTTTATATAACTACACTGATTTAAAAAACCAAATTATTTTAGAATTACTACCATATATTAATCTACTAACTGGTAGAAGACCAATTATCTTACCAGTAATTATGGAAGTAAATAAAAAAGATGAATAAAAAAATATCAGTTAATACGCTGATATTTATTTTTTTCGTCTACTTAAAATTTGACTAGTTATTTCAATATTATCTAGTACACACTCAATTGCTCCTGGTATTAAACCACATTGATACATTTTTTGAAGTTCATTAATACTTATTCTACTAATTGGTTCTTTGGAAAAATCAAAAGTTTCTAATTGACTAGTAATATCATAACTTAATGCTTTACGAAATTTTCCTTGTTCTAAGAGACTCGAAACATATAAAGATTCTGGAATAGATATAATGTTATCCATCGTAAGTACCCTACTTGGATAACTAAGGGGCTGATATTCTTTTTGAGTTAATAATAAATATTCTAAATAACTTAAATATTCTTTCTTTTGATAGTCGTATGGATCAGTTACAACTGCCACAGGACAATTAGAAAAATTTCCTTCACAATAACTATCTAATAATAATTTTTGACGAGTTTCTTCAGTTGGTGTCATTTCATATGGTGTTATATTATGAAATGTTCTTCCTCCATAAATACCTGAAGAATCTTGAAATAATTCTCCATACCAAATTTGTTCATTAATATTTTCTAATACTTTTTCATCACTCGTACTTGCCTTTAATACTCTTCTATCTTCTGGAATTTGATGATTTGCTAATTCTTTTTCGCGATATTCTTTTAAACGATTGGGATTAGCTGTCATACTATAAACATCAATTGTTTGGCTACTTTTATCATATAAATACATTTTTTTACCTCCTAGTAAAACAATAACATAAATAATAAAAAAATGGAACTTTATTCTTCCATTTATTTAGCTTCTTCTTGGCATCTAGTTTCACGAATAACTGTTATTTTAATTGTACCAGGATATTGCATTTCTGCTTCAATTTTTTCTTTCATTTCCCTAGCAATTTTATAACTTTTGGCATCATCAATTTCGTTTGGTTTAACCATAACTCTTATTTCTCTTCCAGCTTGCATTGCATAAGCTTTGTCAACGCCTTCAAAAGAAGAGCCAATATTTTCTAACTCTTCAAGTCGTTTAATATAATTATCTAATGAATCATTTCTAGCACCAGGTCTAGCAGCAGATAAAGTATCGGCAATACTTACTAAAACTGCAATAATTGATTTTGGCTCCCGATCACCATGATGAGATGTAATCGCATCAATGACAACTTCATTTTCATGATATTTTTTAGCAATTTGTTCACCAACTTCAATATGACTTCCTTCAATTTCAAAATCGATAGATTTTCCAATATCATGTAATAAACCAGCTCTTTTAGCTAAAGTAATATTTTCTCCTAATTCAGAAGCCATTAAACCACATAAGTTAGCTACTTCAATTGAATGTTTTAAAGCATTTTGCCCATAACTAGTTCGAAAATTTAATTTACCAATTAAATTAATTAATTCGGGATCCATTTTAGCAATTCCTAAATCAGTAATGGCATTATGACCAATTTCGGTAATTTTATTAGAAACATCTTTACAAGTTTTATCATATACTTCTTCAATTCGACTTGGATGAATACGTCCATCTTTAATTAATGTTTCAATTGTTATTTTTGCAATCTCTCTTCTTAAAGGATCAAATGAAGAAATAACTATTGCTTCTGGGGTATCATCAATAATTAAATCAACTCCAGTAACTGATTCAAAAGTTCGGATATTTCTTCCTTCTCTTCCGATAAGTCTTCCTTTCATTTCATCATTCGGTAAATCAATAGTTGATACAGTTTGAACACCAACTACATCATCCGAATAACGTTCCATACTATTTACTAATAATTGCTTAGCTTTATCATTGGCAATTAATTTTGCCTTTGCTTCTTCATCACGTATATATTCCGCTACTTCTAAGGCCATATCTGATTCAACTCTAGCCATAATTAAATCATGGGCTTTTTCTTTACTTAAGCCAGAAATTTTTTCTAGTTCAACAACTTCTTCTTTTAATAATTTGTCCATCTTATCTTCTTTTTCTTGTAAATTTTGTTGTTTAACTAATAAATTATTTTCTTTTTCTTCTAAGGCAATGTCCCTTTTTTGTAACATTTCCTCTCTTTTATCTAAATTATTCTCGCGACTAATTAAGCGATCTTCACTTTCTTTAATTTCTTTTTTCTTTTCTTTAATCTCTTCATTAGTAAGTTGCTTTAATTTATAAGATTCTTCTTTCAATTCTAAAAGAGTGTCTCTTTTATGTTTTTCTGCTTCTTTTTTCGCATCTTCTAATAATTTATTAGCATTATTTTGAGCATTTTTATTTTTAAAATGATTAACAACGACTATAAGGGCAGCTCCAATAATAATTCCAAGAAATAGAAATAAGATGAATACGGCTATATTATCCATTTTCTCACTCCATTTCTAATTTTTTAGAAAATATATCTTAATCAATATAATTATCTATAACTTAATTATAATCGCAATTAAAATATTTAGCAAGAAAAAAGAGAAATTTTATTCCTCTTCTAATGGAGCATTTTGTGTTTTTCCACCATTTCCAAACCCAAAATGTTCATATATTTTAGTTTCAATTTCTAGGGCTAAATCAGGATTTTCTTTCAACATTGCTTTAACATTTTCTTTTCCTTGACCGATTTTTTCTTCTTTGTAAGAATACCAAGCACCACTTTTATCAATTACCCCAATTTCACTACCAATATCGACTAATTCGCCAACATGCGAAATTCCTTCGCCATACATGATATCTACACTGGCAGTCTTAAATGGGGGCGCAACTTTATTTTTAACAACTTTAATGTTAGTTCTATTTCCTAATATTTGTTCACCTTGTTTAATTTGTTCGCCTCTTCTGATATCAAGTCTTACTGTTGCATAAAATTTTAATGCTCGACCACCAGGTGTTGTTTCAGGATTTCCAAACATAACTCCAACTTTTTCCCGTAATTGATTAATAAAAATTGCTGTTGTATTAGTTTTATTTAATGTTCCAGACAATTTTCTTAAAGCTTGAGACATTAATCTTGCTTGTAATCCTACATGACTATCGCCCATTTCACCATCAATTTCAGCTTGGGGAACTAACGCAGCAACTGAGTCAATTACAACTAAATCAATCGCTTCACTTTTTACTAAGGCATCACATATTTCTAAAGCTTGTTCACCAGTATCAGGTTGACTTAATAAAAGCTCATTAATATCAACACCAAGTTTTTTAGCATAGACTGGATCTAGGGCATGTTCGGCATCAATAAAAGCTGCTCGCCCACCTTTTTTTTGAACTTCGGCAATTGCATGAAGCGCAATAGTTGTTTTACCAGAAGATTCGGGACCATATATTTCAATTATCCGTCCTTTTGGAAACCCCCCTACTCCTAAAGCTACATCTAAGGTAATGGAACCAGTACTAGTTACATCAATTTTCATATGTTCTTCCGAACCCAGTTTCATAATTGCCCCTGCTCCAAATTGCTTTTCTATATCCTTTAAAACTTGTTCTAAAGTTTTATCTGTATTTTTTATTTCTTTTGCTTTACTCATAATTTCTCCTTAACTCTCTGATAAATTCATTGTACCTTATAACTTTTTTAAAGTCAAGACTAAAACGAACAATTGTTTTTGTTTACTCGCGGTAATTATTTCCAAGTAGTTCAATATCGTCAGTTAAATACTTAATTCTTTCAATAATTCTTTTCGCTTTAACAACATCAGCATTATTATTGGCAAGACTTAAATGTTGTTCTAATTCTTTAATAGTTAGATTGGATGTAAAAAATGTTGGCATACCACTATTCATCCTAGTTTGAAGAATTGTACCTAAAATTTCATCACGACCCCACTCAGTTACTTTTTCAGCTCCTATATCATCTAGTAATAAAACCCCAACATTTTCTAAATAATCTAGTTTATCACCAACTAAACTAAGATTTTCTTTTAATTTTCGTAATAATTCGGGAACATAAATTATTTCAACACTGACATTATATTTATTATGAAGTTCATTTAATAAAGAAGCTACAATAAATGTTTTTCCTGTCCCAAAATTTCCATGTAAAAATAATCCTTTACTAGTAGAAGATGGTTCAAAATTATCATAATATTCTTTTATCCATTTGATGATATGACTACGATTTTTAGTGATTTTTAAATCTTTCATTTTAGCACTAGCTAAAATATTTTGATTAGTTTTTTTAGTTTCTAATAATTTCATAGCTTTCTTTTTATATTTACAAGGAATATACGAAAAATATAAATTACTTTCTTTTAATTCCGGAAAATATACATAACCCATAACTTTATTTTGACACTCATACAAACTATCACAATTTTTACAATGGGATAATTCTTCTAAAGAATCATGTAATTTAATTGTATTTTTTTTGGCTTCTTCTTTGGGAATTTTTAACTTTTGAACTAAAGCTTTATAATCAGCATTTTTTAAAGCTTGCAGAAATTCACTATTTTGCTCTTCACGATATTTTTTTTTATCAATTTTTACTTCCATTAGTTAAACTCCTTTAATAAATCTTTTAATTCTTGTTCTTCACTTTCTGTTAAAGTATCTTCGGTAATCTTTTTATCAAACCATATAGGAACTTCTACATTGACACCTTTTTTAACAAATTCTTTCTTTTGCATCTTTTTATGCTCTTTTTCAGCAAAATCCATCGCATCTTTGGCAGTTTTTAATCCGGCTCTTTTCCACTGTGCCGCAATTGTTTCAACATAAGCATCAGTTAAACGATTATTATTTTTTCTTAAAACATAATCAACTAAAACATTCACAACCGCCGGAGCTAATTCTAAATCGATGATTAACTTCTCTAAAAGTTTTAAATCACGACTAGTTGGTTTAGCACCACCATTTTTATGTCGTAAAAAATCATAAGGACTAGTATTTTCAAAAACTCCAATAATACGACCACGTTTAGAATTATCTCCTAAAGGATTTTTTAAATATTCTGGTTGTGTACGATATATAAGGGTTGGTAAAGTACCATTTTTAAATTGATAATCTTTTCTCGCAATAATTCGTAAACCATTTTTATCAATATTACCATATTCGTTAATAACCCCTCTAATTAATTCTGTCATTTTTAAAGTATCGATATTATAAATAAATGCTAAATCATTTATTAACTCTCTTGTTTTTTTATTAAATGCTTTCTCATTAATAATATTTTTAGGAATTGCCGCTATTATTTCATCAAAATCAATGCGAGATTCTACTAATAAATTAGGACTATTTCTCTCTTGTAAATCATTTGATAAAGTAAATTTAGCAGTATCATAAACATCATCTAACTTTTTTGTTATATTATTATATTCTTTATAGTCTACTCTAGGAAGACGATATTTACTTTTTAAATTATTATATTCTTTTTCACCAACATTATTATATAGAACAATATTTAAAATAGGATGATTAAAAAAATTAAGAGGTGATAAGGGACTATATAATTCATAAATATAATCATTAATAGTACTTTGTTTAACATAAGTTTTTAATAAGCCAAAAGCTTCTAATGATTCTCTAGCAGTTTTAATACTCGCAATGCCACTTTTTAAAACAACCATTAAGTGATGATGAATTAAATCATTGCTCATTAAATCAGAAATACTTAAATCATTCCACAATGTAAAATATAAAGAAGTAGCCAAAGGTCCAATTAATGGAGCATAAAGATTGATGATAATTTGACGATCATAATCAGTTAAAATACTTTTATTTATTACGACATAGCGATCTGCTGGTAAGAGTGTTGCATTATTCAAAGTTATCACCTTCTTTAAATATTATAAAGTATATTTTTTTAATTGCAAACAAAAATTAGATAATATTAAATTATCTAACTATTTAATGACAATATTAACTATTTTATTAGGTACTACAATAACTTTAATGATATTTTTTCCTTCTATATGTTTTAAAACATTTGAATTATTTAAAGCTTTTTCTTTAACACTTTCTTCTTGTTCATCTTTTTCAATTGTTATTGTTCCTCTTAATTTACCATTAACTTGAACGCCAATTTCTAAATTATTTATTTTAATCAAACTATCATCATATGTTGGCCAAGCTTCATAAGCAATTGTGTTGTTATGTCCTAATATTTCCCACATTTCTTCTCCTGTATGCGGAATGATACAGCTAAGCATTTTGATAAATCCTAAGGCATATTCTCTTGGACAACTACCAATTTTATAAACTTCATTAACAAAAACCATCATTTGACTAATTGCCGTGTTATAAGATAATTTTTCAAAATCATTAGTAACTTTTTTAACAGTTATATGATAAATTCTTTCCAAATAAAGATTATCTTCTTCGGTAATATTATCTAAATTAGTAAAGAAACGCCATACTCTTTCGATAAATTTTCTTGCTCCTTCAACACCTTTAGAACTCCATGGTTTTGATGCTTCAATAGGTCCCATAAACATTTCGTATAATCTTAAAGTATCTGCTCCATAAATTTTTGCGATATCTTTAGGATCAACTGCATATTCAGGATAACGTTTTCCCATTTTAATTCCATTTTCTCCTAAAATCATTCCTTGATGAACTAATTTTTTAAAAGGTTCTTTTACAGGTGATAATCCATTATCATAAAGAAAATGATTCCATATTCTTGAATAAATTAAATGTCCTACTGCATGTTCTGGTCCTCCCATATAAAGATCTACTGGTAGCCAATGTTTCGCTAATATGGGATCACAAAACATTTTTTCATTATGAGGATCTAAATAGCGAAAATAATACCAACTAGAACCAGCCGAACCTGGCATAGTAGAAGTTTCCCGTACACCTTTTACACCATCTTTAGTCATATAATTTTTCCAAGCAGTGGCATTTTCTAAAGGAGCTTTGCCACCTTTACTTTGATAATCTTGTAATTCGGGAAGAATAAGGGGTAATTCCTCATCGGGTAGTAAATATTCATTTCCATCTTCAAGATGAACAATTGGAACCGGTTCTCCCCAATATCTTTGTCTTGCAAAAATCCATTCTCGAAAACGATAATTAACTTTTTTAGTTCCTAAATTATTTTCTTCTAAATATTCTAACATTTTTTTAATAGCATCTTCTTTGTTTAAACCATTTAAAAAATCAGAATTAATATGGAGTCCATCACCAACAAAAGCTTCTTTATTAACATCGCCACCTTCTAAAACAGGGATAATTTCCAAATTAAATTTTTGGGCAAATTCATAATCTCTTGTATCATGAGCAGGAACAGCCATTATAGCACCAGTTCCATAACTTGCTAAAACATAATCACTAATAAAAATTGGAATTTCTTTTTGATTAACAGGATTAATTGCATAAGCCCCAATAAAAACCCCAGTCTTTTCTTTATTTAATTCAGTTCTTTCTAAGTCGCTTTTAGAAGCACAAATATTTTGATAATTTTTTACTTCTTGTTTTTTATCTGCACTAGTTATTTTATTAACTAATTCATGTTCAGGAGATAAAACACAATAAGTAACTCCAAATAAAGTATCACAACGAGTTGTAAAAACAGTAAAACTATCATCAAAACCAACTATGGAGAATTTAACTTCTGCACCAATACTTTTACCAATCCAATTTCTTTGAATTTCTTTCGTAGATATTGGCCAGTCAACTTCTTCTAATCCTTCTAATAATTTTTCGGCAAAAGCGGCTTGGTCAATACAAAGTTGTCGCATTTTTTTTCTAACAACTGGATGTCCTCCTCGTTCACTTTTACCATCAATTACTTCATCATTGGATAAAACTGTTCCTAATTCTTCACACCAATTAACGGGCATATCAATATATTTGGCATAACCACTTTCATACATTTTTTTAAATATCCATTGTGTCCATTTATAAAAATCGGGATTACTTGTTAATATTTCTTTAGACCAATCATAATCAAGACCTAAAGTTTTTAATTGTTCACTAAAATATGCCACATTTTTTTGGGTAAATTTATCAGGATGATTGCCAGTTTTCACTGCATATTGTTCAGCTGGAAGTCCAAAAGAATCATAACCCATTGGATGAAGAACATTATATCCTTGCATTCTTTTCATTCTGGAAATAATATCAGTAGCTGTATATCCTTCAACATGTCCTGCATGAAGACCAACACCACTTGGATAAGGAAACATATCTAAAACATAATATTTAGGTTTACTAAAATCCCAAACATCTGTTTTGAATGTCTCATGCTCCTCCCAATATTTTTGCCATTTTTTTTCAATAACACTACTATCTAAAACTCTATTTTCCATTTTTACTATAACCTCTTTTCACTAAAATCCGTCCCGTTATTTCATAAATTGCATAAATTAGCCCTAATAATAAGACAAAACCAATAACTAATTGTAAAATCAAAAATGTATTACATAAAATGACAGTTAGAGATGTTATAGAAATTATTAAAGCATTAAAGAAGGCAATTAATAGAAGTAATTTATTAATTGGTAATTTCTTTTTATCTAAATTAAATTTTTCAACCAAATAACTTATTTCCATTATATCTTTATTTTTCGATTTTTTATTCTTTTTTCTTTTACTATAATGACTACGATTAATAATATAATCGATTAAAAAAATAAAGATAAATATTAATATAAATAAACCAATATAAAATTGAGTTTTTGTCATAAAATCACTCTTTCTATTAAAAAAAGGTAGAACCTAAGGGCGAAATATTCGCGGTACCACCTCATTTTTTATCTTTCTAGTTTTTAAAGTAACTACCCTAAAACATCCCAAAGCAAGTTCATAATTTTCTTTTATTAGTTTGCACCATCCACTAACTCTCTTCTTTAAAAGAATAATTATTACTACTCTTTTTTCAACTGCCAATTAAATTTACAATCTTATTATATTAAATTTCTTCAACATATTCAAGAAGTTTAATAAACATTTTGATAAATAATGGATCTAAACCAACATTTTTTAATTTTCTTACTTCAATTCTTTTCTTACTAATAGATAATTTACTAAATAAAATTGCGGCTAGTTTTTCTTTTAAAATTGTTTCAATGTTTAAATCACTTATAATATTATAAATATCTTCATTAATAATCCGTTCAGCTTCAATTTCAATATTGTTACCACTACAATTAATTGTTAATTGCTTTTTCGTATCAATATTCTTTATTTCAATAACTAAATCATTATCATCAACATAAAATACTAAATCATCAATAGTATCACCATTAATATCAGCGATGACTTTCTCTGGTAAGCGGGTGTTACGAAACTTTATTTTATAATCCCGATAATCAGGTATAATTCCAGTTTTACCTTCTACTGGATGAATGGTTAAAGTATAATTATCAGTAGCATAGTTAAAATCAATTGCTGTTATGATAAAATATCCTTCTTCATATAGATTAGAAACACCATCATCTTCATATAACCGATATACATTACTATTCCCAGGAAAAACATTGATTTCTAATCCCTTAGGAGGGTTAGTATTATTAATGTTTCCTTCTAAAATTGATAATGGGATAATTGAGCCGCTTTTAGCAAAAACAGGATAATCTTCTTCTTTAAAAAAGGAAATATATCGTTTATTACCAATAAATTTTTTACCAGTTTTAAAATCATACCATATACCTTTAGGTAAAAATATTTTTTCAATGCTGCGATTCATAACATCATCTTTTGGTTTAGTAATCGGCGCTACTAAAAGTTCTGTTCCAAAATAATATTCGTTTTGATAATTTGGTTCATCAAAAAGTTCTGGATAGTAATAATAAAGTGGTTGAATTAAAGGTAAACATGATTTATGATACTTATAATTTTCAGTATATAAATATGGAATTAATTGGTGACGAATTTGACAATAAGATTTAACTATAGTAAATGTTTTCATATCCCAACGCCATGGTTCACGTTTATAAAAAGCTCCACGTTTAGCACTAAAACGAAAAATTGGACTAAAAGCTGCTAATTGGGCATGTCTTAAATATAGTTCACTATCTTCAACACCACTTTTATAACCACCAACATCATGACTCCACCACGAAAGTCCAATATTACTGCTTGTAGAATTAAAATATGGTAAGTATCTTAAATTGTCCCATCCTACTTTAGTTTCGCCTGAGTAATGAACTGGATAACGATGACTAGCTTTACCGCCATTTCTAGAGAAAATCATGCCTCTTTTATCAACAAATTTTTTGTAATCAGTATAATGGTAATAGTTTAGTGCCCTAGTAGTTATCTCATCTTTAGAATCAATCCAGAAAAAATCTACACCTAAATCATATAAAGGATTAATTAAATTATTAAAATAGCTTACAATAAAATTTTGATCTAAAACTCGAAAAGGAATTGGGCGATCAGTTGCTAAATTTAAATCTTGACACATTTGTAAATAACCACTATTGGTATTATTAATTCCTTCACAGCCGTCTAAATTAACGCCAATGTGAATTCCCCGTTCATGCATGTAATTAGTAAATTCTTTAGGATTTGGAAATAATTCATAATTAAAGTTATAACCAGTTTTATATAAATTGTAATTTGTTTTATCTTTTTGATGCCAAAATTCATTTAATAAGATTATTGATAATGGAACTTGGTTTTTGTTAAAAGTTTTTATTAAAGTTTTAGTATCTTCAAAACTATAAATTTGATCACGGTTCCACCATATTCCTAAAGCATATCGAGGTAACATCGGTGGATATCCTGTTAAAGTATAATAATCTTTTAAACAAAGACCAAAATCTCTTCGATAAGTAAATAAATAAAAGTCGGTTCTTTTAACACTACTCGATTCTAAAAAACCGGCATTATTAATTAACATAGTATAAGAATCATCTAATGTTGCAAAACCATCAGTTGAATATAATCCATTGGATAAATCAGTTTTAGAACCAAAGTCTTCAATACTAAAAGCACTACCTTTAAAATTTCTAGCTTCAGGATGGCCATAATACCACAATTTATCAGTATTAACTAATTTAACTTTTAAATTAGAATCAGGTGCAAATGAAGGCCCTTTAAATGGTTTTTCTTTAGCATAGTGTAAAATAAAATATTTTGTGGTAATAACTAAATACCTGTCATCTTGTTCAACTTTAATATTGGGGACAGGAAAGTTACGATTATGAACAATTTCAGTAGCACCATCATAAAAAAGACCATCTAGTGAGTATTCAAAGCGAATTAAGCGCTCACTTAAAATAGTAATCCGATAGTTTACTCCTTTAAAAACTATACGTCGATCACTTATTAAGTCTTCAGGATTAATTTGAAAATGATTTCCTAAATTAGCCATAACCGTAACCTCTTTTATTCCTCTATAATATAGAATAACAAAAAATATCGTTTTTTTCAATTCTAAACCACTTATTTGCAGAAAAAAAGAACCATTAAATTTTGGGTTCTTTTAGATTAATTATGAAACTTCTCTTGCATTTCATTTAAAAATTTTGAATTTGCAAAATAATCAATTCCCATATGTTCTTTAACTCGATTTAGAGTTTGATTGGCTTTTTGGTTGGCTTTTTTAGTTCCCTCTTCTAATATATGATAAACTTCTTCTAAGTTTTGTAATAATTCAGCTCTTTTTTCGCGAATAGGTTTTATCACTTCACAAAGAATTTTGGCTAAAAACTTTTTAATAACGACATCTCCTAAGCCACCCTTTTGATAATGTTTTTTTAAATCATCTAAATTAGAATATTCTGGTAGGTATTTAGCAAAATGTGTATCTTCGCAAAAAACATCTAGATATGTAAATACCACATTATCTTTAATTTTTCCTGGATCACTTACTTTTATATGATCAGGATCTGTATACATTAACATCACTTTTCTAGTAATTTCTGAATCGGTGTCATCTAAATAAATGCAATTACCTAATGATTTACTCATCTTACTTTTGCCATCAATTCCTGGCATTCTTCTTGATGAGGAAAGATTTGAAAGTAATTCTTTAGGTTCAATTAAAGTATCACCATATATCCGATTAAAAGCGTGAACAATTTCTCTTGTTTGCTCAAGCATTGGTAATTGATCTTCCCCCACTGGGACTGTCGTTGCATCAAAAGCTGTAATATCTGCGGCTTGACTAACAGGATAATTTAAAAATCCCGATGGAATACTCTCCTCAAATCCCCGAAGTTTAATTTCTTGTTTAACAGTCGGATTACGATATAATCTTGATACTGTTACTAAATTTGTATAATAAAATGTTAATTCAGTTAAAGCTGGTACTTGCGATTGAATAAATATAGTAGTTTTTTGGGGGTCAATTCCACAAGCTAAATATAAAAGAGCTACTTCTAAAACATTGTCTCGAACTTTTTTGGGATTATCAAAATTATCTGTTAATGCTTGACTATCGGCTATCATTAAATATATTTCATCGTATTTATCACTGTTTTGTAGTTCAATTCGATTTCTTAGTGAACCTACAAAATGTCCTAAATGAAGTTTTCCAGTTGGTCGATCACCAGTTAAAATTATCTTTTTCATAAAATCACCTTTACTTTTTTTATTATAACATATATTATTTAATTAGTGAGTATTTGTTGAAAAAATATTTAAAAGATTGAATATTTAAAGACATTACTTTTCTACAAAAACTAGAATATAATTTAATTGGAGGGATTAACTTGCTAAAATATGAAACAAATTCAAAATTAATTCAAAAAGGACAAATTTTTGTAGCTATTAAAGGAAATACAGTTGATGGTCATGATTTTATTGAAGAAGCAATTAGTAAAGGAGCTAGCAAAGTTGTTGGCGAAAAAGATTTAAAATTGGATATTTCTTACGAAAAAGTTCCTAGTACCCAAGAATATTTAAAACAGGAATTAGTAAATAATTATCAAGATGTTGTAAATAATATAAAAATCATTGGCATAACTGGTACTAATGGTAAAACAACTAGTTGCTATTTAATTTATCAAATGTTATTAAAGTTAGGAATTAATGCGGCTTATTTAGGAACAATAGGTTATTATAATCAAGATAAATTTATTAGTCTTAATAATACAACACCGGATATTTTGACTTTATATAAATTGTTAGTTGAAGCTAGTAATAATCATGTAGAATATCTTGTAATGGAAATTTCATCACATGCCTTAGCTTATGAGCGGATTGCTGGTTTACAATTAGTTGCAGGTGGTTTTACTAATTTAACTGAAGATCATTTAGATTATCATAAAACTATGGATAATTATTTAAAAGAAAAATTGAAAATTAGAAATTATTTAAAAGATAATGGAGCAATGATTATAAATAGTGATGATGCCAGTTTTAAGGCCTTTTATAATAAAGATAGAGATTTTACTTATGGCTCTAATGGAGATTATAAAATTATAGATTATCTTATTAAACCAAATTGTACTGATTTAAAATTTAGTTATTTAGATAAAGAATATTCACTAACAACTAATTTAACTAGTAAATTTAATATATATAATTATTTACAAGCTGTCGGAATTTTAAATTTTTTAGGTTTTAGTCTAGATAGTTTAATAAATATTACAAAAGATATTTATCCACCTAAAGGAAGATGTCAAACATTAAAAGCTGGTTTAGGATATGCAGTTATTGATTATGCTCATACTCCGGATGCTGTTGAAAAAGTTATTTTAGCATATAATGAGTTAAAAAAAGGTAAAGTAATAACAATTGTGGGATGTGGTGGCGATAGAGATCCTATTAAAAGACCAATTATGGGAAATATTGCAACTAAACTAAGTGATTATGTTATTTTTACTAATGATAATCCCAGAACTGAAAATCCTGAAAAAATAATGAATGATATTATAAAAGATAATCATAGTGAGAATTTTGAAGTTGTTTATGATCGAAAAAATGCTATTGAAAAAGGAATTTCTATGTTGGAAAATCAGGATATTTTATTAATTCTTGGTAAAGGACATGAAGATTATCAAATTATTGGTCGCAAAAAAATTCATTTTGATGATGCCGAAATTGTTCTTAATTACCAAAAATAGTTCTTAATTGGGAGAACTATTTTTTTTATAAATATTACGAATAATATTTTCTAAATAAGTAACTTGATCTTGGTTAGTTATTTTTGATAAATAGATTGGTTTACCAAAAATAATTTTAGGGTGACTTCGAAATGTAAATTTTCCAATGATAACAAAAGGAATTATAGGTGCATTAGTCTTATTTGCAAAACTGACAACACCTGGTTTAAATGGTAAAATAATATCCTTTTTATGATAAGTTCCTTCCGGAAAAATACCAATTATTTTATTATCATTTAAAAGATTTATTACTTCTTCTTTGACCGCAGGATTTTTAGCACTCCGATCAACTGGTATTAAATGCATAGTTTTAAAAATAAAAGAAAAAGGACCAGTAAACAATTCTTTTTTGGCTAATAGATGAATTTTTCGTTTAGTTGATTTATATAATAAGTAAGAATCAAAATCACTAGTATGATTTCCAGCTAAAATACATTTTCCCTCTTTAGGAATATTTTCTTTGCCAATCACTTTTCCCCCAAAATATATGTCGCCAAATAATTTGATTAAATTTGAAATAATATTGTATCCTAAATAATTTCTCTTTTTATCCATTTTTTCACCACAAATTATTCAAACATTACTTTTTCTTTAGCAGCGTGTTCTAAGATTTCAGGATTATTTAAAATATATTGCATTAAATGTAGAGATTTTATAAAATAAAAACCATCTGCTACTCGTTCATCAAAAGTTATTCCAAATTCACAAAAATATTTATCAATTGTTTTATTTTTTTCCTTAATAGTTTCTTTTTGAATTTCACCAATAGTAATTAAACCAGAACAAGTTCCAAAATCAGTTAAGTTGTGATAAATACCATTACATTTAAGAGAACCTAAATTAGAAATAATCATGCTACTATAATAGATGTTATCTTTAATAAAACTACTCGGTAACCAACCGTGACGATCAAACATTTTAAATAAGCCAATGATAGGTATTCTAAAAATATTCGGTAATTTTCCTAAAGATTCAATCGCATTATTAGCACCTAGTTTAATATTTTGATTATTACGAATGCTATTAACTTTGTTGCGAATTTTAGTACTTATTGTAAAAATGTTATCGTTTGGTTCAACTGGGATAAGAACCATTATAGACTGTGATTTATCATTAAGATTTTCTTTCATCACAAATGATAAAGTTACATCATTATGTTCATAAACATGACGATTAGCAACAAAGCGATTTAAAAGATGACGATTATACATAACCTTGCCAATTAATGTAGAAAATGCATGAAAATAAGTTAATTTTTCATCATTTACTTTTAATGTGTTAATATAATCAACTAAATTTGTGACATCCATTTTTTGATTGATGTAAATTTCTCCTAAAGAACGTTTGGGTTTTAAATCAATCATTATTTGATTCATTCCGAAAATATCATTACATCTTTTGGCATCTTTTCGATCTTTAAATTTATGCATTTTATTAACACCTCTTTTATCTTACTATTTAAGTATACTATAAAATTATTAAAAAGTATTGTTTTTTAGATTATTTATGTTATAATATTTTATGTGATGCAGGTGTAGTTTAATGGTAGAACTATAGCCTTCCAAGCTATTAACGTGGGTTCGATTCCCATCACCTGCTCCATTTGAAGACAACTTACGGACCGTAAAAAGTTCGTGAGTTTTTATTTTATATTGAAAAACTTTAGTTCTCTTTCTAGGAAGGAGGGCTTTTTTGATGTTGGAATTTAAAACTATTGAAGCATTAAAACCAAATACTGAAATCTTGGAGATAATTAAAGACTACACTTACGAAGTTAAGAAAGGAGTAATTAAACATTTATTACATACCAATTTACAGGTTATAGAACCTATTGAATATCAAATTACATATCCTACTACTCTGACAATACTTGAGTACAAAGTTAATGAAATATCTAACAAACCATTTTATATTAAAGAGCATAATCAAAAATATTCATTATCAGAAATTATTCAAATTTTAAAGAAATTGAAAATTTAGGGTTTACTTTTTCCGTTTTAGTGAGGAAACAGATGAGAGGACTAATTTTTCAAATTAGACTTCGTAAAATTTCCTTTTAATGAGGAAACTAATGAAAAAAGTGTAAAAAATGCGTAAAATTTTAACTTTTTTCATAATTGAGGTCTGTTTTTTTGCTTCTAAGTGAGGAAACAAGTGAGGAGATGACTAACTATTAGAAGTCAAGTACTTTTTAATAGTTTGTTATAAATTGGAAAGAAACCCAC
>CANRTI010000016.1 GCA_947642635.1 uncultured Mycoplasma sp. | reverse complement strand
AAAAAATGCAAAGAAAAAAGCTGTATGAAATTATTTTATTTCATTACAGCCCCTTAATATCAAATGGTGCCTTGAGATTTTAGATGCCGAACCCAAATTTTAATTAGTGCTTCTACCTCAATACAAGCACATATTATCACATAATTTTAAAATATGGAACACTTTTTTAAACAAAAAAGTCTATTTTTTATAACAATAATTTTAAGTTAAAATTCGGTTCTAATTTCAAAAATAACAATAGGTTCATTATATATTCCTACTGGTTTATCATAAATCGCAAATTCAACAATCACATCTATTAAATTGTGATCAATTATATAACCATATATTAAATCGAAACTAGGAATCTTATTTAGTTTTTTATCAAAGATATCTGTCGAATAGTTAAAATCAGGATTTTGTTCAGCCATTTTGCCAGTAAAATTTGAATTAGTAGATCCGATAAGCCACACTTCATTATCACTTCCTATTCTTATATCTCCAATTAAAACAAGGTTTTTAATATAATTATATGAACTAACATTTATAGTAAAAAGATTATGCTTTTTAATTTCATTCAATACATCATTCATAGGAACTTTAAAATTATTTTCTTTGCAATTAACAACTTCTTTGCTTCTAACTGCATAGAATTCTGCCGGATGCTCTAATAGGAACTTTTTTATTTCATCTGTCTCATCTTTATTAAATAATTTTTCTGGAAATGAATTTAATTTTAATTCTTTTATCAATTTTATGCTTTCTAGTTTATTTGAAACTTTCATAAACATCTCCCTCAAAATTATATCAAATATTTTAATAATTTAAAAGTCTCGAATTTTCTTTCGAGACTAAAATAAAGCAATAGTACCCTACTTCATTTTATATTGAAGAAAAGGTACTTATTTTTAAGCAAATCAATTTGGTTCGCATCATACACTCATGGTGCCTAAGAAAGAGAAATACAACAACTTTTTTAATTGCATTTGTCATAATAGTCTTTTAAGCCAAGATATTTATTATTCCAAAGCTGTAATTTTCCATTTAAACTATAACTATATATTATAAAATCATTCTTACAATTTTCTGTATCTTCAATTGTATAATCTTCTTTTAATTGCATTACCTTATCATATAAAATCAATGCTGGTCTATTTTCATAATATGTTGTATCAACTCTAAAAGAGTTATATTTATTTAACTTTTTACAATAATGTATTGTATCTAATAACACTTTTTTTCCATACCCTTTTCTTCTATGCTCAGATAAAATAGTAAACCAATCTAACCATATTGTATCAGGATATTTATCATAAACATCAACACCCGTTATACCAATTAAAACATCTTTGTCATAAACTAAAAAAATGCAATTATTATCTTTTGGATTTGTAGCCTTATCATATAAATCTTCATAATCTGGATCGTCAGGCCATGTTTCTTTTTGAATTTTAAATGCTACATCTAAATCTTCTAAATTAAGTATTTTATATTTTAAATTATATAAAGATTCCATATTCACCTCTAACCTAGTTATAAATCATTTGACTTTGCCAATGTACAAGTGTGTTTACTAAATTGACATAAATCATTTAAATTTTTACAAATATTTTATCATAAATTTATGTATATTAAAACTCGAAACATAAAAGTTCGAGTTTGATATCAATCTGGTGCCCAAGGCCGGACTTGAACCGGCACGAGGTTTAAATCTCGCAGGATTTTAAGTCCTGTGCGTCTACCTATTCCGCCACTTGGGCAAGGCACAGTCTTAAATACATAAGACATTTAAGATTATAACGTGTTTTTTAAATAATTTCAATAGTTTTTTGAATATTTTTCCCATATTTCGTATTGACTACCATTTTTAACTATGTTATAATCAATTTGTCCTTTGAAAGTGGAGGAATACCCAAGTTCGGTTGAAGGGGCCGGTCTTGAAAACCGGAAGGTCGTGTAAGCGGCGCAGGGGTTCGAATCCCTTTTCCTCCGCCATTAAAAAAAGACAGTACAATATCGCGGGATGGTAGCAGTTTGGTAGCTCGTCGGGCTCATAACCCGAAGGTCGAAGGTTCAAATCCTTCTCCCGCAACCATTTTGTGGTTCGTTAGTCTAGAGGCCTATGACGTCTGCCTGTCACGCAGAAGATCACGGGTTCAAATCCCGTACGAACCGCCATAATGGCTCCATAGCTCAGTTGGCAGAGCAGAGGACTGAAAATCCTTGTGTCGCTGGTTCAATTCCCGCTGGAGCCACCAGTTAGATAATAATAACCCTAATTAAAGGGTTTTTTTATGTTTTAAATATCTTCTGATTTTTTTATAAAATATCCCACTTTTGAAACAACTAGATATTAAAAAACATTTTATGTGATATTTGAAATCATATTTATGATATAATATATATAATCTTGGAGGCCTTATGAAAAGTAAATTTGCATTAATTTTTAGTTTATTAATAATGGTTATATGTATTACAGGATGTAAAAATAGTAATGGATTAATTATAGGTAGTAAATCAAGCGTTGCTGATAGTTTAAATAATGGTGTTTTATTAACTATTGATGAGAGTACTTTATCTAATACAGGTGCCACTATAAAAATAACTAATTATAATGAAAATTCTTTAAGATATGGATCTGGTTATTCTATTGAAATAAAAGAGAAAAACAAATGGCGCAAGATAAATGTAGAAATGGCAGTTCTTTTAATGTTATATAGTTTACAAAAAGGTGAAACAGAAGAATACAAAATTGATTGGAGTCACTCTTATGGAAAATTACCAAAAGGTGAATATAGATTAATTAAATATTTTTATTTTGAAGATAAAGACAATAAAAAATCGAAGGAGTTTCCTGTTTTTGTAGAATTTTCTATTTAATATTAACATTTCAAAGTATTTTTTTAAAGATTTTTTTTAATTTCTTCAATTTCTTTATTTAATGCCATAACCATTTTTTGTAGCATACGCAGTGTTTCTTCATTCGAGGGCATTTGTTGATGATTATTATTTTTTACATTTTGTAGTTGTTTATAAAATCCATTGGTGCACAATACTTGCGCTACTAACATTAACCAATTACCGAGTGCATTTTGTTCTTCAGCGGTCGTATCATCAATAAGAATAAAACCAATAACTGTAGCACTTAATGTAAATATTTTAGGAGGTACATTTGGTATGAAACTCATATTACACCCTCCCTTATATAATCATATGATATTTACAATAAAAAAAATTTACAAGAAATTGTCGATAAATGTTGGATATTGCGAAAAAAACTTTACAAAAAATTATATATATAATATAATTTGAATAGGTAGAATAGTTTCATATACCGAATTATTTTTGCGACTGATTATCGGTATATAAAACAATGGTTTATTTTAATGAAATTGAAAGAGGCAGTTGAATGACTAGTATGAGAGGAAAAATTAATAAACTAGCAAAAAAACGTAAATACTTATTTGGACTAATATTTATTTGTATTTTTGCAATCGTTTTTGGTATAAGAGCAGTATCAGCTTATTATTTTGAAGAAACTTCAATACAATTACTAGCAAGTTTAGTAGGAAATTTTGATGTTGGAAGCGGAGATATTAATATAATTATTTATCGTGAAAATGATGATGGTGGCTTTAATCCATCTTATGCTGTTCCATCAGCTTATTATACATTTGATGATACTAAAACTAGTTGTACAATACCATGCCAAAACAATGGAACAGGTAGTTGTTCTTATAATTATAATAGTTCAACTAAAAATTTTAACTTAGTAAGTAATGAAAAGGTAACATGTAAATTCTATTTTAAAAAATCTGCTACTAGTGATATTAACGTTTATATTTTAAAAGAAGATATAAATGGTAAAGAGCCATTTAATGGTAAAAATTATACTTTAGTTGATAACGTTCCTGCTTTTGGTTATAAATATGCAACATATAACTGTGATAATACAAACGCTCAAGTAACATTTGATTCAAATACTAAAAAATTTAATGTTTTAACTGGCAATAAATCTAAATGTAATGCTTATTTTGATAGTGAAGGGGACGCTGATATAATTGCGAATATTTATTTGCAAACAGCACCAGATAGTTCACTTTATAATGCTGTAGAAACTATTCCTTCAGGAAGAGCATATAAATTATCTACGCAAAAAGCAAGCTCATGTAATGGTGATGGACAAATAAGTTATGATAATGGTTATGTAAGTGTTAATGACGCAACACATAAACAAGAATGTGAAATATATTTAGATATTGTATCTTAAAATTAGCAATTCCTATTAATAACATTATGTGTTATAATTAATATGGAATTGCTGATTTAGTTTAGTGGTAAAACGAATGCATGGTAAGCATTAGAGAACTGTTCAATTCAGTTATTCAGCACCAGATTGATAGGAAACTCGAGCTTCTCGAGTAGCAATAGAAAACGACTTGTCAAAAAGTCGTTTTTATGTTAAGATGAATATGTCAAGGAAACTTGCATAAAATAAAAACGGGAACATTCAGTTTTGGCAAGTTGAATGTCTACCCAAACTTAATTAAGTGGACATTTAATTCGGTGAAGAATTAAGTGTCATTTTTTTATTACTACTATCATAATGATAAGGAGAAATAAAATGATAGCAATGAGCTTAAGAACTTTAATGACAAAGGTCTTAGTTTTCATTTTTATCAAACCTCCTCTCTATTAGAGACTTGGTAGACACTCAACAACTGACATTCCCTAAAAAGATTATACTAAAATGTTTATTATAATTCAACGGATTCTACTATATTTTGTTAATTTAGTAAACACACTTGTATATTGTCAAAAACAGCATACAGTATAATGAAGGTTTTATATGGATGTTTATAGGAAGTATCTGGTATTTATTAAAGATTAAAAAATAATAAATTTAAATTAGGTTACCCAATAGATTATAGAAAGTTATCTAAGAACAAGTTAATTATAAATAGTTAATGAAATATTTAGGATACATAAATTCAATAAATATAGCAAATAATTTTAAATTAAATATACATCATAGTATTTAAAAAAAATTACCAAAGGTGTTATAAATAGATATAAAGATTAAACTATTGTTTTTATATATTTAAATTAATTATTAAAAATAGAAAGAACTTTTAATAAAATGCAAGAGAAAGAAAAAATTAATACAATATTTTTTTGAGTAACAAATATTTGATGCTTATTGTAAATTAAAATAAAAAATATAATTTAACAGAATATCTACTGGAGGTTAAAATGATAATAAATAAATTTTTACAACTTTTTTCGGAAGAATATACAAAAACGAAATCGATAACAAAATTAATTGAGTTTACTAAAAAAAACTTTGCCTTCTGATGGAACTGATAAAATATTTATAGGTTGTGTACTTATTATGTTTGATCAGGGTATTAACGGTCCCGCAGCTTCTCGAGAATATTTAATTTCTATAGTAAATGCTGGCAAAGAAAAAATAGGAAATACAAATTTACTAAATTTTTATGTAAAGAGAATAAATGGAAACAAGCTAGTTGCAAAATATTTAAAGAGTATCGATAAGGATGAAGAATTTGATAAACATTTAAATTTGGTTTTAGAATATTTAAATCAGTTTTCTTATGATTTTTCAAAAAATATAAAACAAGCTTATGATAAAAAAATAGCTGACTTTTTACACTACAATAATTCTTAAAATAAAGGAGTAAGATTAACTATGATAATAATAAACAATAAAGAATACAACGATTATAACGTTGAAATATCGTGGGGAGAATTTTCTATATCTCACTATGGAAAAAGAAGAAAAGGTATAGCACTTTTATTACTTTTAATATCGATAATAATAAATTTATAGGATTAGAATTTACATTTTCAGATGAAATGTTTAAACAAACGAAAGAAAACATTAACACTAATGTAAAAGAATTTATAAGCGATATTTTATATGAAGATAAAAATGGTTGGATATCAATTATAAATAGTGAATATGATTGTGATATAACAAGAATAGATGAGAAAATCTTTAAAATAAATTTTAATATTAAAGCAGAAGAAAATATTTCTATTGATACTAAAATTATTTTATTTTAGTTTTAATGTTATAAAATATAATTGGTTTAATTTACTTAATAATTATTAAAAAAGTTATTTGACTTTTTCATCGTAAAACACTAATTAATAATGCCTCAAGCTTAAACTATTCAAGTTTTATTATGTTTAAAAATATGTTAGAATATTTATAAAGTTAAATATTATTTTGGTAATTTAAATATGTATAGGTATATTGAGATAATATTATGAATTAAAGGACTAGAAAATGGAAATAAAAAGAAAAACAATTTTAAATGATGAACAATACAATAATATAATTAATGGAGTTTTAATATTCTGAACTCTTGCAATCTAGACAATCTAATGCAGAAGCTAAAAAAATATATGACTCTATTAAATTAAATAAATCTTTATAATAAATTAATAATGGAAGTGATTAAATGAGAAAACTAGTAATATTAAGAGGAGCAATGGGGTGTGGTAAAAGTACTTTTATAAAAGAGCATCAACTAGAAAGATTTACTTTAAGTTCGGATCAAATGCGACTTATGTTTAATGCTCCGCAACTAAATACTTATTACTCTGAAGAAATACCACAATTTAATAATAAAAAAGTGTGGGAACTTTTATATACAATATTAGAAGAACGTATGAAAAAAGGTGAATTTACAATAATTGATGCCGTTCATGCCAATACTGAGTCATTAAAAATTTATAAAAAATTAGCAGAGAAGTATCGCTATAGATTATACATTTTAGATTTTACTGATATTCCTAAAGAAGAAGTTTATAAAAGAAATCAAAATCGTGAAAAATATAAAATAGTTCCCAATGAAACAATAGATAGGATATATAAAGTATTATCTAAAGAAAAAGTTCCAGCGGTATTTAAAATAATTAAAAAGGAAAACTTTGATGAAATTATAAACAGTAATCCTCAAGATTTAAATAAGTATGATAAAGTACATATAATAGGTGATATTCATGGTTGTTACAGTGCATTAAAACAATATTTTGAAGAAAATCCTCTAAATAAAAATGCATTATATATATTTTTAGGTGATTATTTTGATCGGGGAGTTGAAAACTATAAAACTTTTAAATTGTTAAATGAACTTTCAAATAATGCCAATATGATATTTTTAATTGGCAATCATGAAGATAAATTATATAAATATGCTTGTGATGATGAGTTTAAAATGGATTATGATATTAAAAATACTATTCACGAATTAGAAAATAATAATGTTAATAAAAGTG
Source organism: uncultured Mycoplasma sp. (assembly GCA_947642635.1). Taxonomy (GTDB): domain Bacteria; phylum Bacillota_I; class Bacilli_A; order RF39; family UBA660; genus SIG200. Next base: position 18,269 of record CANRTI010000016.1, on the reverse strand, counting down.
AAATAAGAGGTTTTATCAAAAAATTATCTCAAATATCCTATATTAAATTTGGTCCAAATACGTATTTAATTCCCCATGGTGGTATTCCATATATTCCAAAGTTATCTTTAGATTTTTATAGTACTAATTCTTTTATATATGGAATTGATAAATATGAGATTGATATAGATAAACTTTATAATGATTTTATGCAAAAAGAAACTAACAAAATTTATCAAATTCATGGCCATAGAAATTTTCATAAAATAAAATATAATAAATATGATTATTCACTCAATTTAGAAGGTAACATTGAAGAAGGAGGATATCTTCGAGTATTAACTTTAAATAAAAATGGTAAATTTACTTATCAAGAAATAAAAAATAATGTGTATAATCCAAATTTAATTGAAGAAACTAATGTCTATAATTTAGTCGAATACATGAAAAATAATAAATATGTCTTTACTCGTGATTTAGGTAACGATATATTTTCATTTAATTTTTCTAAAGAAGCATTTTATCATAAAATATGGGATAATATGACTACTCAAGCAAGAGGATTATTTATTGATATAAAGAATAATAAAATTCTTGCAAGAAGTTATAATAAATTTTTTAAAATTAATGAAAGAAAAGAAACAGAGTTAGAAAATGTAGAAAATGCTTTAACATATCCAGTAAATTTTTACTTGAAATATAATGGTTTCTTAGGTATTTTATCTCTTAAAGATGAAGAATTATTTTTTGCTTCAAAATCCACAAATGCAGGCGATTACGTAGAGTATTTTAAAAAAATATTTTATAAAAAGTTTAGTAATAATCAAATTAAAGCAATAAAAGAAAAAATACTTAAAGATAATGTAAGTTTTGTCTTTGAAGTTATTGATAATATAAATGATCCTCATATTATTGAATATAAAGACTCTAATATTATTTTATTAGATGTAATATATAATAAAACTAGTTATTCAAAAATTTCTTATGATAATTTAAAAGAGTTTGCCAATAAAAATGGCATAAATATTAAAGAACAAGTATTTACTGCAAATAACTTACAAACATTTAAGGAAATATACAAAAATATAACTTCTCCTGATTATAAATTTAATAATGAATATATTGAAGGTTTTGTTATAGAAGATAGTAGTGATTTTATGGTAAAAACTAAATCAGCATATTATGATAAATGGAAATATTTAAGAACCAAGATGGAAAATGCTTTAAAAAATAATAACTTTCAGATTAAAGAAAAAGATGAATTAGATTATTCTTTTATGGAGTATTTAAAATCAAAGTATGAAAACAAAAAAATTGACATAAAAAAGATTAATATTATTGAAGAAAGAAAAGAGTTTGAAAAATTAAAGTTAAAAATTAAATGATTTATTAAGAAGAAAAATAGATTTTAAAACTTGGGCAATTGTTCAAGTTTTATTAATTATGAATATATGCTATAATTTTAATAGATAAATACTATTATGAAAAGAGGAAAAAATATGAACAATAATGATATTTTAAGAAAAATTACGCAAGGTATGTATGTTCTTACTACTAAAAATGGAGGATGTATTGTTGATGCGGTTTCTCAAGTTAGTAGTGGAGAGAGTCCGCTTATTGCTGTAGCAGTCATGAAGAATAATTATACAAATGAATTAATGCATCAAAATAATACTTTTGCTTTATCAGTATTAGGAATTGATGTAAATCCTCAGATAATTAAAACATTTGGCTTTAATTCAATGCGTAATTTTGCTAAATTTGAAAATGTTAAAACAACAGAAATTGCCAACATTAAAATTATTGATGACTCTTTAGGATACATGATTTGTGAAAAAATTGACACCATTGAAAATGCAACTCATACTTTATTCATTGGAAAAATTATAACAAAAGATATTTACGAAGATAAAGAAGCTATGAGTTATAATTATTATCAAGAACATAAAGATGAGCTTCTAAAAATAAAAACATCAAATGGTAAAACTGCTTGGATATGTAAAATTTGCGGATATATTTATTATGGTGATAATTTACCTCAAAATTTTCTTTGTCCAATGTGTGGAGCAGGACCAGAAATGTTTGAAATAAAACCATAAAAGGAGAATTAAAATGGATTCAAAAATTGAAATTGAAAAATTAAAAGAAAGAAATAAACGTGTAGAATTAGATAAAAGATGGGAAACTAGTTGGACTAGAAAAATCTGTATTATGTTTTTAACCTATTTAATAGTTATTATTTATTCATATTTAATTAAACAATATGATAATATATTTTTAAGTTCTTTAGTTCCAGTAATTGGTTTTACATTATCGACTTTATCATTAAAATATATTCGAAAAATTTGGGAAAAGAAAATATCTTCTCAATAAATTCGAACTTCATAAATAAAAAAATAATTTCTGTAACCTACTTGTAACTTTTCTTATAATATAATGTTAGTATAAAACGAAAGGAAGTTATTATGGAAATTTTAAAAATTGAAAATTTAACAAAAATATATGGTAAAAACAAAACAGAAGTAAAGGCACTTGATAACATTTCATTTTCTGTTCAAAAAGGAGAGTTTATTGCAATAGTAGGAGCCAGTGGTTCTGGAAAATCAACTCTTTTACATTTAATCGGAGGAATAGATCGTCCTACTAGTGGCCAAGTATACATTGATGGTAAAAATATTTTCTCTTTAAATGACGAAAAACTAGCTATTTTTAGAAGAAGACAAATTGGTTTTATTTATCAATTTTATAATTTAATTCCAATTTTAAATGTTATGGAAAATATTACTTTACCGCTAGATTTAGATAATCGCAAAAGCGATAAAGACGATTTAGAAAATTTATTAAAATTATTAGGACTTAATCATCGTGAGAAGCATTTACCGAATGAATTATCTGGTGGTGAACAACAAAGAACTAGTATTGGAAGAGCATTAATAACTCATCCTGTGATAATTTTAGCAGATGAACCTACTGGTAATTTAGATTCTAAAGCCAGCGAAGAAATTGTTACCCTTTTAAGAAAATCTAATAAAGATTACAAGCAAACTATCATTATGATTACTCACGATTTAGAAATAGCCAAAAAAGCTGATCGAATTATTCAAATAGCCGATGGCAAAATTGTTAAGGAGTTATAATATGCATATTCTTGACAAAATTGCTTATCAAAATTTAAAGTTAAACAAGAAAAGAACTATTGGAACAATTTTAGGAATTATTTTATCAGTTGCCCTAATATGTGCTGTTTCTGGCATGTTTACCAGTTTAAAAAAATCATTAATAATCCAAACAATAAATAATAAAGGGGAATATCATTTAATATTATATAATAAAGATGAAAAAGATCTTTTAACTCTTCAAAATAATCGTGATATAAAAAGTATTAACATATTAAGAACTTTAGGTTATGCTTCACATGGATTAAATAATAATGATAAACCATATTTTCATCTTTACTCGTTTGATGATGCCAAGTCTTTTGATGAATTAAAAATTAAATTAGAAGAAGGAAAATATCCTCAAAATAGTTCCGAAATAATTATTAATTCTGAAATAACTTATGAAAAACAGTATCAAATTGGTGATATAATCACTTTAGATGTGGGTATTAGAGAAACTATTGATGGTTATGAATTAAACGAAAAAAATCCATTAGAAGAAAACGAAACTATTAATATTAAGGACAATAAACAATATAAAATTGTTGGCTTTTTCAAAAGAAATTATGCTTTAGAGCCACATGGTGACTCGGGATATAGTGCAATTAGCTTATCTTCTTCTAAAGAAAAATTAGCATCCATTTATATTGCTTTAAAAAATCCTTATAATTATGAAGAAGACATTGCGCAAATTCTTGATAAAAATTATGATTCTTCTAATAGTTTTACAGAAGACTATTCAATTAATAGTGAATTAATAAGATGGCAAACATTTAAGTTTAGTGATAATACAGTAACAGCAATATATTCAGTTTTAGCAATTGTGTTAATAATAATTGTTGGTACTAGCATATTTTGTATTAAAAATTCTTTTGATATTTCGACAATTGAAAAAAGAAAAATGCATGGTATGTTACTAAGTATTGGTGCTACTACTAAGCAAATTCGTAAAAGTATTTTAAAAGAAGGGCTTATTCTAGCTATAATTGCAATCCCTCTAGGAATAATTTGTGGCATTTTAGCTGTTTTTATCCTAGTAAATTTAATAAATTATTTAATGGCGGACATTGAAGCAAGTGCTAAAATAGTTTTCTATATCAATATAATTCCTCTAATTTTAGCAAGTATGCTAGGTTTATTAACAATTTATTTATCTAGTTTAGCATCATCAAGAAAAGCAAAAAAAATAACTCCGTTAGAATACATTCGAAATAATAAAGATTTTGAAATAGAAAGTAAAAAATTACGTTGTCCTAAAATTATTCAAAAAGTATTTAATATTGGGGGATTAATTGCTTATAAAAATTTAAAAAGAAGTAAGAAAAAATATCGTACAACTGTCATTTCCTTAACAATAAGTATTTTAACATTTATTGCTCTTAATTCTTTTATTAATTATGGTATTAACACAACTAAATTTTATTATGAAGGCATTTCTTATGACATTGAAGTAAATGCACCTGAAAAAAATTTAGATGATTTAATTAAAATAACTACCATGTCAGGAATAGAAAATTACAGTTATTATCAAGAAAGTAATAATTATTTAGAAATAAGTGATAAAACTAAAATAACAATATCGGCTCAAAATAATCTTATGAAAAATGGTGATTGTTATTATGATGAGGAAAATGATATTAATGAATGTCAGGATGCTAAGAGTTTAGGAATAGAAATTTTAGCATTAAATAAAAAAGCTTATCAAAAATATGTTCAAGATTTAAAGCTTGATTATGAAAAAGTTAAACACCAAGGAATATTAATTAATAACTATTTAGAATATACTGATGGTGTTGAGAAAATGCAATCAATTTATAAGTTTCAAGACAATGAAGAAATAGAAGGATTATATGATAATAAACCTCTTAAAGTTATTTTAAGTAAAGTTACTGACATAAGACCATCTGGTTTAGAAAGAAGTTTTAATCAAGGAGGTTATTTAATTGTTGAAGAAGGATTTAATAATTTAGAATATACCCCCAAATTTCTAACTTTAAATGTTGAAAATCCTACAAAATTTACCAAAGATGTTGAAAATCTTTATCCCCAAGTAAATATTCAAAATATTCAAGAATTAGTCAAAGCTCAAGCAACAATAAGTTTAATTTTTCAAATCTTTCTATATGGTTTTATTACAGTAATAACTCTTATTGGTATTACAAATATTTTCAACACGATTACAGCAAATGTTTCTCTTCGCCAAAAAGAATTTGCAATGTTAAAATCAATTGGCATGACTAAAAAAGAATTTAATAATATGATAAATCTTGAAACACTATTTTATTCAACAAAATCCTTATTTTATGGAATTACACTTGGATTAATATTCGCATTTTTAATTTATAAATCATTTACTAAAAGAATTGATCTTGGTTATCAAATTCCTTATATTCCTATCTTAATTGCAATAATATCTGTATTCATTTTAGTATTTATAATTATGCGTTATTCTGTAAAAAAAATAAATAAACAAAATATTATTGAAACAATTCGTAAAGAAAATATTTAAAGAAAGACTTTTCAGTCTTCTTTTTCTGATTTATAATATGATGGAAGGTGAAATATGTTTATTTTATTAGTTGAAGACAATGAAAATATAGTTAAAGGTTTAGTTTACTCTTTATTAAGTAATAATTATCAGGTCATAGTTAAAAATAATGTCTATGAAACTAAATTATACTTAAAAAATAATCAACCGGATTTAATAATTTTAGATGTTACTCTTCCAGATGGTAATGGTTTTAGTTTATATGAAAGTACGATAAAAGAAATAAATATTCCTACTATTTTTTTAACAGCTTGTGATGATGAAGATGAAATAGTAAAAGGACTTACATTAGGAGCTGAAGATTATTTAACCAAACCGTTTTCAACAAAAGAATTATTAATAAGAATTAATAAAATACTTAAAAGACAGCAAAAAAATAATCTAATTACTGTTAAAAATATCCAATTTGATATGGATAAAATGTTAGTTTACCAAGATAAAGAGATTTTAAATTTAACTAGTTTGGAGTTACGTATACTACATTTATTATTTTTAAATCTCAATAAAATTGTCAGTCGCAATGCGATTTTAGATAAAATTTGGGAAGCTACAGGTAATGATGTTGACGATCATACAATTACTGTTTATTTAAAAAGAATTAGAGCTAAAATAGGAGATGATATTATTACAACTGTTAAGGGATTAGGATATCGAATTGATGCCGATGGAAAATAAATTATTTTTAAAAAAGTATTTAATCGCTACTATCATTGTGTTAGTAGTAATGCTTTCTTTATTTTATATAATAAGTGTCTATAATTATAAATTAGTAACAATAAATTATAATAAAAAGATTGATAATTTATTAGGAACTATAAAAGAAAATTATCCTGATATTACTGAAAATGAACTTATGGATATTATAAATAATCCCACAAAAAGTTCTTCTTTTGTTCAAAAATATGGTATTAATATTCAAAATGAAGCAATAATAACTGAAAATAACCAAATTTTCCAAAAAGATATTATCATAAATACTAGCTTATTAATTATAACTTTTCTAATTTTACTATTAATTTTTTGGTATTATAATTTAAAAAAAGACCAGGAAATAGCTAAGATAACAAAATTAGTTAATCAAATAAATCATCACAATTATGAATTAACTATTGAAGACATTAGTGAAGATGAGTTATCTATTTTAAAAGAAGAAGTATATAAAACAACTTTAATGTTAAAAGAACAAGCTGAAAAATCTCAACTAGCTAAAAAAGACTTAAAAGATTCATTAGCTAATATTTCACATCAATTAAAAACTCCTTTGACCTCTATTTTAATTATGTTAGATAATTTAATTGATAATATGAATATGGATAATGCGAAAAAAGAAGAATTTTTAAGAAATATTAAAAGAGAAATTATTAATATAAACTTCTTAGTACAAAATATTTTGAAATTATCCAAATTAGAAACCAATACAATCAATTTTTCTAAAAAAAATATTTTAGTTAAAGAAATAATTAGTGAAACTCTTAAGAATGTTAGTATTATTTGTGAATTAAAAAATGTTCAAATAGCTGTTAATAATATTGAAGATTTAAAAATTTATTGTGATTTAAAATGGTTTGTTGAAGCTCTAACTAACATTCTTAAAAACTCGATTGAATATGCTCCTTCTAATAGTATAATAGATATTACTGTTACTAAAAATAAATTATATGTAGAAATTGACATTACTGACCAGGGGAGGGGTATATCCCAAAAAGATTTACCACATATTTTTAAACGGTTCTATAGAGGAGAAAATGCCCATTTTGAAAGTGTTGGTATTGGTCTTGCTTTAGCAAAAATGATTATCGAAGCTCATAATGGCTTAATAAGTGTAGTTAGTAATTCTAAAGGCACAACATTTAAAATAAAGTATTTTAATTAGTATATTGTATGATATAATCTCAACTTAAACACTTTTTAGAAAATAAAATCTCCCTAAGTTCCTATTTATAAGGGTTTAGAGAGATTTTTAAGTGTTGGGAAAATGCGTACATTTTCTAGTTTTTGGTTTGTTTAATAATTTTTTTTAAGTTTTTTTCTTCTATAGCTTCATAATCAGTTCTAATTCTAAAGGCACAACATTTAAAATAAAGTATTTTAATTAATATATTGTATGATATAATGTAAAAGATTAATATTTTAAAATAGAAAGGTCTTTTTCATGAAAAAAATTCCCAATAAATTTTTATTAAGTATTATAAGTTGTCTTTTTTCTTTTTCTTTTGCTATGCTTGCATTATATTTAATAATCCCGTTGCATTACAATTTTCAAAACATAACTTTTACATTTATCATAGCGTTTTTTAGTGGTTTCTATCTTTTTTTTAAAACATATCAAACTAATTGGCAATATTTAAAAGAACATATCCATCTAAATGCCATTTTATGTCTTTTAACAGTGATTATTTTCTTAAGTTTATACCAAAATAAAATAGTATTTGATTACAATTTATTTAAAAACTCTTCTTTTAATCCCTTTCGAATTCGCTATTATATAACATCCTTTTTATCTTTATTTTACTTAATTATTTATTTAGGAAATAGTATTAAAGTATGGCTTCAAAATTTTTTTAGTAAACTATCTAAATGGGATAAATATGCTTATTTAATTACAAGTATTATTACAATGATTTTAATTGTAATTTTATATAATATGAATAATAATTGGTTTTTACAATATGATCGTGTTTATTCGATGGATTCTGGATATATTTTTAATAATATTTATCCCAATTCTTTTTACTATGATATAAGACATCCTATTTTAAGTATTTTTACTTTTCCAATTTTTAGTGTTGTTACAACTATTGGCAAATTCTTTTTTGATGAAAAAATTCTTTTATTAATAAGTGCCATAATTTTTCAAATAATTAATGCCCAATTATTAATATTAATCGGATTGCAACTTAAATTGTTAATTAAAAAGAAAATTATTTTTATTATTTATATGTTATCAATGCCTACTCTTTTATACAGTTTATTTTTAGAAAAATATCAAATTATTACTTTTTTACTTATTTTATATGTTTTTACTGTTTGTGAAGAACCAGAAAAATCCCCTTCTAAAATTGTCAGTGCTACTTTAACAATGCTCACATCGGCAGCAATTGGTATTTCAGAAATCTTACTACCTGATAAAATAATTAATAAACTAAAGAAGATAATTAAAATTGTTATTATTACTTTTCTTACAACTATTTGTTTAGGAAGGGCTCACACTTTGCAATATGGTTTGGAAGAAATAAAAGTTGCTAAAGAACATTATAATATTGTGCAACTTACTTTTCCAGAAAAGATAGCATCAACTAGTAAAATGCTTAATCATTCGTTAGTAGCTATCCCTTCAGGAATAGAAAAAGTTTATAACCATTTATCCTATTGGTGGCATGATTTAGAATCAAAAATATCACCTTTAACAATTATTATTTTAATAATTATATTTATCGGTATAATCAGTAATTTTTCTACTCTTTTTGTTAAAATCGCTACTTTTTGGATTTTATTTGCTTACTTTTTATTTGTTATCCTTAATTGGAGTCCGCATGAATCACCTTTATTTGCTCTTTATTTTTCATGGGCTACAACTCCTTTATTTGTCTTAGGAATAGATTATTTAATCAATTTAATTAAAATTCCTCCTAAAGTAATTTATCCTTTAATTATTGGGAGTATGTTAGTTATTAATTTAAATACAATATTAAATATATTTGAATTTTTAAACACATTTTAGTATCAAATTATTGTCTTTTACATATTATATAATAAGAATTAATTGGTACAATTTGGAAAAATATTATTTTAGACTACAAATTAGAAAGATTTTATGCTATAATTAGAAAGTCGCTAATATATTAGTTAGTGGAATATATTTTTAAGAGGGATTTTAAATGAAACTGAATAAAGAATATAAAGAGATAGCTAGAGATATTTTAGAAGATAAAAACTATGAATTATTAAAAAATGATGTTCATCATGGTAGTAATAGATATGCGCATTGTAAACGAGTAGCTTATTTAAGCTATTTAATGGCTAAATTATTTAAAGGAAATTGCCACGAAACTGTAAGAGCTGGTTTGCTTCATGATTTTTTTTATGGTAATACTCATGATATCGAAAATAGTTATTTTAATCATCCCAGAACTAGTATTAACAATGCTAAAGAATATTTTCAAATCAATAAAAACGAAGAAGATATTATTAAAACACATATGTATCATTATGCCTTATTAAGAGATTTAATACCTTTTGGTAAAAAAGAAGTAAAATCAAAAGAGTTAAAACCAACTTCTAAAGAAGGTAAAATAGTTTGTTTTTCTGATTTACTAGTATCAGTATTTGAATGTGGTATATTTAAAGTTAGATATAGTCTTAGTTTATATTTAATATTTATTATTAATAATATTCGCTATTAAAATGGTTGTTACAAGCCATTTTTTATTTTTTGTTGTATAATATATACGTGAAAGGAATTAAAAAATGAATTTAGATAACATAAAATTACCCAAACATTTAGCAATTATTATGGATGGTAATGGAAGATGGGCTCAAGAAAGAGGAAAAAAAAGAAGTTATGGTCATCAAGAAGGAAGTAAAGTTTTAGAAGTTATTGCCCAATATGTTCGAAATTGTGGAATAAAGTATTTATCAGTATATGCATTTTCAACAGATAATTTTAAAAGAAGTCAAGAAGAAGTTGATTTTTTAATGAATTTGCTTATTTTTTATTTTAATAATAAACTTCAAACTGTTTGTAAAAAGAATATTAAAGTTGTTTTTAGTGGTCGAAAAGATAATTTATCGAAAGAAGTTCTTAAGGCAATGGACAATATTCAAAATAAAACAATTAACAATCAAGATTGTGTATTAAATATTTGTTTAAATTATGGTGCTCAAGAGGAAATTGTTGATGCAGCAAAAAAAATTGCCAATGATATTAACAATGGAGTATTAAAAGAAACTGATTTAACAAGGGATAATTTTTATCAATATTTATATCAAGATTTGCCACCAATTGATTTATTAATTCGAACTGGTAAGGAAAGAAGATTAAGTAATTTCATGTTATATCAATCTTCCTATGCAGAACTTTATTTTTTAGATAAATATTTTCCGGATTTAACTAAAGAAGATATTGATACAGCTATTTCTTATTATGCTAATTGCCACAGACGATTTGGTGGAGTTAAAACTAATTGAAAAAAAGAGTGAAATATCTTATAATTCTAAGTAGGAAGTGATTTTTATGAATTTAAGAATAAAAGCTGAATTTATTGTGGCTCTAATTCTTATATTATTTGGGGGTATTATATCTGTATTACCTATTTTTAGTATCGATAATGTTAAAATTATTTTTTCTATCTCCATGATTTTATATGGTGTTATTCATTTAATTAAAAATTTAATATTATTAAAAAATAAAGAATATTCTGGTTTTTTTACTTTTTTATCAAGTATTATCGTTTTAATTTTATTGTGTTTTCTAGATGTTGAAAACTCACCATGGAATTTAGCATTAATTTTATTTATTTGGGTTTGTTTAAATGCCTTTATTAAATTAAAAGAAACAGATTATTATCATGATCGAAAAAACAAAGTTTGGCTTTTAAATATTATTAATTTAATATTATTTATTGTCATTGGTATTTTAACAGCATTCAGTTTGAATTATACTGGTGATATACAAATACTTGTTATCGGTTATTTTTTGATTATTAATGGTATTTTAGAATTAATGGATCCGATTACAAATTATATCTTAGAAAATAAATAATTAAAAGAATTATTTTTAAAATTTTATCATATATTTAAATGTAAATGAAAGGAATATATTATGGAAATTTTAAAAGTATCTAGTAAATCAAATCCTAGTAAGGTTGCTGGCGCTATTGCAAATATTTATCGTGAAAAAGGTAGTGTTGAATTACAAACAATCGGGGCAGGTTCACTTAATCAAGCTATAAAAGCTATAGCTATTTGTAGAGGATTTGTAGCGCCCACCGGAGATAATTTAGTTGTTATTCCCGCATTTAATGACATTACTATAAATGGGGAACAAAAAACAGCTATTAAATTAATTGTTGAAACAAAATAATCCTTCGGGATTTTTTTATTAAATTAAAAGATGTGTATGTATCACAAAATGTACACAAAACAAATTGACTAATAGTAATATAACCAGTATAATAAAGTTGAACATAGGAAAGTATCTAGTGTTCAGCTTTTTTGTTATTCAAAACAATATCGGTATATATAACAAAAAGTATAAAATTAATATAGATAAACCATATTAATAATAAAAGGAGTAAGTAGTTATGGAAAATGTAAATAATAAAAAGAAAACAATTGTTTTAACAATTATAGGTTTAATAACATTAATAAGTTTAGTAGTAGGAGCAACATTTGCGTTTTATACAATGACTACTAATGATAAAACTAATCCAACAAATGTATCAGGTAATACTGAAGGATTAGGACAAGCAATATTAACAAATCCAACTCCTAAACTTCATTTAAAACTATCAGCAGTTGATATGAATAGTGCAAATAAAGGTAAAATTTATTATGCTACTAATGATATAAATAAAAATTATGATACAGAAGAAACCAAAAGAAGTATAGCTATTGCCTCAGTAGGAGGAGGATTAGAAGATACAAAAAACCAATGTGAAAGTACACTAACTATTGAAATAGATGGTAGTATGAAAGATGTCTTAACAAATGGTGATGGAAAGATAGTCTTAACCCCAACAAGTGGTATTGAAATAGAAACAACAGAAATAGATTTAAAAGACTTAGGAGATAAGACAAGTATCACACTTCCAGTAGTATATAAGATAACTGGAAGTAATGAAGAGAAAATAGAAGCCATCATGTTAATAAACAATAGAGAAACAGACCAATTAAACTTAGCTGGTAAACAAATCAATATAAATATAACTAATAGTAGTTTCAAATGTGAAGTAGTAAAAGATTTTAGTGATGTACCAATAATCAATAAGTTTTATATCAATGAAGAAGATACAGAAAATAAAGTAACCGAAGAAGAAAAGATAACTTTAAATTTAAAATGGAATAGTAGTCGAGTAACAGATTATTGTATATTAGAAGATACCAATAATAGCGATAATTGTACATGGAAACCAGTAAATGGAGTTAAAGAAATAAGTGAAGAATATACATTTACAACACCAGTAGTAAAAACATTTTATGCTTATTTAAGAAATAGTAAAGGAATATCGATACCAAAGGTAGCAACAATAGAGTATAAAGAACCATTTGGTTCAACTGGAGTAGCAGAAGATGAATTAGATAAGAGATATTATGGAACAAATCCAGATAATTATATCTGTTTTGGAACAAGTGATATAGAAACCTGTGTAAATGACACCGATAAATATATGTACCGAATAATAGGAGTAGATAAAAAAGGAAGATTTAAATTAATCAAGAAAGAAGCATTAAATACAGCGTATCAATGGCACAATGTATCTAATCAAGATATAAAATGGCCACAAAGTGAATTATATAAAGGATTAAATGGAATATCAGGAGGAAAATATAGTAACTTATTCATAGGAAACACTACATACATGCCAAGCGGATGGAGCGATAAAATAGAGACAGTAAACTGGAAATATGGGGATACAATAACTTCGGATGCAACAGCATCAGAAATTTTAAAGATAGAACAAGCATGGACAACAACAGTAAGTGCAAAAATAGGATTAATGTACATGGCAGATTATTATTATGGGTCATCAAAAACAGGATTAAACTGTAGTAATTCAGGACAATATAGTTCATGCAGAACAAGCTGGATGTACTTCTTAAATAATGATACTAACGCACCAAACAAGGGTTATGAATTGACCATGTCGCGTTACGGTTATTACTCGAGCAACGGCACTTACTATGCGTGGCTTGTGAATTCGGGTGGCGGTGTCACTCGTGGCAATTTGAATAGTACGTATTCGGTTCGCCCAGTCTTCTATTTAGTACCATCCATTGAAATTTCTGGCGAAGGTACCATAGCTAATCCATATATTATCGTCAACTAAATGTAAAATCGCAAATATATTTGCTGTAAAATAAAATATAGTATATTAAGGAAACTCTATTAATGGAGTTTTCTTTTGTTTTGAAGTAAAAGTAACAACTATCTATTTTACTATGTTAAAGTAGATAATAAATAAAAAATAGGATATGTTTGTAATTCTAGCATTAATATATTTTGTCTATTATTAAGAAGTTTTGATAACATTTGTCGAAAGTATTGCAATACTCAAAATAGACTTTATAATAATTTTTTATCTAAGGAAGGAGAGTTGTTTAATTTATGAGTAATAAAACAAATTTTTATGCTTTAAGATATGATATTATGTTTAAATTTATTTTTGGGTATAAAGAAAATGTGCATTATACAGAATGGTTGTTGGAAAATTTATATCATTTTCCAAAAGGTTTTTTAAAAGGAAAATTGGAAGTAAAAAATAGTTTAGTATTAGATAAAACATCTCTAGAAGGGCATGGCTTAGAAGCCGATATTGTAATTGAAAGAAAAGATAATGGTCAAATATGGAATTTAGAGATGTATGCAAATGGTTTTGATAACGAAAAGCAAGAGAAGAGTTATTCTTATATTACAACATTATTTGGAACCCAATTAAAGATTGGTGAAGAATATATAAATAATAGAAGACATGAGCAAATAAACTTTATTATTGATAAAAATTATCCAAGTGGTAATTTCTTTATGAATAGTCCAGAATATAATAATTTAGAGTTTCATAAAAATGGTATAAATATAAGTGTTATCAACATTGACAGGTATAAAGAGAGTGGTTATAATGTAAACAAAGAAATAAAGAAATTATTTAAACTAATGCGTGCTAATAATAAAAAAGAAGAATTAGAAATTGTGAAAGGAATAGAGGTGTTAGAAAGAATGCAAAAAGATATGGAAGAATTTCGAAGAAATGAGTGGTTTAAAAATCATTTTTCAAAGGCAACTGAATGGAAGAGAGATATTAATATAAAGTATAAAGAAGGAATAGAACATGGAATTGAGCATGAAAAATTAGAGACTGCTAAAAAAATGTTAAAAAATAATATAGATGTTAATATGATAAAAAAATGTACTGGTTTATCCTTGCAAACAATTAAATCGCTTGTTTTATAAATAAAACATCACATCAAATTTGATGTTTTTTTATGATTTATTAACAATAAAGAAAGCTATATATAAAGTAGTGGCAACAACTGTTCCGACAATTAACATAATTACTGAGAAACCAGCTTTTTCAAAATTTCTTAAATTGTCTTGTTCTTCTTCTAGATTAAATAAAGATTTATTAGTTAATACTAATTTAGGGCCCTTATTTTGGCTATTATTACTAAGAGTAGTATGATTATTGATGACATCTTGAATTAGAATACTTGCTGGCATACTAGCAAAGTTGGCATCATATGAAGTATATATAGGCATTCCTAAATAATATATTTGATTGCCATCAGCATTATTTTCTACTGATTGAACATATCTATCATTTAAATTTAAATATCTTTCTGTATAACTAGTGATAAAATTAATATCATCCTCAGTTAAAGTTCCTTTATATAAAAGTTCTAGTAAACGAATTATACTAAAAATATCTTCTGGTGATAATAAAAAAATATTAGGATTTAAATTAGCTAAATAAGTATAATAAATAGTTGTTTTTTGTTCTTCATTAGTGTTTTTTAAAATTAAAATATTATCATTAATCTCAAAATTAGCTAAAGAGGAATAATAAATTTGAGCTTGTTTTAAAAAAGTTTCATTATTCACTACTTATCACCTACTTTATTCTATATGTAATTTTAACAAAGAGTTAGCAAAAATACAATTGTTTTTAAGATAGTTTTAGTGTATTATTTAAAAGGGGATGCTTAATGAAAAGAAAGTTAGATAAAAAATTTATAGAGTGGTTATCTCAAAAGAAAAAAGAAGATTCTAAAATGTTAGATTTTCGAAAAACTGCTTTTCTTAAATTTGAAGAATTAGATAATCCAGATTTTGGTCCCAAAATAGATATTGATTTTGAAAAAATTGTTTATTATAAAAGTGAAAATGAAGAAGTAACTGATGATTGGGGAAAAATAAATCCCCAAATTAAAAATACATTTTTAGACCTTGGTGTAATTGCTGCTGAAAATAAATATTTAGATGGTGTTTCAAATCAGTATGAAAGTGAAGTTATCTATCATCATAATAATACTAAAGAAGATATTATATTTATGAGTACGGATAAAGCTTTACAAGAATACCCTGAGCTTTTTTATAAATATTTTAATACTTTAGTAAAATATGATGAAAATAAATATACAGCTTTAAATGGTGCTCTGTGGAGTGGTGGCTCATTTATTTACATTCCTCCTCATACTAAGATAGATCGCCCTTTACAAAGCTATTTTCGTATTGATACAGAGTCTCTTGGTCAATTTGAAAGAACTATTATAATTGTTGATGATTATAGTAGTTTAGAATATATTGAAGGATGTACTGCTAAAAGTTATTCTAGTACATCGCTTCATGCAGGTGTGGTAGAAATTTTTGTTGGTAAACATGCAACTTGTCGATATTCAACAATTCAAAATTGGTCCACTGATGTCTATAATTTAGTTACCAAAAGAGCAATTGTCGATGAAGGTGGAAAAATGGAATGGATTGATGGTAATATTGGTAGTTCTATTACCATGAAATATCCTAGTTGTATTTTAAAAGGCGATAATTCTTCTGGAAATAGTCTTTCCATTGCTTATGCTAAAAATAATCAATCATTAGATGCTGGTGCTAAGATGATTCACTTAGGAAAAAATACCAAAAGTAATATTATTAGTAAAAGTATTGCTGAAAAAGGCGGTTTAAGTAATTATCGTGGACTAGTTAAAATAACTAAACAAGCTACTAATAGTTTAGCGAAAGTTAAATGTGATACTTTAATATTAGATGAATTATCGAGTAGTAATACTTATCCTAAAAATATTGTTGAAAATATCAGTAGTTCAATTGAACATGAAGCCACTATTTCTAAAGTAAATGCTGAAAAATTATATTATTTAATGAGTAAAGGATTAACAGAAGACAAAGCTAAAGAATTAGTTGTAATGGGTTTTATTGCTGATTTTAAAAAAGAATTACCAATGGAATATGCGGTTGAATTAAATCGATTAATAAAAGATTAAAATTGCTAAATATAGAAAGTTTGGCAATTTTTTTCTACCATTTTTTTAGAGTTTTGGTAGAAATTTTTAACTAATTATTAAAAAAATGGTAATTAGGTAAATAAAAAATAATGTGTTAATCTAAAAAATGAAAGGAGGGTTTAGGTTGAATAATGTTATTTTAGTTGGTAGATTAACTAGTAATCCCGAAATAATAGAAATTGAAAATGCGAAAAAAGTGACAACAGTCATTTTAGCTGTTAATCGTAATTTTAAAAATTCGGATGGGATATATGATACTGATTTTATACGATGTATTTTATGGAATAATATTGCTTCTACTACGACTGAATATTGCCATGTTGGTGATGTTGTTGGCATTAAAGGTCGTTTACAAACTAGTAAATATGAAGATGAAAATCATAAAGTACATTATATAACAGATGTTATTGCAGAACGAGTTACCTTTTTATCAACAAATAAAAAAGAAGAAGTAGATAAAGACGATAGTAATAAAAATTATGATTAATTATTATAATTAATTATAGGTGGTTTATGAAAAGTCTTTTTAAATATATAGGAATTTTTGCTATACTTTTATTTAGTTTTTATTATACCGAGAAGATGAGTAATATTGTTATTAATAATAGTAGTTTAATGCAAGAAATTAATCAAATTGCTAGTGATTATAATATTACTCCTGTTAGTGCAGTAATTAGTGATAATTATATTACTCCTGGCTTAAATGGTTATACAGTGAATGTTTTAAAAAGTTATAATAATATGAAAGCTCTTGATACTTTTAATTCTTATTATTTAGAGTATGATAAAAAACTTCCAGATGTATCTTTAGAAAACAATAAAGATAAAATTATTAAGTATGGTAATAAAAATAAACTAAGTGTTTCCTTATTAGTTCAAAATAATCAAGAAATTATTGAATATGCTGAAAGTAAAAACATTGCCATAACGAGACTTGTAACAAATGAGACAATTAATAGTAAAGCTAGTTATGAACAAATAAATAATGATAATATAAATTTTATGAAAGTAGAAAATGTTTTAAATAGAGAAAATATTAATAAAAATATTTGTATAATCAATAATAATTTACAAGAGATTTGTCAAAAAAAGGAAAAATACTTAGTTGAAGTAACTAATATTTTAAATAATTACAATTTAATTGAAATTAAAGATAATATTCAAAGTGGAACTATTATTTTAATTGGTGATAATGTTAATTTAAGTGATTTTAAAATATTAGTTAGACAAATTCTTTATCAAGATTTAAAAATCATTTCCTTAAGTGAATTGATAAGTGAAGAAAGAGAATAAAAGTTTAAAATGTGACCTATAAAGAGGACTCTTAAAAAAAGAGATACCTACTTTAT
>CANRTI010000015.1 GCA_947642635.1 uncultured Mycoplasma sp. | reverse complement strand
TGATATAATCCTGAGTTTGACAGTTGTAAGAGAGTAAAAACCCCCTAAGCCTTATTTTATAAGGATTTAGAGAGTTTTAATTTGTTTAAAAAAGTGCGTAATGTGGACCTTTATTTTAAGTTCTCAAAAATTTTTTTAAAATCTTTATAAGTATTTATTTCATAGTCAGTTCTAAAGTTAAATAACTCATGTAAATCATCAGTTAAATTGGTTCTTATATACTCAGGAATATAGCCATCACCAATAGATTCTAATACATTCATATTTCTTAAAGTATATAAAATTTGAGAAGTGGTATATTTATAACCTAGTTTCTTTTCTAATAATCTATAAATAAATAATGAAATAAAGCATGTCATAAAATGTGCTTTAATTCTATCTTCTCGTGTTAAATTAACTGGTCTAGCAAGGAAATCAGATTTCATTATTCTAAATGATTCTTCAATTTCCCATCTTCCTTTAACTATTTTAAATATTTCACTTACATCTCCAACTAAATTGGTAGTTAAAGCATAATATCCATCATATTTTGATTCTTCATTAATTAGATCTTGATTGATAGAATAAGTCGTATTCTCAGCAAATTCACCATTATCAGTAGAATTTAAAGAATCAATAAATCTTCTGTAATCATTTTGATTTTTACCTTTTCTTGTAACATTATTTGTTTCAATAGATTTTTTTGCTCTTTCTATTTGGTTATTTCTAATATTTCTATTATAATCAAAATATTTAAAACAGAAAGTAATTATTAAATCTTGTTTCACAGATTTAGTTTCTGTTTGAATAATTTTATAAAATAGAGTTTCATAATATTTTTCTCTTAAAGAATCATCATTTTCAATAGTTTCAAGATTATATATATTTTTTAAATCATTAGAAATTCTCCAACCTGATTTATCAAATACTTGATTTTTATATTCGTCTTTTAATTTCTTTAAAGATTGAGTAATAACAAATCCATGGTTATCTTTGATATTAAATTTCTTTATTTCATCACTAGATAAACCTGCATCAGTACATAATATCATTTTAGTAGAATCTAATTTAAAATTATTAACTATTTTAGTTTCTTCAGGAATTAAAGTTTTTTGTTCATTTTGATTACCAGGGTAAATATTACAAGATAAAGGTAACCCATCACCATCCATAAACAAACCCATACCAACAATAGGATTAGGTCTATGTTCCTTTGATATACCATACTTCCTTAAATCATCTTCATTATCAATAGCAAAAAAATAATTAGTACAATCATAATAGATAATACTAGAGTCTCTCTTAACTATGGTTTTACTATTATTAAATAATTGCTCTTGAATAAAATCCATATTTTTGGCAATATAACTTAAAGCTCTATATTCGTCATGGAGTTTAAATTTAGGTTGTTCAATAAAATTTTGACATTGTTTGAATGTTTCTAATTTAGAAGATGGGTATATAATTCTTGCATAAACTAAGTAAGATAATATTTCATTTAAATCAAATTGAAATTTATATTTATCAGAAATAGAATCACAAATATTTTTTATGTTTAATTGATTGTATAATTTTTCTAAAAAAAGATAGCCAACATTAAATTTATTGTTTACATTGGAATCAATAATTTTCTTATTGTTCTTTTTAATCGTAATGATTTCTTTCTTGCAATGTTCTTCATTATAGTTTTTTACATAGTCCTTAAGCCAAACTTTATAATCTATATCTCCGGCCATTTTCTTAACTTCTTCTAGATTACCAATTCTTTCTACATGTTTTGTAGAACGTTTTCCATTTTTAGTATAATCTTTAATAATGTAGTAATTAATTGTATTCTTTGATTTTGAAACACCTAATCTCATAATGTACCTTCTTATACCATTATTTTACTACATAACGATACATTACGCAAGAGCGAAATAATTAAAAAACTAGATTTTTTGGTATCTAGAGAAGTTTTTTTATTAACAACTGTCAAAGTAGGGAATTTTAAAATGTAATCCTTTTAGTAAGGGAGGAATAGATTTGCCACCTAGAAAGTGGTAAATAAGAAATTTTCTTGCTAAAGAAAGATAAAAGTGATATAATCTTTTTAGAAATTGATTATGAGAAACACGATTACTGATAATAATTTTAAAAGAGAGTTAATGGTTGGTGAAAATTAATAGATTATGTTAGTAGTTACTATTCTCTAGAGGGTCTAATCAACTCCGGGGTAAAAACCGTTATCTAAAATTAAGTAAAATAAAGGATGGTACCGTGAAAATTTCACTCCTATTTAATAGGAGTTTTTTTATTGGAAAGGAAAGAGGAAAATTATGCAAAATATTTTAGAAAATGAACGTTTGAGTAAATTAAATCATAGTTGTGCTCATTTAATGGCGCAAGCTATAAAACATTTATATCCTGAGGCATTATTTTGGGTAGGACCCGTTATTGAAGAAGGATTTTATTATGATATTGATTTAGGTGATAAAGTTATAACAGAGGAAGATATTGTTAAAATTACTCAAGAGATGAAAAAAATAGTTAAAGATGGTAAAAGAATAGTTCGAAGAGAAATAAGTAAACAAGAAGCTTTAGAAATGTTTCAAAATGATCCTTATAAATTAGATTTAATAAATAGAATGGATGAAGAAAATACGATTATTTCTTGTTATTCTCAAGGAGATTTTACTGATCTTTGTCGAGGACCACATGTTGAAACAGTAAAAGAGTTAAAAAACTTTAAACTTTTAAAATTTAGTGGAGCTTATTTTAAAGGTGATGCTAATAATAAAATGTTACAAAGAATTTATGGAATTTGTTTTGATAATCCGGAAGATTTAGAAGCACATTTATTAGAATTAGAAGAAGCTAAAATGCGTGATCATAGAAAAATTGGCAAAAATTTAGATATTTTTATGACTCATGATTTAGTAGGTAAAGGAATGCCTTTATGGCTTCCTAATGGAGCAATTATTCGTAAAAATCTTGAAAATTATATTTATGAAAAAGAACAAAAATTAGGATATAAACATGTTTATACACCTTGTGTTGGAACAGTTTCTTTATATAAGACTTCAGGGCATTGGGATCATTACAAAGAAGATATGTTTCCCTCTATGCATGTTGATGAAGAAGAATTTGTGTTACGACCAATGAATTGTCCTCATCATATGTTGGTTTATGCAAATGATATTCATTCTTATAAAGATTTACCTATTAGAATTGGAGAATTTGCTACTGATTTTCGTTATGAAGCTAGTGGAGCAGTTAAAGGTTTAGAACGGGTTCGTTGTATGTGTCAAAATGATGCGCATCTTTTCGTACGTCCCGATCAAATTGGTCAAGAATTTCAAAAAGTTGTAGAATTAATTTTAGATGTTTATAAAGATTTTGGAATTAAAGATTATAAATTTCGTTTATCTTTAAGAGATCCGCAAGATAAAGAAAAGTATTTTCCTGATGATGAAATGTGGAATATTGCAGAAAATAAATTACGGGAAGTATTAGATAGTTTAGATATTCCTTATTTTGAAGCAATTGGGGAAGCTGCCTTTTATGGTCCAAAATTAGATGTGGAAGTAAAACCAGCAGTTGGTCCAGAAGTTTCTTTATCTACTTGCCAATTAGACTTTTTATTACCTAAAAGATTTGAATTATCTTATATTGATAGTGAGGGCAATAAACAAATGCCAGTAGTTATTCATAGAGCTATATTTGGAACATTTGATAGATTTACAGCATTTTTATTAGAAGAAACAAAAGGGACTTTACCATTATGGCTTTCTCCAACTCAAATAAATATTATTCCAGTTAATAAAGACTATCATTTAGATTATTGTGAAGAATTATTAGAGTTATTGAAAGAATATCGAACAGAGTTAGATAAAAGAGATGAAAAACTTAGTTATAAAATGCGCGAAAGTGTGATGCGTAAAATACCTTTTACTTTAATTATTGGGCAAAAGGAAGTTGATAGTAAAACTATAAGTTATAGGGTTTATGGTAGTGAAGAAACTATTAATATAGGTATAGAAGAATTTATAAGTTTAATTAATGATAAAATTAAAAATCATGAATAAAAAAATTAGGAGTTTGTAGCAACAGGCTTCTTTTTTATTCTTTCTAAAATTAGAGTCAGTTGTTTTGAAGAACATTGGTTGTTTTCATTATAAAATAAAGGGATTAAATTTTCTTGGGGTGATGTTAAAACTATTTCATAATTGAGAGAAGACATAAAGGCACGAAAAAAGTGCATTAATATTCGGTGGTTACCGTCAAAAAATGGTTGATAAAAAAGAAGTTGGCCAATAAGATTTAAAAGACTTTCTAAAATGTTTTCAATATTTTGATAATAAGAAATTTCTATAAAAAATTCTTCTAATAATTGATTAATAAGTGATAATTCACTTTCGGAGGCACGAATATTATAATTCCAGGCATCAGCATAATAAAAATTATTAATTAAAACAAGAATGTCAAAATGTTTGTAAGTACCTAAATGATAATCCATAGTAATGCTCCTTTAATAAATATTTATTATAACAAATGAAGAAATATAATACTATTTTTTTGGTTGATTTCTTTTGGAAAAAATTTCTAAAAATAAAAGTTTGGGATAAAAATACTAATTTATGTCTAAAATTATTTGACATTACATATACTATAGTGGTAAAATAATATCGTTATTAAAAAGGAAAGCGATTTATATCCAAAAATCCACCTGATTACTTAAGTAGTAATAGGTTAAAAGCCGCTAAAAATTATTATTAATTTAGAATTTTTGAGCTTTTAAGGTGGGTATAAGTTTACTCACTTTTTAATTTAGTGGAGGTGCTTGGGAATAGCAAAAACAGAAGAGCTATTGATAAATGATGAAATTAAAATAGCGGAAATTATGGTCATTGGCCCAAATGGTGAGAAAATGGGTGTAAAAAAATTAGAAGATGCAAAAACTTTAGCAAATTATGCGGGATTAGATTTAGTTTTGATGAGTGGTAATAGTGTACCAGCAGTAGCAAAAATAATGGATTATAATAAATATCGTTATGAAAAGCAAAAAAAATTAAAAGAAGCGCAAAAAAAACAACGAGAAAGCAATAAAGAAATTAAAGAGTATCGTTTATCAGTGAATATTGATATTCATGATTTTGAAACAAGAAAAAGAAATGCTTCAGAATATTTGAAAAAAGGACATAAAGTTAAAGCATTTATAAGATTTAAAGGAAGAGAAATGGCTCATACAGAACTTGGCAAAGATGTTCTTATTAGATTTGCAACAGAACTTAGTGAAATAAGTCAAATAGAAGTTGAACCAAAATTAGAAGGACGAAATATGTCATTGCTATTAGCGCCAAAAAAATAGAAGTAGAAGGAGAAATATTTTATGGGAAAACAAAAAACACATAAATCAAGTAGTAAAGTTTTTAAAGTCAAAAAAAATGGAACATTAACTTATAAAAAAGGTAATGGAAATCATAAGACAAGTAAAGATTCTTCAAAACAAGTACGTCAAAGAAGAACTAAAGGAATTTTAGCGAAAGGAGAAGCTAGCAGATTAAAATCTGTTATCTAGCGAGGGGGTAGAAGAAATATGGCAAGAGTTAAAGGCGGAAACGTATCAAAAAATAGAAGAAGAAAAGTTTTAAAACAAGCTAAAGGATACTTTGGAAGTAAGCATCGTTTATATAAAACAGCTCAAGAACAAGTATTTCATAGTGGAGCATATGCTTATAGAGATCGTAAACAAAATAAGAGAAACTTTCGTAAATTATGGATTACAAGAATTAATGCTGCATGTCGGATGAATGATATTAGTTATTCAAAATTCATGAATGGTTTAAGTATGGCTGGAATTGAGATTAACCGAAAAATGTTATCTGAAATTGCAATAAATGATCCAGCTGCTTTTACACAAATGGTTAATACTTCTAAAAAAGCTTTAAATGGTGAAGTAAAAGTAGTTAAAAGTAATGTTAAAGAAGTAAAAGAAACTAAAAAAGAAGTAAAAAAAGTAGAAAGTGAAAATAAAGATTTAAGTGCTAAAACTTTAACAGAATTAAAATCTTTAGCAAAAGAAGCTGGGATAAAAGGTTATAGTACAATGAAAAAAGATGAATTACTAGCAAATTTAAAATAGTAATTCTTTTTTTTAGGTATTTTCGTTAAAAAACTTGCTTATAAAGATATTTTTGGTTATAATTAAATAAGGAAAAATAGGAGTGGAGTTATGCGTAAATTTATTTCTAGTTTAGATATTGGTTCATCTAGCATTAAATTAGTAGTTGGCGAAATTGTTAAAAACAAGATTAATATTTTAGCATGTGTCGATACTCCTGCAAGAGGTATTAAAAATGGTTATGTAATTAATCCAGAAAGTGCCACAGAAGCTTTGAAAGAAGTATTTGATAAAGCTGAGGGAATTATCGGTTTACCAATAAAAAAAATTTTAGTTTCTGTTCCTTCTAGTTATGCTGAATGTTTTTTAAGTACAGGAACAATAGCTATTAGTAATTATGAAAGAATAATTGATCATGATGAAATAATTAAAGCAATGCAAAAGTGTGTTTATAATAAAATTGCTCCTAATAAAGAGTTAGTTACAGTTTTACCAACAGGTTTTAAAATAAATGATGATATAGTAAGTAATCCTTTAAATATGATTGCTGAAAAATTAACGATGAAAGCAATTGTGGTAACAGTTCCTAAAAAGAATTTAGAAGGTATCAATAGTTGTTTAAGAACACTAGGAATTGATTTAATTGATATTGGAATTTCACCACTTGGGGATTACTATGAATACAAGAATAAGGAAATAAATAAAGAAATTGGCGCAGTAATAAATATTGGAGAAGAAACAACAACTGTTTCGATATTTAACCGAGGAATATTAACTAATGTAGAAGTTGTGGATATTGGCGGGGATGCGATAAATAAAGATTTAGCTTATGTATATAAAATAAATTTAGAAGATGCCAAATTTTTGAAAGAACATTTAGGACTTGCTCATACAAGATTAGCTCAACCAAATGAATCTTTGACTTTTACAGACAAGCATGGTGAAGTAGTTAAAATAAATCAATATGATGCATCAGAAATAGTAATGGGAAGATTAGTAGAGATTATTAATTTAGCTAAAAAACAAATAAATCTCTTAACAAAAAAAGAAATTAGTTATATAATACTTACAGGAGGCGTTACAGAAAGCCAAGATTTTGATATTTTAGTAGAAGAATTAATGGGTCAAACAGCAATTGTAGGAAATATCGAAGAGATAGGTGCTAGAAGTAACAAGTATGGTACTGCTGTAGGAATGATTAAATATTATAATAGCAGATTAAAATTACGAAATGTCGAGTTTTCAATATTTAATTTAGAAGAGCAAGAAGAATTGGGCGGAATGGATAAAAGAATAAATATTTCTGACAATTCAATATTAGGTAAATTATTTGGATACTTTTTTGATAATTAAGGAGAGGAACACATAATGAATGAATTACAAATGGATCAAATAGCAAAGATTAAAGTTATCGGAGTTGGTGGCGGTGGTTGTAATGCCGTTAACAGAATGATAGAAGAAGGCGTAAAAAGTGTTGAATTCTATGTAGTCAATACTGATTTACAAGTTTTGAATATTTCAAAAGCTCCTAATAAAATTCAAATTGGTAAATCTATTACTGGTGGACGAGGAGCTGGGGCTAATCCAGAAATAGGGCGAGCTGCAGCTTTAGAAAGTAAAGGAGAAATTGAAGAAGCTTTACGCGGAGCTGATATGATTTTTGTTGCCTGTGGTATGGGCGGTGGAACTGGTACTGGAGCTGCACCAATTATTGCTGAAATAGCGCAAGAGTTAGGAGCTTTAACTGTAGGAATTGTAACAAAACCATTTAGATTTGAAGGAAAAAGAAGAAGTGAAAATGCTTTATTAGGTATTGAAGAGTTAAAAAAACATGTTGATACTTTAATTGTTATTCCAAATGATAAGTTAAGAGATATTATAGATAAAACAACATCATTTGATGATGCATTTAAAGAAGTAGATAATGTATTACACCGTGGAGTTCAATCAATTTCGGATTTAATTGCGGTTACAGGAGTAATCAACTTAGACTTTGCTGATGTTAAAGCAGTTATGGAAAAATCAGGTACTGCGATTATTGGTATTGGCTGTAATGCTGGAGAAAACAGAGCAATTGAAGCGGCAAGACAAGCTGTGGCAAATAGTTTATTAGAAGCAACTATTGATGGAGCTACAAATGCCATTGTTAATGTTACGGGTGGAAATAATTTAACTTTATTTGAAATTGAAGATGCGGTTGAAACGGTGCGAGAAGCTGCTAAAAGCGATGTAAATATTATTTTTGGAGCTATTAAAAATGAGAATTTAACAGATGAAGTTATTGTAACAGTTATTGCAACTGGTTTTGATGAAGGTGATACAGAAGCTTTATATGAACAAGGTGAAATTGTCCCTAAGAGAAGAACACCAGTTCAAACTGATGATGATTTAGAAATTCCACCATTTTTAAGAAATAATGATTTATTTTAAAAAAGTTAATAATTAAGCAAAAATACGACAAAATTTGTTGTATTTTTTTTATATAATTGAGATGGTGAACAAGATGACTATCTATATTGATTTATTGTGTATATTAAATTTTATATATGATTTTTTGATTTTGATGACAGTAAGTATTACTTTAAAAAGGAATATTAAAATAAGAAGATTATTATTAGGGTCTTTGATAGGAACCATTTCAACTTTTACCATATTTTTGAAAATTAATGCTTTTTTATTGCTATTATTAAAGATTCTAGGTGGTTTATTGATGTTAATAATAGCATATGGTTATAAAAACTTAAAATATTTTCTGAATAATTTGGTGTATTTATATATGGTGAGTGTTATTTTAGCCGGATTTTTATATTTTTTAAAAATTCAATTTCATAATTTAAGTTATTTTATTAGTTTATTGATTGCTCCTTTAATTTTATATCTTTATTTAAAAGAGCAAAAAAATTTACGAAAAGTAGTTAATTATTATAAAAAAGTGATTATTACTTTGAAAAATAATGTAGAATTAGAACTTAATGGTTTTGTAGATAGTGGAAATAAATTAAAAGATCCTGTTACGGGAAAATATATAATTTTAATAAATAAAAAAAAGTTAAAAGGCATATATAATATAAGAAGTCCAATGTATGTTCCAATTAATACTGTAAATAGTAAAAGTTTATTAGAATGTATTGGGATTAAAAATATATTAGTGGATAATAAGTTGTATGATAATTATTTATTAGGGTTATCTAGTGAATTTTTAGGGTTTGATGGAGTAGATTGTTTACTTAATTGTCATTTATTGGAGGAATAAAATGTTTAAAAAATTATTAGCGTTTTTAAAGAAAAAGTATAATGATTGTTTTTTTGTGGGAGCTACTGATAAGTTACCACCACCATTACCAAAAGATGAAGAATTAGCTTATTTAATTAAAGCTAAACAAGGGGATGTGGAAGCGAGAAATGTTTTGATTGAACATAATTTGCGATTAGTTGTCTTTTTAGCAAAGAAATATGAAAATACAGGGTTTGATATAGAAGATCTAGTTTCAATAGGTTCGATTGGTTTAATAAAAGGGATTAATACATATAAGATTGATAAAAATATTAAATTGGCAACTTATGCATCTAGATGTATTGCTAATGAAATATTGATGTTTTTAAGAAAAAATAAAAAGAAAAAAGTGGAAATAAGTTTGGAAGAGACTCTTAATTATGATGCAGAAGGAAATGAATTAAGATTAGAAGATATACTAGGAACTGATGAAGATGTGGTTCCAAAAGAATTTGAAAATGGGCTTGATAAAGAATTGTTAAAAAAAGAAATTGCTGTTTTAGATGAACGTGAAAAAGAAATTATGACTTTAAGATATGGACTTAATAATACTAAAGAGTATACTCAAAAAGAAGTGGCTGAAATGCTTGGAATTAGTCAATCATATATTTCTAGAATTGAGAAAAAAATTATTAAAAGATTACAAAGTATTATGAAAATTTAAAGAATAGACTAAAGTTTTCTATTCTTTTTTTAATTTCTTATAATTGAAAAAAAGCAAGAATTTTGATAAAATAGTGAATATAAATGAGAGGTAATATAATGGATAATACAAGTATTTTTAATGTTGCAGCTTTGCGGCAAGAAATGATTTTGATGACTCTAAAAGAAATTATGGATTCTTTAGAAAAGAGGGGATATCAAGCTGAAAATCAATTAGTAGGTTATATTTTAACTGGTGATTTAGCGTATATTTCTTCTTTTGAGGGAGCAAGAGAAAAGATTAAAAGTTTAAAAAGAGAAGAAATAGTGTTAGCATTATTAAATTCATATGTAGGAAAATAAGATGCGTTATTTAGGACTTGATTTAGGAACAAAAACTTTAGGGGTTAGTATAACAGATAGTGCGCATATTTTGGTAAGTCCCTTAGAGGTAATTCATTTTGAATTTGAGGACTATAAGATGGCTTTAAAAAAAGTAGAAGATTTACTAAAAAAATATGAAATATCTTTAATTGTTTTAGGACTTCCGAAAAATATGGATGGTTCAATTGGATTTGCAGGTGAAAGAAGTTTAAATTTTAAGAATATGTTAGATAGTTTGGGTGTGCCAGTAGAATTAGTGGATGAAAGATTAACTACTAAGAGTGCTTTGGATATAGTTCATTTAAATAAAGGAACAGTAAAAAGTTCTAAAAAGAAGATTGATAGTATTGCAGCTTGTATTATTTTAGAAAGTTATTTAAAAAAGGTGAAGTAATGGTTTTAAAAAATAGTAGTGGAAGTGTTAGAAATTTCAATATTTTATTTAAAGTAGAAAAAAATAAAAATGTTTATTTAGTTTATCAGGATGTGATAACAAAGAAAATTTATGGAAGTAAGATGGTTAAAGATCAAATGCTTGTTTTAAATGAAGAAGAAAGTATTTTAGTAAATAATATTTTAGAAAGAATAAGAGGTTAGTATGCGAAGAAAAACAAAAAGAATTGTTATTTTAATTGTGTGTATTTTAGTAATTATTTTATTAATGGTAGGAATGTATTTTTATGGTTTAACAAGTGTTAGTACAAAAAGTGAAAAAATAACTTTTAATATTGCACCAGGAACAGGCACAAGAGAAGTAATTAATGATTTATTTGAATCGAAGATAATTAGGAGTAAAGTAGTAAGTTTAATTTATGTTACTCTTCATAAAAATGAAATAATGATTAAAGCGGGTAGTTATGAATTAAATCGAAGTGATAGTACTAAAAAGATATTTGAAATTTTATCTAAAGGTAGTAGTTCATATGATACATTAACATTAACTTTCATTGAGGGAAAAAGAATTACTGATTATGTTAAGTTAATTAGTGAGCATTTTCCTTATGAAGAAAGTGAGATTTTAGAAACTATGCAAGATCGGAAATTTTTGGAAAATTTAATTGAACAATATAGTTTTTTAGATGAAAAAATTCTTGATGAAAACTTATATTATCCTTTAGAGGGATATTTATTCCCAGCGACATATGAGTTTTATCAAGATGTTAGTATTGAAACGATTTTAACAAAAATGCTTGATAAAAGTGCAAAAGTGTTAGATAATTATAGTGCTTCTATTGCGGAATCTGGCAAAAGTATTCATGAAATTTTGACAATAGCAAGTATTGTAGAAAATGAAAGTATGTATGATGAAGATAGAAGCTTAACAAGTCAAGTTATTTATAAAAGACTTTCTTTAGATATGAGTCTAGGTATGGATGCCACTGCATCTTATGGAGCTAGAAAAGCATTAAAAGAAAAGTTAACAAGTAGTGACTTAGACGCGTTAAATGCATATAATACAAGGAATCTTAATTTTAAAGGTCTTCCTGTAGGACCAATTTGTAATCCGGGTGAAAAATCAATTGCTGCGGCTTTAAAACCAAGTGCGACTGATTATGTTTATTTTGTTTCGGATAGTAAAGGCAAAAGTCATTTTACAGCGGATTATAATGAATTTTTAAGATTTAAAGAACTTTATAGTTAGGTGGTTTTATGAAAGAATTAATAGTAGAAATGGAAGATTATGCTTCCCAGAAGAATGTGCCGATAATTGAAAAGAAATCAATTGCATTTATTATGAAATATATTAAAGAACATAATGTAAAGAGTATATTAGAGATTGGTTCAGCAATTGGATATTCAGCAATTTTAATGGCTAGTGCTAGTCAAGATGCTGTGGTAACAACAATTGAGAGAGATGAAGAAAGGTATATGGAATGTCTAAAAAACGTTAAAAAATGTGGTTTAGATAAAAAAATAAATGTTGTATTTCAAGATGCTTTAGATGTAAATTTATCAGAAGATTTGAAATACGATTTGATTTTTATTGATGCTGCAAAGGGACAATATAAGAAATTTTTTGAAAAATATAAATATTTTTTGAAAAATAACGGGGCAATTATAACTGATAATTTAAAATTTCATGGTTATGTGGGTAATAAAGATAAGATTGAAAGTAAAAATTTAAAAGGTTTAGTTGAAAAAATTGAAAGTTATATTGATTTCTTAAAAGAGAATGAAGAATTTACAACAACATTTTATGATATTGGCGATGGACTTTCTGTAAGTGTTTGGAAAGATGGAAAATAAAAAAATATTAATTACAATTAATGATTTAAAAGATATTAATAGATTAAAAAAATTAGGAATAACTAATTATGTGTATCCTTTAAAGGATTTTTGTGTTGGTTATCCTAATACTTTTTTAATTTCTGATATACCAAATGACGGTTATGTTTTAGTCAACCGAATTTTAGATAATAAGGGGATTTTAGAATTAGAAAATATTATAAAGAATGGTTTAAAAGTTAAGGGAATTATATTTGATGATTTAGGGATAATCCCTTTAATTAAAGATTTAGGATTAGAAAAAATATTATATTTAAGCCATTTTAATACAAATTATGAATCAATTAATATTTATTTGGAGTATGTAGATAGTGTTGTAGTGGCAACGGATATTACCAAAAAAGAAATTGAAGCAATTGCCTCTAGATTACCAAATAAATTAACTTTATTTGTATTGGGATATGTTGGTGTAATGTATTCTAGAAGAAAGTTGTTAGATAATTATAGTAAATACCATAAACTAGATTATGAAAATGATTTGGTTGTCCAAAATACAGGACATAAATTTCGAATAGTGGAATCTTCTTATGGTACTTATTTTTATCATGATACTTGTTTTGCAGGTTTAGATCTTTTAAAATTACCGGCTAAATATTATTTTATTAATAGTGTATTTTTAAGTATTGGTGATATTGAAAAATTATTAAATGGGCAAAGTGATTTAGTAACAGATCGTGGTTTTTTAGAAACTGAGACAATTTATAAGTTGAAGGGGGAATAATTGTGGCAGAGATTTTGGCACCAGCAGGGGATTTAGAAAGACTAAAAATAGCACTTTTATATGGGGCTGATGCAGTATATGTTGGAGGAAGGGATTTTAGTTTAAGAGCAAATGCCAAGAATTTTAGTATTGAAGAATTAAAAGAAGCTTGTGAGTTTGCACATAAATTAGGAAAAAAAGTATATGTAACAGTAAATATTGTTTTTCATGATAAAAATTTAGAAAATTTAAAAGAATATTTAGAGAATTTAAAAGAAATTAATGTTGATGCAGTTATTGTTAGTGATATTATTGGAGTTCGACTAGCAGTTTCTTGTGGTTTAGAAGTTTTTTTATCGACTCAAGCAAGTACTCTTAATTATAGTGCGGTTAAATTTTGGCAAGAACAAGGAGTAAAAAGAATTGTTTTAGGAAGAGAAGCAACGAGAGAAGACATTAAAGAAATTAAAGAAAAAACCCAAGTTGAATTAGAATGTTTTATTCATGGAGCAATGTGTACTTCCATTAGTGGTAAATGTGTATTATCAAATTATTGTACCAATAGAGATTCTAATCGTGGTGGTTGTGCTCAAGTATGTAGGTGGACATTTGAAAATCCTTCGAAACCAGATTTTACTTTTATGAGTAAAGATTTAAATATGGTTTTATATTTAGAAGATATGATGGATATTGGAATTGATTCTTTTAAAGTTGAAGGAAGAATGCGCTCAATTTATTATATTGCTACAGTAATTTTATGTTATCGGAAAATAATAGATCATATTAAAAATAAAACTTTAACTGATGAGTTAAGAGATTATTATTGTAAAGTTTTAGATCGGGTTGCTAATAGAGATACAATTCCGCAATTTTATTATAAGTTTCCGGGAGTTGAAGAAAGCTATTTTCAAGATCGTATGGAAGTAAGTAATCAAGATTTTTTAGGAATGGTTTTGGATTATGATAAAAAGAATAAATTATTAGTATTAGAACAAAGAAATTATTTTAAAGTGGGCGATGTTGTTGAATTTATTGGTCCTAATATGGAAGATTTAACATATACTATAAAAGTAATGGAAAATGCATTAGGGGAAAAAGTAGAAGTAGCTAATCATCCATTAGAAATTATTAAAGTACCAATGGATTGTGAATTACCAAAATTTGCAATGATGCGTATGAAAATAGAAAAATAAATTATAATATCAAAATGTAAAACTTGATTTGACAAAACATTAGTTTTATAGTATGATTTTGTAGGTTAAAAAAAGGAGAGATTTTTTTATGAGTAAGGAAGATTTTTTCGAACTAACTGCTGAAGGTTATTTAGAGTTAGAAACAGAATTAAACGAACTTAAAAATGTGAAAAGACAAGAAGTAATAGTGGCTTTAAAGGAAGCAAGAGCAATGGGAGATTTATCAGAGAATGCTGATTATGATGCAGCACGAAATGATCAAGCTCAAATTGAAGCAAGAATTAAGGAACTAGAATATAAATTAGAACATAGTAAAATTGTTGATAATAGAAAGAAAGGTTCTGGAGCTGGTATTGGCTCTTTAGTTACTGTTCAAGATGAAGATGGTGATGAAGAAGAATATAAATTGGTATCTTCAATTGAAGCTGATCCTTTTAATAATAAGATATCAGTAGAATCACCTTTGGGATTAGCAATTAAAGGAAAGAAAACTGGGGATACAGTTTTAGTTGAAAGTCCTAATGGAGGATATAATATTAAAATTTTAAATGTAGCTTAAAGCTATATTTTTTTATTGTATGATTCAATTGTGATTGGCTATTAATTTGAAAAGCAAAGAGTTATTATTTCCCAAAATAATTGAATTAAAAAAATGGAAATTGTTTTTCCATTTTTTTAATATCCTTTAACACCTTCTAGAGATTCGTCATTGATAATAAAGTCACTAACTTTGATAGTAGTAAATTCATCATTAGTATTTCTAATAATTACTTCTTTAATTCCAGCATTAATGATCATTCTTTTACATAATGCACAAGGACGAGCATTTTGAACATATTCACCAGTTTTATAATCTTTTCCTACTAAATAAAGAGTACTATCAATCATTCTTTTTCTGGAAGCTGAAATAATCGCGTTTTGTTCTGCATGAACACTTCGACACATTTCATATCTTTCACCTCTAGGAATTTTTAATTTTTCGCGAGTGCACTCTTTTAAATCGCAACAATTTTTGCGTCCTCTTGGAGCTCCTACATAACCCGTAGAAATTATTTCATCATTTTTTACAATAATAGCGCCAAAATTTCTTCGAAGGCATGTACCTCTTTCTAGTGTTGCCTCAGCAATGTCTAAATAGTAATTTTGTTTATCTCTTCGCATATTTTATACCTCTTATTAAAATTATAAATAAATTCTAATTTTTTGTAAATAATAATATTGATGATTTATGAAAAATAAAGTATTTTATTTAAAGATTGTAATTGGGATTTTAATAGTGCTAAATGCAGTTAGTTTCACAGCTCTTTCAACGAAAAAGTGTGAAGATATAGTAAGTGAAGGAGAACTTTGCTATTTTGAGAGTGATCCTAATTTTGTTTTAATTGAAAAAAATGTTCTTGATAAAGATTTAACAAGTTATTTATATAAAGATGGTCATGATAATTATATGAGTAAAATATATCGGGGTGATGATGAAACAGAAATTTTATATGAAAGTTTGATAAAAGAAGACCGAAAAGGAGAGTATGAACAGAAAGTTTCAGAATTATTAGAAATGAAGTATCCTAAATTTATTGTTGAAGGTTTAGAACAAGAAAATGTTAATAAAGCTTATGTGTTAAGAAAAAATGAAGTAGTTATTTATTATAGTGGTTATGAAATAAATCCTAGTGTTTCGGAAACATTATTTTTAACAGTTAATTATAATGAAATAAAAGATTGTTTGAATTATAAGCAAGAGTATGATTTAGCTTATGAAAATGAGAGTGGATATAATTATAGTAATAGTAAAAAAGCAGTAGCCATTACTTTTGATGATAGTCCTAATCCGGGAAAAACAACTAAAATATTACAAAGTTTAAGAGATAATCATTTTCATGCAACATTTTTTGTAGTTGGAGAGAAGTGTGTACAAAATGAAGATTTATTAATTAATATAAGAAATAATGGTAATGAAATAGGTAGTCATACATATAAGCATCAAAATATGAAAAGATTAAAAGATGAAGAAGTAATTGCAGATTATGAAAAAATGAATGAAATTTATAAAAAATTGTTCAATGAAGATTTAAAATATTTAAGACCACCTTATGGAAATTTTAAAGATAATCAATTAAGTCTTTTAAATGTAGCTTATATTTTATGGAGTTTAGATACAAATGATTGGCGTTATCGAAATAAAGATTATTTAGTAAATTATGTAGTTAACAATATTAAAGATGGAGATATTATTTTATTTCATGATGCTTACGAAAGTAGTGCATTGGCAGTTGAAGAATTATTGCCAATTCTTTATAGTAAGGGATACCAAGTTATGAGTGTATCGGAGTTGTTTAAATTAAGAAATTTAGAAATAAAGAATAATAATGTTTATCATAAAGCCGTTTAGAAAATAGCTAAATCAACATCATTAGTGTTATCATCAAAATCGGCAATAATGGTCATGATACCGCCAGCTAAAAATATAAGATTAGTAATAAGTCGTTCGTAACTAATACGGACTTCTTTTTTGGTACTATTTTGTTTTAAAAGCTCGATATCTTGAAAAGCAACAACAGTAAAATATAAGTAAATGAAAAAAGCAATGATTAAAAGAGTAGTATTGATTTTACGACTAGTATTGCGACTTTGGATATTTTCGTTATTAATAATATAATTTTTTTCAAATCGATTAGAAATTAAGGCGAATGTGACAATAAAATAATATATTAACCAAATAATATCTTCATTTCTTAATAGTTTTAGTTTGCGAAGTAATTCATTCATAATAAATAATATGATAAGTTAGAAAAAATTTATAAAATAAATGATGATAAATGACAACATTTGCTAAGGTTTGTCGAAAGTATTGCGAGATAAAAATAAATAATTATAATAGATTGAACAACAAAGGAGAAAGAGATATGTATAATATCGTAGATTACTAGAAGATATAACTTTTAAATATATTTTTGGTTATCAGAAAAATGTGTAATTTACAGAGTGGTTATTAGAAAATCTATTTAATTTAAAAAATGGAAGTTTAAAAGGAAGAGTAATGATACTTAATAGTCCTAAGTTAGAGAAAATAGACCGAGATGGTTATAATTTAGAATTAGATATAGTTATAGAAGTAGATAATAAAATAATCAATTTAGAAGCATATACTAATGGTTTTGATAAAACTAAATCTAAGAAAAGTTTGTTATATTTAAGTGCCCTTTTTGGTACTCAGTTACAGATGGGAAGTAGCTCTAGAAGAGCAAGAGAAGTAAAGCAAATAAATTTTATTGAAAAGAGTCGAAAAGAGAGTGGAAATTATTTGTTGATGAAAATAGATGATGAAAAAGAAGAGTTTGTAAAAGGGACGTTATCAGTTGATATAGTGAACATTGACAGGTATAATAAGTCCGGTTATAATAACAATGAAAATATGAAAAAGTTATTTAAGTTAATGGGAGTAAAGACAAGGAAAGAAGCAAGAGAAATAGTGAAAGGAAATAAGGTGTTAGAAGAGATGGAAGAAAAAATAGAAAGATTTACAAAAGAAGAATGGTTTCAAAAGATGTTTGGTATGGCAGCAACATATGAGTTTTATATGCGAGAAGAGAGGGCGGATTTAGAAGATAAATTAGAAAAGACAGCAAAGTTGAAGTTAAAAGAAGGAGTTAAACAAGGTGTAAAAGAACAAGCATTTGAAACAGCTAAAAATCTTTTAAATGATGGAATGTCTTTAGATAAAATAAAAAAATATACTGGGTTATCTAAAAGTGAGATTGAAACAATTAAAAATTAAAACGAAGTAAAATATCTTCGTTTTATAAATTATTTGGTTTTGGTTAAATAATTATTTATTTTTTTGATACGTACGTGATAACTTTGATAAATGAAAAAGATGCTGATAATTAAAAGTGTGATTGCGCTAATTAATTCCCAAATATTTTGATTAGCTAAAATAAGATAAATACTAAATATAATGCCTAAAATACCAATGATAAATAGTCGATCTAATCTTTTTTGGATTTCTTGACCGTGTTTAGTTTCATAAAATTTCTTTTTTAAATCTAGCTTTTGTTCCTTAGTTAAAGAGTAATATTTTAATTTGTACATATGAATCACCACTTAAATTATAGCGGATTATTAAAATTGTTGCAAACTTTTTAAAAATTAGCAGGTATATATTGACAAGTGCTAAGCATAATATTATAATGTAATTAGCACGAGTGATAAAAGAGTGCTAAAGGTGGTGAAGAAAATTTAATGGATGATAGAAAAAAAGAACTATTAAAAGAAATAGTAGAAAATTATGTTAAAACTGTTAAACCAGTAGGAAGTAAGTCGTTATGTAAAAAGTTACAATGTTCTAGTGCTACTATTAGAAATGAGATGGCAGTTTTAGAAAACATGGGATATATTGAAAAAAATCATATTTCTAGTGGTCGTGTACCGAGTGAGTTAGGTTATAGATATTATGTGGAAAATTTAATGAAGCCCAAAGATTTATCAGGAGAAGATATGTTAAAGTTGCAAACGATATTTTCAAATAATGATTTAGTTGTCAGTGATGCGATTACTCAATGTATGGAAATAATTAGTGATTTAACCAATTATACATCCGTAGTTCTTGGTAAAAATAGTTTTGATAATTTACTAAAACAAGTTAATTTAATTGCAATTGATAAAAATAGAGTAGTAGCAATTGTTTGTACTGATAAAGGGGTTGTGGAAAATAAACAATTTGTACTTCCAGGTAATACTGATATAAATGAAATTGTTAAATCTAGTGAAATGATTAATAAAATGCTAGTAGGGACCCCAATTAATAAAGTGGCAGAAAAACTAGAATTTGAAGTTAAACCAATTATTGCAAAGAAAATTAAAGACTATGAAACAGTTTATCATATTTTCTATGATGCCTTTAATGATTTTTTGAACCATAATACTAATATTCATGTTTCGGGACGAGTAAATTTACTTAAAGAGCCAGAATATGACAATACAGAAGATATTAAAAGGATTGCTGGTAAATTAGAAGATAATGCGTTTTTGGAAATGGTTTCTAATATTGATGGTGGTGAAGAACTAAAAATATATATTGGTGAAGAAACAAATTTTGATGATAATGTTACTGTAATCAAGAAAAAATATAAAACCAATGGTGAAGAGGGAACAATTGTGATTATTGGTCCAAAAAGAATGGAATATGAGAGAGTTGTTTCTTTGATAAATTATATGGTTGATAAAATAGAGGGAAGATAATGGAAGAAAAAGAAAATATGGAACAAGTTGTAAATGAAAGTGTTACTAATAATGAAGAAGTAGAAGCTAAAAATAGTAAACATGGGAAAAAAGATAAAAAGAATAAAGAGGTTGAAAAGTTACAAGAAGAAAATCGTAGTCTTAATGATAAGTTGTTAAGAGTTAGTGCTGAGATGCAAAATATGCGAAGAAGATATGAAGAAGATATTGCTAAAATGTATCGTTATGATGGCGAAAATTTTGTAAAATCTTTATTGCACATATTAGATAATTTTGAAAGAGCTATTTCAATGGATGATAATAATTTGGAAGATGAAGTTTCAAAATTCTTAAATGGCTTTAAATTAATTTATAATGATTTGAAAAAGATTTTAGAAGATAAACAAATTTATGAAATAGTTTGTTTAAATGAAGTGTTTGATCCTGAGAAAATGGAAGCTGTTATGACAGAACATGTTGATGGATTAGATGCTGGGGTTGTTACTTGTGTAATGCAAAAAGGTTATATGTATAATGATAAAGTTATTAGACCAGCCATGGTCAAAGTTAATGAATAGGAGATGATTTAAATGGCAAAAATTATAGGTATAGATTTAGGAACAACAAATAGTTGTGTTTCAGTTTTAGAAGGTGGCGAACCAAAAGTAATTCCTAATAGTGAAGGAAATAGAACAACACCTTCAGTAGTAGCGTTTAAAGGGGATGACGAATTAGTAGGAGAAACTGCTAAAAGACAAGCGGTAACTAATGTTAAAAATACAATTTCTTCTGTTAAAAGAAAAATGGGTACTAATGAAAAAGTAGATGCTAATGATAAAAAATATACACCTGAAGAAATTAGTGCAAAGATTTTGGCAAAACTTAAAAAGGATGCTGAAAGTTATTTGGGAGAAAAAGTTACTAAAGCAGTAATTACTGTTCCTGCTTATTTTAATGATGCCGAAAGACAAGCAACTAAAAATGCTGGTAAAATTGCGGGATTAGAAGTAGAAAGAATTATTAATGAACCTACTGCTGCGGCACTAGCTTATGGACTTGATAAACAAGATAAATTACAAACTATTTTAGTATATGATTTAGGTGGAGGAACATTTGATGTTTCAATTCTAGAACTTGGTGATGGAGTATTTGAAGTTAAATCTACAAGTGGAAATAATCGTCTTGGAGGAGATGACTTTGATGAAAGAGTTAGTGAATATTTAGTTAGTGAATTTAAACGGGAACATGGTGTTGATTTGTCTAAAGATAAAATGGCAATGCAAAGAATTAAAGATGCTGCTGAAAAAGCTAAAAAAGATTTATCTGGTATGACTAATGCTCAAATAAGTTTACCATTTATTGCTCAAAGTGAGGAAGGGCCTCTTCATATGGAAATGAGTTTATCAAAAGCAAAATTTGAAGATTTATGTCGTGATTTATTTGATTCAACTTTAGAACCAGTAAAAAAAGCTTTAAAAGATGCTAAACTTACTAGTAAAGATATTGATAAAGTTATCTTAGTAGGGGGTTCAACTAGAATACCTTATATTCAAGAATTAGTTAAAAAAGAATTAGGTCAAGAACCAAATAAAGGAGTTAATCCTGATGAAGTTGTGGCAATGGGTGCTGCTATTCAAGGTGGTGTATTAACTGGAGAAGTTGATGATATCGTTTTATTAGACGTTACACCATTATCACTTGGTATTGAAACACTTGGTAATGTAATGACAGTATTAATTCCAAGAAATACAACTATTCCAACAAGTAAAAGTCAAGTATTTAGTACAGCAGTAGATAATCAACCAGCAGTAGATATTCATGTTTTACAAGGTGAAAGACCAATGGCTCATGATAATAAAACTTTAGGAAACTTCCAATTGACTAATTTACCACCAGCAAAAAGAGGAGTTCCACAAATTGAAGTTACATTTGATATTGATGCTAATGGGATTGTTAATGTTAAAGCTAAAGATTTAGGAACAGGTAAAGAACAATCAATTACAATTACTTCAAGTACAAGTTTAACAGATGATGAAATAGATAAAATGGTAAAAGAGGCTGAAGCTAATAAAGAAGCTGATGAAAAGAAAAAAGAAGAAGCTGAAGTAAGAAATAATGCTGATTCGCTTGTATTCCAAACTGAGAAAGCTCTAGAAGATTTAGGAGATAAAGTGGATGCAAAAGATAAAGAAAAAGCTGAAGAATTAGTTAAAGAATTAAAGACTGAATTAGAAGGTAGTGATATTGCCAAAATTAAAGAAAAGAGTGAAGAACTATCAAAAGTAGCAATGGATTTAGCTGCTAAAGTATATCAAAATGTTAAGCCAGAAAATGCAGAAGAAGAAAATGCTGATACTAAAAAAGATGATGGAGTAGAAGAAGCATCTTTTGAAGAAAAATAAAATTGATAAAAGGAAAGGCTCTATAATTAGGGCCTAACTTTTAGTTAGAAAGGTTTTTATGGAAAAAATAAGAAAAGAATTTCAAGAAAAATATAAATGGAATGTAAAAGATTTGTATCAAAATGAGGAAGATTTATTACAAGATTTAGAAAGTTTAGAAAAAGATATTTTGCAATTTAAAAAATATCGCGGTCATATATTAGATAGTCATGATTCTTTATTAGAAGTACTAAATTTAGATACATTAGTGGGAAGAAAATTAGAAAGAGTTTATATATATGGACATATAAA
Source organism: uncultured Mycoplasma sp. (assembly GCA_947642635.1). Taxonomy (GTDB): domain Bacteria; phylum Bacillota_I; class Bacilli_A; order RF39; family UBA660; genus SIG200. Next base: position 4,816 of record CANRTI010000015.1, on the reverse strand, counting down.
TAATGATGCAGATACTTTGGATGTTCATTATCAAGAATTGTTTGGAAAAGTCAAAAATATTTATACAAAATATTTGGAAGAAACAAGTTTTATGGTTCCGGAATTATTAGAAAGTGATTATCAAGTTATAGTGGAGTTTCTAGAAAAAGAACCGAAGTTAAAAGAATATGAACGAATTTTAAAACATATTTTTCGTAATAAAGAACATGTTTTAAGTAAAGAAGTTGAAAGTGCTTTATCTTCTTATGCTAAATTAATGGATGCACCTGATGAAATAATGGGAGCACTAACTGATAGTGATTTTACTTTTGATAGTATTATAGTTGATGGTAAAGAGGTTAGTTTAAATGAGAGTAATTATGCTGTTTATTTAAGACATAGTAATCGGGATGTACGAAAACAAGCTTTTAATTCGATGTATAAAACTTATGGGAATTTTAAAACTACTTTAGCGACTATTCTAAAGCAAGAAGTTGAAAAAAATGTAGTTAATTATAAATTAAGAGGATACAAAAATAGTTTAGAAAGTGCGCTTTTTGGAAATGAAATTGATCCTTCTGTTTATCATAATTTAATTAGTTCTGTACATAGTAATTTAAAATCATTATATAAATATTGGGAACTAAAGAAAAAACTTTTAGGAATTGAAGATTTTCATTTATATGATACTTATGCAAACATAGAATTAAATAATAGTAAAACTTATTCTTATGAAGAAGCGAAAGATTTAGTTATTAAAGCCGTAAAACCTTTAGGGAATAAATATTTAGAAGACTTTCAAAAAGCTTTTGATGAATCTTGGATTGATTCATGTAATAATCAAGGTAAAAGAGGTGGAGCTTATTGTACGGCATGTTATGATGTGCATCCTTATGTTTTACTTAGTTTTGAAGGACTTTTAAATGATGTATCAACTCTTATTCATGAACTCGGGCATGCAATGCATTATTATTATGCTTGTCAAAATCAAAGTTATCAAGATTATGGGTATAGTATTTTTGTTGCAGAAGTAGCTAGTCAAGTTAATGAAATATTGTTATGCCGATATTTATTAGATAATAGTCAAAGTAAGGAAGAAAAATTGAAAATTATTGATGATTTATTGCAAAAGTATAAATCAACTATTTTTAGACAAACAATGTTTGCAGAATTTGAACTTTTTATGCATGAGTTTACTGAAAAAGGTGGTGTTTTAACTAGCCAAAATATGTGTGATAAATATTATGAGTTAAATAAATTATATTTTGGTGATGGTGTTATAGTTGATGAAGAAATAAAATATGAATGGGAAAGAATACCACATTTTTACATGCATTTTTATGTTTATCAATATGCTACAGGTTTTGTAGCAGCTGTTAGTATTGCTAATAAGATTTATGGTGGCGATAAAGAAACAAGAGATAAATATTTAGAATTCTTGAAATTAGGTTGTACAAAAAATCCAATTGATTCTTTAAAATTAGTGGGTATTGATATGCTTGATAGTAAAGTATTTGATGAAGCAATATTATTTATGGATAAGTTAATGGAAGATTATGAATTATTGCAAGGAAGTGAATTAGGTGAATAAAAAAGATTATTATGAAGTACTAGGAGTAAGTAAAACAGCAACTGATGAGGAAATTAAAAGAGCTTTTCGAGTTTTGGCCAAAAAATATCATCCGGATGTTAATAAAGAAGAAGGGGCTGCTGAAAAATTTAAAGAGATTGGTGAAGCTTATTCTGTGTTATCTGATAAAACTAAAAGAAGCCAATATGATCAATTTGGCCATGCGGCATTCGAAAATGGTGCTGGTGGTGGGGCTGGTTTTGATATGGGAGATATTAATTTAGATGATATCTTGTCAAATATTTTTGGTGGTGGCTTTGGTGGTTTTTCTTCTTCTTTTGGTGGTTTTGGAAGCCGTAGTCGAGATAGTAATCATCGTCAAAGAGGCGAAGATTTATTAATGCGAATTCGTCTTTCTTTTGAAGAAGCAGTGTTTGGTTGTAAGAAAGATATTAAAGTTAATGTGACTGAAGAATGTGATGAATGTCATGGCGTTGGTGGATTTAATCCGAAGGTTTGTCCTACTTGTAGTGGGCATGGAGTAGTAAGAGAAGAAGCAAGAACTTTGTTTGGGGTTATGCAAACGCAAAAGACTTGTCCTACTTGTGGTGGAACTGGGAAAAGTTTCAAAGAAATATGTTCTAAATGTCGTGGTGATGGAAGAGTAAAAAAAGCTAAAACTTTAACTATTACTGTTCCAGAAGGAATTGATACTGGTAATCAATTACGCTTAAGTGGTAAAGGTGAAGCTGGTAAAAATGGTGGTGCTAATGGCGATATTTATTTAGAATTTATTGTTGATGATCATAAGTATTTTGAAAGACAAGAAGATGATATTTATTTGGAATTGCCAATTACAATCACTGATGCAATTCTTGGTTGTAAAAAAGAAATACCAACTTTAAGTGGTAATGGTTTTGTCGAAATTAAGCCAGGAACACAAAATTATACAAAATTAAAATTAAAAGGTAAAGGTATAAAAGGGGTTAATAGTAAAGTTCCTGGGGATATGTATGTTGTAGTTAATATTATTATGCCAACAAAACTTTCCAGAGAGCAAAAGAAATTATTAGAAAAATTAGCTGATACGGATTTAGAAAATGAAAGTGAATTTAAAGAATTTAGAAAGGCATTGAAGTAGCATAGAGTTTACTTTAATGCTCTTTTTTTATAAAATAAGAATTGCTAGGGCTGATTTTTTATAGTGAATGCGCAATTAGTTGCTGAATATTTTTTACAAAAAGATGTGAAAAAAGTACAAGTAGTATATTTAGCAAAATATGATAAAAAGTTGTTTAATGATGTTTTTGTGGCATACGATAATGGTCCAGTAGTTGAAAGTATAATGAATTCTTATGGTAGTTTAATAGAGAAAAATAATTCGCTTGTTATTGATGAAAATATAAAAACTTTTATAAAAAAATATTGATTGTTGTTAAAAATCCTTTATTTCTAAGGTGATAAGTAAAATTTTTAATTCATTTTACTACTAATTTACTACTTTTAAATATAAGATAAAATTTAAAAAATATGATATAATTTTTTATAAGGGAGTGATTTTGATGAAAATATATTTTGGGCATTCCAAAGCTTTTGATTATGAGAACGAATACTATAAACCCATTGAACAAAATAAACGATTACAAATTGAAACATTAATTTTTCCACATAAAAATGGTGAAAATAAGAAGCACACAAGAGATTTTTATACTAATTTAGATTTATTTATTGCTGAAGTATCTTATCGTGCTACAGGTTTAGGAATTGAACTTGGTTGGGCAAGTGATGATAATATTCCTATTTATTGTTTTTATAAGAAAGGTACTATTCCAAACTCTTCTTTAAAATGTGTTTCAAATCAAATTATAGAATACGATTCTTTAGAGCAATTATCCAATAATATAGAAAAGATTGTAATTGAATTAAGTAAATTGCGAAAGTAACATATTATTTAAACAATATTGCTACATGCTTCATGCTACATAATAAGGGTAATACTATACCTTATTATGGCGAAGACTTTAGTGGCGTAGCCACTAGTCTCGCCTATAAGACTATACTTCGATACTATTACATTACATAGTTTTTTTAATATTTTATAAGAATACTTTAAAAATTTTCTAGATTTTACTACCAATTTACTACTTTTGAAAGCAAAAATATAAGAAATTATAAAAATATATGTGAATACCTCCAAAAATAAAAATACCATAAATACTTATAAATAAAAGATATAATGACATTTAAGAGCTTATAAAAAGATAGTCAAAAATTATATAACTTTTTTTATAAAAATATATATGTCGTTAGAAAATGCTTTTTATGAAGAATTGATTGAGATAACTTTGAATGGATTAAATTGCGTGATAAGACATATAATGCGCCAGTAATGAATATTGAAGAATATAAAAAGAGATATAAAGGGTTAATCGAAGCACTAAAATTATGAATTCAGATTTAAAAGTTGGTCAAATTTTATGGCTTAAAGTAAGATATCAAATTGATAAAAAAGTTGGTAAATTATAAAATTTATATTATTCCTATAATAAATATATTAATTCCGAAAATCCAAAAGAAAATGTTAGAATTGAATTGATATTAACTCTAGTTTTAGAGTTTTTTTAATTATTTAATAAAAGAGAATAAAAAAATATCTAATGAAACACTTTATAATTATATCAATGCTTTATGTAAAGCATTGATATTAAAAAAAGTTTATAGATATGGTGTTTCTGGTAAAAGGGTGTTAAAAATTTTAAATAAATATTATGCTATTGATTTGGGAATTGCTCAAATAAAAAATAATAATCCTGAATTTAAAAAATATGTTGTTTTAGAAAATATTGTGTATAATGAACTTATTAATCGAGATTATGAAGTATATATTGGAAAAACTAAAAATGGAGAAAGTAGATTTTTTGGCTAGAAAAGATGGTAGTACAAAATATATACAAGTTACTTATGAGTTGGAAGGAAATGTTACAACTATTGAAAGAGAGTTTGGAACATTAAAAAGTATTTTAGATAATAATTTAAAGTATGTTATATCTCTTGATAAAGTTGATTTATCTCAAAATAGTATAATTCATATAAATTTAATTGATTTTTTGCTTGAAGATGAATTTTAATATTGATTGGGAAGTTTTATACTTCTTTTTTGTTGTATAAGATACTTGACTAATGGTTAAATAACCATTAAAATTATATATAAGATATCGGTATAAGAAACATAAGTATAAATAAGAAGATATTGGTTATATTAAGAAT
>CANRTI010000014.1 GCA_947642635.1 uncultured Mycoplasma sp. | reverse complement strand
ATAAGGCTTAGGGGGTTTTTACTCTCTTACAACTGTCAAACTCAGGATTATATCAAATATTTCCAATTTAATAAATAGTTTATTATAAAGTTATGTTTAATATAAAAATGCACAATATTCTTTCAAAAATGTGCATTTCTTATATTTTTATGGTATGTTTTGCACATTTAGTGTGCATTTTAAATGTTTTTTATTTAATTAATTTCTTAGATAAGCAGTAAGGAATAACTTCGTTTTTGAGAGTGTTTGATAAAATAACTGAATTCATATCATTACTGTACCATAGAAAAGATTCGATTTCTTCAGAAGTAGTTAATGTTCCTTGGAGCTCTCCATGGTAGTTATAAACGTAAAAATGAATAGGAGTTTTGCCATCACTGGTAGCAATTTCATCAAATTCCATTAAAAGTTCAAAGTTTTCTTTTTGAAAAATAGCACTATCTCCAAGTTCTTCGTGACATTCTCTTATTGCAGCTTCTAAAGGTGTTTCGTTTTCTTCAACTTTTCCACCAATCATTTGATAAGTATCTCTTTTTCGTGGTTTATCGATTAATAATTTGTAATCTTTAAAAAACATTGTACCAACAACTTGCATAATTTTTCACCTGAATATATTGTAACATAATCAAAACTCTTTTATAAGATGTATTTTGAAACTTAATTCATTAGTTAAAGATATTTGTTTTATTCATTAAAATTATGTCCATATAATATATTTTTAAAAAGAAAATTAATATTTTAATGTTTCTAGTATCTCTAATAATATATTTCTACTTACTTGAGTGCCAGATAATTCATATGCTATATCATCATAGATAAATGTTGCAGACATTTGAGGTACAATACTATTATCGTCAATGTCTTTTTTTGTGCTAAAGAAATAAACTTCTGTTTCTAAATTTGATAAGTATTTTTTTATAATTAAATCTTTAGTATCAAAAGGAGTTGCTCCCATAAGTAGTGGAAATCCATCAGGATACATTTGAGAATACTTTGTGTTAAATTGAATATCAAAATTTATTTTAGATTTTTTGTTTGATATTTTAAAAGCATCATTAATTACAAAGAGACCTCCAGCAACTTTGTTGTCAACTTTTTCGAGATAGTGAATATTTAAGTTATTGTTTTTTAAATAATATGATTTTAATATTTTTATTTTTAATTTATCTTCTAGTTCATTTATTGAAATAATTTTTATAATATTATTATTTTGTTCTTTAGCTTCAATTTTAGCATCATAATTTAATTCTTTGAAATTTTTAACTTGGAGCATTGGAATACTTATTATTTCTTCTTTATTGTATATATTTGTAGACTTTTGTTCATTTATTTTAAAAATATAATTATTAACTTTTTGTTTAATTTCACCTGCAAAAGCGACACCAAAAACCGAAATAAATAACATTAAAAATAACAATAAAGCATATTTTAATTTAAAACTAAATTTTTTAGGATTATTTAATAAAATATTTTTTTTAATTTCCTGATAATCATTATCACTTAAATTAATACTATTTATAAATTCTTTATATTTTTTATTAAAATTTTTCATTAAACTTCCTCCATTTCTTTTTTTAATATATCTTTAGCTCGAGTTAATCGCATTTTTACAGCTGATTCACTCAACCTTAAAATGTTTGATATTTCTTTGATATTGTATCCTTCATAATAATATAAATAAATTGGTATGCGATATTTAGCATCTAATTTTTTTAATGTTTCTAACATTTCTAAATTTGATTCCATCTTATTTAAACTAAAATTATTTTCATTTATATTTATAATTTTTCTTTTCCAAAATGATTTTTTATAATCTTTGGCTTCGTTTATAGCTACTCTAATAAGCCATTTTTTAATTTCTAAATTATCCTGAGAAATCATAAACATTTTTTCATAATATTTAATAAATGTATCCTGTAAAATATCTTTTGTATCAGAAATATTAAGAGTATAACTAAATATTAATCGGAACAAATCTCTACTATACATTTCAAATATTCTATCAAAACTATCCAAAATATTTCACCTCGTCTCGAAAGCTTTCACTATATTAACGATTTAACTATTTAAAAAGTCACATTAAAAAATAATATCTGACTATTTTAATTTAAATTTTTTATAATAAATGCAAATAAAAAACAGCTTTTAAAAAGCTGCGATATTTTATATGGTGTTTCCGAGGTGATTCGAACACCTGACCGATCGCTTAGAAGGCGATTGCTCTATCCAGCTGAGCTACGGAAACAACTGAACAACAAAATTATATAACAATTATAAATTTATTTCAATAAAAAACAGCTAAAATGCGCGCTGTTAGATAAAAAAGACATCAATTAAACGATTTTCTACAAAAAATATAGTTTCTGTTATATCATAAGTATCACGAATAGATAAAGCAATAGAATATTTTACTTCTTCAATAATTTTATTATCATCTAAACTAAGAACTTGGTTATTAAAACTTAAATTAATGGAGTTTTCTAAAATTTCATAATTTAATAGTTCAGCTGAATTGGATAAATAACTAACTAGACTAGTTTCATAAGTTGGTGATGTTTTTAATTTTTCAATAATTACTTCTACTTTTTCTTTTTTAGTATTTTCAATAGTAGTTACAGGAGTGAAGTAGGAAATATCATTATATTTATTGATATAATAAGTAGTAACTTTAGCAACATCTTTCATACTATCTAATTCATAAACTTTATTAATACCGTATGATCTATCTAAAATATTTGGGATATTTTTTTTGCTATGTGGAAGTTCTTTTAAGTTTTCGCCTTCAACAAAGATCATAATTTTCTTTACATTTTTTATTTCAGTTAAAGAAAATATGAGTGATTCGATTAATTTTTCTTCATTATCTTTAGAAACGTTAAGAAATTCTTTAGAAAAATTAATTTTTAATAAACCATCATTTAAATCTTTACTTAATAATTTAGTGTTTTTAGGAATGATTTTTTTAAAATTATTTGGAATATGACTATTAGTTTTAGTATCAATTGTTAAATTAGTAATAATTTCTTCAATTAGTGTTTCTTGATCATTACTTTTTTGAATAACTTCAAAGCGAGAAACTAAATTATTATCATCTACTAAATATATAGGTATGGTAGTAGGATTAACATAAGTAAGAGTTGTGTTTATATTATAAGTTTCCTTTTCAGGAAAAAAATAAATAATTAATAGTACTAAAAATGAAAAAGAGATGATAATTATTTTTTTTAGGGCAAATCTTTTTAGCATATAACCACCTAATTAATTATATTTAAGAATTTATTTTCTATCACAAAAAAAGCCCGTAGGCTTTTAAATGGCAAGTTCACCCAATTTTAATAGTTCAACAACAGCTTGTGCACGACTTTTAACTCCTAATTTTTGTATGGTATTAGAAATATGATTTCGTACTGTTTTTTCGCTAATCCCTAAAAATTCGGCAATTTCTTTAGTCGTTTTATTTAATACAAGTAATTCAAATACTTCTTGTTCTCGCGCTGTTAATATTCCTTTAGTCAATTAAACCTTCCTTTCATACTTCATTGTATTTTATGAAATATAAATAGGTTTGGTGAGCTATTTATGGTAAGTATTTGTTCTTTTCGTCAATTTTACCTAAGAGATAATCCATTGAATAATGATATTTTTGAGCAATACCTAATAGAATAAGTGTGGGCATAATATATTTACCATATTCATAACCAGTCCACGTACTTCTAGAAATGTTTAGGGTTTTAGCAATATTAATTTGAGTTAATTTATTTTCTTTGCGTAATTCGACTAGACGTTTTTTAAGTAATTCTTTATTTATAGCTTCTTGATAATTTGGATATTTTCTATTTTCATTTAAGCCCATAACATAGTCAATGGAAACATCAAAATAATTACATAATTTGTTTAAGTGAGTTAGAGGAATAGTATCTCGTTCAATTTCATATGAAGTATAAGTTGAGCGTTTAATTCCTAAAATGTTTGCAATATCTTTTTGTTTTAAACTGTGTTCTTCTCGAATGTTTTTAAGTTGTTCCATTTCTTCATGTCCTCTCAAAAAGTATTATAAATGTTAAAATATATTAGAAATAAAATTGTGTATATATTTGGACATTTTTATGTTTTTATGTTATACTCTTTTTGTTAAGGGATTTTTAAATCCTTTAACAGTCGCTAAGTCAGGTGTTAAAGACGTTAAAACATGACCACTATTCAGGCATTATCGCATGTCTGAACAATTTTGAGAGGGCATTTTTGCCCTTTTTATATGTTATTTTATATTATTTAAAGTTTTTTTGTTACAAATAGGAAATTTTATAGTAAAATTATAGTATGAAGCATTTAATGAATTTAAATATCAATGAGTTAGAAAATTATTTTATAGAGAATGGTGAGAAGAAGTTTAAAGCTTTGCAAGTTTTTGAATGGCTATACATTCATAAAGAAAAAAGTATTGCTAATTTTTCAAATATAAAAAAAGAAGTGCGAGATAAATTAGAAAAAGATTTTAGTTTAGACTTTATATCAATTAAAAAAGTAGAAAAAGGAGAAAATGTTAGGAAGTATCTTTTTACTCTTCATGACAATAATTATGTGGAAGCGGTTTTAATGGAACATGATTATGGGATAAGTGTTTGTATATCATCCCAAGTTGGCTGTAATATGGGGTGTAAATTTTGTGAGAGTGGTCGTTTAAAAAAGGTTCGCAATTTAGAAACTTTTGAAATGATAGAACAAATATTACTAATTGAAGAATATTATGGTAAAAAGGTTCAAAGCGTGGTAATTATGGGAATAGGTGAACCGTTTGATAATTATGATAATGTAATAAATTTTGTTAAAATAATAAATTATGCTAAAGGTTTAGCTATAGGAGCAAGACATATTACAATATCGACTTGTGGAATTGTTCCTAAAATTTTTGAATTTAGTGATTTGGATTTACAAGTTAATTTAGCTCTTAGCTTACATGCTCCTAATGATGAATTACGAAACAAGATTATGCCAATTAATAAAGTGTATAATATTAGTCAAGTGTTAGAGGCAATTAAGGAATATATTCGGAAAACTAATAGACGGGTTACTATAGAATATGTTATGCTTAATATGATTAATGATAGTAAACAAGAAGCTTTGGAATTAGTGAAGATTTTACAAGGTATGAATGTTTATGTTAATTTAATACCTTATAATGAAACTAATAATTTGGATTTTAAGAAAAGTAAGAGAATAAAGGAATTTAAAGATATATTGATGAAAAATGGAATTAATGCAACAGTGAGAAAAGAATTTGGGGGAAGTATTAGTGCAGCATGTGGCCAACTAAGAAGTAAAGAGGTGTAAGATGAAAGCATGTTATATGACAGATACAGGACGAGTACGTTCTCATAATGAGGATAGTGTTACTGTTTTAAAAAATGCTAGTAATGAATTTCTTTTAATTGTAGCTGATGGAATGGGTGGACACCGAAAGGGTGAGGTTGCCTCTAGTATGGTTGTTTCAAGATTAGGGAAAAGATTTAATGAAACGCCAAGTATTGGTTCTGAATTAGATGCAATTAATTGGTTAAATGATAATATTAATGAAATTAATCGAGATATTTTGGATTATGGTGAAAAGAATATTGATTCCAAAGGTTTAGGAACAACAGTGGTGACAGCTCTTTTAACTAAAAATTATTTGATTTTTGGGAATATTGGCGATTCATCGGGCTATGTTATCAAAAATAATAAACTTCATAAAGTAACTCACGATCATACTTTAGTAAATTTATTAGTGGATGCTGGCAATCTAACTCAAGATGAAGCAAAAACACATCCTAAGAAGAATGTTTTAATGAAAGCTTTAGGAGCTTGTGAAAAAGCAGAACTAGATATATTTGAAGTTGATTTAGAAAGTGATGCTATTTTGTTATGCAGTGATGGTCTTACAAACATGTTAACAGATGAGCAAATTGAAAAAGTTTTAACAGATCCAGAATTAGAATCTGAAGAAAAAGTAGAAAAATTGATTAGAAAATGTAATGCTAGAGGTGGAAATGATAATATTTCGATAGCTTATTTAATAAGGAATGGTGAATAGTATGATAATGAAAGGGCAAAAGATTAGTGATAGATATCAAGTTATAAAAAGTATTGGCGAAGGGGGAATGGCTAATGTTTATATGGCTTATGATACGATATTAGATCGAAATGTTGCCGTTAAAGTTTTAAGAGGAGATTTAGCTAATGACGAAAAATTTGTTCGCAGATTTCAAAGAGAAGCTCTAGCGGCAAGTAGTTTATCTAATCAAAATATTGTAGAAGTTTATGATGTAGGAGAAGATAATGGTGAATATTATATTGTAATGGAATTTATTGAAGGAAAACATTTGAAACAACTTATTAAAAAACGAGGAAAATTAACTGTTTCTGAAGCTGTGGATATAGTTATGCAAATAACGGATGGATTATCAGTAGCTCATGATTCTTATATAATTCATCGTGATATAAAGCCCCAAAATATAATGATTTTAGAAAATGGTTTAGTTAAAATTACTGATTTTGGAATTGCTATGGCAATGAATTCAACACAGCTTACTCAAACTAATTCGGTTATGGGAAGTGTACATTATTTACCGCCTGAACAAGCAAGTGGCAAAGGTTCAACTCTTCAAAGTGATATTTATTCTATTGGGATTTTATTTTATGAATTATTAACTGGTAAATTACCTTTTAAGGGAGAAAATGCTGTTGAAATTGCTCTTAAACATTTAAAAGAACCTTTACCAAGTTTAAGAGAAGAATTACCAAATATTCCACAAAGTGTTGAGAATATAATTGTAAAAGCAACGGCTAAAAATCCTAAAAATCGTTATAATGATGCTAGGGAAATGCATGAAGATTTAAGAACATGTTTGGAACCAAGAAGAGCACATGAAGAGAGAATTAAATTGCGATATCAAGAAGTATCAGATGATACAAAAGTAATTAAGCAAGTTAAAGAGGAAGGGAAAAAGAATACTTCAAGTAAAAATGTTAATAATAAAGAAGTAGTAGCAAAAAAAATAACAGGTGATGATTTGAAAAGAAAACAAAATAAAACATTGATTAGATTAGCATCAGTTTTTACAGGATTAATAATAATTGTGACATTAGTATTTGTATTTATTATGGTAACAAGTAAAACTAAGACTATTTTGGTACCTGATGTTTCACATAAAACAGTTAGTGATGCTATTAAAATTTTACAAGATGAAGGTTTTACAGTAACAGATGAACAAGAAGGCATTTCTTCTAAAGATGTTGCTGTTGGTGATGTAGTTAAAACTTCACCAGCAAGTGGAGCTAAAAGAAAAAAAGGTTCTGAGATAAAACTATATATTTCAACGGGAGATGAAACTATTACTATAGAAGATTATACTAAGAAGAATTATCTAGAAGTAAAAGGGGCACTAGAAGCTAGAGGTTTAGTAGTAAATATGGAAGATGAAGTAATTGAAGATGATAGTGAATTTAAAGATGGTCAAGTTGTAAGACAATCAGTAGAACCAGGAGAGAGTTTAGTTAAAGGTAAAAGTATTACATTATATGTAGCGAGTATTGGTAAAGCTTATCCGGATTTTACAGACGGTAGTTTCACAGTACAAGATGTAGAAGATTTTTGTGCTGAAAATAACATAAATTTAGAAGTAACTTATACTGTTAGTGATACTAATTTAGCAGGAACAATTTATTACCAAAGTAGAACAGCTGGTAGTCCCGTTAAAGAAGGGGCAAAATTTATTATCAAAGTATATAAAAATAATGAACCAATAAATGATCCGGATGTTGGAGGAGAAGATAACGAACCTGGAAATTGTGAAAATGGATTATGTTAAAACAAGGATTGATTGTTAAAATTAATAGTGATACTTTTACAGTTAAGTTAGATAATCAAAAAATTGATTGTAAATCTAGAGGAAAATTACGAAATGCTAAGATAAAACCTCTAGTTGGTGATCAAGTTAAAATTGATGCAGATAAAAATATTATTGAAGAAGTTTTAGAAAGAAAGAATTATTTGCTTAGACCATGTGTTGCTAATATTGATATTGCTTTAATTGTAACAAGTGTTGTGGAACCAAATTTAAATTTAACATTATTAGATAAATTATTAAGTATTGTAATTATTAATAATATTGAACCTGTTATTGTGTGGACTAAAATGGATAAAGCAAGTAATTTAGAATTAAATAAAATAAATTGTTTAAGCAAATATTATGAAAGTATTTCTATAAATGTGTTTGATAATAATAATATTAAAAAGTTAAAAAAATATTTGAAAAATAAAATTATTACAGTGTGTGGTCAAACAGGGGCTGGTAAAAGTACATTAATAAATAAGATGGATTGTAATTTAAATTTAGCTACGAATGAAATTTCAAAAGCACTAGGAAGAGGAAAACATACAACAAGATTGGTTGAATTATTTGAAATTGATGATTTTTATATAGTTGATACTCCAGGTTTTTCTAGTTTAGATATAAATAATTATTCTATGGAAGATATAAAAAATAGTTTTAAAGAATTTAATAGTCAAGATTGTAAGTTTCAAAATTGTATTCATGATAAAGAAATTGGTTGTAAAGTAATTCCTAAAGTACAAAGTGGTGAAATATTACAGTCTCGCTATGAAAATTATTTAAGATTTATAAAGGAGTCAAAATGATTGCAGTAAGTTATTTGAAAAGTAAATATCCTAAAAAAGATACGATAAAATTAATTGATGAAAGTATTGCAGATTTTATTCATGTAGACTTGATGGATGGTATATATGTAGATAATAATAATTTTACTATTGATGAAGTATTGCAAGATTTGAAGAATACTAGTAAAGAATTGGATGTTCATTTAATGGTAGAAAATCCTGAAAATTATGTAAAAGAATTAGCTACTTTAAATGTTTGGATGATTACTTTTCATTTAAATAGTTCTAAAAATCCTTTGGAAATGATTAATTTAGTAAAATCTTATGGAATTAAAGTAGGAATTGCTATTAATCCTTCTGAAGATGTTCATATTTTGGATGAGTTTTTGCCTTTAATTGATTATGTTCTGGTAATGAGTGTGGTGCCCGGTAAAGGTGGCCAAAAATTTATGATGGAGGTTTTATCTAAAATTACTTATTTAAAAAATTATAAAGTTTTAATTGGAATAGATGGGGGTATTAATTCAGAAACAATTTCTTATTTAAAAGATTATAGAATTAATAATATTATTAGTGGTTCATTTGTTTGCATGAGTGATGATTATAATAAAGCTATTGAAAGTTTAAAAAAAAATGTTGATAACTAACAATGTTTCAACATTTTTTTATTTTAATTTATTGGCTGCTTCAATAAAACTTTTAAATAATGGATGAGGTTTAGTGGGACGACTTTTAAATTCAGGATGAAATTGACAAGCAATAAAATGGGGGTGTTTAGCTAGTTCAATGATTTCAACAAGATTTGCTTTGGTATTAATACCTGATATAGTTAAACCATTTTGTTCTAATATTTCACGATACGAATTGTTAAATTCATAGCGATGGCGATGTCTTTCTAAAATAATATCTTTTTGATAGTCTTTAAAAGCAAGGGTTCCAGGTTTTAAACTACATTCATAATTACCTAAACGAAGTGTGCCACCCATATTGATAATTGATTTTTGATCAGCCATTAAATCGATAATGGGATTTTTACACATCGCATCAAATTCTTTGGAATTAGCATCTTCAATATGACAAACATGACGAGCAAATTCAATAACTGCTAATTGCATTCCTAAACAAATTCCTAAAAATGGAATATTATTTTCCCTGGCATATTTAATAGCATTTATTTTTCCTTCAATACCTCTTGCACCAAAACCACCTGGAACAATAATTCCTTTAACATTTTGAAATTTTTCTTTTATGTTAGTTGGATTTTTTTCTAATTCTTCTGAATCAATCCAATTAATTTTAATTTTCTTATTAACTGTATAACCAGCATGTTTTAAAGCTTCAGCAACAGATAAATAAGCATCATGTAATTCAACATATTTACCTACTAAAGCAATTTCTAATTCTTCTTTTAAATTATCAACAGTAGCAATTAAGTTTTTCCAATATTTTAAGTTAGCTTTGTTTTTAGGTAATTTAAATTGTTCTAAAATAATTTCATCAATTTTTTCTTCATAATAATTAATTGGTATTTGATAAATATTATTAACATCTACAGAATCAATAATATTATTTTTAGGAACAGAACAAAATAAAGAAAGTTTATTTTTGATATTGTCGCTAGTTTTAAAAGGAACACGGCAAACAAGTGCATCGGGACTAATGCCCATATTTCTTAAATCTTTAACACTATTTTGTGTTGGTTTGGTTTTTAACTCATCTGATCCAAAAATAAAAGGTATTAATGTACAGTGAACAAAAAAAGTATTTTCATGTCCAAGTTCATATTGTACTTGTCTTAGAGCTTCAATAAATGATTGAGATTCAATATCTCCTACTGTACCGCCAATTTCTGTAATAACTATATCAGCATTACTAGAAGCTCCAGCTTCATAAATTTTATTTTTAATTTCATTAGTAATGTGTGGAACCATTTGTACAGTGGCTCCTAAATACTCTCCTTTTCGTTCTTTTTCAATTACAGATTTATAAATTTTACCACTAGTGATATTAGATGAATAATTTAATTCTTCGTCAATAAATCTTTCGTAGTGGCCTAAATCTAAGTCTGTTTCACAACCATCAAAAGTAACAAAAACTTCACCATGTTGAACAGGGTTCATTGTACCTGGATCGATATTGAAATAAGGATCGAATTTTTGCATAAAAACTTTGTAATTACGCGCTTTTAAAAGTAAGGCAATACTTGATGCGGTGATACCTTTGCCAAGTCCTGAGACAACCCCACCAGTAACGAATACATATTTAGTCATAAAAACACCTCCATATAACAAAAAAACTAATAATTCGTTTTTTACCGAGAACTATTAGGCTCTCTTTCATTATAAGAAATATTTATTTTATAAGCAAGAGAAAATGCGAAAATTGTCTAATCATGTATTCTAAAAAATAAAATTTTATGTTAAAATGTTTATAGTAAGGTGGTTCTTTATGACGAGAGAGACTTTTTTACTTATCGCAGTTTTGTATTATATTTTTACAATGGTTTTTGTTGTAGTAGTTTTAGTGTTGATGAATAAAAGGTATCGTAAAAATTTAACTAATGAAATAAATAATTTAGAGCGCGAAAAAAATTTAATAATTTCTTCTAATATATTGTCGGAATTAAATAAAGTAGAAGCACTAGTTAATAATAAAGAACTGAAGAAAAAATATAATGGTTGGCAAAAAAGATTTGAAGTTATAAGAGATGAAGAGTTACCAAAAATAACTGATGAAATTATTGAACTGCAAAATGATTTTAATGAAAGAGATTATGAAAAGTTAAAAAAAGAACTTATTGCAGTGGAATTAAATATTAATTATTTAAAGACAAAAGCTGATTTTCTTTTAGAAGAAATTCGAGAAATTACTTTGAGTGAAGAACGTAATAGAGAAACAATTATTAAATTAAAAGCTGATTACCGAGAAATAAGAAATTTATATAATAGTAATATTGCGGATTATGAGACTATTAAAAATCCTTTGGAGTTGCAATTTGAAAATGTTGATAAATTATTTAGTGCTTTTGAAGAAGCTATGGAAAAAAATGAATATTTAGAAGTTGGAAAAATTGTTAAAGCGATTGATGATTTAATTGGTAATTTAAAAATAGTAATTAATGAAACAAAAACAATAGTTAATTTAGGAAGTGTTTTAATTCCAAAGAGGATCGATGATATAAATAATGTTTATCATAAAATGGAGTTAGAAGGTTATAATTTAGATTATTTAAATATAGCTTATAATATTGAAGAAGTAAATAAAAAGGTTCAAGATGTATTTAGTCGTTTAAATGTTTTAAATGTTGTAGATTCTGTTTTTGAATTAAAAACGATTTTAGATTATTTTGATTCACTTTATAATGATTTTGATAAAGAGAGATTAACTAAGACGTTGTATGAAGATTATAAAAGAAGTATTTTGATAAAAGCAAGTAAATTAGAAAAAATAAATAATGAGTTATATCGAAAAATTGATGATCTTAAATATAGTTATGATTTATCTGATGATGAAGTTTTAGTTATTGGGGAAATAAAAGAAGAGTTTAATAATATAAGGAATAATTATGATAAAATTGTGGAATTAGAAAGAAGTAAAACTGTAGCTTATTCGAAATTAGCTAAAGAAATGGAAATTTTAAATGGGAAATTGACTAAATCTGAAGAAAAGTTAAATGTTGCACTAAAAACATTAGGTAGTCTTAAAGAAGATGAGTTAAGAGCACGAGATCAGTTAGAAGAAATAAAAGATATTTTATATCAAGCTAAAGAAAAAGTGAGAAGTTATAAATTACCTGTAATTCCTAAAAATTATTATGTTGAATTAAGTGAAGCAACCTTAGCGATAAATGAAATGATTAAAGAATTAGATAAAAGACCAATTTCAATCAAGACTTTAAATTTAAGAGTAGATACGGCAAGAGATTTAGTGTTAAAAGTTTATAATACTATTAATGAAACGATAAAAACTGCCAAAATGGCTGAAACGGCAATTGTTTATGGTAATCGTTATCGAGTAGTTAATAAAGAAGTGGATTTTGGTTTATCGAAAGCAGAGATAGCTTTTTATAAAGGAAATTTTAAAAATAGTTTAGAAAATGCCATTAATGCGATTAATATTATTGAACCAGGTATTCATAAAAGATTGTTAGAAGAGTATAAATAGTTGTTAAAAAGTTAAAAATAGTTATAAATAAGGAGCTGCTGATGAAAAAAAAGCATTGTACAATAATTGTTGTAACATTAATAATAGTTGCATTAGTGTGTGTAACTAATATTTTTGTGATAATAAAAAGTTATTATAAAGAAAAAAATTCTTTTAATGATATGCTTGCTCAAGTTGTTGTTGAAGATGGTGGTGGCGGCAGTTTTATAAAAAGGAGTACTTATGTTGGGGCTTATGAGGTAGTGGCAGATGCTCAAGGTTATAATTGTTCTATAATAAGTGGTGAAGGAAGATTTAGTACTTTTGATAAATGTACTTTAATTATTGATAATCCAGGAGTAATTAAAGTTAAAATTCAAAATAAAACAACTAATGTAATAAAATATTATGAGTATACAGCATTAGAAATTAAAGAGACAAAGTTAGATAGTAATTTTGAATATACAAATGTAAAAAATTGCGTTTTACATAAAAATACTTATGGTGGTAATAAAAGAGAATTTGAAGGCTATCAATTTTGTGTAACAACCAATGAACATATTGGACAATATAAAGTTGAAGATGTTACTTGTGATAAAGAAAATTTTGAACTATTTTTTATTAGTTTTAATAAAGATAATAAAAATTATTATGGTTATGGATGTCGTAAAACTAAAAATAATAATAACAATAATGATAAACCAGTTGACCCGAATGTTAAAAGAAAAGACATTTATTTAGGAGTCGATGAAATTGTAGCTGATAAAGGATACAAGTGTTTCATTGAATCTGGTGATGGTGCAGAAATATGGAATCGTCCTGATGGTAAATGTGTTTTAACTACCAAAAAAATCGGGGTGGTAAAAGTTGGAATAACAGAAATTAGTACTAAAAAAACTACTTATAGTGAATATAATGTATTATCTCCCTTAACTGATGATGATACTGAATTGGATTCTAATTATAAATATGGAAATATAAAAAAATGTAATATAAGAGTAGGAGATACAGGTGTTATTAAAAAATTTAAAGGATATGATTTTTGTGTAACAACTGATGAATATACTTTTCAACATACACCAAGAGATGTTACTTGTAAAGGTAGTACTTATGATTTATTTACTATTACATTTAAATTAAATGGTACAACATACAAAGGTTATGGATGTAGAAAATTAAAAACTGAAGAAAATGTAGAAATTCCAAAATTTGATAGTTGTCGTTCTTTGTTAGGCGATCCTACTAATGAAAAGATGCCAGCATTTTATATAATTAAAGCATTTGATGTAGTTAAATATGTAGCAATAGTATTATTAATTGTTATGTCTATATTTGATTTTGTGGGAGCTGCAGGGGCTAATAATGAAGATTCTATTAAAAAAGCAACTAGTAAAACAATAACAAGGTTAATTTTATGTGTAGTTATCTTTTTATTGCCTGTTTTAATTAAATTTGTTTTAAAATATTTAAATAATCGTGCCATAGATTTATGTGGTTTATAAAAAATTAATATGTAATTTACATATTGTTTTTTTTATGTTATCATAACACCTAAAAAAGGAGTGTTTATGAAGAAAAATAGTTGTTGGCTATTTGCGATATTTTTAGTTTTATTATTTAGTTTTTTGACAATAACAGTTAAAAATTTTTATAGTTCTTCAAAAATAGTTAAAAACGATTATTTTTTAAATAATTCATTTATTCTTGCAGAGGGTGAAACAGATGAATTTATATCTAATAGTAATATAGATTTTAGTAAATATCCTGATGCAGAAGAATGGAATTTTAATGTTGGTGATGCAGCAAAACAAATTGGGGGTGCTACAGCTTTAACTCATTGTGAATTAGTAGAAGGATCTTTGAATGCGGTTTCCTTAGGAGGAATCAATTCTTGTAAAATTACGCCTAAGAGTCCTGGAACAATTATTATCAAACATGTAAATAATTGGGGAAGTGATCCTATACGTAAATATTATAAAATAGTTGTTACAGAGCCTAGTTTGGGAACAGAAGATAAACCAATTGAAATGGATCCTAATTATAAATATGCTAAAATTAAAGATTGTAATTTGGGAAATGTAGCTGCTGGAGTTGTAGAATATAATGGAAATACTTTTTGTGTTACTTCTGATAAAAATTATAAACCTAATGTTGAAACTACTAAATTCAAATGTGATAATAGTCTTTTTAAATATGAAATTTTCACAGTTTCTTTTTCAGTAAATGGAACACTTTATAAAGGATTTGGATGTAGACGTCCTAATATTGATGATAATGATATAACCATTCCAATTTTTGATAGTTGCAATTCTTTGTTAGGTGATCCGACTAATGAAAAGATGCCAGCATTTTATGTTACTAAGTTTTTTAGTATAATGAAATATATAGCGATAATTTTATTAATTGTTATGTCAACTTTTGATTTTATTGGAGCAGTTGGTGCTAATAATGAAGATTCTATTAAAAAAGCAACTAGTAAAACTATAACTAGATTAATTCTTTGTGTAGTTATATTTTTATTACCAGAATTAATCGAATTTGTTTTGAAATATTTGAATGATCGTGCGATAGATTTGTGTGGTTTATAGAATGTGTTTAACACATTTTTTCTTTATAATAGGTTTAATATTTGATATACTATAATAATAGTAAGTGATGTGATGAAATGATTTATCTCGATTATAGTGCTACTACGCCAATGTCTTTAGATGCTATTGATACTTATACCAAAATTAGCAAAGATTATATTGGTTCTGTTTTTTCAAATAATAATTTAGGGTTAAAAGCCAAAAAGTTATTAAATGATACAACTAAAGAAATAAGCAATTTGTTTAATATAATGGAAAGTGAAATTACTTATACTAGTGGAGCAACAGAAGCTAATAATATTGCTTTAATAGGATCTTCTCTTGCTAATCATAAAAGAGGAAAACATATAATTGTATCTAAGTTAGAACACAAATCAATTTATGAAATATGTAATTATTTGGAAAGTATTGGTTTTGAAATTAGTTATGTAAATAATGATATAGATGGTTTAGTAGATTTTGAAGATTTAAAAAATTTGATACGGGAAGATACAATTTTAGTAAGTATTACGGCAGTTAATGCCGATACTGGGGTAAGACAACCATTAAAAATGTTAAGACAAATTGTCAAAAAAGAAAATGAAAATACAGTATTTCATTCGGATTTAAGTCAGGCAATTGGGAAAACAACAATTAATTTTCGAGATATAGATTTAGGAAGTATTAGTGCGCACCGTATATATGGTCCTAAAGGAATTGGCTTTTTGTATAAAAATAATCAAATAAAAATTGCCCCTATTTTGTATGGAAATAGAATAAATAATTATAAACCGGGGATGCCACCCTTACCTTTGATTGTAAGTATGAAAGAATGTTTAAAGATGGCTATTAGAGATATTGATAAAAGAGATAAGTATGTGAGTTTATTAAATGAGAGAATTATTAATAAAATAACAAAAATAGAAGGAATTAAAGTGAATAAAACTAAATATTCTATTCCGCACATTTTAAATATAAGTTTTGATAATATTATGGCTGAGACTATGGCAAATATTTTATCAAGTAAAGAGATTTATGTTAGTACAAATTTAAATAATGAAATTAATAATAGTGTAATGGCTATTTATAATGATTTGAAAAGAAGTAAATCAACAATGCGGATAAGTTTATCTCATTTAACAACGGTAATGGAAATTAATAGATTTTTAGAAATATTTGAGTTAGAATATAGTGAGTTAAATAATTTAATTGGTGGGTGATGGTATGGAAAAAATAATTTTTTTAAAGTATGGAGAGTTATCAACTAAAAAAAATAATCGGAATTTTTTTATTAAAACTTTAAATGATAGAATAAAAAAAGTTTTTCAAGATGAAGTGCTAATAAATTATGATTTTGGAAGAATGTTTATTAAACCTTTAAATAATAATTTTGAAGAAGTTACTAAGAAGTTACAAACAATTTTTGGTATTCATGAAATTGTAGTAGCTTATAAATTTCAAGAAAAAGAAATAGAAGCAATTAAAGCTAATTTATTATCTTTATTAAAAGAAAAGAGTTTTAAGACTTTTAAAATTGAAGTTAAAAGAAGTGATAAAAGTTATCCTTTAGATGGTATGGAGTTAAGAAAAATTTTTGGTGGTCATATATTAAAAAATATTGTTGATATTAAAGTTGATATTCATAATCCCGATATTATAGTTAATATAGAAATTAGGCAAAAAGAAGTTTTAATTTATTTAGATACTATAAAAGGAATTGGTGGTTATCCTGTAGGAACTTTAGGAAAATGTTTGTTGATGTTAAGTGGCGGCATTGACTCACCAGTTGCGGGCTTTTTAGCTATGAAAAGAGGAGTTAAGTTAGAAGCAATTTATTTTGAAAGCCCACCCCATACAAGTGAAAAAGCATTAGATAAAGTTTCTAAACTTGCTAGGAAGTTAGCAACTTATAATAGTGAGATTAAATTACATGTAATTAATTTTACGGAAATACAAGAAAGTATTTATAAGAGTATTCCGCATGAATATTTAATTACAATTATGAGAAGAATGATGTATCGAATTAGTGCTATAATAGCCGCTAATTGTAATGCTAAAATATTAGTTAATGGAGAATCTATTGGGCAGGTTGCTAGTCAAACTTTAACAAGTATGAATGTTATTAATGAAGTAGTAAAAATGCCTGTAATAAGACCTTTAGCTTGTTTTGATAAGTTAGAAATAATTGAAATAGCTAAAAGAATTGATACTTATGATATAAGTATTTTACCCTATGAGGATTGTTGTACAATTTTTGTGCCAGAACACCCTGTAATTAATCCAGAAAAAAAGAAATGTGAAGAATATGAAAAGTTAATTAATTATGAAGAGATGATTTATAAATGTATTAAAGAACATAAAGTAATTAAATTAGATAGTCATGAAGAATTAGAATATCAAGATTTATTATGATGTATTAAAAAAGAAAAATATTGCCATAATATAAATGGTGATAAAATGATTGGTCGAAATAGTTATTATAAAGCTCAAGATGTTTTAAATGAAGGATTTAGAGAAAGAATGGTAAATTATTTTAATCCTTTTGGTTATAATTTTGAAAGTAATTTGCGGGATTTAGGGAATACTGATTTAAAAAAAATGAAGAGTGAAAATCATGA
Source organism: uncultured Mycoplasma sp. (assembly GCA_947642635.1). Lineage (GTDB taxonomy): Bacteria > Bacillota_I > Bacilli_A > RF39 > UBA660 > SIG200. The sequence continues at coordinate 10,375 of CANRTI010000014.1, read as the reverse complement.
AAATCGTAAAAGTACTAAAAAATAGTGCTTTTTGTTTACAAAAAAGATATGATATTTTATAATGAAATTAGAGAATAAAAGGTGAGTAAATAGTACAACCTTTTTTCATAATTATCTTTTTCTTTGTAAAGTTGTACTGTGAATATGAGTTTTAGAGAAAGGATATGTTATGAAGAAAAAACTAATATTTATTAACAATTGCATGCCAGAGCTTCGAAAAAGAGTTCCTGAATGTAATATTGTTGATGCAGATTTTATCAGATTTCAAGATGGTTCGGGAAAAGTTGTTTTGCCAACTGAATGTCGTGATGATGATGTTTATGTGATTTGTGATGTAAATGATAAAACTCCAAATCCTTATTCAAAAAAAACTTTATCTCCTGATGATCATGTAAGGGATATTTCAAGAGTAGTAGGTGCACTTAAAGATTGTCCAAGTAGAAAAAGTTTTGTTGCACCATTTTTACCTTATGGAAGACAACATAGAAAAACTTTTGGCGAATCCATGGAAGCTGCAGATTTTTTAAGAGAGTGTCGTTATCAAGGTTTTGAAAATATTTTAACTGCTGATGCTCATGATCCAGACGTTTCGGCCGCTATTTCTAAACATAATTTTGACAACATGTTTACTACAAACATAATATTACCCGAGTTAGTAATTAATGAAGGTATTGATTATGAAAATCCTACAAATATTTTAATTGTTGCTCCGGATGAAGGCGCACAACAAAGAGCAAGACATTTTGCAGATCGTTTTGGTTGTAATTATGCATTTTTTTCAAAACGCCGTGATGTTACTAAAATAGTCGATGGAAAAAATCCGTTGGTTTCTAAACAATATGTTGGTTTTAGTCCAGAAGGTAAGACAGTAATTGTAGTTGATGATATGATAGCTTCTGGTGGGACAATTTTAGAAACAGCCGAAGAGCTTAAAAAAATGGGAGCTAAGAAAGTATATGTTTGTGCAACTTTTGGATTATTTACTAGAGGAACAGATATATTTACCAAAGCTAAAAGTCAAGGTTTGATTGATAAAACATATGTATCTAATTTAACCTATATGGCTAATCAATCAGTTGATGGTATAGATGTTATTGATGGCACAGAACAAGTATGGAAATGGATATGTGCTACTCATGATGGTAAAGAAAATATGATATAAGAGTTAGGAATGAATATTGATCCAGTTGCTTCATTAGTACGAAAAAGAATGAAATAAGTTCTTTTTTTGTTGGTTTACAAATATAGATTAGTCCTTTATAATTATATTAGAGGTGAGATTATGAAAATATTATCAGTTAATGCGGGCAGTTCATCTTTAAAATTTAATTTAATTGAACTTCCTAGTCGGGAAATTATTGCGAAAGGATTGTTTGAAAAAATTGGTATAGATGGAAGCATGTATACGATTAAATATAATGGTGAGAAAATCTTTAAAGAAGTTTCTTTAGCCGATCATGCTGTAGCAGTTGAAAAATTAATTAACGAGTTATTAGAAAATAAAATTGTTGGTATTTTAGAAGAAATTGAAGGCGTTGGACATCGAATTTTACATGGAGGACAAGAATTTACTAAATCAATGTTATTAGATGAAGATGTTTTAAATAGAATTAGTAAATATAATGAATTAGGGCCACTTCATAATCCGGCAAATATTATGGGAGTTAGAGCATTTATGAAAGTTTTACCAAATGTTCCCAATGTAGGAGTTTTTGATACAACATTCCATCAAACTATGCAAGAAACTGAATATTTATATCCTGTACCATATGAATGGTATGAAAAATATGGAATTAGAAAATATGGTTTTCATGGAACAAGTCATCGGTTTATTTTTAAAACTATTTCTGAGTATTTAAAAAATCCTAATTTGAAAGTTGTTTCTTGTCACATTGGAAATGGGGCTAGTTTATGTGCGATTGACGGTGGTAAGGTAATAGATACAACAATGGGATTTACTCCGTTAGCTGGGGTAATGATGGGAACACGTTCTGGTGATATTGATCCTTCAATAATTCCTTTTGTTATGAAAAAAACTGGTAAGAGTGCAGAAGAAATTATTAATGATTTAAATAAAAATAGTGGTTTTTTAGGAGTGACGGGAAAATATAGTGATAATCGAGATGTTGAAGAAGCAGCAAGTAAAAATGATGCAAAAGCTATTTTGGCTCAAAAAATGTATGCTCAAAAAATTGCTAATTTTATCGCGGTTTATAATAATATATTAAATGGTGCTGATGTAATTACTTTTACAGCCGGAATTGGCGAAAATTCAATACCAATGCGGGAAATGATAATTGAGAGAATTCAAAGTTTAGGAGTTAAAATTGATGTTAATAAAAATCAAATTCATGGTGAGTTTGGTTTGATTACGAGTAATGATTCTAAAATACCAGTATATGTTGTTCCGACTAATGAAGAATTAATGATTGCTTTAGATACAATGGAACTAATTAGTTAGAAGGTGTAACTATAATAAATAAAAATTTAATAAATAAGATTTATAAAGAAATAAAAAAATCTAATGAAATAGTTATTGCAAGACATGTTGGCCCAGATCCAGATGCGATAGCTTCTCAAATAGCTTTAAGAGATGCCATTTTATTAACGTTTCCTGAAAAAAAGGTATATGCTGTGGGAACGGGAGTTGCCAAATTTAAAAGTTATGGCCATTTAAATCATCCTAATTATGAAGAATTAGAAAGCCCATTGTTAATTGTTTTAGATGTTCCTAATATGCATCGAATTGATGGAATTGATAATTTAAATTATCGTGCCATTTTAAAAATTGATCATCATCCAAAAGAAGATATTGAAGCAATAGTTGAGTGGATAGATGAAAAAAAATCTAGTACTTGTCAAATGGTTACCGAGTTGATATTAAATTCTAAATTAAAGATGAATCAAAAAATTGCTGAAAATCTTTTTTTAGGGATTGTTTCGGATAGTGAAAGATTTTCGTTAAAAAATACTACTTATGAAACTTTTGATACAGTAAAAGAATTATTACGTCAAAGCCAAATTGATTTTACATCTTTGTATGATATTCTTTATACTAGACCTTTGATAGAACATAAATTTATTGCATTTATTACAAATAATTTAGTTGTAGATGATAATCATTTAGGATATATTAAAATTATTGAAGAAGATTTGCGAAAATTTAATGTAGATGTGGCTACTCCGTCTAATTTGATTAATAATTATAATTTTATAGATGAATTATTAGTCTGGATTTTTATTACTGAAGATGTAAAAAATAAACAATATAAAATAAGTATTCGAAGTCGAGGACCAATTATTAATAAGATCGCTAATAATTATAATGGTGGTGGTCATAAATTTGCTTGTGGAGCAAGACTTGCGAAGATGGAAGATGTGGATAATTTAATTAAAGACTTAAGTAATGCATGTAGAGAATATGAAAATAGTAAATTACAAAAAGAAGAAAAATAATTTATATGAAATAACGTTTGCTGATAATAGTAAATTAGATATTTACGATGATGTGATTTTAAAATATGAGTTATTGTTAAAAAAAGAAATAACAAAAGATGAACTATTAAAATTAGTACAAGATAATAAAAATTTGGAAAGTTATTATGTAGCACTTAAATATTTAAATACAAAATTAAGAACTGAGAAAGAAATAAAAAATAAGTTAAAAGATTATTCAAAAGAATGTGTTATGTATACTATTAATAGATTAAAAGAAGAAGGATATCTAAATAATAAAGTATATATAGAAGCTTATATAAATGATGCAATAAGTTTAAAATTAGTTGGACCACAAAAAATATTGTTTGAATTAAAAAAGTTAGATTTTAAAGATTGGGAAATTGATAATTATTTAAAGACAATTGATAAGAGTGAATGGATTAATAAAATTGAAAAATATATTGATAAAAAGATTTTAAGTAATCATAATTTATCTGCTAATAATTTAAAAAGAAAGATATATATGGATTTAATTAATCGCGGGTTTTTAGGTAATGATATTAATGAGGTTTTAAATAAAAAGAGATTTAATGATAATAAAGCAATTTTTGCAAAAGAATATTTAAAACTAAAAAATAAATTAAGTAAGAAATATAGTGGAGATACTTTGGAGTATCAAATTAAAATGAAATTATATCAAAAAGGATTTAGAGAAGAAGATTTTAACAATTAATTAAATTGTTAATCTTTTTTTATAAACATTTGTTCATATTTGGTTGACATTATTAAAAGGAGTCTATATAATTAATTATGATATTTTGGAGTATTTATGAGTAAAAGAAAAAAAGGTATTAAGAAAAGTTCATTATTAATCATAATCATTATTATACTAGTTTTGATATATAATTTTTATTATGAAGAAATTAATAAGTTTATAACGAGTTATGCTTTAGAAAGTATTTCCTATAATTTAGAAGATGTTCCTCAATATAGCGGTAATAATTATGTTGTTATTAACAATAATGTGCCTTTTTTTGAAGAAAATGAATTGAAAAATACAAAATCTTTTGAAAAGTATAGTAATTTAGATAATTTAGGAAGATGCGGCGTAGCTTTTACTAATATTGGAATAGATTTAATGCCAACTAAAGAGCGAGAAAGTATTGGAATGATTAAACCGAGTGGGTGGCATACAGTAAAATATGATATAGTAAATGGAAAATATTTATATAATCGTTGTCATTTAATTGGTTATCAATTAACTGGGGAAAATGCTAATCCCAAAAATTTAATTACTTGTACAAGACAAATGAATACAAAAGGAATGTTAGAATTTGAAAATCAAGTGGCGGAATATGTAAAAAAGACTAAAAATCATGTAATGTATCGTGTAACGCCTATTTATGAAAAAAGTAATCTTTTAGCAAGTGGAGTTTTAATGGAAGCTTATTCGGTGGAAGATAACGGTGTGGGTGTCAAATTTAATGTATTTGTATATAATGTACAAGATGGTATTAATATAAATTATGAAGATGGAAGTAGTAATTTAAAATAAAAAAATAATTATATTTCATGTATTTATCACAATTTATTATTAAAATAGATAAAAGTTTATTTAGAAAGGAAAGAATAATATGTTTAAATTATTAAAAAATTTAGGTAAAAAACAAGTTGTTTTTGCTTTAATATGTGTAGTATTTGTTTCTATTAATGTTTTTTTAGAATTAAAAATACCTGATTATATGTCAAAAATAACTATTTTAGTGCAAACTGAAGGTAGTGAAATTGGAAGTATTTTAAAAGAAGGTGGCTTTATGCTGCTTTGTGCTTTCGGTAGTTTAATAGCAAGCTTCGTTGTTGGTTATTTTGCCGCTAATGTAGCAGCGTATTTTGGAAAAATAACTAGAAAATCGATTTTTGAAAAAGTTGGAAAATTTGGAGCCGAAGAAATCAAACAATTTTCAACAAGTAGTTTAATTACAAGAACTACTAATGATGTAACACAAGTGCAAATGCTAATTGCTATGGGTTTGCAAGCAATTATTAAAGCTCCGATTATGGCAACGTGGGCGATTATTAAAATATCAGGAAAGAATTTTGCTTGGAGTTTAGTAACAATTGTAGCTGTTATTGTGTTGTTAGTAACAATTATTATTTTAATGATTAAAGTGTTTCCAAGATTTAAAATTGTTCAAAGATTAACTGATAATTTAAATCGAATTACAAGAGAAAATCTAACTGGTATACGGGTTATTCGAGCTTTTAATGCTGAAGATTATCAACAAAAGAAATTTGAAAAAGCAAATGAAGAATTAAAAAATACACAATTATATAATCAAAAAACAATGGGATTTTTATTTCCGGTTATGACTCTGGTTATGTCTTCTTTGTCTTTATCTATTTATTTTATCGGGGCACTTTTAATTAATGAAGCCGGTTTAATGGATAAAGTCGTATTATTTAGTGACATGGTTGTATTTTCTTCTTATGCAATGCAAGTGTTAATGTCCTTTATGATGTTAATTATGATTTTTATAATTTATCCAAGAGCAGCTGTGTCAGCTAAAAGAATTTTGGAAATTTTAGAAACTAAAGAACATATTACTGATGGTGAAATTACCAAGGGAGTTTTAAAAGGAACGGTAGAATTTAAAAATGTTTCTTTTAAATATCCGGATGCTGATGAGTATATGTTAGAAAATATTTCTTTTAAAGCTCATAAAGGTGATACAATTGCTTTTATTGGTTCTACTGGTAGTGGCAAAAGTACATTGATAAATCTAATTCCACGTTTTTATGATGTTACTGAAGGAGAAGTATTAGTTGATGGAGTAAATGTTAAAGAATATAATTTAGAAGCACTTCATAATATTATTGGATATATTCCGCAAAAAGCAGTTATGTTTAGTGGAACAGTTAAAGAAAATGTAAGTTATGGGGATAATGGACGTTCAAAACCAAGTTTAAAGAAAATTAAAGAAGCGATAGATGTAGCACAAGGAACAGATTTTGTTTTAAAGATGCAAGATAAGTATGATGCTCATATTGCTCAAGGAGGAACAAATATTTCTGGTGGTCAAAAGCAACGTTTAGCAATTGCAAGAGCCATCGCAAGAGATCCTGAAATATATATATTTGATGATTCATTTAGTGCACTTGATTATAAAACAGATTTTACTTTGCGAAAAGAGTTAAAAAAATATACTAAAGATGCTACTAATTTGATTGTAGCTCAACGGATTGGCACAATCAAAGATGCAGATTTAATATTAGTATTAGATGAAGGAAAAGTTGTTGGGCAAGGGACCCATGAAGAATTATTAAAAAAATGTAAAATATATAAAGAAATTGCTTTGTCGCAATTATCAGAAAGTGAAATTAATGGTGGAGGTGAGAAATAGTGCATCCAGGAAGAGGTAAAACAGGAAATGTTAAAGCAAAAGATTTTAAAAAATCAATGCAAAAATTATTAGCTTATTGTAAACCATATGCTGTAGGTATTGGAATTGCCGTTTTTCTTGCTTTTGTTAGTTCAATTTTATCTATTATTGGTCCGGATAAATTAAAAGAAATTACTAATTTAATAACTAATGGATTAATGACAGGTATTGATATAGATGCAGTTAAAAAGATTGCTTTAACATTAGTTTGTATATATTTAGTAAGTGCTGTTTTTGGTTATTTTGAACAATATATAATGGCAGTTGTTACAAATAAGTTTTCTAAGACTTTAAGAAAAGAGATAACTGAGAAAATTAATAAAATGCCTTTAAAATATTTTGATAAAAATAGTTATGGTGATATTTTATCGCGAGTTACTAATGATGTTGATACTTTGAGTCAAACAATGAATCAAAGTTTGGGTGATTTGGTAAGTTGTATAACTCTTTTGATTGGTTCAGTTTTAATGATGATTATAACTAATGGAATTATGGCTTTAACGGCTATTGTTTCTAGTTTAATTGGGTTTGTATTGATGATTATAATTATTTCAAAATCGCAAAAATATTTTGAACTATTACAAAATGATCTTGGCTCATTAAATGGGCATATTGAAGAAATGTATGCTGGTCATAATGTAGTAAGTGTTTATAATGGAGTAAAAGAAGCTAATGAAAAGTTTGAAGTTATAAATGATAAAATGTATGAAGATGTTCGCAAAAGTCAATTTTTATCAGGACTTATGCATCCAATTATGGGATTTATAGGTAACTTTGGATATGTTTGTGTATGTATAGTAGGAGCATTATTAACAATTAATGATGTGATAGATTTTGGGGTTATAGTAGCTTTTATGTTATATATTAGATTATTTACTCAACCATTATCGCAAATAGCACAATCGATTTCGAGTTTACAATCATGTGCGGCTGCTAGTGAGAGGGTATTTGAATTTTTAGATGAAGAAGAGATGCCAAAAGAAAATGAATTAACGAAAAAATTAATTAAAAATAAAGTTCAAGGAGAAATTGAATTTGACCATGTTACTTTTGGCTATGATAAAGATAAAACCATAATAAAAGACTTTACAGTTAAAGCAAAGCCTGGGGATAAAATTGCAATTGTAGGCCCAACGGGTGCTGGGAAAACAACGATGGTTAATTTATTGATGAAATTTTATGATATAAATTCTGGGGATATAAGAATTGATGGAGTTTCGACTAAAGAATTAACAAGAGAAAATATTCATGATTTATTTATTATGGTTTTACAAGATACTTGGGTATTTGAAGGAACTATTAAAGAAAATATTAAATATAATAAGAAAAATGTATCGGATGCTAGAGTTGAAGAAGTTTGTAAAGTGGTGGGATTACATCATTTTATTAAAACTCTATCTAATGGATATAATACAAAATTATCTGATAGTGAGACTTTATCATCTGGACAAAAACAATTATTAACTATAGCAAGAGGAATGATTGAAGATGCGCCATTTTTAATATTAGATGAAGCTACTAGTAGTGTTGATACTAGAACAGAAGAATTGGTTCAAAAAGCGATGGATAAATTGACAGAAGGTAGAACTAGTTTTATTATTGCTCATAGATTATCTACTATTAAAAATGCAGATTTGATTTTAATGATGCAAGATGGGAATATCATCGAACAAGGTAATCATGAAGAACTTTTAAAATTAAATGGACAATATGCCGAGTTATATAATAGCCAATTTGAAAAAATGGAAAGTTAAATAAAATAACTTTCTTTTTTTAAACATTGATTTTAAAACATAATTTTAATATAATTAGACTAGATAATAATTAATAGGGAGTGGCTAATGCGAAGAAGATGGTGGCAATTATTAGGAGTTTTTTTGTTATTGGGAATATTTGGTACATTAAAATTTTATATACATAATTTTCAATCACAAACGTTAAGTGAAGAAAATAGTAAATCTTTAGCAATTATGTTAAATGATGGTGATGGAGAATATAAAAAAAGCTATTCCAATAGTTGGCCAGAAATAGGGTATGTTTTTAATGCAGAAAAATCTAATTGTGTTGATCAAAATGGGAATATTATGCCAACAGGAACTTTAATTTTTAATCAAGAGAAAAATAGTTATAAAATTACTACACAAAAAAGTATTTCTTGTTATTTATATTTTGATAAAAAAGAATTAAGGAATAGTGTAATCTTTTTTATCGGTGGAAGTAATAATCCTAGTCTTACAAAGACAAAAGATACAAGTGTTTATATAAAATGGCAAGATAACGATATAACACATTATTGTATTAATGAGCAAAATTCTTCAAATCTTTGTAATTGGCAAGAAGTGGATGCAAGTAAAGAAATAAATGCTACTTATACTTTAAATGGGGAAGAAGGAATAAAAACATTGTATGTTTTTTTGAAAGATGCTGCTAATAATATTACTAATGGTGTAACAGATTCAATTACTTTAAAAAGTGATATTAAAGGAACTTTTGATTTTTATATAGGTGGAGATAATAATCCAGATACTATTAATAATTTTGAAACGGATGTTTATTTAAGTTGGGAAGACGAAGATGTTACAAATTATTGTATTTTAGATGTAGATGATGTAGATAATTGTAATTGGAAAACAATTGTGGGATTATCTGTAAATACAAATTATACTCTAAGTAATAGTCTTGGTGAGAAAAAATTGTATGCTTATATAAAAGATAAATATGGATTTATAAAAAGTAACAGTGATACAGTTGATTATGTTGAAAATTAATTTTTGTAATATTTTCCTTGATAAGTATTTCTTTTAACCATTTCTTTATCAATATCATTTAAAAGACAAAATTTTTTTAAAAGCCATGTTGGTGTAATTAATTCTTCTTTAATGGGATCTCCTGTAATTCTTTCAATTACAATTTTTGGACTTAGTATTTCTAATTGTTTGATAACAATGTTGATATATTCTTCTTTACTTAGAATAGGAAAGGGGTGTTTTTGATAAATTGCAGCTAATTTTGTATTTTGCGAAATAAATAACATGTGAATTTTAAGACCGTCAATTTGTAAATCATTTAAAAGTTGGACAGTTTGTAACATATCGGTTTCTTTTTCATAAGGAAGGCCATTAATAATATGGGCTACAGTAAAAATATGATGTTTTTTAAGTTTTTGAACTGCTTCGATAAAACATAATGTATCATGACCTCGTTTAATAAATTTTAAAGTTTCATCATTACTAGTTTGAAGCCCTAGTTCAATAGTGACAAAAATTTTTTTGTTTAATTCTTTTAAATAGTTGATAATCTCATCACTTAAACAATCAGGTCTAGTGGCAATAGCTATTCCAACTACTTTAGGATATTTTAATAATTCTTCATAGATTTTTTTTAGATTATTTAAACTTGCGTAAGTATTAGTTCCGGCTTGAAAATAAGGGATATATAAACTTAAAATGAACCCTTTGTCAAGGACTTAATAAAAAAGAGAGTCTAATCAATGGCTG
>CANRTI010000013.1 GCA_947642635.1 uncultured Mycoplasma sp. | reverse complement strand
CTAAAAATATGTTAAAAAACAACTTAGATATTGAAATGGTTCATAAATGTACTGGCTTATCATTACAAGAAATTGAATTGTTAAATGTTTGAATTTGTAAAAAAATAAATCTCTTAAGGGGATTTATTTTTTGTTTAAAATTTTCTGTATAACCCAATAGCTTTACCTAAAATAGTGCAGTTTGGTAAAATTATTGGATCCATTGTATCATTTTCAGGTTGAAGGCGAATATGATCTTTTTCTTTGTAAAAGGTTTTAATAGTTGCTTCATTTTCTTCAGTCATAGCCACAACAATATCGCCATTTTTAGCATTACTTTGTTTTTGGACAATAACATAGTCCCCATCGTATATTCCGACATTAATCATACTTTCGCCACTAACGTGTAGAGTGAAAACTGTAGCAGTAGCTGGGATTAAAGCTGCGGGAATATCAAAAAATTCATTAGGTTGTTCAATAGCGGTAATTGGAGAACCAGCAGTTATTTTACCTAAAAGGGGAACTTTAACCACATCTTCATTTTCTTCTAGGTATTCATTTTCGCATAATATTTCAATTGTTCGAAATTTATTGCTTGTTGTTTTAATATAACCTAATTGTTCTAGGTTTTTCATATGAACAAATACAGTGGCAGGACTAGATAATTTAATACCTTTACAAATTTCCCGAATAGCTGGTGGATAACCATGTGTAGCAATATATTTTTTTATAAAGTCTAAGACATCTTGTTGTCTTTTAGTAATTTTGGTACCTTTCATAATGGACCTCCCTTTAAATTAATTTTACAATGAAAAAATATAAATGTCAAACAATTGTTTAGTTTTTTGAAAATAAAAATTTGGGTATTGATACAAACAATTGTTCATGATAATATTAGTGTGAAAGAAGGAGTGATATTATGAAAAAAGAAAAGTTATTGAATATGGGAGGTATTGTCGTCTTTTATTCGGTTATTATTATAGGAATATTGCTCCTGAACGTCCGGTTTAGTTACATTAATAATAATTTACCAGATAATCCACATTTAACAATGAATAATTAATTCATTGTTTTCTTTTTCAAAATATTTTATAATAATGTTAAGAGGAAAAAATATGAAAAAAAGAATATTAGTTATCTATGCTAGATATGGTTCAGGGCATAAATCAATTGCAGAGTATGTGGCTAAATATATTGAAGAGCATAATCAAAGTATGGAAGTGTTGTTACTTGATATGACAGATTATGGCAATTTAATGGGGAAAATAGGAATAAAATTAATGGATTTTGTTTGTCGGCATCGTTCAGAAACAATTTTTGATACTTGTTATGAATTAATGGATCATAAACTATCGACTTTAGGACACAATATGGTAGCTAAAAAAAGTTATGATAATAAGAGATTAAGAGATATAATTGCCAAATTTAATCCTGATGTTACTATATCAAGTCATTTTTATGGTAGCAATATTATTACTTATTATAATAAGATTGGTTTAATTAAAAGTAAGATTTATACAATTATTACAGATTATCGTACTCATGAATGTTGGACTAAAAATCATAAATTAGAAAATGGTTATATTGTTGGTAATGAAATGGTTAAAGAAGAGTTAGTAAAAAGAGGGATTGACCATAAGAAAGTATATGCTTTTGGACTTCCTTTAAATATTCAACAGATTGCCAAGCTTGATAATAATAGTGAAATATTAAAACGTTATAATTTAAAGGGAGATAAAAAAATATATTTGTTTTTTGGTGGTAGTTCAATGGGTAGTATGTATTACTATGACTATTTTAAAATGATTATTAAGTTAAATACTAATGCTGATATTATTTTTATTTGTGGTAAGAATGTTAAATTAAAAAGAAAATGTGAACAATATATTAATAAAAAGAATGTTAGAAATGTTTTAGTATTAGGGTATTCAACAGATGTACTTAATTTAATGAAAATAAGTGATTTAGTAATAAGTAAACCTGGTGGAGCGACAGTTACAGAATGTTTGGAGATGAAAGTGCCAATGCTTTTAGTTCCAGGACTAGGAGGACAAGAAAAATATAATGCGAGATTTATGGCGAAAAAAGGTTATGGTTTTCGAGTTAAAAATATTCGCCAATTTAAAAGATTAATTAAACATTTAGAGATTGATTCTAGTGATATTGCTAGTTTACAAAAAAATATGCAAAAATTAGATCAAAATAAAGCGGTAGAAAAGATTAATAATTTAATTAAAAGGAGTTAAAATGAATAAATTAGATAGTAAAATAATAAATGAAGTTAAATATTTAAGTTTAGATATGATTAAAAAAGCAGGAAGTGGCGATACAGGTATTTGTTTAGCTAGTGCGCATATTTTATATAGTTTATTTTCCAATCACCTAAAATTTGATCGTCATAATCCGAGTTGGATAAATAGAGATCGGGTTATTGTAAGTAATCGTTTATTACCTTTAATGTATTCAATGCTACATTTAACATATGGTAATCCAAGTTTAGATAATTTAATGGAATACAAACAATTTAATAGTTTAGTTTCGGGAGTAGCAAATAGAAAATTAAAAGGGATTGAAATTGGTTCAATTATTGATGGGGATATATGTTCTTCAAGTGTTGGGATAGCTTTAGGTGAGAGATATTTAGAAGAATTAATAAAGATTGAAGATAGTAAAAATAATGTGATTGATTTTCATACTTATTGTATTTGTACAGAAGAAGATATTATGAGTGGTCTTTCTTATGAAGCGATGAGTTATGCTGCTTGTGAATCTTTAAATAAACTTATTTTTATTGTCATTAAGGATGGAATTAGCAAAGATAGTGCAACAGTAGAAACATTTAATGAAAATTTGATTGATCGCTTTATATCGTTAAAATATAATGTTGAAGAGATAAATGATAGTTTAGGAAATATTAATGGGGCAATTGAAGAAGCAAGATTTAAGAAAAAACCATCAGCTATCATTATTAAAACGGTTTATGGAAAAGGAAGTACTAAAGAAGGTAGTAATCAAGGATATAATAAACCATTAAGTGATAGTGAAATGAAAAAATTAAAAGAAGAATGGGCAGTTGGTAATGAATATTTTACTAAAGATGATTATGAATATTTTATTAAAAGTGTGGATAAACGGTTAAATAAAGATTTAGCTAAATGGCAAGAGTTAAAACAAGTATCCGAAAAAGATTTAAAAATTAAACAAGTCTTAGATTTTTTAGAAACTGGTAAAAAAACGATTAATTTTAAACCTGAAAATATTAAAATTCATGATGGGTATGAAGAAGAAATAATTAATAGTAATAGTAAAATATTTAATGTTTTTGCTAGTAAGAGTCCTTTTATCTTATGTGGCAGTGATGATAACTTTATTTTTACCAAAAGTAATATTGTAAAATCTAGTATTCTGCATAAAGATAATCCTACCGGAAGAAATATTTTATTTGGATCTAGAACAATGGGTATGGGAGGAATTGCTTGTGGTCTTGCTGCTTTAGGTTTTAAAGTTTTTATAAGTACGCCTTTAATTCATATGAATGTTTTAAATGGGGCGCTTCTTTTAAGTGTTCAAAGTGAGTTGGATGTTAAATTTATTTTTACGCAAGATACAGTTTTAAATAATTATGAAAAAGTTGGCTATGGCGCTTATAATGAATTAAATCATTTAAGAACTATTAATGGTCTTGTTAATTTAAGACCATGTGATGTGGATGAAGTTATTGGGGTATATGATATTGCTGCTAATTATCATAAACCTTGTACAATCATTATTGGAAATGAAAAAATTGCAAAATTAAAAGGAACTAATTATAAATATGTTATGGCTGGTGCCTACCGAGTTAAAAAAGAAAAAGAAATGTGTAATGCAATATTAATTGCTAGTGGGAGTGAAGTTAGTTTAGCTATGAAAATTGCTACTGAATTGGCAGCTTATGGTGTAGATTTTCGAGTAGTAAGTATACCAGCAACTGAATTATTTGAAATTCAAAATGAACGATATAAAAATACTCTGTTACCAAAAGAGATACCAACTTTTGTTTTAGAATTTGCAAGTTCTAGTAATTGGCATAAATATGCCACTAGTAAAGAATATATTTTAGGAGTTAATACTTTTGTAGCAAGCGGAACAAAAGAAGAATTATTAAAGTTTTATGGCTTAGATATTGATGGAATAAAAGCTAAGATAATGAGTATTTTAAAAAAATAATTAACTATGACATAAACTGACAATTTATTTAATCTTATTGTTGTATAATTTTTTTAGGGTGAAGATAATGCGAACATTTTATGTCTTTAAAATAAAAAAAGAAATGACAATATTAACTAAAGAAACACCATATAATTTATATAGGACTATTGAAAATTTATATTATTTAGATAATTCTTATATGAGTGTTTCTTTTAAAGTTTATAGTGATATTTTTGATGTTTTTGATATTAATTATTTAAATAGTCGAATTAATAATTTATTTAAAAATAATCGTTATTATAAAAAAGATGGTAATGTTCATAAAATAAATAATAAATATATACCAGAAGAAAGTATGTTAAAAGTTTATCGCAGTCATATTGTTTTAAAAAGTAATGTAATTAAACCAACTTTTTTAGTTAATTATTTAATGAGTGATAACTTGTTTGTTTGTGATTTTAAAAATAAAGATTATTTTTGGTTAGAACAATATTGTGTTTTAAAATAAATTGATTATTTGAAAAAGAATAGTTTTTTTGATAAAATGTAGTAGGGATATAGTATGAAGTTTAAATTAAATGATTATATTATAAATTATGAAATAGTAAGAAAAGATAATAAAAATTTATATTTTCGATTTGATGATAATTGTACTTTAATAGTTACAGCACCTAAATTTATTACGGATATGGAAGTTAAGAATTTAATTACTAAAAATTCAAAGAGTTTATTAAAAATGTATGAGGATGCAATAGAAAGAAAAACTAGGGATAGTTTATTTTGGTATTTGGGTTTAAGCTATGAGGTTGTATTTGATAACCGAGTTAAGGAAGTCACTATTTCGAGGTCAACATTAACTTGTCATGATGAAGAAGATTTAAATGATTTTTATACAAGAGAATGTGAACGAATTTTTAGAGAAGAAATTGATATTTGTAAAAAATGTTTTAATAATTTACCAGAGTTTCAATTAAAAATCCGGAAGATGCGAACTAGATGGGGAGTTTGTAATACAAGAAATAAAACTATAACTTTAAATAGTGAATTATTAAAAAAAGATATAGCGTTAATTGATTATGTTATTGTTCATGAAATGGCGCACTTTTATGAAGGTAATCATGGGAAGCATTTTTGGGAGATTGTTGGAAGAGTAATACCCGATTATAAGGAAAGAAGAAAGAAATTAAGGCAATAAATATGTTGCTTTTTTATTTAGCTATGATAAAATAAAAACATTTAAGGAGTATTCATATGCTAAAACAAGAAGAATTAAAGTATTTAAAAGGTGATCCGAGAATACGTTTTCATTTAGAAAGAGCAGCCGAAATTTTTGATATTCGTAATCACGCAATTGAAGAGTTGATTAAAATGGATTTGATTGAAGGAAAAACGAGAGATGCTAGAATACTTTTAGAAAATAATTATTATAGAAATGAAGATGTTCTTTCTAATTTATATGGTTTATTAGAACTAGATGAAAATAATTATAAAACAGCTTTAAGTTATTTTCGGAAAAGTTTATCTTTGCCGGATTTTCGTGATAAATCACGTATTTATATTGGTCTAACATTAGTTAATTTAGGAGAATATGATTTAGCAGAAAAAGTGTTTGCGAGTTTAAAAAATAGACAAAATATAAAAATTGATTTACTGCTCCAGTTGATTTATTTGGAAATTCTTAAAGGAGATTATGAAAAAGCAGATTATTATTTAAAACAAGCTCCACGAACTAATTTGGAAGAGCGCATAGGAAGAATTTTTTTAAATTTAGAGAGTCAATTAGATGTTTGGTTGGGCCGAGTGACAACAAGTAGTAATAAAATGCGAATTTATTCATTTAAAAGATTGTTAACCCCTTTAGATGAAGAAGTTTTGATTAGACATATTAAAAGACATGCTGATGAAAGTAGACTGAATACTTTAGGTTGTTTTTTTCAAGATTTAGATTATGAAAAGTTATTAAGAGATGTTAAAGAAAAAATGGCAAATTTAAATCCTACTTATTTTAAAGGTAGTGAAGTATATCGAATGCATTTAGATTATTTTGTGGGTTTAAAAAATAAAGATTGTCCTACTAAAGATGTTGCAGTTTTAACGGCGCTAAATTCTGGGGTTATTTTTAGTATTTATCCAATTATGTTATCTGATGATTTTGATAAAGAAGGTTATCAAAAAAGTGAGGAATTAAGATTGAAAAGAAGCTTGAAATAGCTAAAATATTGCAGAAAGAAAGAAATTTACGAAAAAATTTCTTTTTTAAATTGTCAAAAGAAAAACTTAATAGTATAATAGTGGGCATGAAAAGAAATGAAGTAGATAGAACAAAATTAACCCCTATGATGAAGCAATATATGGAGATAAAAGATCAGTATAAAGAAGAACTTTTATTTTTTCGCTTGGGGGACTTTTATGAACTTTTTTTTGAAGATGGAATAACTGCTTCAAGAGAATTAGAACTAACATTGACAGGAAAATCCGCCGGACTAGAAGAAAGAGTACCAATGTGTGGCATTCCTTACCATGCCGTAAAAAGTTATTTAGAAAAATTAGTAAATAAGGGATATCGAGTAGCCATTTGTGAACAATTAGAAGAAGCTAAGCAAGCTAAAGAAATGGTTAAAAGAGGCGTTGTTGATGTAATTAGTAAAGGTACTATTACAGATTATGAAATGCTTGATGAACATAGTAATTCTTATATTGCCAGTCTATTAGAATATGGTGATATTTTTGTTATTACTTATGCTGATATTTCAACAGGAGAATTAAACAGTTTAACTATTCAACATAAAAATGATTTGGTAATTAGTGAAATTCTTAGTTTAGGGATTAAAGAAGTTGTATTATTAGATAATGCTAATAGTGATTTAATTCATTTATTAAAAGAAAAATATGGAATTGATGTAGTATTTTGTAGTGAATATTATAAAGATGAGATTTTATTTTTACAAGATTTAAATGATGCTAGAAGTAAAGCAGGAGTTAATCATTTATTTTATTATTTAGTTGTAAGAGAATTGAAAGATATAAGCCATTTTAATAGTTGTAAAGAAATAAGAAAAGTTGATTATTTAGAAATGGATATTCATACAGTTAGAAATTTAGAGTTGTTTGAAACACTACGATTAAAAGATCGGACATATTCGTTAATTTGGTTATTAGATAAGTGTCGGACAGCGATGGGTTCAAGAAAACTAAAGAGTTATCTAATGCATCCTTTAAAAGATATAAATATGTTAAATAGAAGATATGATAAGATTGAAGTTTTAAATAATAATTTTTTATTAAAAGATGAGTTAAAAGATTTATTGTATGAAATATATGATATAGAAAGATTATGTGGTAAGATTAATTGTGGTAATGTTAATGGAAGAGATTTATTACAGTTTAAACATAGTTTGAAAGTACTACCACGAATTAAAGAAATAATAGAAGAATTAGGTTTTGAAGAAAATATTGATACTCATCAAGATATTTTTATGCTACTTGAAATGGCTTTATATGAAAATCCTCCAATTAGTATTAAAGAAGGTTATTTGATTAAAGATGGTTATAATAAAGAGTTAGATGAATTAAAAAGTATTCGCAGTGGGGGAAAAGACTTTTTGGTGGCTTTTGAAAATAAATTGAAAGAAGAAACTGGCTTAAAGAATTTGAAAGTTGGTTTTAATCGAATTTTTGGATATTATATTGAAGTTAGCAAAGGACAAATAAAAGATGTTAAAGAAGAATTTGGTTGGGAAAGAAGACAAACTTTAGCAAATTGTGAACGTTTTATTTCTCCTGAATTAAAAGAAAAAGAAGCCCTAATATTAAATGCCGAAGAGAAAATTATTGAATTAGAATATAATTTGTTTATTGAAATTAAGAATATTATTAAAAAAGAGATTTTAAAAATTAAACATACGGGAGATACAATAAGTAATATTGATGCAATTTTAGCTTTAGCTATTTGTAGTGAAGAACTTAATTTAGTAAGACCAATTTTAAATGATAGTAAAGATTTAGAAATTATTGAAGGAAGACACCCAGTTGTAGAAATTGTCAGTGGTGATTTATATGTTTCTAATGATTGTATAATGAATAAATCTGCTAGTACTCTTTTAATAACTGGTCCTAATATGAGTGGTAAATCGACTTATATGCGACAAATTGCTATAATTGTTTTAATGGCGCAAATGGGTTCTTTTGTTCCTGCCAAAATGGCAAAATTGCCAATTATTGATAAAATTTTTACAAGAATTGGAGCATCCGATGATTTAGTTAGTGGTGAATCTACATTTATGGTGGAAATGAAAGAAGCGAGAAATGCTTTAGTTAATGCCACAGAAAAAAGTTTAATAATTTTTGATGAACTTGGAAGAGGAACAGCTACTTATGATGGTATGAGTTTAGCTCAAGCAATTTTGGAATATATTAGTGATAATATTGGGGCTTTGACACTATTTTCGACACATTATCATGAATTAACTAGTTTGGAAAGAAGATATAAAACTATTAAAAATGTGCATGTTAGTGCTGTAGAAGAAGACGGGAAGATTACTTTCTTACATAAAATTAAAGATGGGGCAATTGATAAAAGTTATGGAATTCATGTGGCTAGGTTAGCTTTGATGCCTGATGCGTTATTAAAAAGAGCAGATGAAATACTAAAAGAATATGAAAGTGGAAAAAAGAAAGATGTCAATAGTAATAAAGTTCAACTTAGTTTTGAATTATTAGAAGCTTCAAAAGAAGAGGATGGCTTAGAAAAGAAATTAAAAAGTATTAATCCTTTAAGTATGAGTCCTATTGAAGCTTTAAATTATTTGTATGATTTAACTCAAGATTTAAAAAATAAATAAGAAAATCGTAATTAAAATAATTATGTTTTTTTAGATTTTCTTATAATTTCACCTCCTTTCACTTTATAAAGTAAAGGAGAATAGTACCCAAACTAACTAGATATTATGGAATTAGAAATGATTTAATTATAGAAAAAATAGTAAATAAAATTAAAAAAATATTAGTAATAAAAGATGCAAATGATTTTTAAAATCAACTTTAATTTAAAAAATTAACTATTAATTTAGAAGTAATTTTGGTATAATTTAGTGGTGGAGAAGAGACTATGGCAAAAACAAGAAGTGAATTAAGAGAAAAATGTATGGTAATTTTATATCAATGGGATTTATTTCGAAATAAAAAAGATTTAAATGATGTTGAGAAAATAATGGAAAATAATATGGATATAGAAAATGATTTTGTAAAAGATATTGTTTATGGCGTAACAACTCATGTAGAAGAAATTGATGAGTTAGCAAATAAATATATGAAAGACTGGCAAATTGATCGGTTAGATAAAACTGGAGCAGCGATTTTACGGATGGGGATTTTTGAATTAAAATATACTGATACACCAGAAATTGTCGTAATTAATGAAGCAATTTTGTTAGCCAAAAAATATAGTGATGAAAATGTTCGAAAAATGATAAATGCAGTGTTAGATAAAATAATAAAGGAATAGATATTATGGATAATAAGTATAAGACAATTACAGAATTAAATAGTTATATTAAATCAGTTTTAGATAATGATTTTAATTTAAATATGGTTTATTTAAAAGGAGAGATTTCGAATTTTAAAAATCATACTAGAGGACACTTATACTTTACATTAAAAGATGAAACATCAAGATTAAATGCAGTAATGTTTCAAAATAGTACGAAAAATTTACAATTTGTTCCAGAAGATGGGATGAATGTTCTAGCAAGAGGGCGAATTTCTGCTTATCCTGCTAGTGGCAGTTACCAAATATATGTTGAAGAAATGGAATTAGATGGTATTGGTAATTTATATATTGAATTTGAAAAATTAAAAGAGAAGTTATTAAAAGAAGGATTATTTAATAAAGAACATAAAAAAGCAATACCAAAATATCCTAATCGAATTGGAATTATTACAGCAGATACTGGGGCAGCTGTTCGAGATATTATGAGTACTATTAAAAGAAGATATCCTTTATGTGAAGCAATTCTTTTTCCGACTTTGGTTCAAGGGGAATTTGCAGCACCGAATATTGTTAAACAACTAGAAATTGCTGATAATTATGATTGTGATATTTTAATTGTGGGTCGTGGTGGTGGCTCTATTGAAGATTTATGGGCTTTTAATGAAGAGATTGTGGCTAGAGCTATTTATAATACTAAAACGCCAATTATTAGTGCAGTAGGTCATGAACCCGATTTTACAATTGCGGATTTTGTGGCGGATTTACGAGCACCAACTCCTACTGGAGCTGCCGAAATGGCGGTACCAACTATTCAAGATATTAATAGTTTAATTAATCAATATAAAATAAGATTAAATAAAAATATTAAAAATTTAGTTAATACGAAATTTATTCAATTATATAATTTAAAAAATTGTTTTATTTTGAAAAATCCTATGAGTTTATATGAGATTAAGGAACAAAAACTTGATAAATGTTTGGATAATTTGAAACGAAATATGAATAATTTATTGAATATGAAGAAGCATCAATTAGAAATTGACATTAATAAAATAAAGTTGGTAAGTCCAGTAAATGCCATTAATAAAGAAGAGCGAAAATTAAAAGAACTAGGTATTAAATTAAATAATGTTGTAGATAAATTTTTAAATGAACAAAAACATCATTTAGATTATTTAATTAATACGTTAAAGTTAGTTAATCCGTTAAATATTCTTAGTAATGGATATAGTCTTGTCAAAAAAGATGATGTATTAATAAAGAATAGTAATGCATTAAAAAAAGATGATTTAATTAATATAAAATTACATAAAGGGGCAGTAGTTGCCAAAGTAAAGGAGATAAAAAATGATTGAGAAAACATTTGAAAGTAATTTAAAAGAATTAGAAGAATTAGTAAAAGAATTAGAGGGCGGAAATGTCCCTTTAGAAGATGCGATTAAGAAGTATACTTATGCAATGGAATTAGCAAAAAATTGTAGTGAAAAATTAAATGATGCTACAGCAAAAGTTAATAAAATTTTAGCTAGTGATGGCGAATTAAAAGATTTTGAAGTTAAGGAAGAGACTAATTAAGAAATTTTTAAAGGTTTCTTTTTTTGATATTTTAAATTATAATTTAAAAAAGAAGGTGGAATTATGTATGCAGAAGTATTAATAGAGTATCCAACTAAAAAAATAGATAAATATTTTACATATTTAGTTCCAGATAATTTAAGAGAGTTAATTTGTCCTGGTCAAAAAGTAAAAATCCCTTTTGGTAATAAGTTTATTTATGGTTTTGTAATGGATATAAAAAAGCATTTTGAAAGTGATTATGAACTTAAAGAAATAAAGGAAATTGTTGAGCCAGAAATAAAATTAAATGAAGAATTAAGAAATTTAGGATTGGATATTAAAGAAATGACTTTGTGTCCTTTAATTTCTGCTTATCAAACAATGTTACCAACTTCCTTTAAAATAAAAGATGTTTTGGGAAATTATAATTATTATAAAACGTATTTAAAATTAAATAAAAGTGTTGAAGAGATAAAAAATTATTTAATTAGTTATCAAAAGAAAAATAAACAAACAGAATTATTAGAAGAATTATTAGAAAAAAGCCAAGTATTAAAAAATAATTATAGTAGTTATGTAGTTAAGAGTTTAAAAGAAAAAGAATTAATTATTGAAATAAAAGAACAAG
Source organism: uncultured Mycoplasma sp. (assembly GCA_947642635.1). Lineage (GTDB taxonomy): Bacteria > Bacillota_I > Bacilli_A > RF39 > UBA660 > SIG200. The sequence goes on along the minus strand of CANRTI010000013.1, from coordinate 19,000 downwards.
AATATCGCATTCAAAAAAATGAACAAAAAGAGATTAAAAAACATAAGCTTAATTTTGAACAAGAAGCGGTATATAAAAAAATTAAGCAAACAAATGAAAATAAAGTTTTTCTTTTAGAAGGAATCACTGGTTCTGGAAAAACAGAGGTTTATTTAAATTTGATTGAAAATACTTTAAAAAATGGTAAAACAGCAATTATGTTAGTGCCAGAAATAAGTTTGACTATGCAAATTGTTGATCGTTTTTATGAATGGTTTGGTTCTTCTGTGGCGATTTTTCACAGTGCTCTTTCGGCAGGAGAAAAACATGATGAATATTTGAAAATAATAAGAGGAGAAGTTAGGGTTGTCGTAGGAACTAGGTCAGCTATTTTTACACCTTTAGAAAATATTGGATTAATAATAATTGATGAAGAACATAGTGATACATATAAACAAGATAATACTCCTAAATATCATGCGATTGATATTGCAAAAAAAAGAGCAAAATATCATAATTGCCCTTTAGTACTAGGAAGTGCAACACCAACATTAGAAACAAGAGCAAGAGCTTTAAAAAAAGTTTATGAACATTTATTTTTAACTAAAAGAGCAGGTAGTGGTAGATTACCTAATGTTACAATTGTAGATATGTTAAAAGAAGTAAAAAAAGGTAATTTTATTTTTAGTGAAGAATTAATTAATAAAATTTCAGAATGTCTTTTAAAAAAAGAACAAATAATTATTTTATTAAATAGACGTGGTTATTCAACAACTATTAGTTGTGCTTATTGTGGTTATACTTGTAAATGTCCTAATTGTGATATTACTTTGACTTATCATAAGTCGGCTAATAATTTAAGATGTCATTATTGTGGTTATTCTTTAAAAAAAATGGATAATTGTCCTCAATGTGGTGAAAATGCTTTAAATTATTTGGGACTAGGGACTGAAAAAGTGGAAATAGAATTAAAAAATTTGTTTAAAGATGCAAGAGTAATTCGGATGGATCAAGATACTACAAGTAAAAAGGGTAGTCATGAAAAAATTATTGCAAGTTTTAAAAATCAAGAATACGATATTTTATTAGGAACACAAATGATTAGTAAAGGTTTAGATTTTCCTAAAGTTTCTTTAGTAGGAATTATTAATGCTGATAGTTCTTTAAATATTCCCGATTTTCGGAGTAATGAAAAAACTTTTGCTCTTTTATATCAAGCTAGTGGAAGAGCTGGAAGAGGAGAAATATTAGGAAATGTTATTATTCAAACATTTAATCCAGATAATTTTGTATTAAATTGTGTTAAAAATAATGATTTTCAAGCATTTTATAAGTATGAAATGAATATTCGCCATTTACTTCACTATCCCCCATATTATTATTTAGTTGGTTTAAAAGTATTAGCGAAAGATTATAATGTGGCTTTAGAAAATGCCACAAAAATTTGTAATTATTTAAAACAAAATATTTTAAATACATCTATTATTTTAGGACCAACAACAGCTAGTTTATTTCGTGTTAATAAAGTTTATCGTTTTCAAATAGTTATTAAATATCAATTTGATGCTAAGTTGATGTCAGTAATAGATTATTTAGATCAAATTTATTTAAATAAAACTGATGTTAGTTTGGAAATTGATATTAATCCATTACATATTTAAAAAAGATAATCTTGACAAAGATAATTATTTAAGAGTACAATCAAGATGTCTTTAAATGTTAGTTAGGTTTGATATTATGGATACATTTATTTTAGTGGGAAAAATTATTAATACTTTTGGAATAAAAGGGGAAGTAAAAATTAGTAGTGATTTTGAATATAAAAATCGGATTTTTAAAAGTGATTGTCATTTATATATTGGAAAAGATAAATATCAAGAAGTAGTTAAAAGTTATCGAGTTCATAAGAATTATGATATGGTTAGTTTTGTTAATAAAGATAATATTAATGAAGTTTTAAAATATAAGAGTCAAAATGTTTATGTTAAAAGAAGTGAATTATTTTTAAATGATGGCGAATATTTATACAAAGATATTATTGGTTTTCAAGTTTGGGATGATACTTTAGTTATTGGTGAAGTTATTGATTATATTTTAAATAAAGGACAATTATTGTGGAAAATAAAAGGCGACAAAGTTTTTTATATACCTAATGTGGCAGAATATATTTTAAAAATTGATTTATTAAATAAAAAAATTATAACTAATAGAGGAAGTGATTTAATTATATGAGAATTGATATATTAACGTTATTTCCTGAAATGTTTCAAGGCTTTTTAACAGAATCAATTATCAAAAGGGCAATTGAAAAAGAAAAAGTAGAAATCAATATTATTGATTTTCGTAAATATTCTTTGAGTAAACATCAGCAAGTAGATGATACTCCTTATGGTGGCGGATCAGGAATGGTTTTGATGTGTGAACCAATAGTAAGGGCAATTGAAGATTTAAAAACTTCTAATAGTTTAGTATTATTAACTTGTCCTCAGGGAATTAATTATCAGGAAAAAGTTGCTCATGATTTAAAAAAACAAACGCATTTAATAATTATTTGTGGGCATTATGAAGGTTATGATGAGCGAATTCGGAAGTTTGTTGATTTAGAAATTAGTATAGGTGATTATATTTTAACAGGTGGTGAATTGCCTGCAATGGTGATTACTGATTCGGTTGTAAGATTGTTAGATGGAGTGATTAAAGAAAATTCTTATTTAGAAGATTCTTTTACTAATAATTTACTAGATTATCCAGTTTATACAAAGCCAGCTAATTTTAGAGGGTTAAAAGTACCAGATGTGTTACTTAGTGGTGATCATGCTAAAATAGATAGGTATCGCCAAAAAATGCAAGTGGAAAGAACAAGAGAAAGAAGACCAGATTTGATAGGGGATAAAGATGGAAGAGAAAATAAATAGTGTAAAAAAAGAATTTACTATATTAGAAATTGAAAAATTAGATGGACTGACTATTGGGAAGAATGATGAAAAAATTACTATCTATGATGCTAGTTTGAAAGAACAAATGGTTGCTAATTATTTTAATACTAAATATCGAAGTTTATTGTGTATTATATTAGATATTAATGCATCAGATGATAGTACTGAAAGTGATGAATATTTAGTTAGAGAAAAAATAAATGAATTACGTAATTTATTGGTAAATAGTTATGCAAAATATATAGACGAGAAATCTTTGGGTAAATATATGAAAATGTTGTTTTTGTTAGAAGAAAAAATTGTTAGTAAATCAAAGGGTAATAGAGGAAGATAGCAATTCATTTGATATAAAATGGCTTAGATTGAAAAATATTGAATTTTTTTTAGACATATTTTGACAAATTAAATAGTAAGAGTCTTAAAAAAATGAAACTACTTTGGTATAATGATAATTAGGTGAATTATGAAAAAGAGCTTATTTAAAAATAAAATACAAATGGTTATATATAGCATAATATTTATTGGTTGTATTATATTATTTATTCTTATTGGTCAAATCGATTTTCAAAAAGATGTTGATAGTGAAGCCAAGAAATTTTCACAAATTTATAATTTAGTTGATAATGATAATGTGTTTGTTTTTAGTAATGCAACAGAAGTATTAAATATTTTAAATGGTCGTAGTGGAATTGTTTTATTCGGATTTCCGACAAATAAGTGGGTAAATTATACTGCAAGTGTTTTAAATGAAGTGGCAAAAGAGTTAAATATTTCTAAAATATATTATTATGATTTTTTGAAAGATCGTGATGAATCGAATGGGACTTATGAAACAATTGTTAATAAATTAAAAACTTATGTTTTGGTAAATGATGAAGGAGTAAGTGATATTTTAGCTCCAACAATTCTTATAGTTAAAAATGGAATTGTGCTTGGGTATATTGATGACACTTCAATTATTAGAGGGCCATTAACACCAGAAGAATACTATAGTGATACGGAAAGAAGTCTTGTTAAAGATAAAATTAAAAATATTTTATTAAATTATTTAAATTGAGGTGATTTGTAAATGGAAGACAATTTTAAAAATAAATTTGGATTTATAGTTTTTGGCCTGATTGTAATTACTTTAGCTATTGGAGGATATTTTTATACAGATTATGTTTTGAATAAAAAAGATCAGAAGTTAGATAATGAAGAAATTATCAGTTATAAGATTGATGAAGATAAAGATTATATATATTACAAAAATGAGTCGGCAATAAGTGAAGAGTTAGAGATTAATTATAAAGAAGTTGTTATCAATATTGCAGATCAAGAAGAAGTAAGTAGAACATTAAATAATGAAACTCAATATTATAAAAATAATATTAGACATATAAGTACAGAAGATTTAGTCAGTGTTGATATGGTTACACATAATCATGATGATTTATATGCAATGATATTTCGAAAATATGAAGATTATGAATTTAATAATTTAGTTAGTTTGTTAGTACAAGATTATGATTACTCATGTTTTGATTTAATAAATATTAAAAGTGTAAAAAGTTATATTTTTGATACAAAAACGGGTAAATTATTAGGAGAAAATGAAATATTAGATAGATTTAATATTAATATGGAGCAAGTTAAAGAAAAAATTCGGGAATTTTTAAATACAAAGCAATCAGTAATTGACGATGTTCCTGTGATAAAAATTGATGAAACTTTAAATGATTTTAATAATTATGCTTTTTATGTTAATGATTTAGGAAAATTATGTGTTAGTTATCTTGTCAAAACTACACAAGTCGATTATAATGAAGTTACGGAGGTAATTTAATGAATTTAAATACAGAAGATAAAATGTTAAAAGCTATTGAAGCTTTAGATAGTAAATTAGGAAGTATTAGAGCGGGCAGAGCTAATCCAGCAATGTTAAATGGTTTAATGGTAGATTATTATGGAACACCAACACCAATTGCAAGTATTGCCAATATTACTGTTCCAGAAGCTAAACAACTATTTATTAAACCATTTGATAAGAGTGCTTTAAAAAATATTGAAAAAGCAATTAATGAATCGAATATTGGAATAGCACCCAATAATAATGGTGAAATGATTATTTTAACTGTACCAGATTTAACTGAAGAACGTCGGAAAGAATATGTTAAATTAGCAAAATCTATCGGTGAAGAAATTAAAATTCAATTGCGAAATATTAGACAAGAAGATAATGAAAAAATAAAAAATAGTGAAGTGCCAGAAGATGAAGAAAAAATCTATTTAGAAGAAGTTCAAGATTTAATAAATAAATATAATAAAATTGTAGATACTAAGATTAAAGAAAAAGAACAAGAATTAATGAAAATATAGAAATAATAAGAATAAAAAGGGTTGAAGATTATGAATGAGAATGAAGTTAGAAAGAATAATATAACATTAGCTATCGGAGCGTATTTAGTAACAGATATTATTTTGTTATTTATTCTTTGTATTATTGAGTTAAATGGCGTTGATCATACGATTATGATGTTTATTGGTTTTACATTAGAGTTTTTAATGTCTTTGTATGTTGTACTTAAGGGAGATTTAAAAAACATTATTTGTTTTTATATTTTGCTTTTAGTATCGCCCGTATTTATTGGTTTAATAGCAATGGCTATGCGCTTTTTAACAAATAATTTACCATTTTCACCAACCGTCTTGATGTTATTCCGATTAGGATCTAGTTTAGATGGAAAGTTAGTGAATAATGTATTAAGAATTATTACTATTTTTAGAATCCCTTGTTTATTAGCTTGTTTAATAGGTTATTTAAATCATAAAAAAAATAGTAATTTACAAAATTAGATTTGTGAATTTATTAATATTATGTTATAATAATTCCTCGTTAAAGAGGGATTTTTTATGATTTTATATGATTTGTTACAATATTTTGATAATATATGTGAAGATAAACCAATTAAAAAATTATTAGTTTTTAGTAAATATTTAAAAAGTGAAGTTGGTTTAATTAATTCTTCGATTTTAAAAAAATTAATAGAAAAAAGTGAAGAGTTAAGGGCTTGTTTAAGTGAGCTAGTTGATTTAATAAAATTAGGAAATACTGAGTTTTTGTTAGATGAAATGACTGAAACACTTTTAGGTTTTTACTGTAAATTATACAACATTGTTGGAGTTAGTTTAGATGTTGGTGAAAATTTAAAAAATAATAAGAAACTGCCAAAATATTTATTAAAGGAAGAAGAATTTTCTTTAATAAAAAAAGCTCAAGCGGGTGATCAGGAAGCATATTTGGAATTTTATGAAAGAAATTGGGTATTAGTAGTAGAAATTGCTAAAAGTTTTAATTTGCCTGATATGGAAGATGATTTAATTCAAGAAGGTAGTGTTGTTTTAGGAGAATTAATTTTTAAATATGATCTATCCAGAGGCGTGCGGTTTATTACATATGCTTACCGAATTATTCATCAAAAAATGATTGAATATTTGCAACTTGCACAAGTTCCCTATTCCATAAAAGGTAATGTTTTAAATAGAGTATTAGATTATCAACATTTTTGTGAGAGTTATGAAGAGCATCATGGCAAGTTACCTTCTTTAAAAGAAGCTGCTTTAGAATTAGGTAAATCTTATAAAGCGGTAGAAAGATATGCTAAATTAGCACAAGAACCACTAAATATTGATGATGTGATGATTTTGGATGAAACAAATTATCAAGATTATAATGATTTTGATTTTCATAGTTTTTATACTGAATTATTAGAAAAGAGTGGATTAACTGATAGACAAAAAGAAGCGCTTCTTAAATATCATGCGAAAACTAATAATAGTTGGGTTAATGTTGGTAAGGAAATGAATATAACTAGGGCTGGAGCTAATTCTTATGGACATAAAGCTCTGATAAAAATTAGAAATTATATTAAAAAGCGTTTTTTTAAAGGGTTTGCTCCGTTATGCGAGTTGTTACCACAATATAATATGGGACTAATTTTGATAGGTATTAGTTTTTTGTATGATAACGAAGTACTATTATTAGAAAAATATTGTGTGGTACAGAATATTCCTTTTGAAAATGGTTGGTTTTCTTTAGATGATTATCAAAATTTGATGGAAGGAGTATTACCAAAATTGTGTGTAATAATTGATAATGAACGAGAAAGAAGCTTAAAATAAAAGGAAGAATAAATAGAATAAATTGTTTTTTCTTTTTTGTTTTGTATATTAATTTCTTAATCAATCAATAAAATATTTCAAAGTTGGGCAATAAAATATATTAGCTACTTTAAATTAGAAATAAATTATGATATGATATTTATAGTATAGGAGTGTGTTAAAATGATGAATGATGATTTTAACTACGATAATGAAATAATAGAAATTGATAGTGAAAATAGTGAACCAACTGAAGAAGAAGTTTTAGAAAATATGGATGAGGTAAACGAAGAGATTAGTAAAGAGAATGAAAAAAAGAAAAAGAATAAAAGAACTTTAAAAGAAAAATGGCATGATTTAAGTAAGAAACAAAAAATTACAATAATTACAGTAACTATTATAATAATACTTTTAATAGTTGGATTAGTAATTTATTTTGTTTTTGTAAAAGATGAGAAAAATGAACCTAAAACACCAGAGAAACCTGTTATTTTAGAAAAAGATAATTATAGATATGAAAATGGTAAACTAATTTTTTTAGATAAAAATGATCGAGAATTGGGTAGTTATGAATGTGAAAATAAAAAAACTGATTTATGTTTAGTAGCCAAATTAGATTATGAAAAAGATAAGTTTGAAAGACCTTTGAGTGTTAATGAACAAAATGAAGAATTAGAAAAAACTAGTCAAATATTTTATGACAAATTTGTTTTTGTAAAAGATGGAGATAAGACTTTTTTATATAATATTTCTAATAAAGAAAAAGAGTTAGAATTAAATTTAATTAAAACTTATGGGGATGGTTTTTTAGTTGTTGTGGAAGATACTGATGGAAAATATGGATTGATTAAAATTAATAGTGGCGGTTATGAATATTTAATTAGACCATCATATGAATATTTAGGAATAGTTAATAGTGAGTTGAATTATTTAGTAGCTGAGGATAAGACTGAGAAATATTTAGTGGATAATACAGGTAAAAAACTTAGTAAAAATATTAGTGCCGATATTATGAGTATTAATAATAAGTTTATTGTTGGAAAAGTTGGCAATATTTATAATTTGTTTGATTACAATTATAATGAATTATTAAGTGATTATGAATATATTGCTCTTCATGGTGAAGTTATTTCTTTAGTTAAAGGGGGAAGACTATATTTAGTTGATAGTAGTTTAAATAAATTATATGAAGATGGATTAAGATTAGAAAATAATGATTATGTAAAAAAATATATTTATGATAGTGATAATAAATTAAAAGAAACTAAAAAATCTTATGAAGTTAGTGTTTCAAATAATGTTGCTACGGTGACTATTGGAAAAGAAATTAAAAATATTAATATTTTAGAAGGAAGTATTAGTAGTGGAATAGATTATATTAGTTATTTTGATGGTAAACTATATTTTTATAGTGATATTGAAAAAACAGATTTATTAGGAACATATAGTTGTATTAATAAAAATAATGTTAGTGATTCAAGTAGTAGTTTAACTAATTGTAATGTTTTTAGTAATGAAAAAGGAGTATTAGGAGTTTATAATAATCAATATGTCTTTATAAATGATAGTAAAAATAAAAATGAGATTAATTATTATCTATATGATTTAAAGCAGAGAAAGAGTATTGGAACATATAATGAATTAGAAGTATTAAACTCAGCAGAAATGACTAACAAAATTGTGCCAATTTATACTAGTTCATCATTTATGATTGCAAAATCAGCAACAGGAAGTAATAAAGGTAATTATGGAGTTTTAGAAGTAACTAGCAGTAAAGTAATTGGGAAAATTGCTTTTAAATATGAAAGTATTAAAAAAGAAAAAGATTATTATTTATTAGCAAGTGTTGATAAAACATATAGTATATATGATAAGAACTTTGGAAAAATTAGTAATGAATTTGACTATATTGAATTATTTGATGAGTATTATGCTGGTGTATTAAATAAAAAATTAAATATTTATAAATATAATGATGCTTTAGGAATTTTAGAAAAAGATATCCCTATAAAAGAGAATAAATTTACAATTGATTTTAGTAATGGTTTTAAAATTAATGTAGATGGGGTAACTTATGAATATGGGAAAGATGGTAAATTACCAGTTGTAGAAGAAGGGGAGTAAGAGATGCAAAATCAAAAAGCGACTTTAATTACAATTGTAGTATCTTTACTTATATTTACCCCTTTAACTGTAATTAGTGCTTTTATTAAAGAAGATAAAAATCCTTTGGATGAAAATCCGAAACATGAGTTCTTTTATAAAGGATTTTTATGGTTTTACGATGAGAATGATAAATTTTTAAGTAAGTATGAGTGTTTAACTGAGACTTGTGATTTTACTAAAACAATGATAGATGATACTAATTATGGAATTAATTATTATGAAGGTGGTTTAAAAGAAAAAGTTAGTATTATTGATGATCGTTATACTTTTATTAGTGATGGAGCAATTAAATATTTAGTTAATGTTGCTACTGGAGGAAGTTTGCAAGCTTATAAAGAAGTTAAAAACTATTATACACATTTAGATAATAATATTTATATAATTAAAAATAGTGATGATGTTTGGGGAGTGCTAAGTGTAGGAAGTGTTTTAAGTCCAGTTTTACCATTTGAGTATGATTTTATTGGTTTAACAAATAATTTGGTTGATGATAATATTTTAGCTACAGATAAATTTATTGTGAAAAAGAATAATAAATGGTATTTAGTTGATAAAAATAATTCAGCTTTAAGTGGTTATTTTGATGATGTGATTGTTGATTATACAGATAATTATATTATTACTAAAAATAGTAAAACATATCGAATATTTACATATCAAAATTATGAATATTTAAGTAATATCCAAATTGTTAATTGTGTTGTAGAAGGTAATATTATAGGAGTTGTAAGTAATAATATGCTTTATATTTATCAAAATAATTTTGATAAATATTTAAATAGTTATAGTTTAAATAATCAATCTAGTAAAATAGAGTTGAATAAAGTTAGTAATGGCTTAGAAATTAAAGTTGATGGAAAAGTTTTAGAAACACTTGCGATTAATTCGGTTTTTTGATAAAATACAAATAAGTTATATGAAGAAATTTGAGGGATGTATTAAAGTATTTTTAAAGAGAGTTAGTGGTTGGTGGAAACTAACAAAAAGAAAGATACATTTGTTGCAAATTGAGTATAAAAGCTGCAAAGCGTTATAATTGTTTGAGAAAAAATAAAGGTGGTACCGCGAAAATTTCGCCCTTTTGGTACGATCTTTTTTTATTTAAAGAAAGAGGTTAGAGAAGATGTTAGATAAGAAATATAATGGACAAGAAAAAGAAGCAAAATGGTTGAAATATTGGCAAGATGAGGAAGTTTATAAATTTGTTCCTGATAAACGGGAAGTGTTTTCGATTGATACACCCCCACCAACAGTAAATGGTAAAATTCATATTGGGCATATATTTTCCTACTCCCAAACAGAAATGATTGCTAGATATAAAAGGTTGAGAGGTTATAATATTTTTTATCCATTTGGTTTTGATGATAATGGTTTACCAAGTGAAAGATTAGTGGAAAAAGAACAAGGTAAAAAAGCACATGAAATAGGTCGTGAAGAATTTAATAAACTTTGTTATGCTACAACTGATAAATATGAACAAGAATTTCAAGAATTATTTAGTAAAATGGGAGTAAGTACTGATTGGAATATTCATTATAAAACAGTTAGTCCTTCTACAATTAAAATTAGTCAAGCTTCCTTTTTAGATTTAGTTTCTAAAGATGCATGTTATCATAAAATGAGTCCAGCTTTATGGTGTAATGAGTGTTTGACTTCGATTGCGCAAGCTGAATTAGAAACGAAAACTATTAAAACGACATTTAACTACTTAAAATTTAAGACAGTGGAAACTAATGAAGAGTTTATTATAGCCACTACAAGACCAGAGTTATTACCAGCGATTGTTTGTGTTTTTGTAAATCCTTTAGATGAAAAACATAAATCTTTAATTGGTAAAACGGCACATATTCCAATAATAAATGTTGAAGTACCAATTATGGCTGATGAAAAAGTCGATGTTGAAAAAGGTACAGGAGCAGTTATGTGTTGTACTTTTGGGGATCAAACGGATATTTTATGGTGGAAAAAGTATAATTTAGAGCTTAAACATATATTTACAAATGATGGCCATATTAAAGATGAAGTGCCAATTTATGGTGGTTTAAAAATAAAAGAAGCTCGAAAACAAATTATTGAAGATTTACAAAACGGGGGATTTGTTGAAAAAATAGAAGAGTTAGAACATGAAGTGCAAACTCATGAACGGTGCGGAAAAGAAGTAGAATACTCTGTTATGAACCAATGGTTTATTGATATTATGAACCATAAAAAAGATTTTTTACAAATTGGTAATGAAATTAATTGGCATCCAAAACATATGAAAATTCGGTATGATGAATGGGTAGAAAATATTATGTGGGATTGGTGTATATCAAGACAAAGATATTTTGGAGTACCTTTTCCAGTATGGTATTGTGAAAGTTGTAAAGAACCGATATTTGCTCGACTAGAAGATTTGCCAGTTAATCCGTTAGTGGATAAGCCCAAAATAAAAGAATGTAAATGTGGTTGTACAAAATTTATACCAGAGACTGATGTATTAGATACTTGGGCAACTTCTTCAGTAACTCCTCTTATAAATATGCGTTATGGTGAGAAAGATAATTTTGAAAAATTTTTAAAGCCGATGAGTATTCGAAGTAATGCTTCTGAAATAATTAGAACTTGGGATTTTTATACAATAGTTAAAAGTTATTATCATTTTGGAATGCGGCCTTGGGATAATGTTATGATATCAGGATTTGTTATGGCAAGTAAGGGAGAGAAAATTAGTAAGAGTAAAGGTAATAGTAAAGTTGAACCAATTGATTTAATTAATAACTATTCAGCAGATGTTATGCGTTATTGGGCAGGAACTGGTAGGTTAGGCACAGATATTATTTATAGTGAAGAAACTTTACAAAGAGGAAGAAAATTAGTAAATAAGTTATGGAATGTAGCGAAATTTATTGAAATGCATTTAAGTGATTATCAAGATAAAGAAATTGATAATTATGAATATATTGATCGCTGGATAATAGGAAAATTTCAAAAAATGGAAACTCAATTTATTAAATATTTGGATGAATTTGAAGTGGGACTTGCATTAAATACTTTAGAGAAGTTCTTCTGGGATTTTTGTGATAATTATATAGAAATTGTTAAACATCGTTTATATCGTCCGGAAGAATTTGGAAAAATGCCAAGATATTCTGGTCAAAAAACGGTTTACACTTTACTTTTAAAATTGCTCCAAAATTTTAGCATTTATTTTCCATTTATTACAGAAGAAATTTATCAAGCATTATATCATCAAGAAAAATCAATTCATTTAACGACTATTAAACCATTAGAATATAAATTTGAAGAAGAAATGGAATATGGGGATTTAATAATGGATATTATTAGTGAAATTCGAGGAGTTAAAACAAATGCTAATGTTTCTTTAAAAACTCCAGTGAAACTTTTAGAAATAAATGTTAATTCTAAGTTAGATCAAGCTATTGATGAAGCAATAAAAGATTTTAAAGCAACTTTGGCGATTGGGGATTTAAATAAAATAGTTTCAGAAAGTAAGTATTGCATTAAAAATGTAGAGTTGGATTTGGAAGATAACTAGTAATAGATATACAAGCTAATAAATTATAATTAGCTTGTTTTTCACTTTTATTTTAGGGGTTTTTAAAGTGATATAGCAGTTAAAGAGGGAAATGGAAAATGATTAACATAGAGAATGTAAATAATTTATTTGAAGGAATTTTACAAGGAGATGAATTAACAACTAAAAAATTAAAAAGTTATGGTTTTAAAGCTCATGATTTAACTTATTTTGTCAAAACCGAGAAATTAACAAGAGTAAAAAGAGGGCATTATATATTAACTAATAGAAAAGATTTAGAGCATTATCAAGAAAAAAATGCTGAATTATTTGATGTTAAAGAGTTAATTTTAGATAGTCTTGTTGATAATAATTGGGAAAATGTTTTAAAATTAATTCCAAGATTGTTACTAGAAAAGGATGAAGAATTAAGAGCAGATAATTTATTTATAATATTTTTATTGGGTTTAACTGGTCAAGTACCTGCTTCTTATTTAGAAGTTGTTAATAAATTAAAGTATATAGATATGCGGGTGCCTCATGATAGTAAAAGAGTTAAAAATATTCAAAATCATAATAAATTTCGTTATAATGTGGTTAATTTAAATTTTCCGGAAGCTTTAAAATTTTTAAATGCATTACATTTTGATAATGACCTGGAAAAAGCAGTTTATAAAAATTTGATTAAAGAAGCAGGCGAAGAATATAACTTTGGTATAAGAAAAATATTTGAATTAGTTAATAGTAAAAATTATGGGGAATTGATTGTATTTTTGATGAAAATACAAACTGGAAGAGTGTTAACTAAATTAGAAAAGGGATTATTAAAAATTGCTAAAGATATAGTTAGAATGGAATTATTAGAAGAAATTCCTATCTCTAATCCGCGAGATGATTTAGGTTTAATGGGACTTATTAAACGTGGTTGTTATGAAGATGCTTTAACTAATTTAATAAATAGTGGAGATTCTTTTCGAAAAAAAGTTTTATATTTGGCTTTACATGACATTAATGAAAAAATAGCATATTTAAAAGTGAAAAACGATAATAAAAGTCGTTTACGGAATAATCGCTTAGAAAGTTTAGTTTCTTTAATTGAAAATGGTTTTAGTATTGAAGATGCTGGAGCAAGACTTGGATATAATGAATCACAAATAATGATTGTCTATTTGGAATATGCTAAAAGATATTATATGAGAAGAAATTTTTTAATAGGAGATGAATATTTAAATTATGTCCAAAATAAAGGGAATTTAAGTAGTTATGTGGAAGCATTTTTAATAGATGTTTTAGAATTTAGGGAAAGTATTTTAAAAAATAAAGATTTAAAATTACAAAGAGTATTTTAATAAAATGTCAAATTATGACAACGATTGACATATTTTGTCGTAACTGTTGCAAAACTTAAAAAATAGGTTTTTAATAAATAGTTATAGCGAAAGGATTTTAATTATATAGCAACTAATAATAGACATAAAGTAACTAAAAGTTGATAGTATAATCAGTTTGGTTGGTATATAATTAAAAGTGAGGTGAAATATGTTAAAGTTAAAAAATGTTTCAAAGTATTATTATCAAGATGGGGTAATTGCTGCTGGTTTTACAAAAGTTAATTTGGAATTACATCTTGGAGAATTTGTTGTTATTACAGGAGAATCTGGTAGTGGTAAGAGTACTCTTTTAAATGTTTTATCGGGTCTTGATACTTACGAAGATGGGGAAATGTTTATTAATGGTGAAGAAACAAGCCATTATACCGAAGAAAACTATCTAGAATATCGGCGAAAATATGTTAGTAATATTTTTCAAAATTTTAATTTAGTTAATAGTTATACTGTTTATGAGAATATTGAATTAGCACTGCTTATGAATGGTAAAACAAAAAGAAGTGTTAAAAAACAAGTTGATGATTTAATTGAAAAAGTAGGATTGACTAAATATCGTAATATGGTGACATCAAAATTATCTGGTGGGCAAAAACAACGAGTGGCGATTGCAAGAGCATTAGCTAATGATACTCCTATAATTGTGGCTGATGAACCGACTGGTTCTTTAGATAGCAAAGCATCAAAGGATATTATTTTGTTATTGCATGAAATATCTAAAGAAAAATTAGTTATTGTAGTTACTCATAATAAAGAAGAAATTGAGAATTATGCAACAAGATTAATTAGAATGCATGATGGAAAAATCTTAGAGAATAAAGTAATTAATAAAATTAATTTAGATAATTCTTTAAAAGCCCAAGAAGTTAAAAATATAACTGAAATTAGTAAAACTCGTTTAGGTATTCGGAATGCTTTTAATATTCCGACTAAGTTTTTATTAATGATTGCAATATTTTTATTAATTACGGTTACATTAATTAGTACTTATGGTATTTTAAAAAATGCTGAGTATGAAGAATCAGGGGTGGCTTATAATAATTATTTTTTAGAACAAAGTGATAAAAGAGTTATTTTAAGTAAGAAGAATAAAGAGATATTTAATGCCCAAGATTACGAAAAAATAGCTAATTTAAAAAATATTGCTAAAGTTGTAGAAAATGATTTAATTAATGATTATGAAATTTATTTGGCTAGTAATGCTATTTATTTATCTGGAACAGTTAATACTGAAAAAATTACAAAAGTTGATTTAGGAAGATTACCAGAAAAAGAAAATGAAGTAGTGATTGCGGGTAGTAAAGATAGTTATTATTTAAAAGATATTGCTGAGGTGATTTTAAATGAGACTTTTGCTATTGAAAATATTTCGGATAATTCAAAATATAAAATTGTAGGGATAATTTATGAAAATGATAATGATAATCCTTATCAATATAATTTCTATTTAAATAAAGAATTAGAGAATATTATTAATACTAAATTAGAACAAAATTATATTATGACAAGTTTAGAGTTAAACGGATATACTTTTAATGAAAGAAATGGTTCTTATGTTCCGGTTAAAATATTAGATAGTATTAAAAGTGGAGAAGTTTATATAAGTGATAGTTATAATAATTATTGTGCAAATTATGTTTGTAAGAATAATAACTTAAGTATTAAAACAGAAAATATTTATTTTAAAGATAAAATTGATTTAAAAATTACAGAAGTTTATAATACTCAAAATGCCAAAAATATTTTAGGCATTTCTTATGAGAATGCAGATAATGCCATTTATTTAAATGCTAGTGATTATGAAAAATTATTTCGCAAAGGGAATTATCAAAGTAGTGTTTTTGTTAAAGAGTTAAAAGATTTAGATAGTAGTGTAGAAGAACTTCAAAGTTTAGGATATAATACTTTAAAAGTTAAAGATGCCAAACAAGATGATTTAGCTACACTTTCTCAAATATTTAAAATATTTCGGTTGATAGTTATTGTAACTTTAATTGTTGTTTTATTCTTTATTTCTTATTTTATTATTAAAATTATTTTTAAATCCCGAAATAGTTATTATACAACTTTAAGAACTTTAGGAAGTACTAAAATGGTTTGTATTAATATTTTAATGAAAGAATTATTAATGCATGCAACATTTGCGTATTGTTTATTTTTAGGTTTTATTTATGCTATTAAAATGGATTTTATTAAATATCGTTATTTCAAAGAAGTAACTAAATATATTGGTGTTAAAGAATATTTGTTAGTTTATTTAATATTGTTGTTGTTATCAATTTTAATGTCTTATCGTTATGGAAGGAAGATATTTAAAAATTCAATTATTAAAACTTATGGAGAAAGGATATAATTATGATTAGATTAGAACATGTAAATAAATATTTTAATAAACATAAAAAGAATGCAATTCATGTTATTAATGATACAACTTTGAATTTTCCTTCTTCTGGTTTAGTAGCACTTTTAGGACCTTCTGGTAGTGGAAAAACAACAATTTTAAATACTATCGGGGGTTTAGATAAAGTTAATTCGGGAGATATTTTTATTGATGGAAAAAGAATTACAAGAAGAAGTAGTCGTAAAATAGATGAAATAAGAAATTTAAATATTGGTTATATTTTTCAAGATTATAAATTAGTTGAAGGTTTAACTGTTTATGAAAATGTTGCTCTTTCATTAAAAATAATTGGTTTAAAAGATAAAGATGAGATTCAAAAAAGAGTTTTATATACTTTAGAAAAAGTGGGGATGGCACGTTATAAAAATCGACCAGTAAATATGTTATCTGGTGGTGAAAGACAACGAGTTGGAATTGCAAGAGCATTAGTTAAAAATCCTAAAATTATTATTGCTGATGAACCAACAGGTAATTTAGATAGTAAAAATTCTTTAGAAATAATGAATATTATTAAAAGTATTTCTGAAAAATATTTGGTTATTTTAGTAACGCATGAAGAAGAATTAGCAAGATTTTATGCAACTAGAATTGTTGAGTTACAAGATGGGAAAGTTTTAAAAGATTATGATAATAAAGAAGCAAGAAGTTTAAATTATCGAATTGAAAATCAAATATATTTAAAAGATTTTAAAAGTATAGAGAGATTAAGTAAAGATAATATTAATGTGGATGTTTATCGTGATCAAAATGAAAATTTGAATATTTCGGTTGTTTTTAAAAATGGAAATATTTATATTGCAACTAATGGGGAAGAGAAAATTGAAGTAGTTGAAAGTAATAGTAATATTGAATTAATAGATGAGCATTATACAGAAATTAATGATTTACAAAATATAGAAAGTGATTTTAATTTAGAAGAAGTAGCATCTTATGAACATCCTTCTAAATATAGTAGTATTTTCAAATT
This sequence comes from uncultured Mycoplasma sp., assembly GCA_947642635.1. GTDB lineage: Bacteria > Bacillota_I > Bacilli_A > RF39 > UBA660 > SIG200. Next base: position 1,509 of record CANRTI010000013.1, on the reverse strand, counting down.
GGGGTCATTTATAACTTATGGTTTTAAAAAGATATTGGATTATCCAGTATTAAAGAAAATTCTGTTGGGAGGTTTTTTCCTTTCAGGAATGTTTATTTTTTATGCTGTTTCGTCAATTTTTGCAACCTTAAATGTAAAAGATGAAGATTTTATTAATATTAATCGGAATTATTTAATTGGCAATGTGGCTAAATTAAAAGTTGATGATTATTTAGTTTATGAAAATAATGCGGGGATTAATTATATGTTACCTGGTAATAGTCAAATTAATTTTGAAATACCTTATAATAAATTATTGCAAACTTCGAGAGGTTCTGAAATTTTAAGTGCTTCTTTAAGTGATATAGAAAGTATAAGTGAAAAAGATTTAATTAAAGGAAGAATGCCTAAGAATAATCAAGAAATAGTTATTGATAAATTAACTTTAACAAGATTTATAAAAGTGGCTAAATCAAAAATGGCAGGATTTTTTACAATAGATGATTTCTTAAATCAAACTTTAAATTTAAGAAATTTAGATTCTTTTACAATAGTTGGGATTACGGATGGGAATGAACCAAATGTGTATGCCCAAAAAGAATTGTTTCTTAATATGATAGCGGGCAGTTATAAAAAGAATGAAGATGAAATAACGGGAGTACAAGTTAGTGATTATGCTTATATATTAGATAAAGAAATTAAATTATATAAAGGTGAACTTCCTAAAAATGATTATGAAGTAATAGTAAGTAAAGATAATGAGTATAGTATGTCACTTAATAAAAGTATTGATTATAAAGTAAATAATACTAAATTAAAAGTAGTTGGATACTATGAGAATATAAATGGTAGTCATAATGAGTATTTTGTTAATAAGAATACTTTAAAGTATAGTTTGATTGATCAAAGTAAAAGTATTGTAGTTGATAGTAACAATAAAGAAGACGCATTAGCATATTTTCAAGAACTTAAAATGAATATTAAAGATTCTTATCAATATGATAAAGATAATTATTTAAATGATCAACATGATAGTATGATATCAGCTTTAGCTTTAGCTGGAGTAATTTTAGGTATATCTTTAATAGAAATATTATTAATGATTCGTTCATCGTTCTTATCACGAATTAAAGAAGTTGGTATTTACCGAGCAATTGGGGTTAAGAAAAGTGATATATATAAAATGTTTTCGGGAGAAATATTTGCAATTACTTGTGTAGCTAGTATTACGGGGATAATATTTATGAGTTATATTTTAGCTGCAGTAACCAAAATCCCATATGTGGGTTCTATGTTTATGGTTAATGTGTTTACCATCTTAATTAGTATAGTTTTAGTTTTAATATTTAATATTGTTATTGGATTGTTGCCAGTTTTTAATACAATTAGAAAAACCCCGGCGCAAATATTATCAAGATTTGATGTAGATTAAGATAGTATATTATTGTACTATCTTTTTTATATTCTGAAATTAAAAAAAGGGGATGTTAGAAAATAAAAATTTATTTTCTTGACATCTTCTTTTATTTT
>CANRTI010000012.1 GCA_947642635.1 uncultured Mycoplasma sp. | reverse complement strand
TTTTCAAAAGAAAACCTCATATTTTTTCTAATATGGGGTTTGTCTACAACCTGAACTATCTAAAAATTTTATTTTAGATAGTTAATAGAATCTAATGTACAATGTCATTTATAAAAAAAAAGCTATTTGAACATTTAAACCTTGCATATTATCGTATTTGCTTCTTATTGCAGAATTGCTAAAATATTGAACTACACCTAAAATTCTTTTCTACCATTTTTAATTCTTTCTTCATTGATTTCATCTTCTAGCCATTTTCTTCTTTCTTTGACACTTTTTACAATTTTATCTTCAAATTTTCCCCTATTAGCATTGGCCTTTTTATGTGTGGAATCAGTATAGAAAGTTGTTCCATCTACTAATTTGTATTTAATTGCTTGATTAACAATGTTTATAAATATCTTTTCAAAAATGTCAGTTCCTTTAAATCTTCTTTCATAATTTTTAGAAAAAGTTGAAAAATGAGGAGTTTCTTTACCAAATGGAATACCTAAAAACCATCTGTATTCTGCATCAACTTTTATTTTTTCACAGGTTTTTCTCATTGATTTTATTCCTTCTAAAGCTTGAATAAATACTAATTTAAATAATACAACAGGATCTATACTTGGTCTTCCGTTATTTTCGCAATATAATTCTCTAACTTCATCATAAATAAAAGTGAAATCTATATATTTATCAACTTTACGAAATAAACTTTCTTTTGGAACAATTTCTTCCATTGTCATAAATACGATTTCACTTTGAATTTCATTATTAATAGTTAACATACAACACCAAACTTTCTTTATATAATTCCATTTATATTATAACAAAAAATACATAAAAAAAGTAAGAACTAGTTTGCTTTTTGTTTTGGAATTATATAAAGCGTTCTTACATATTAATTGTACAACAAATTTTATTTAAAGAAAAGAGCATTAACTTTGTCAACGCTCTGAAAAATAACTAGACATTTCTCTAGTTATTTTTCAGAGCGTATATTTATCATTTTTTTATTATTTAAAAAATGAAATTATTTTAATTGATATATTAACTAATTTTGAGTTAAATATTATTAATAAGTAAAACGTTAACAATTAAAAAAAGAGATATAATATTTATTCTTGAAGAATACAGTTATTAAGGAAAAAAAGTAGTTTTCACTAAAAAATTACTTTTTGTCTTTTTTATCTAAAGTTTTATGATAATTCTAAATTCTTTCATATATTTTACTCAAACCTTCTATTCATTATATGTCACCATATATATTATATCGAAAATTAATATAATAAATTAACCTTATACTTTAAGAAAAAGTTTTTTATACAATAAAAAAGAATTATTTTTCGATGTAAATGCCAGTAAATACACCGTAAAACGCTTTACACATTGATAGACATTTGTTAAAATGATTTTAGGGCTTGATAAATAAAAAGTTTGTATTATAATAAATTGCAAGAAAAAAGGGAGGAAAAATATTATGAATAATAACAAGAAAAAATATAGTTATTTATTAATAGGAATAGCAATTTTAACTTTAGTAGCTGGCATATTCTATCCTAGAAATTCATATCAAGAGCCAACAAAGTTAGCAGCAAATATAGACTTAACAAAAAACTATCTATATTTATCTGACCTAAATTATATTACTGAAAATAATTGGTCTTATAATGGTTGGGGTGGACACGAAATTCAAAAAGATAAAAACCAAGATGGAGGAATTTTAAGTCTTATAATCAATGGTGAAAAAAGATTATTTGCAAAAGGTCTTGGGATTCATGCAAAAGGACAAGTGACTTTTGATATATCTGAATATTCCACACAATTTCCAAGATTTATTGCTAAACTTGGGGTTGATGCAGCAAGAGGAACTAATGGTAGTATTTGGTTTAGAATTACAGCATCTAAAGATGGCAAGACTTGGGATAGATTAATAGATAAAACAGATGTTATGACAGGTGTAACTGAAGCTCTTGAGGTTGATTTAGATGTTTCAGGATATAAATATCTTTGTATTTATGTTGATCCAAACGGCTCAAATGCTGCAGATCATGGCACAATAGCAGATGCTCGTTTAGTTACAAAAGATTTTACCTTAAGTGATACAGGGAATTATACTAAAATTCAAAAATTAGATTATTATGACAATATTTTAAACGCTAATAATTCTGAAGACAATTATAAAAATAATTATCGACTTATACTTGAAAGAGAATTAGTAAAAAAATTGGGATATTGGAATATTCAATATATTACAGATATAGATTCTAAAATTGGTGAAACACTAGATTGGATTTTGAGTGATAATAGAAGAATAGAAGAAGTCATTGAAGTTGGTGAAATTACAGATACTCCAAAATTTTTAACTGTCATTTCTGATGTTTATCACAAATATCAAAATGAATTAAATACCAAAAATGGTTATGTTTATGAAAAAATGATAATTGCTTTAGCAGCAGGATACTCTACTGACAGAATTATATCACCGCTTTCATTCGGCTTTCCATCTCCTACATATGATTATTTAGAACGTTTTGAAATCATGAAAAATTTATTTGATAACAATAAATTAAAAATAGTTAAAACTAATGATTTACAAGGGGAATTTATTGATAATAATTGGTTTAAAGATTATCATGTAGAATTAATGCGAATGGTAATGCAAGATGGAACAAGTAATGGTGATCTTGTTTGGCTTAATGGATTTACATACGAAAAACAAAGTGTCAGTTTCTATATGATAGGTTATGTATCTCCTGTATATACTCAAGATAAATATTATTCCGAAGAAAATAGAGAAAAATATGATAACCAATTTTATTTAAGTAAATATGGTGTTCCCTATGGTTTAATAAATGGTGTTAAAATTCCAAGATATTGGATGGTGTTTGCTAATGGTGGTATTTGTTGGAATGCTTCTCGTGTAGGTCAAAGTATGTATCGTGTTAATGGTGTTCCTGCAACTGGGGCTTATCAAGTAGGTCACGAATTATACATCCAATACTATCAAGATACTAATGGTAATGGTTATTGGTCACCAAGATACGGTAACTGGAGTGGTGCTGGAAGTACTTGGGGTGGAGCAAATCCATATCGTTACTTATTTAATTGGAACAATAAATATTTTACAGATAAAAAAATTAGTGGTAGTAAAATAGCTTCAAGTACTGGATATTTATATTTAGGACAAGCTAACTTAAATAGATATGAAGATTACAAAAAATCATTATATTTAAACTTAATATCTAATTCTTATACAGATAATAATAAAAAACTTGAAACTTATTTTAAATCTTTAGAAGTTAATAATCTAAATTTAGATACTTATGATAATATAATAAATATTTATAAAAATATGAGTGTTCAAAACGAAGGTGGTACAATTACTTCTAGTGATTGGTATGCTTTAGCAAATAAAATAATTGAAGCATATACTTATTATCCAGTTGCAATGTATGACTTAATAAATGTTATAAGACCTTATTTAGAAGGTAGTGAAAAATTACATATAGATAGACTTGAAAAGGCAGCATTAGAAAAAGCAGTCGTTGCAACAGCAAACGAAACAATTCAAGGTGATGCGGTTAGAACTCATGCAAGACAATTATTAAATAAAGCTCAACCAGATCCTATGTCATTCTCATTCGATGGAGAGAATGCTGGCAAAATTATTAAGAATCCTTTGTACCAATTTGCATGGGCATATAGTTTAGATGGTGGAACAACTTTTACAGAATTTGTAAATGATGATTCTTTAGAATTAACAAATGCTGAAATAGCTAAAATCACTGCTGAAAATGATATAGTTTTTAAATTTATGGGACTAACTGACTATAGATTTACTATTGATATTACTAAAGGATCATTAAATAGTATTTTATTTGCTAACGATTTAGAAAATAGAGTTGTTGGTGTAGATTTAACTTATGAATGGCGTAATAACGAAAATGATTCTTGGACATCTTATAGAACCTCTTCTCCAGATAATACCGGGAATAAAACGCTATATGTTAGAAGAGGTGCTACCGGAACCCAATTAGCAAGTGATTCAGCAACTTATACATTTACGCCAGATAATCAACCTGATACTAGAAAATATGTACCTGTATCACATTTAAGCATAGAAGCAGTATCTACTGAAGCAACAAGTAATAGTGGTGCAGCTACTTATGCAATTGATGGTAATTATAATACTCGATATCATAGTGCATGGAATGGTAGCGATACAGAAAGATTTGTAACAATAAAATTAGATAAACCACGATTTGTTTCAGCAGTAGAATTTGTTCCTGCTGGTGGTGGAAATGGTAGAATAAATGATGGTACTATTTGGGGGAGTATCGACGGTGAAAATTGGGAAATATTATCCCAAAGAAAAGGTATAACTTATTCTTCACAAGCAAATACTATTGAAGAAGCTATCAATCTTACTCAAAAGTTCGAAGTAAATAACCCAAAAGAAGTACAATATATTAAAATAGTAGCTGACAGAACAAATGGAAATTGGTTTGCTGCCAGAGCATTTAACATTTTCCAAGATCTAACAAAAAATCCACGACCTACGGCTGGCATAGGATATAGCACTACTGAATCAACTCAAGAAAACGTTGTAGCAAGACTTTTAAATATAAGTTCAGCTAACTATGAGATATTGAGTGAAGGTGGAGACACACATACATTTACTGAAAATGGGGAATTTACATTTAGATTTGTTGATAAGGAAACAGGTTTAGAAGGTTCTGCAGTAGCAAAAGTTGATTGGATTGATAGAAATGCTCCTACAGCTCTAATTGAATATTCACCTAATTCGGCAACTAATCATTCAGTAACTGCTACTTTGAAACCAAGTGAAAAAGTTACTGTAACAAATAATGGAGATTACACTGTTGATGAAGATGGAAATATTTATAATATTGATGGAGTAATGATTCCTGGCTTAAAAGCCGATGAAAATGGGGATGTTTGGGATACAAACGGAAATTATATTACAAATGTAAATCCATTTACTTATGAATTTCTTTCAAATGGAGAGTTTACATTTGAGTTTGTTGATGCAGCTGGAAATAAAGGATCAGCAACAGCAAAAGTTGATTGGATTGATACCAAAGCTCCAAAAGCAACAATTGAGTACGATATAACTTCATTAACAAATAAAAATGTAACAGCAAGTATATCATTTGACGAAGAAAATGTAACTGTAACAAATAACAACAAAAAAACAAATTATGTGTTTACGAAAAATGGGGAGTTTACTTTCGAATTCCGAGATGCGGCTGGAAATACCGGAAGCATAACTGCAAAGGTTGATTGGATTGATAAAGTTGCTCCTACTGCTGAATTAAAATATGAAAAACAAAAAGATAAAGTAATTGTATCAGTAATAAATCCAAGTAAAGAAATTACTTTTAAAGAAGGAAATGGCATTTACGAATATACAAAAAATGGAAATTATGAAATAATATTTTATGATTCATTAGGAAATGTTGGAAAATTAATCGCTACAATAGATTCATTTAAAGACGAAAATAATGATGATGAAAATAAACCGGAAAACCCAGATAAACCAAGTAAACCAGACGATGGTAAACCGGATAATCCAAATAATCCTGATGATAGCAACCTTGAGAATCCAGAAAAGCCAAATAATGATAATAACAATAATGATGAAAATATTTTTGAAAATAGTGTACCAAGTATAAGACCTAATGTGCCAAATAAACCAAATAATGGAATAAATAGTGGTAATGCCAATAGTAATAATAGTAATATTAATGATGATGTAAATAATAGTATAGATAATGATATTAATAATAGCGAATTAAATGAATCAGATGTTGTAGAAGATTCAGAAAATAATATTATCAAAGATCCATATGATAAAAATAGCGATAATCAAAGTAATGTAAATGTTTCGAATGAATTAAATACAATTGAAAATTATCAACACGTTTTATTATCAGGAATAGTTATTAGTATACTTATGTTATTAATTGTTATTGGTTACAAAAATTATAAAAATAAAAAAGAGACTCATGATAAAGTGTTTGACGGACTATATCAATAGTCTTTTTTTATTGAATAAAAACTGATATTATTGCAAAGTTTATTCTTTTAAATTAAAAATAAAATACTATTTTTTACTATTATCTTTACACTTATAGAGTATTATTTTTAACTATTAACTCTTAATTAATTAAATCAACTAATTTGGAAATGTTATTATATACTTTGAATATAAACATAACTTTAAAATTACCTTATAATTTATAATTTATATCTTCAAACACTTTTATTTTCTACTTTTAAGGTAGTAGTGAATTAAATCAGAAAATCGTATCATAATAAAAATGGTGGTGATTTGAGATGGAATTAGCTAAAATTCTAGGTAAAAATATTAATTATTATAGAAATTTAAATAATTTATCTCAAGAGCGTTTAGCTGAAAAGCTAGGAATAAGTCCAAAATATTTAAGTAGAATTGAATGTGGAAAGCAATGCTTATCTCTTTCAAAGATTGAGAAATTAGCTATTATATTTAAAATTTCTCCATATAAATTATTTATGGATATTCAAACTTCTAGCACCAAAAATACAGTAAATGGGTGAATTACATGAGTATTATGAAATTAAAATTACATCAAATTACTGAACTTTGTGATACATTAATTAAATATTATAGAAATTTATTAGATGATAATGATTTAAATAACATTTGTTATACAATACAACATTTAGCAACAGAAAATTTAAAAATAATTGAAGAATTATTATCTCCAATAGTAAAAAAAGTTTGGGACTTTGAATTAAATAGTGGTAATTATATTATTGTATCTTGGAATAAATATGCTAGCAGACAAAAAAGCGGGCCTTTAGTTTTTGCAACATTATCAGAAAAAAATAATATTGTTTCTTTTTGTGGAATGACTTATGGTATAGAATACGCAATATCTTATGATGCAATAATTGGAGCATTACCAAAAGATGGGGCCACTTTAATAGAAGACGCATCTAAGAAAAATATTTACACAATAGGGGTTATAGATGATAAGGTAATCAATTCTTATAATGGTGCTACAAAATTAATTACTCCAAAACAATTAGTGCGAGAAACAGAAAACAATTATCCTTCGAAGCATAATGAATTAATTTTAAATGTAAATTTAATTAAAGAAATTGGCGTTTTTGAATTAGAAGAAGTTAATAAAAATCGCTAATCTTTTTATTTTCTGGTATTAATATAGGAAATACCTGGTTTATATAATTTTCTAATTAATGCGTTTTGATATAATTCACTTGATATTACTAATGGAGATGCAATAAAATTTGTAGAATTTTCATTATAATTCACTACTCCTCTAGCATTATTCGGAAAAAATCCCCCTATAGGAGCTACTAAACCATAATTTCCTGGTACTAATTTATCTAAAAAATTTGGTAAAGTGCCATCATGCATATGACCTGATAATATAATGTTAAAATTTGAAAATTCTGGTGATTTATTCCTAGTTGAATGTATAAGAAGAATATTTAATAATTCTGGGTCTAAAAAATCTACTTGTTTTTTTAACTTAGGATTAACAAGTTTGTTAAAACTATTAAATGATTCTTTATTTTTTCATAAAACAATTCAGTTTGCTCTTCTGTGTCAATTCCTGTAATAGAAATTGAACCTTGTTTAATAGCTCTATTTCTTAAAACTGTAACGCTTGGAATATTTTGAAGATTTTCAAAAAAAGAACCAGTATTATAATATTGCCAACCATTAGACGTTTTAGTTAAAGAATCGTGATTCCCTCTAATTATATAAACATGAGCAATATTCCCTAATAAACCTAGCCATAAAGTAATTGCTTTTGTAACATACTTATCATTAGTTAGTATTCCTTGATCAATTAAATCGCCTATAAAACAAATCATTTGTAGATTATTCTCACTTATTTCTTTAACAATTGCAAATAGTAAATCTCTTTCAATTTTACTATTAAAATGCAAATCTGAAATATGTGCTATTCGTAAATCCGGATAATTTGCATAATCAAAATGATGTTTCTTTACATAAAATTTCATAATTGTACCTATTTTTCCACTATTTTATTAAAAAATATTATTATTTCAAGTATTTTTTCTAATTTCTATTTCTTAAGATATTATTAATTTTTTAAAAACAAAGAGAATTAAAAAAAAGATTATGATATAATAATTTTACGAAAGAAGTGATTTTGGTGAATACTGATGTTCTATATAATCGGGACTGGCGAAATAAAATTGGAAGGAAGCAAAAAGATACAGAATTGGATTGGCGATTTTTGTGCCATTCTGAATATATGGAATTTTTAAAAGAAGTTGATTTATTAGCATCACATTACAATTGGTGTCTTTGGGGCGGTGGTGTTGATAATTATGCCATCACTTTATCCCAAAACATCAGAAATGGTAAAACAATTTCAATTAAAATGTTACCTGGAGATAATTATTATTACTATGTGAGTGATGCAAGAGAATGGAATCCGAATAATATTGATAAAGCTACTTATAAAAAGAGAGTTGGAAAAAACATTGATGAAACTTTAAAATTTTTACATAATTATTTATTGGAAAATATGTTTATTCCAGATAAAGATGATGAAAGATATAGCATTTTAGGTGGTGCTTATGATAGATACTATTTAGCTAAAAAATGGGCATTTGAAAGATTGAAAGAAAACCAAACAGAGGATAATTTAATTCCTAATTAATTGATAGGTGAGTTATGAATATTTTAGTTGTGGATGATGAAAAAGAAATTGCTGATTTAGAAGAGATTTATTTAAAAAATGAAAATTTTAATGTTTATAAATATTATAGTAGTATAAATGTTTTTGATGACATTGCAAATCTAAATATTGACTTAGCTATTTTAGACGTTATGATGCCAGATATTGATGGTTTTTCACTCTGTAGTAAAATAAGAGAAAAATATAATTTTCCAATCATATTTGCAACAGCAAAAGTAGAAGATATTGATAAAATAAGTGGTCTTACTATTGGAGCAGATGACTATATTACGAAACCTTTTCAACCATTAGAATTAATTGCAAGAGTTAAAGCTCAATTAAGACGATATAAAAAATATAATCAAGCTAAAGATAAAACAGAGAATATTATTGAATTTCGAAATATTATTATTAACAATAATACTCATGAATTTTATTTGAATGATAAGTTAATAGAATTAACACCAATTGAATTCTCTATCCTTTTAGTTCTTTGTCAAAACTTGGGTAATGTTGTAAAAACGGAAGATTTATTTATGCAAGTTTGGCAAGAAAAATATTTTGAAAAAGATAATAATACTATTATGGTTCATATTAGACATTTAAGAGAAAAAATGAATGATACTGGGAAAAATCCGAAATTTATTAAAACCGTTTGGGGAGTAGGATATAAAATTGAAAAATAAGCAAAAGAAAAATTATTTATTAAAAGATACATTTATTAATTTTATTATCCGGATTTTACTCTGGACTGTTATTTTACCTTTAATTCTTTTTATCACAGCTGAGGTAATAAGTAGATTAGATTTTCAATGGTTATACAATATATCTGAAGAAAAATATAATAACGCTATTAGCATATTTGACAGTGTCTTTAATAGTACAAATATAATAATTATTTTTGGTGTTATTTGGGGAATTGGTAATTTAATCTTAATATACAATTTATTGAAAAATGTTTTTTATTATATAAATTCTGTAACTGAAGCTTCAAAACAATTAGTTGATAAAAATGTTGAATTTATTGAATTACCGCCTGAATTAGAAGAAATTCAAAAAAGTTTAAATCATTTAAAAAGAGAATCTGAAAAAAATGAACGGTTGGCTAAAGAAAATGAACAGCGTAAAAATGATTTAGTAGTTTATCTAGCTCATGATTTAAAAACTCCTTTAACTTCAATGATTGGCTATTTATCAATTCTAGATGAAATTAAAGATATGCCTAAAAAGCAAGCAGAAAAATATATTAAAATTGCTTTAGATAAGTCTTATAAATTAGAAGATTTAATAAATGAATTATTTGAAATAACAAGATTTAATTCGGAAACTATTTTAATAAATAAAGAAGAAATCAATTTAAATTTAATGTTTGAACAAATAATTGATGATTTTTATCCGATTTTAAAAGATAATGAGAAAAAAATAAATTTTAAAAGTGATGATAAAATACTTATTGAAGGAGATTCTAATAGATTAGCTAGAGTTTTTGATAATTTAATTAAGAATGCAATTAATTATAGTATTAGTTCGGATATTAATATTGAAGTGAATAAATTAGAAAATAATGTTCAAATTATCATAAGTAATAAAGCAAAAAAAATACCAGAGGAAAAATTGCAAAGAATTTTTGAAAAATTTTATCGGGCTGATAGTGCTAGAAATAGCAAAACTGGAGGTATTGGTTTAGGGTTAGCTATTTCTAAAGAAATAATTGAATTACATAATGGTAAAATATATGTAACAAGTGATAATGAGGATATGAAGTTTTTTATTGAATTACCGATTAAATAGACTGATTATTTATAAAATATTGAAATTTATATTTAGTTTGACAAAATATGACATAGCTTATAAGTTATAATATAAGAAAGGAAAGATAGTATGAGAAAAAGAAAAAATAAAAATAGAAAGATTGTTAGTATAATTATAATAGTATTATTACTTGGTATTATTTTTAGTTATCAAGTATTTAAAAATAAAAAATTGGAAATTCCAACTATGAAAGAAAATAAAAATAATAATAACAATGATAAAAATCAAAATGATGTTGTAGAAAATGATATAATTGATGAGAGTATCTTTGAAAGTTTATCTATTTTAGAAAAATTAAAATATCGGGCTAAAAGTGACAGCCGCTTAAATAAGTTTGTAAAAAATTATGATAATTATCCTGAACAGTTAATGGAAAGCGTTGTTTATAATGAGGAAATAATTGATTTTGCTCTTAACTATAATGGTAAAATAACAGAAAAAAAAGTAAATGATATAGGAACAGTTCAAAAAGGAGTATATCCTTTATTAATTCAGTTTGATGCGAAATGGGGTTATAATGCTTATGGAGATGGAATGATTGCAATTAGTGGTTGTGGACCTACTTCTCTAGCAATGATTTTAGCGGGTTTAACAGGTAAAAATGATACTACTCCTGTGGATATTGCTCAATATGCTGTTAGTCAAAAATATTATACTACTGCTGGAGGAACAAGTTGGTCTTTAATGTCAGAAGGAAGTAAACATTATGGATTAATTCCCAAAGAATTGCCACTTGATAAAAATGTTGTATTCCGTGAACTCAATAATGGGCATCCAATCATTTTAAATGTTGGGCCTGGAGATTTCACAAGATATGGACACTATATTGTAGTAACTAATATAAAAGATGGTCTTTTACAAATAAATGATCCGAATAGTCGTAAAAGAAGTTCTCAATTATGGGATTTTGATAATATTAAATCACAAATTAAAAATCTTTGGTCATTTCAGTTAGCTTAAAAAAAGATAATGAAATCTACTTTTTATTATCTTTTTTCTTGAAATGTTTATCATGTTTTCTTTTAAGAACTTCTAATTTAGGGAATGCTTTTACTAATCTGTTATAAAGTACTTTATTTTTCTTTAAAATTTCTTTTCGAACATATTCTGTAATTGTTTCTGTATTATCCTTATGTACTTCTTTTGATACATTACGAAATTTCCAAATAATATTAAAGGAAAGAGAAAAGTCTATTAAAATTGTTATTATAATTATTATCGCAATGGTAATTAATAGAAATTCAGGTAAGATTTCTAATGTTCTTACTAAAAATGGGTTAATAATATACATAACGAGCATACATCCTATTCCAAAAGGAATCATTGTTTCTAAACAAATTCGACCATTAATATTAAATTTTTTATCTGAATAATCCCACCATCTTGTATTAAATAATTTCTCCATTATATAACTACAAGCATATTCAATAATGGAACATAATACCATAGAAGTTACAAATAATCCGATTGGTTTATCAATATAATCGCTTAAGCGCCAGATTACTAAAAGAGCTCCCGTTCCATATATTGGACAGTAAGGACCAATCATAAAGCCGCGATTGACAATCTTTTTTTCGTGATAATAAGTATCGACTATCTCCATGCACCAACCTAAAAATGAATAAATAACAAATAGAAGAATAAGAAAACAAATTTTATACATACTACTACCTCAATTAAATTATAACATAAAGGTATATTTTTTAAAATGCAAATGCTTTTATATTGTTGGATATACTAAAAAAGACTACATAATGTAGACTTTTTTAGTTTGGTAAGATTAATTTTTGTCCAATAGATAATGTATTACTAGTAAGATTATTTAAAGATTTTATTTTATCGACAGTTGTATTATAAGTTCTGGCAATATTGTAAAGTGTATCGCCACTTTTTACTGTATAAGTTATTTTGTTATTTGTATCAGATGTTACAGGTATTTTTAACACTTGACCAATAGAAAGTGTATTAGTTGTAAGATTGTTGAAAGCTTTTAAGTTATCAACACTTACTTTGAATTTATTAGCTATACCATATAGTGTATCTCCTTTAGAAACTGTGTAAGTAAGATTGCTGGAATTTGGAGTTGACGAAATATTTAATTTTTGACCGATAGATAACATATTAGAAGTTAAATTGTTAAGTCTTTTTAATTCATCAACAGTAGTATTATATTTTTTAGCAATACTGTACAAAGAATCACCGCTTTTAACTACATATACTTCGTTTTGAGATGGTGTTGTTACTTTTTTAGGAATATATAAAGATTGTCCAATTGTTAAAGTATTACTTGTTAAATTGTTGGCATCTTTTAGTTCATTTACTGAAATATCGTACTTTTTAGCAATTCCCCATAAAGTATCACCAGATACACTTTTTATGTAACATTTTTAAATGTAAATATAATATCTATCGTTTTATCTTGATAGATATAGATTTTTTCAACTAAATTAATTATTAATTCTCTAGTTGAATTTTCTAAAGATAGAAATTCATCTATATATTTTTCTATTTGTTTTTTATCTATTTTATTTTCTTCTATTTGTTCATTTTTAAGATTATCAATATTTACTTTATTATCTTTTATTTCTTTTTTTAGACTATCACTAATTCTTTTGTATTGTTCTTCATCAATGATACCTTTTAACATATCCATATATGTTTTATCTAAATTTTCTATTAATTTATTATTTATAAGTTCTATACTCTCGATTTTCTTTTTTATCTTTAAAGTATTATCTTCAAATGTTATATTACCTATAGAATCCCTTACCTTATTCTTATCTAAATATTTTTCACATACACTTTTTATTTCTTCTAAAATAACTCTCTCTAATGTTTCATAATTATTTGTATGTGTTGTACACACATGATATTTTGAATAAGTTCTATAATAATCACAGGTGGTATAACTTCTTCCAGTTTTAGTTTGATATCTAATTGTTATTCTATGCTTACAATCTCCACAGTATAAAAGTCCATCTAATAAGTAAAATCGTTTTTTCTCTGGTCTTTTAACATTTTTAGGTAAAAGTGTTTGAACATAATTAAAAGTATCTCTATCTATTATTGCTTCATGAGTATTTTCAACTATTATAAAATCATTTGGTTTATTTTTGACTGTCTTCTTCAACTTATAATTAATCTTTTTTGTCTTACCTTGAACTGTATCTCCAACATATATTTGATTAGTAAGAATTGATTTTACAGTAGTATCTACCCATACTCCATATTTTTGTGATATACAATTGGTATTTATGCACTTAGTATTCCATACATAATTATAATAAGATGCTGGAGTTTTGATTTTTCTTTCAGTTAATTCTTGTGCTATATAGTGATAAGTATTTCCTTTAAGTGCTAAATCAAATATTAATTTAACAGTTTCTGCTTGTCCCTCATTTATAACTAAATGATTTTTGTTAGTTGGATCTTTCATATATCCAAAAGGACATCTACCGGATACATATAGTCCTTCTTTCATTCTAGAATGAAGACTAGTTTTAACTTTCTTAGAAATATCCTTAGCATACATATCATTCATTATGGCTTTAAAAGGCGCTATATCATTATTGGTATTATCTATAAATGTGTCTATACCATCATTAATAGCAATATACCTAACATTTTTATTTGGAAAATACTTTTCAATTAACTCTCCTGTACCAATATAATCTCTACCTAATCTAGACATATCTTTAGTAATAATCATATTAATTCTTCCAGATTCGATATCCTTAATCATTCTTTTAAATGATGGTCTCTCAAAATTAGTTCCAGTAAATCCATCATCAACATATTCATCTACTAAATTATAATTATTCTCTTTGATATATTGATTAAGTAAACTTCTTTGACTAACAATACTATCTGATTCAATATTTCCATCATCTCTTGATAATCTTATATAAATTCCTACTTTAAAACTACTATTCCCTATCATTAATTACTACTCCCTTCATTTTGGGAATAATGAGTATGCTTGAATGGTAGCTCCTTTTTTATAAAATTGCAAGTCTCATTTATTTTTTTATTTATTTCTATTTTTAATACTTCAGTTATTGTCTCAGTTAAAGATTTTCCATTTTCTTTAAACTTTAAATTAACTTTGTATTTAACCATAGAGTTTAATACCTCCATTAAATTCTATGGCTATATTTTTTGTTTTAGTAATATTATTTGGTATATTTATATCATACCTAACAATATTACTTACTATCATAATCCTCCATTATTTTAATTATCATATTCATCACCTAACCCTTTCACTTTTATAAACTTATTTATTTTTTCTTGTATCTATCATATCTATATATCCAATTTCTAATAGTTCTACCATTAATTTAGTTATAGAGATATTATAGAATTTTGCAAGTAATTTAATTCGCTCAAATAACTCCTCTGGTAAATATAAATTAAATCTTCTCATACACATCATCTCCTTCGCATGACGCATGTTACCTCCATTAAAAAGAAGAGTCAAGTCATAAAGTATAGAAAGTTTTGTCTATCATCCTAAAAATATTGATAATTAATCAAACTATGGAATAGCAGGATAAGAAGATGGTGCATATATACTCACTTTTCCTTACAAAATAAGGATTTATATATGCACCATTCTTATTTCGTACTTACGAAATTCATCCTACTTTGTAGGATGATATATAGGATAAACCTAGTAGTAACGATAATTTATAGCACAAAAAATCATCCTAATTTTTAGTTTTTACTAAATTTTATAGGATGATTAGATTTATTTTTTTATAATTGCATTTTCTAACTTTTCATCATAATAACTAAATATTTTTTGAATTATACCATCACCAAGTTGACTAATCTTCGAAAAATCGGACATTAAATCTTTAAACAGTTCAGCACTTAACACTTCTGATAAATATTTTATAGATAAATAACTTAAGTCATAACCATTATAGTATTCATTAACAAAAGAATTCCCATGTTCTAAACTATTCATCTGCGGTATTACTTTTGTTTCTTCTCTTACTTTCAAATAAAATTCTTTAAAAATGCCATCGTCATTCAATGAATCTTTTTCTCCTGACATAAATTGTGCCATACCTTCATCATACCAAACTATTCTTTTTGAATAATCATTATTTAATATATATTTCATATACAAAATATGAAATAACTCATGACTAGCAGTATATAATCTTTTTAACTGAAATTTAGAATTTACACATGCATTAACCATTCCATTATCATAAGTTCCTCTAGCATATTCAGGTAATGAATCTCTTTCTCCTCTAATTTCATATATAAATTCTCTAAACTCTCCTACAGTATCAAAATAATTAACAACTATCTGTTCACTAATAGGTGATTCAAAAAACAATCTGTATTTAATTATCTTTTTATTAAGTAATTGAACAGTTGCTTCTGCTAATTTTTCTAAACTCTCTGAATAATTTATTTTACACAAATTCGTTTCTAAAACTTTTCTCATTATTATCACCAACCTATTATTTATCAATTCCTTCAACTTCTTTGTTTAATATTTCTAAATAATCTTTTTCAGCAATTGTTAAATGTTTTTGCATATATTTATCATATTCTTTATGCGCTTTTTCTAATGCTTCTTTATGTGATATCGTACCTGAGCCATTTAATATATCCTTCCTAGTCATTTTTAGAAATGAATCTAATTCATTCACCCAATCTTGCATAGTCATTGCATGTCTATCTAAAGCATTAATTTCAGCAACATCTAAGTAGGCTGATACCATTCTATTTAAGATATTAAGTTCTTCTTCAGTTAAATAGTTTTTAGCAATTTCAGTTTCACTCTTTGTTGGATAATTACCTTTAAAATTAGTAAGCCCTAAATGATCTTTTTCAGAATCTACTCTAGCAAATATGATTTCAGCTGCAGTATGTCCATGAGTAGCATAATGCATTTTATTTTGTACTGTTTTAAAGAAATCAATTGATAATCTATTTTTTGGATCATAATCAATTGAAGTTGCATAAATATCCAACACTTTTCTCCAAAATATTTTTTCAGAAGACCTAATATCACGAATTCTAGCAAGCAACTCTTCAAAATACGGGCTTTCACCATTATTCTTTAATCTTTCATCATTTAAAGCAAATCCTTTAATCATATATTCTTTCAAGACTTTGGTTGCCCATATTCTAAATTCAGTCGCTTTCTTAGAGTTAATTCTATAACCAACAGCAATAATGGCATCTAAATTATAGTGCAAAACATTATAGTTTTTACCATCATTAGCAGTTGTTAAGAATTTCTTAACAACTGAATCCTTTTGGAGCTCGCCTTCATCAAAGATATTTTTTAAGTGCATAGAAATATTATTTTTAGTAGTATCATAAAGATTAGCCATTACATCTTGACTCATCCAGATATCCTCCTCTAGTATATTAACATCAACTTTTACATTACCATCTTTTGATACATATATAATTATATTGTTTTTCAATATTTCACCAGCTTTCTATTTTTCTATTAATTCATAAAACCTTTGTTTATTTTTAGGACTTAAAACATTCATTATCTCTTCTTTAAATGCTCGTTTACTCCTATAATTAGGATACATTTCCTTTAACATATCAAAGATAAAATCATCAGAATTATCAAGTTCTTTCATTTTTCTAATATAATGGCATAATTCTTGATACCATTTTCTATCTGATACTCTTTTTGATTCTTCAAGTATTTGTGGTTTATAAAAATTTAATAATTCTTTACCATATTTATCTTTTACTGCATCTTGATATTTTGCTAATCTATACATACTAGGATTTTCCTTCAATAATTCAAATAATTTATTAGTTTCATTTTCTTCCATATAAATATCTTCTAAAATATCCCTATTATTAGGTTTAATTTTAGATATTATTTTTTCTTTTACAGAATTCCATTCAGAATAACTATACATATCTTTTAGTTCCTTATATCTTGCAAAACTATTTGTTTCTATTATAACTTCTGGTAGTATTTTTTTCTTTTCTTCTAATTTATCATATTCATCATAAATATCTAGTAATTTATCATAAGCCATATCTTTTCTTACATGATTTTTAATATCATTTTTTAATATTCGTATTACTTCGTCTATTTTATTATCATTTTTTAAATACTTAATCAATAATTCTTTTACTCCATAATGTTCAATACTTTCATAACACATTTTTACAGCATCATCTTTATCAATAAAATCATATGTTAATGATATTTTATCTAAAGTTTGACTAACAAATATTCCATAAGCACTTAACTCAATTTCATCTAATATTTTAACTACTTTTTTAGCTGAATCTTTATCATGAACATAAAGGATAAATGCATGCAATGGCGAATCAAAAAATTCATCTAGAGTATTATTTGATGTTATATCTTCAATATAATCTAAGAAGATATCAAAATATTCATCATTATATAAAAGTTTACTTGCACTTTCATTAATTAAATATAATGAATCTTGAAATTCACCATTAGATCCATCCATAAAAGTATCCTTTATAAATCTATATGTATATTTAATTAGTTCAAAAGCATTGTTATATTCTTCATTATCTATAAAATCATCTATGTAATCAGATACATTAGAAATTAAATCTACAAAGTATTTTCCATTATAATAATTGACAAATCCATTTCTATCACTTATTTTTCTAAGTTCATAATTCATTTCATCATATATTTTAGAGAGCTCAGATTTGTTTTTTTCTTTTTTTACTTGCTTTTTATTTGAAATTTCTAATTCTAGAATATCATTTTCTTCTAAATAATAAAGAACAGCAGCAATATGCTTACACATGTATTCGCCATCTTCTGAATATGGGCAGGAACAATAAAAATTATTCAATTCTTTATCATTTGCTCTTATTTCAATTCTATATATTTCAGAGCCATCAATATAAGCAGTTACTAAATCTTGTTGACACCAAATATCTAATATTCTATTTTCTTTATAGTAACTTTTTCCACGAGATAATATAAGTGAATCAAAATAATCTTCAAAATCATAATTTCTTAAAAACTTCTTCATAATTCATATCCTATTCAAATTTTATATTATTCTCTTTGCACCAATTTACAGCAATTTCTTTATACTTTTCATCTCTAAATTTATACCAATCGTCGATAATATCAAAATTAATACAAGTATCTTTAAACCTTCTAAATGCTCCACTACCATTTAGAGAAATATATAATTGATTTTGAAGTCTAGTATCTTCAATAGTTTCTGCAAAATCTTCCATCATTTCATATTCATTAATATCATATCTAGTCGGTAACATAATAGATTTTTCAAATAATTCATCTAATTCATCTTCATTTAATTTTTCATAGTCACCAATATTTGACATAAATATTTCTCCGTTAGTTGGATTATAATAGTATTCAATTTCATCGTTTGTAAAGTCTAGAGCATCAATTACTTCACTTAATTTTATTTTCATAAAAATCGTACTCCTTTCAAAAGTTCTTGATAATTAAATTATACCAAAAAAGTTGAGTTTTTTCCCAACTTAAGCAATATTTTATATATAAAATTTAATTTAATACTCATTATTCCCCATAAAAACTGTATCCCCACTTTTAACAATATAGTAATTAGTGTCATTTGATGTAACAGGTTTATATGGGACACCAATATACTCAGTTATAGCTTTTACAACTGCTTCAGCCATATTCTCCCAATTATTTTTTATTAAATTAACATCATCACCAGTAGAATCTGCAAAACCGTATTCGACTATTATAGATTCATTATTTGGAGTATCTCGTAAAATATAATAATAATCTTTAGCAGGGTTGCTAGGTAATCTGCGTTGATAATATTTGCGAACGTTTTGACCAGTTTTTTCAATTTCCGATGCAATGCGTTTTGAAAGTGTGTCACTATTGCGAAGAGAATAAATTATTTCAGCACCGTCTCCACCTGATGGGTTCATTTACCATTGGCAATATATTCAAATTTTTATATATTTTAATATTTCCAATCCTAATGTAGTTAAATGAAACCTGCTTATATCCATACTATTCATAGTTCCTAAAAAAGTTCTATAATCCATTCGCAGAATTCCACATCTTTCTAATTTTATAAAAGACTTCCCATAATAATTCCATTTACTATAAGTTTTCTCATCATTATTGTTATAAGACTCAAATAGCATTGTATCATTTAGTGTAATCAACTTTGGAAGATTACAGTAAGATGCAAAATCATCCCAAAAAATCGTTTTAGACTCTCCAAGAATAATACTTCTATCTCGAAAATAATTTAGTTTATAACCACTAGTACTATTATTTTTAGATATTTTATTATTATATTCTATTTTGCTCTTTTCTTCTTTTTCTAGTTCTTCTTTATAAACATCCCTACTGCCATTATTTAAATAATCTTTTATACAACATAGCAATTCAAAGTCATGTTTATTTAAAGTTGAAATTATTTCACATAATTCTTCTTCTAAATCATATTTATCTGTCATAATATAATCAATAAAAAGAGAAATATAAATATCTACAGTTTCAGGAATACAATTTTTAATTATGTTTTCTAAAGTAGATGAAGAATAAAATCTTTTATGTTCAGATAATCTGGAAATTCTATTTTTAAATTTCTCATTACTTATTTTTTTGCTTTTTAAATTATTTTCTATCTTCTTTAATCGTTTTATAATATCTTTATCACTTATAAATCCAATTGCTCTATTAACTCCAAATACTATTAAAGGCACAGAGGCAAATGCTGGAACGGCCAGAGCAATTATACTTGATCCTGCTGACAAAGCTTCATTGACAGTTTGAATTTTATTTTTAGTTTCTGTCTTCATTAATTCCACCTCTTATATTAATTATATACTATCTTTATAGCCATTGGAATATACTAAAAAGAAAATTTAATATTACAAATATATAACAATAATTTATTATCTATGTTCAAATTATCATAGTCAAAGTTATATTTATTATTTTTTCCCTTTTCTACCATAAGGAATTCTTGCCAAATTTTTATTTTCATACTTAAAAGAAACTTCTGACACTACATCATATTTATATTTAATAGTAATATTTCTATCTTTATCAATAACTATTCTATCTATTATTGTATCTATAAGTTCTTTTTTAGGTTTATTTAAATCTAATAGTTTTTTTATTTTTTTTGTATAATCTGGTAAAACACTACTTTTATTTTTTATTTTATACTTTTTTACTTGTTCATTTTCTATACTTTCATTTATCTGTTTTAATTTGACTTCTGATTCACTCGCTAATATTTTATAAGTATCTGCTGAAATTACACCATCACACCTATCATTATACAAAGTTGCTAATCTACTAGTTATTTTATCTTTTTCAATTTGTAATTCCTTTATAACTTTATCTATATCAGTTGTTTCTTTATGAATATTTTTAACAACTTCATTATTTAATTCATTTACATCAAGTTTTTTAATTAATTTAGATACTGATTTATTTATTTGTTCTAATACTTGTTCTTCTAAATAATTATATGGATAAAAATGTGAATAGCATCTTCCTCTTACTGGATCTCTAGAATATCTATTACAATTAACTGACCAGTAATCTAACTTTTTTCTATAAAGAACGGTTAATCTATTTTGACATTCTTTGCAAAATAGTTTTCCTTCCAATAATCTTTTTTCTCTGTTTGTCTTAACTTCATAATTTCTAGTATTTCTTTTTCTTAAAGTATTAACATAATTAAAGGTATCTTTATCTACTAGTGCCTCATGTGTATTTTCAACTATTATCCATAACTTTTCATCTAAAGTTATTTTCTTTTTTGATTTATAATTAACTTTTGTTTGAGTATGTTGAACTAAATCTCCAGTATAAATTCTATTACATAGAATCTTTTTTATTGTGGAAATGTTCCAATTATCTCTATCAATTAGTCTTGATGAATAGTTAGTATTTTTATAGCCACTTGGTGTTGGAACTTTTTCTTTATTAAGTCTATTTGCTATTTCAGTAGGTCCAATCCCATCTGCTCTCCATTTGAATATATTTTTAACTATAAATGCAGTCTCTGGGTTAGGTATTAAATGACCTTTATCTTCTGGATCTCTCATATAGCCAAAACATGGTAAACTTCCGACAAATTTTCCATTTTTTCTTTTTTCATTTAATACATTTCTAATCTTAACAGAGTTTTGCTTACTATAATAATCGTTACAAGCAATTATAAATGTAGATGAATCATTACTAGCTTGATTTTTAAAACTATCATACGATTCTAATATAGAAATAAATCTTATATTATTTTCTGGAAAAAATGTTTCAATATAATATCCAGTCATAACATGATCTCTACCTAATCTTGATAAGTCTTTAACTATGACACAATTAATTTTTTTATTATTTATATCTTCTAACATTTTTTGAAATCCTGGTCTTTCAAAATCAGTTCCAGAATAACCATCATCAACATACTCTTTAACTAAATTAAAATTATTATTTTTAACATAGCCCCTTAATAATTCTTTTTGATTAATTACACTTTCACTATCAAATTCATATTTTTTATCTTTATCTTCTTGAGATAATCTTATGTAGATTCCAACATTGAAATCTACTCCAGTTAAGTAAGTATTATACATTTATCCTCCTTTTCTTCTTACTTAATCGGGTATTAAGACTCATCCATGATAGCATCATCTTATTAGATTTGCAAATCATTAATTAGATGGATCTCCTTTTTCTTCTTTTATTATCTCTTCAATTAGATATTTTAAAATAAGATCTTTAAATGTAGTGTTATTCAAATAGGCATCCTCCATTATTAAACCACCTATTTAAATTTATGTTTAAATTATTTATTATTGATATTTTTATTTGCATTTATCAAACTCCCTTCTAGCTATTAACTAGTTATATATTTAAACTAGTTAATTATTTAAATTAATTTATTATACTAATATTTTTATATTCTATTTATTATATTATTATAGTTAAATACATCTTTTGAAAAAGAAAAATACATCCATTTAATTAGTCTTTATAATCTAGACTTATGGATGTATTTATTTCATTAACTATAAATATTTTTCTTATGAATTTATGCTTAAATTCCATTTTAATATAATTATTATCAGATAGTTCTTTTAATAATCTAGTAATAGCTCTAGTTTCCACATTTAACTTATCAGCTAAATAACTATTATTAGCATAACAATATCCTTCTTGATAAGTTAATAATACTAATAGACCATATAATAATTTAGCACTAGAACTAACTTTAATGTCTGATAATAATACTATTGGTATTTTTATATAGTTATCATAATTCAAATAACCACCTCCTAATCATTATCTTTATAATTATGATTTTTTAACATTTCAATATAACCTATCTCTAATAATTCTTTCATCATTTTAGAAATAGATAAGTTATAAAATTTAGCCATTAATTTTATTCTATCGAATAATTCAAATGGTAGATATAATTTAAATATTCTCAAAACTATTGCTCCTTCCTAATAGGATGATTTCCTATTAAATATTGTAATTTCTAAAAAAGCAGGATAAGAAGATAGCACCATAAATTAAAAAAATCCTTATAATGTAAGGAAATTTAACGGTGCTATTCTTATTTCGTACTTACGAAATTCATCCTACTTCGTAGGTTAATATATAGGATATTACTATATTTAGCCCTTTATTTATAATAGATATTAATTTGTTATTACCATCCTATTTTAATAAAATTAATAATTTATATAGGATGACTAGTCATAATCATCACCTCCATTAAAACAGCAAAAAAGAAGACCTAAGTCTTCCCATAAATATTGCTATTTTACTATATTATAATCTATTGACATCAACAAAACAATAAACTAAATCGTATTCAAATCGTACGTGAAAAGTACACTAAATTGTATTTAGGCAGAATAAATATTATTAACTAAAATCTCATTATACATTTCCAATAATTCTACTTTTTGATTTTCAATTTTTTTCTTCTCATCTAACATTTGAAAATATTCCACAAGTTTTTTTTGTTCCTCAACATCCGTAGGTAACATTATTCCTTTAGATATAAATTCATTATTTTTAATATTAATTGTATTTTTCGCTCCTTTATGCACTAAATTATGTAGATATTCATTGGCATTATTAGGATATTCAAAAAATTTGTGAATTAAATATCCAATATAAAAATTCTTTGGTCTGTAGACTGCATATAATGGTGACACAACAACATCATTTTGTATAAAACTTTGCTTAACTATACCATAAGGAAATTTTCCAGTAGGACTTTTTGTATATACAATATCACCATATTTTACTACCTTGTATTTACTTGTATCGTTGGCTGCAAAACGTCTTCCTAAGTGTTCTATTTGATCAACAACACCTTTTTCAATCGCTACGCTGCACACATTTAAATTTCTATCTTTATTTTTTTCTTTTTGCTCTTCTAATACTTCATTTAATATTGTATATTCCCAATCAGTAAAGTTTTCACCATTGTTCTTTTTAAACCTTATTACTTTTAAAGTATCATCATCTAATCCCAATAATTGATTATTTTTTTCAATTTCAGTATTAATAGAAATTAACTTTTTATCACATTTTAATAACCTATTATTAATCTCCTCCATAGACAAATACTCTTTTTCCTTTATTTCTAATTCAATATACTTAGATATTGATAAATCAAAATCATTTTTCACTACATCATCTATTGATACATTTTTCGCATACAGATCTATATCGTTTCTATTTTTATAAGTTTTTATAATTTTATCTACATCAGAATCTCTAATAATATTCTGTGAAGCTTTTTCGTAATCTTTTGATGCATCAATAAAGAATATAGAGTCATTATTTTCCCTACACTTTTTAAACACCATAATTACAGTTGCTTGTTTAGTACCATAAAAAATATTTTTTGGCAGTGAAATAATTGCATCTAAATAATTTTTGGTTTTAATTAAATACTTTCTTATCTCTTTTTCTGCTTTTGGTCTAAATAATGCTCCATGTGGAAGAACAACTGCCATTGAGCCATTATCTTTTAAATGATATATCATATGTTGTACAAAAGCATAGTCTGCTGGTTTAATTGGTGCTAAACATCCATAAGCGCTAAATCTCTCATCCTCTATAAAATTTGGATTAGCACTCCATGATGCAGAATATGGAGGATTTGCAACTATAGCATCAAATTTCATATCTATATGTCTGGGTTTTTCTAAGGTATCATCATTTTTTATGTCAAAATGTTTAAACGAGATTCCATGCAATAGCATATTCATACGAGCTAGATTATATGTAGTAGATATTGTTTCCTGCCCATAATAAGTCGCAACTTTTGCCTCTCTTCCTACTCTTAATAAAAGCGAGCCAGAACCACATGTAGGATCATAAACTGATTGTATTTTATTTTTATCTAATGTTACAATTTTAGCTAGTATTTTAGATACTTGTTGTGGAGTATAAAACTCTCCAGCTTTTTTCCCAGCAGAAGCTGCAAATTCGCCTATCAAATATTCATAAGCATCTCCTAAAATATCAATTTCAGCTTCTTCATAATAAAAATCTATATCATCAATTTTAAGCATGACTTTAGATATAAGTTTTGTTCTTTCTTTTTCACCCTTCCCCAACTTCATGTTATTTAAATCCATATCATCAAATAGGTTTTCAAAATCATCTTCCGAATCATTTCCTAAAGTAGATTCTGATATTGAATTAATTGCTTTTTGGAGCATTGATATATCAAACTTACCAGTTTTAATTTTTTCTATTAAAGTACTCCATAAATAATCAGGTTCAATAAAATATCCTATGTTTTCATCTTCAATTAAATCACTTTTAAAGTCGTCAACTCTGTTTTTATCATCAAACATATTAACATACTTTTTAGTATTTCTAAGCATTGTGTTTTCTACATAGTTAACTAAGTTTTCAGATAAATATCTATAAAATATTAAACCCAAAATATAATTTTTAAAATCATTAGCATCCATATTCCCTCTTAAGGTATTAGCAATACTCCATAATTGTTTTTGTAATTCCGCTTGTTGCAATTGTTGTTTTTCTTCTCTAGACATATGTACCTCCTACATAAATTTCTTTAGAATATTTTTAATAAATTCTTTTATGTTATTTTTAATAGTTCTTCTTTCCCAATAATCATCTATTTCTATTGAATCATTTATTTCTTTATCTGGGAATATTCCACTATACTCATATTCATCAATGATTTGTTTTAATCTATCAAGATTAATATCGTTATTACTAGCAAACTTTTCTATTTCTTTTTCTCTTTCTTTATTTATATGATTATCTAATGCTTCATCAATAGAATCGTCTTCCTTTAAAGTTGGTAATATTGATGTTAAGAAACTTTTTATTAAATCGGCTTTTAAGAATAATTCATCATCTGTAATATTTACTAATTTGCTTTGAATATCAATAATATCTTTTTGCTTTTGCTCTTCGTTTGATAAATCAACATTTCTAATCAAATTTAAGATATATGAAACATTAATCTTATCCGTCTGAATCAACTCTAATGAAAAAGTTACATCATTTAATATTGAACTTTTTTCTTTATCATTTGAAAGTTTTCTATATAATTCATAATATTTACTTTTATAATCTTCAAATATTTGAGTAGTGATTAAACCCCCACAAGTATCTAAGTCAAATTGATTGAAAGTTTTTAAACTAACTAAAACTTTAGCAAGTTCTCTAAATGCTACTATAAATTCTTTAATGTCTTCTTCACTTTCGAGTGAATCAACACTTTCTACTACTGGCGTAATACTAAGTAATCTATCAACACATACTTTTAATTTTTCTAAGTATGTTTCATATGGTGCCATAATTACAGTATCTATACTATCGGTTTGTGAAAATAATTTGACTGCTTCATCTACTCTTGTTTTAGTAGTTCTGTAGCAAACTATATTCCCAAATGGTTTAGTTTCTGTTTCAACTCTGTTTGTTCTTGAAAAAGCTTGAATTAAATCATGATATTTTAAACTCTTATCAACATATAATGTATTTAATCGTTTAGCATCGAATCCCGTTAATAACATATTAACAACTATGACTATGTCTATTTCAGTATTTTTATTTTTTTTACATATGTCTCTAAAATATCCATCAAAATTATTTGAAGAAAAATTAGTATTATACATTTTATTATAATCACAAATAATTCTATCTAAAGATTCTCTAGAATGTTCAACATCACCATCCAAGTCTTCATTTGCACCATAAGTAAATATAGCTCCTATTTTTAAATCATGATTAATTGTTTTAAAAGTATCATAATATTTAACTAATTGTGGAATGGATGATACTGTAAATAGAGCATTATATTTTTTATCACGAGTTTTGATATTATGATGTTTAATAATATCATTCGCTATTAAGGCAATTCTTTCATCAGCCATAAATACTTCTTCAGTATCTATCCCTTCAACCATCATATCTTCTTCTAATTCCCTTGAATTTAATTCAACGAATTTCATATAATCAACTGAAAATCCTAATACATTTTCATCTTTAATAGCATCTTTAATTAAATAGGTGTGTAAACATTTTTCAAATATATCTGCTGTACTTCTTCCATCTTGTGATGGATTTTCTTTAAATCTTGGTGTACCAGTAAATCCAAAGTATTGTGCTTTAGTAAATGTTTTAGATATTTGCCTATGCATTTCACCAAATTGACTTCTATGACATTCATCGATTATAAATACCGTTTTTAAATCTTTATACTTCTCCATGACACTAGCATATTTAGGATTAGAACAAGCATTAGCCATTTTTTGAATAGTAGTAATTATAAGTGGCTTTGAACTATCTTTTATTTGTTTAATTAATTTGTCTGTTTGATTTGTCATATCAACACAACCAGGATCAAACTTATTAAATTCATCTAATGTTTGTTTATCTAAATCTTTTCTATCTACTAAGAAGAAAACTTGATTAATGGATGGCTCTAATGATAATATTTGACTTGTTTTAAAAGAAGTAATAGTTTTCCCAGATCCAGTTGTATGCCAAATATATCCATTATTGCTTGTGTCTAATGCACGGGATACTATATTTTCAACAGCATAAACTTGATAAGGTCTCATAACCATTAAAGATTTATCTGTTTTATTTATAATCATATATCTAGCTATCATTTTACCGATATTACATCTATCTAAGAAGAATACACAAAATTGTTCTAAATTAGTAATTCTATTATTATCTACATCCGTCCAATAAAAAGTAAATCCATAATTTAATTCTTGATCACCATTTGCAAAATATTTCGTATCTACACCATTACTAATAACAAATAATTGAATATATTTATAAAGCCCTGTATATGAATGCCTTTTATACCTTTTAATTTGATTAAAAGCTTCCTTCATGTCATTTCCTCTTCTTTTTAATTCAATTTGTACAAGAGGAAGTCCATTTATTAGAATAGTAACATCATATCTATTAACATATTTACCTTCAACAGTTGTTTGATGTGTAACTTGAAATATATTCTTACACCAATCATTGTTATTAAATAGCTCAATATAAACTTTAGAACCATCATCTCTTTCAATGAATTGCTTTTGTCTCAATTCATTTGCACTTTGATAGACACCTTTCCCAGATATTTTTACCATTAGTTTTTCAAACTCTTTATCAGATAAAGGCACGTTTTTTAATTCAATTTTATTGTGTCGATTAACTTGCTTTCTAAAATTATTTTCTAAATCCTTAACATCATTTATTTGTACCTTTTCATAACCTTGTTTAACAAGTTGGTCTATCATTCTATCTTCTAGTCTTGCTTCACTTTCATAAACACCCATACTACACCTACTTTTTCAAATACTTATAGTCTAATTATACCATGAAATCAGACATTTTTTTTAATTTAGTCATTATTTTAATCTAGAAGATAAAAAATAGAAGAAATTACTCCTCTATTAAAATATACTATATAAAAGAAAAATAGGGCTCCATCAATAAGACAGTGCCCATGCAAAAATGATTTAACATTTTTTCTTTACACAAATAATATACTAAAGATTTTTATTAAAATCAATTGCTTAATTCTCAGTATTAAATAATTCATGTACTATTAAATCTTTTGAATTCAAATTATTATTTTTACTTAACAATAAATTTTCATAAAATTTAATTAAATAACTACTATCTTCCTTTATATTTAAATAATTATTAAAATAATTACTTCTAACTAAAGCGTTTCTAAAATAAACTGATTTATCTTTAAATAAAGTATTATCTACATTATATCCTAAACTAATTAAATATTTTTCTATATATAATGCTGTTGTTCTAGTATTACCTTCTCTAAATGGATGTACTTGCCATATACTAGATGAAAATTTAGTAATATTGTTAATAACTTCAACCATATTCATTTCTTTATAATTTTTTTCTTTTTCTAAAGAGATATCATATTCTAAAGATTCAGTTAATGTGTTACAATCACCATATGCTACTGAATCATTATTTAGTATTTTTTCATGTTTAGAAAAATCTATTTTTCTAAATTCACCAGCAAATTCATAAACATCTTGAAATAAAAATTTATGAACATATTTTAAATATTCTACTGATAATTCAAATTTATCTTCATTTAATAATTCAACTATCCTAGCAGATACAAAATCACATTCTAATTCATTGTGATTTATTTCATTTTTATTTTTTCTTTCAACATAGTATTCTCTTAACTCTTTTTCTACTTCTTCTATAGTTAAATTACCTTCTACATTTTCTTCTAATAGTTTTTCCAAATATTTAGAAGGTTTTAAATTATCTACTTCTTGAAGTCCAATAGCCATATCCCATTGTAGTTGTTTTATATAGTTACTAGATTTATATTCTTCTTCATATTCATTAACACTTGAATCTAATTCTTTTTCACTCATAATTTATACCTCCTAATTGATCAATTAAGTTACTATATTGTTAGAAAAAAACAACTCTTCTCCCTTTTTTTTATTTTGAACACTATAATTTAATAAAATAGTTTCTTTATTATACTTATTATATAAGTTTTCTATTTGAGGACACTTATCATAACTTATTAATAACGGTTGATTTGATAATTTCTTTTTTATAAATTTTGCCAATTCAATGTGATCTTCTTCTGTAAAAAAGTTAGTATATAAATCTTTACCTTTATTAAAATATGGAGGATCAATAAAGAAAAACTTTTTTTTCTTTTTCTTTATTAAATCAATAAATTCCTTAGCATCTTTATTGTATATTTGTATTCTATCTTTGTTATTTGATATCTTTACTATAAGATCGATAAGTTTTTCTTTATTAAATCTACAGTCGATTTTATAATTTCCATTTTGTTTCTTTCCACCAATTACTCCAGCTTTTATTATTCCAGAACGATTCGTTCTATTTAGAAAAAGTGTAGAAAATCCTAATTCTAATATTGATACATCATTTTTAGATTTTTGTATTTCTTTTTGTCTATACCATTCATCCATATTTATTTCTGTATCTTTTATTTTGTTTATTAATTCATCAGATAAATATAAAATTGAATACCAAACAGCATATATTGATCTATCAATATCATTAATAATAACTTTATTAACTTTATTTTCAAAAAGAAGCCTTATTGCGATTCCTGCGCCTCCTGCAAAAGGTTCAATATAAGTACATCCAATTAAATTATTTTTTTCTAATATAGAAACTATCATTTTGTATATTTGACCTTTTCCACCAGGATACCTTAATGGAGAATATGATTTCATATTGACCTCCTCCTATAATAAATTAATTATATCATTTATTAATTTATTTGGCCATATCTTCTTTTAAATTAATAAAGTTGTATATCAGTTGAATTAAAGTTAATGTAACAACATCATATTTTTCTAATGTTTGCTTAGATAAAGTTTGGCTACTACCATGAACAACAATGTTTAAATCATTAACAAATTTATCTATATTTTTTGTATTTTTTACAGTAAAACCATATTTATTTAATTCTTTTGTATATTTATTAAATGTACTTTTATCTTCATTCTTTCGTAATTTATCACAAATAGATATAATATTACTAATTTTATTAGTGTTTACACAAGATACATCCTGTGTCGTTGTATTGAATGCATCTTTAGAAAAATTTTGAACTAAAATAGAATCTGCGTTACCTTTAGAAATGAAGTCAGTTATATCTCTTATAGCAATATCCAATAGTAATCTATAAAAGTAAGGGGCTAAATCCATTATCAGACCTTTATCGTTTGACAATGTTTGGTTAATGTTTATAAGTTTCTTCAAATAATAGTTTAACAATGAATTTTGTGATTTTATCCCTTTATTAGTCCAATTAAATAAATTAGCATCTTTTATTTTATATTGATTATGATTTTTATTTTTATCAATATTCTCATTTGGATTTACTTTAGTTATGCCTTCTTCCTTTATTTTAAAACCATTTACATCTATATTTAAATCATCCAAACTAATTTGATTATCATTTTTTGGTAAAGATGGAACATCACTAAAAAGTTCCCTTGATTGCTTTGCTGTATACACTGATGCAACTTTTCCTCCTACATCATAGAATTTTTCTAGTAATTCATTTATCTTTTTTTGATGATCATAATTATATAGATCATATTCATTTTTATTATTCAGTCCAAATATTCCATTATATGTATCTTTATAGCCGAAAATTCTGTCAAGTGTTGATTTGTCTTTTATCTGTTTTTTTACATTTTGAAATTCAGGTTTTGTTGTTGATTCGTAAAACTTTAAAATCTTAAATCCAATTGAATTTACTTCTTTTCCTTGAATCTCTTTCATTCTATCCTTATTCTCAGATGCCCATTTTACAGTTCCTTTTCCATTCTGTTCATCTAAATGTCTTAATTCTACGTGTTTGTAAGCCTGTCCTAAATCATCATAGACTTTACAGTCTATGCTTTTAATAGTGTCCTTTAAGTGATTTAATTTAACAACATCCAAATCATACTTTTTTATTAACTCAGGATAATTAGTAATTTTAAATAATGATAGTCTTCGATTTCCATCTAGTACAATATATTGAAATTCATTCTCATTAACTTCTTCCTTATAAACTATAAGGTTTTCTATAACATCTGTTTCTAAATAAATATCATTCAATAAAACTTTCTGTTTTTTGTTCATATTTTTGTTACCAAAGAGTTCTTCTAAACATTCCTCTTCTGATTCTAATGTTCTAGAATAACGGGCATTATCTTTCCAAAGTGTTAATTGATTAATATCCATTTTACTATAATAATGCATAACTACCTCCTAATTAAAGCGAATAACATTCTTTCCGTTGAGCTAATTATAACACATTTTTCGACATTATCTTAGTGTTTTCAAGTAATTTGTGCCCTAAATCTAATTTTAGAACTATTCCTACTCTCATAATATATGTATTATTGATTTCATTCAAATACAGCCGTCTAAATACCCAATTAAATCTAACAATGGTAACTAAACCCTTCACCTCCTGCATTTATGTGATTAGACACCAAAATTACATCATTGCCTGTTCCATAAAAACTTTGAGCTCTTTTTGGTCTCACATTAGCATCTAAAGTTTCATCTCCCGTTCTTGTCATACTACTAGTTACTCCTAAATCATCAAATCTTTTTTTCATATATTCACTAATTTTCAGAGTATAATCTTTTTCACGGATACCATTGCTACTTGTACCAGGATCATTACCTCCATGGCCAGCATCAATAACTACCTTTTTTGTCGCTCTTTCATTCATATGAATCACCTAATATAAAATATGTTTAAAAATTTATTAAGTGAAAACATTTAACATTTGCCAAAAAACACAAACGTATGTTATAATTGTGGGAGGTGATTTTATGAAAAATTTAAAGGAATTTAAAACATTAACTAATTTAATTAAAAAATATAAACTTAGAATTATTATTTCATCTATTGCTGTTTTTTTAAGTAGTTTATCTTTTATCCTAGTTGGTTATTTAAACGGCGCCTCAATTGAAGCAATTACTAATTTAGATTTAAAATTAGCAATTATATTATTAACCGTGTACTTGTTATCAGAAATTTTCTTTGGTATTATTGAAAAATTGGCTATGACTTCTTTATCTAAAACCGAAAATGATATATCAAGAAAAATAAGTTTTATGACATACCAAAAAGCTTTAGCTCTTCCAGCATATGCTTACGAAGAAAAATCTACTGGCGAACTTATAAATCGTATTACTCATGATACTGAAACAATTGTAAATTCTTTTGATCAACTACTAGATATTGTTTCAAGACTTATATCTTCTTTTGTAATATTAATGTATATTTTTTATAATTCTTATATTGTTGGTTTAGAAATAGTTTTGTTTATTATAGTATACTCTATTGTTGTAAAATATTTTAATCCTCATTTAAAAAAAGTTCATAAAGAACGCAAAAAATTAAATGATAATTATACTTCTTATGTAACTGAATCAATAAGAGGCGTTAGGGAAATAAAAACACTTGGTATTAAAAAAGCTCTTTTTTCAAATTTACAAGTTTTGATTAAAAAAATGCTGAATAAATCTTATGAAGAAATTAATCTTTATAAAAATTATGATATAATTTCTAACGTTTTAAAATCTTTGTTAGAAGTTGGAGTTTTTATTACTTGTGCAATACTGTTATATTATGAGAAAACTTCTCTTACTTTCTTTGTAGCAATGACTTATTATGTTTATCGTTTTACTTGGATTATTGAAAACATTACTTCATTTACGAGAATTTATAATCAAGTTTCAGTCGCTATCACAAGAATTAACGAAATTTTAGAAAATAAATTATATCAAGATGTATCTTTTGGAGAAAAAAATATTCCTAAATGTCAAGGAATTATAAAATTTGAAAATGTATCTTTTAACTATCCTAATGAAGATAAAATATTAAATAATTTTAATATTGAATTTCAACCAAATAAAAAAATTGGAATAGTCGGACGTAGTGGTCAAGGAAAATCAACAATTTTTAATTTATTGACAAGAGTATTTGATGCAAAAGATGGTGTAGTATCAATTGATAATGTAAATATAAAAGATTTAAGTGAAGATTCATTAAGAAAATATGTTTCCATAATAAGACAAGAACCTTTTTTATTCAATCGTAGTATTAAAGATAATTTTTTACTTATCAACAAAAATTTAAAATTAAAAAATATTCGTAAATATTGTGAAATGGCGTATATTGATGATTATATAATGAGTCTTCCAGACAAATATGATACGATTTTAGGTGAAGGCGGTGTTAATCTTTCTGGTGGTCAAAAACAACGATTATCAATTGCTAGAGCTCTAGCTAAAGAAAGCAAAATAATACTTTTTGATGAAGCTACTTCAGCACTAGATAACGAGTCTCAAGATTTTATAAAAAAAGTTATTGATGACTTAGTAAAAGATCATACTATTTTAATCGTTGCCCATCGTTTATCAACAATTATCGATGCTGATATTATTTATGTTATTGACAAAGGAAAAGTTGCTGCATCAGGAAATCATAAAGAACTAATGAAGAATTCTAAAATTTATCAAAGTTTATATAAAACAGAAAATCAGTAAAAATAAAGGGGATGTTAGAAAATAAAAATTTATTTTCTTGACATCTTCTTTTATTTTGG
>CANRTI010000011.1 GCA_947642635.1 uncultured Mycoplasma sp. | reverse complement strand
TTTTCAAAAGAAAACCTCATATTTTTTCTAATATGGGGTTTGTCTACAACCTGAATCTATTTATTTAGATTCTTTTTTTGTTTTAGAAGGAGATTTTTTAACATAAGAAACATTATTTTTATAATTTTTATTTTTCTTTAGTTCAGTTTTGTTTTGAGTAGTATTAGTCTTTTTTGGTTTAGTACTAGTGGTTTTAGAAGAGTATTTTTTGCTTTTAGTAGTAGTTTTTTTAGTGATAGGTTGGTTTTTTTTTGTTGGACTTTTAGTAGTAGTTTTTTTGTTAGTAACTGTCTTTTTTTCAACAATCTTTTCAGAATCTTTTTTAGGCGTAGTTTTCTTTTTAGAAACAGTTTGTTTGGAAGGAGGCGTTTTTTTAACTAATTTCTTTTGTGGTTTATCTTCATTGATAGTTTGCATTTGTTTTTTATCTTTAAGAAATAAGTCAAAATATTTAACTAGGAAAACAAATACAAAGGTTAGTAATACTATAAAGTAGAGAAGTATCATTACTATAAAAAATATATCTATGTCATCAAAGTGCTTATCCATTTAAATCTTCCTTTTTTCTCCCTTATTATAATATAACTTTTATGAAAAAGAAAACAAAAATATGTAAAGATGTTTTAAAAAATGTAATACTTTATACAATTTTACGCAATATTTTAAAAATTTATGGTAAAATATATAGTAGAAAGTAGGGTAAAATGCTTAGAAATAATTATTTTAAATATTTTTTAGTTATTTGTTTAGGATTCATAATTAATATGAGTTATTGTTTTGCTGATTCATATATTGTTCAAATAAATGGTAGTGGTGTTAATTTAAGAAAAGGACCAGGAACTAATTATGGAACAATCAAAACTCTTGCTAATGGAAGCATTTATTCTTTAACTAGTGCTGCTACTTATCCAAGTGAACGTTCTTGTAGTGATGGGTGGTATAGTGTTATATATGATGATGCAGGCAATGTAGGGTATGTTTGTGCGACTTATGCCAAAATGTCTTTGCAATCAGAGTATGTTGATAAATATAATCGACCATGGACAAGTCCAAAAGCGGCGATTGTTGGGGGAGCTAAGTATGTTACTGAAAAATATATTGCAGATGGTCAATATACTTCATATTTAAAAAAATTTAATGTTGATCCGATTTCATCGCATTTTCCATATAACCATATTTATATGGCTAATTTACAAGCACCTTATTCAGAAGCTTATTCTAGTTTTAAAAGTTATCAAGCTAATGGTCTTTTGAATTTACCATTAGAATTTACTATTCCAATTTATGGAGGAATGCCTGAGTATACGGCTTTGCCAGGTAAGAGTCCTGATTTAAGTTGTGAGACTTCAACTGATCCGATATTTGAAGCAGCATTAGTTGAACAAGGATTTCCAGAAAGTTATAAATGTAAATTGCGGATTATTCATAAGACTTATCCAAATTGGACTTTTAAAGCATTAAATACGACTTTAGATTTTAAAGCTTCTGTTACTGCTGAAAAAGCAATTTCTTCAATTCAAGGTGGTGAAAAATATTATGATTTATCAACTGGTCAGCCACAACAAACTGAACCAGGGTGGTATAAACCAAATGATGCTACTGTAGAATATTATTTAGATCCTCGAAATTTCTTAGTTCCTGAACGTATTTTGATGTTTGAAAGATTAGGTTATAGTGATAATTATACTGAAAGTGTTGTTCAAACAATTTTAAATAATACCTTTATGGAAGGATATTCTCTTTTAGATAATCAACTTTATGCTTCAATATTTGTAGAAGCTGGAAAAGTTGCTAATATAAGTGCTGTTTATTTAGCAAGTTTAGCTAAACAAGAATCAGGAAATAATGGTTCGGTAGCTACTAAAGGAGGAGAATTTACTTATCAAGGGAAAACTTATTCTGGTTTATATAATTTTCTTAACATAGGTGCAGTTTCTAGTGCCGAAAGTCCAGTCTTAGCTGGTTTAGTTTGGGCTAGTGGTGGTGCTAGTAATGTAATTATCAAAGACCCAAATAATAATGCAACGACAGAAGAAAAAACAATTTTAGAAAAATTAGGGGCATCAAAAGTGAATGGTTGTTTGACGGGTATTAAGTTAGGTTCTGCTATTAGTGATATTCAAGCTACTTTAGGTTTAACTGTTACAGTTAATGGAGTAAGTGGTGATAGTATTCTAAAAACAGGTCAAGTTATAAATATTTTTGATGGTACAAATACATATACTTATACAGTTGTTATCAAGGGAGATGTTGATGGTGATGGGGCTCTTGGAGCAACCGATTATGTTAAAATTAAAAATTATATTATGGAAAAATCAGGTAGTGCATTAAGTATTGCACAAAGTTTGGCGGCTGATGTCGATGGTAATGGATCGATTGGGGCTACAGACTATGTTAAAATAAAGAATAGTATAATGGAGAGATAGTATGATTAAAAAAATTAGTTTAAAATTTTGTTTAGTGTTATTTACATTGTTTTTAGGAATAAATATAGCAGCGGCAGCTTCTTATACCATTGGAGTTACATCATCAGGAATTACTAAGGGCGGTTCTACAAAATTAACAATAAAGGGAACTGATGTAACAGGAAGATTTAATATTAAATCTTCTAATCCAGCAGTAGTTTCGATAAGTGAAGACCGAGCTTGGATTGAAAATAGTTCTTATACCATAACTTTAAATGCTTTAAGTGTTGGAACTGCAACTATTACAGTAACCCCATCAGGAGTAAGTGATGGCAGTGGAAATCCAGTTAATTTAGCAGCCAAATCAGTAGTAATTACTGTATCTTTACCACGCGAAAAATCTAATGATAATAATTTAAAAAGTTTGAGTGTTGAAGGTTATGAAATTAGTCCTGTCTTTGATAAAGATACATTAGATTATAGTGTCGTGGTTCCCGAAGGAACGACAGGGGTAAAAATAAATGCTTTAGCAAATGATCGTTATGCATCAGTTAGAGGAAATGGTGATGTCACTTTAACTGAAGGTGTTAATACTTTTGAAATTGTTGTAAAAAGTGAAACAGGAAAAGAAAAAGTATATAAATTAACAGTAAATGTTATTGACCAAAATCCGATTGAAGTTACAATTGATGGAAATAATTTTACTGTAATCAAATTGCGAAGTAATTATAGTTGTCCCGAACTATTTGTTGAAAGTGAAGTGAATATTGATGGAACACCAGTGCCAGTTTGTTATAATGAAAAGTTAAACTATAATTTGGTTGGTTTAAAAAAAGAAGATGGGACAGTGGTTCATTATATTTATCAAGATGGAAAATATGAAAAATATAATGAAGTAGTTGGGGTTAGTTTAAGAATAGTTATTTTGGATTATAAAGAAGATTTAGATAACTTAATTGTAGCTGAAGAAATAATTGAAGGAGTTAAATATCGAGTATTTAAAAATAATGATCAATCTAAATTATATATTGTTTATGGGATGAATGTAGCTACTGGTGAAAAGGATTTTTATGTTTATGATTCTGTCAATAAAACATTTTCTATGTATGATGGTGAGAATACAAATATTTTAGAAGAGTTAAATCAAACTTATTTATATGTAATTATAATATTTGGTGGAGCGTTATTTTTAGCAATTATTTGTATTATTGCTTTAAGTAGTAGTAGAAGAAAATTAAAAAATCGCTTGCTAGGAAAAGATAATAATAAAAAAGAGAAAAAACGAAAGAAAAAAGTAACAAAAAATGATAGTTTTTTTGAAGAGAACAGTGATGATAATTATAATGATTTAATTGAGGTTATTCAAAGTGATGAAGATGAGATAGATGAAGAAAAAGGGAAGAAGAAAAAATCTCAAAAGTAAGAGTGTTAAGCTCTTTTTCTTTATTTTTTAAAAATAATAAGCTATAATTTAAATTAGGAGTTAGAAAAATGAATTTAATTGTTAATAATCATAAAGTTTTAGAAATAATTCTAGTTACTTTTATTGCTGGAATGTTATTAATTCCTATTGTTAAAAAAATTGCCTATCATATTGGTGCAATAGATATTCCCAATGAAAGAAAAATTCATACTAAAC
This sequence comes from uncultured Mycoplasma sp., assembly GCA_947642635.1. GTDB lineage: Bacteria > Bacillota_I > Bacilli_A > RF39 > UBA660 > SIG200. The sequence goes on along the minus strand of CANRTI010000011.1, from coordinate 36,763 downwards.
CTATGCCAAGATTTGGTGGCGTAGCAATTTTTGGAGCTTTTTTGTTTGGATATATTTTATATGGTGAAATAACTTCGCAAATGATTTCTATTTTAATTGGGGCTTTTATAATTTTATTAATTGGTATATTTGATGATATTAAACCAATTAGGGCTCGTTATAAATTTTTAGTGCAAATAATTGCGGCTTTAATTGTTGTAGTTTATGGACAAATTTATTTTTCAGAAGTTACATTTTTGGGTTTTAATTTTTATTTTTCGGAACCATTTAATTATATTTTATCCATATTTTTTGTTGTGGCTATTTCCAATGCGGTTAATTTAATTGATGGTTTAGATGGTTTAGCTGGTGGTATTAGTTCAATTTATTTTTTAACTATAAGTATTATTGCTTATGTTTTAGGGAAATTTGGTGGATTAGATATTATTTTATCTTTAATTATGCTAGGATCTACTTTAGGATTTTTAGTCTTTAATTTTCCACCAGCAAAAATTTTTATGGGCGATTCTGGAAGTCTTTTTTTAGGATTTATGATTGCTGTTATCGCTCTTGTTGGCTATAAGATTGCTACTTTGACAACTTTAATTATTCCGGTAGTTATTTTGGCTATTCCAATTTTTGATACTCTTTTAGCAATTTTTAGAAGATTATTAAAAGGAAAAAATATTGGTGAACCAGATAAAGAACATTTTCATTACCAATTACTAAAATTACGTTTTTCACCTCAAATTAGTATTATTATTATTTATCTTATTAACATTATGTTTTCAGTGGCTTCAATTTTTTATGCTATTGGAAAAACTAAAAATGCCATTATTTTATATTTATTGTTAATGTTATTGTTATTATTTGTTATTTTGAAGACTGATATTTTATATGAACATACTAAAAAAGGGAAGTTTAAACAACAGAAAAATGTCAAAAAAAGTAAAAAATAGGAAGATTTTCGGAATAAATATGGGAATTATTATATAATAATAGCATGAGGTTTTTTGTATGCGATTAAATAAAAGAATAAATAAGCGAAAATTTAAAAGAGTTTCTTTGATTTTAATAGCGCTTGTTTTGTTAATTATTGTTTATTTAAATACTTATTTATTAATTAAGTTTAATGTTTTACCTATGAAATATTTTGTAATTTATGTAGTAGGAGCACTTATTTTACCTTTAATATTGATTTTTTTGACTTGTTTTAAAAGGTTAAAGAAAATTATTAAAATTATTTTTGTGACATTAGAAATTCTTTATATAATTGTTTTGATAATAGTCTTTTTTTACCTTAATAAAACATTTAATTTTATTGATGATTTTACTAAGCAATATGATTATGAAACTAAAACTTATTATGTGTTAGTTTTAAAAGATTCAAAATATAATAAGATTGAAGATTTAGCAAATACCGAAATTGGTTATGAAGAAAAATTGGAAACTAATATGGATAGTGTTATAAAAAAATTGAAAAGTAAAGTTAAGATTAATGCAGAACAATATGAATCTTTTACAAAGATTATAGATGATTTAAATAATAAAAAAATTACTAGTATGTTAATTGAAGAAAGTTTTTATAAAATATTTAGTGAAAATAATGAATTAGAGGGCTATAATCCTTTAAGTAATACCAAAATTTTATATCAATTTGCTATTCGAGAAAAAATAAAAGATTTAGAAAAAGATGTTGATGTTACTAAAGATACTTTTAATGTTTATATATCTGGTATTGATACATATGGCGATGTTACTGATAAAACAAGAAGTGATGTAAATATTGTTATGAATGTTAATCCAAAAACTCATAAAATATTAATGATTAATATTCCTAGAGATTATTATGTTGAATTAGATGGTGTTAATAAAAAAGATAAGTTGACACATGCTGGAATATATGGTGTTGAGATGAGTATGAAAACTTTAGAAAATCTACTTGATATTGAAATTAATTATTATGTTAAAGTAAATTATAATGCATTAATTAAATTAGTGGATGCTCTTGATGGTGTCGAAGTTTATTCTAAATATAATTTCTCAAGCTATGAATATCATTTTCGATTTAAAGAAGGATATAACCATGTTAATGGTAAGCAAGCATTAGATTTTGTTAGAACAAGAAAAGCATTTTTAGAAGGAGATCGGCAAAGAGGAGAAAATCAACAAGCTATGATAAGTGCAATTATTAAAAAAGCTAGTTCAAGTGCTATATTAGTTAAGTACGATGATATATTGAAATCAGTAGAAGGAAATTTTGCAACAAATATTACAACTGATAAAATAATGAGTTTAGTAAAAATGCAGTTAGATAGTATGCCTAATTGGGAAATTGAGTCTATAAGTTTAAATGGTCAAGATTCTTATGCTTATACTTATACTTATCCTTCGCAAGAATTATATGTTATGATTCCCGATCAAGATACAATTTTGAGTGCTCAAGGAATTTTAAAAAGTAATATGAATTGATTAAGAATGTTTAATTAATTCTTTTTTTTAATTAGTAAATAAGTTATAATAGATGTAGTTAGGAGTAAAAAAATGAAAAAAATTAAATTTGATAAAAAATATATGATTGGTGCAATAGTAATTGGCTCTTTGTTATTAATTGCTATAGTAGTGGGAGTTTTCTTTTTATTAAAAGATGATAAACCAGTTGAAAAGAAACCGGATAAAGTGGATGATTCTAATAAAAGTGTTCAAATAGTTGATTTAAATAGTGATAAAAGACCGATTGCAGTAATGATTAATAATAATCGGGCTGCTTGGCCACAATCAGGTTTGAAAGATGCTTATTTAATTTATGAGATAATGGTTGAAGGTGGCATTACAAGAATGATGGCTTTATATACGCAAGATGCTAAAGTAGATAAAATTGGTTCAGTAAGAAGTTCAAGACATAATTATTTAGATTATGTTATGGAAAATGATGCTATTTATGTACACTGGGGTGGTTCTTATGTAGCTTATGCGCATTTAAAAGAATTAGGATTAGATCGATTAGATGGAATAACTTATGAAGGAAAATATTTTACGCGTGATAAAACTTTAAAAAGAGCAACCGAACATACAGGATTTACAAGTACGGATTTAATTCATCAAGGAATTGAAAAATTAAAATTAAGAACTACTACAGATAAAGGTTATTTGTTAAATTATAGTGTTGATGAAGTAGATTTATCGAAAAAAGAAGGGGCAGAAGTTGCAAATACAGTAGCGATAAAATATTCTAATTATCAAACATCTAGTTATGAATATAATAGTGAAGATAAAATGTATTATCGGAGTATGAGTGGGCAAAAACATGTTGATTTAGTAACTGGTGAACAATATAAATTTAAAAATATTATTGCTTATGATGTTCAATATAATGATTATGATGAAAAATTAAAAGATTTACAAAATATTGGAGAAGGAAAAGGCGTTTATATTACGAATGGTTACAGCATACCAATTAAATGGAGTAAAAAAGATCGAGAAAGTAAAACTAAGTATATGTATTTAGATGGAACAGAAATAGATGTTTCAGATGGTAATACTTTCATTCAAATATATCCAAAAACGGGAACTTTAACAATAGGTTAATAAACATTTGAATTACTTAATCATATAATAATTTAGAGGTGTTATATGAATTTAAGTGATTCTTTTTTTAATAAGGTGGAGAAAAAAACAAAGGTGGATAAAAATACCATAATTGGTTTAGCTGAAAAATTACAAAATGGAAATATGAAAGATGAAAAAACTTTAAGAGAAGTAATTGAAACTTTAAGTAAAATGACTGGTAAAAATATTAGTAAAGAACAAAGTGATAAAATAGTTAGTAAAGTAATTAATGGTAATGTTCCCCAAAATATTGATAAAATGTTTTAAGAAGATTTTCTTCTTTTTTTTTATTTATTCATAAGTTATAATTAATTTGGTGAATAAAATGTTAGAATTATCAAAAAATCAAAAATTAGTGCAAATTTTAACTTTAATTTTTTTAGGAATATTTCCTTTGACCGGATTAACTTTTTTGCATAATCATTATACAAATTTAGTGATAGTTATTTTGTTAAGTATTATATTTATTTTAACATTAATAATTTTTAAAGAATCACGAAAAAATTTAAAATATATTTTCTTATATTATGGACTTTGTTTAATTTATTTAGGCATATCTTGGTGGAAAAGTTTTTCATTTAATTCTTTAGTCGTAAATGAATATAGTGTAATTAATGAAGGGGTGGCGATTATTAAATTGTTGATGTCGGGAACTTTTTTATATAGTCTATATTATCAAAAAATTGCACGAGAAAAATATGGTAAGATGTTAAAATTATGGATTATTTTAATGGCTGGTTCAATTATAGTGACGAATTTATTAAAGTTTAGTTTAAGTAGTTATGGAGAAGGAGTAATTAAATATAATATATTTTCTTGGAGTAAGAATATTTATTATTTAGAAACGGCGTCAAAAGGTTATTTTATGTATGCTAATCAAGTAGCAGTAGTATTACTTTGTTTATTAGTAGTAAGTTTTAGTTTTCTTTTAGAAAGAAAGCGAAATATTATTTATATGTTTGCTATTGGGATGGCAATGTTAATGTTAGGAACGAGAGTATCCTCTTTAGGGGGACTTTTATCTTTAGGCGTTTTACTAGTTGTGTATTTGATTTTAACAAAATATCGAAAAGAAAAAATTAATCATAAGGTTTGGCTAGTGTTAGGGGTGATATTAATTTGGGGATTGTTATTACCAATTTCGCCGTTTATGAACCGTAATGGTGAGTTAAATAAAAGTAATACGTCTGTTTTAGATAGTAATGTTTTAAATAATAATGGTAATCAAAATGTTAATGATGGTATTAACAAAACGGAGAATAAAACAAGTGAAAAACAACAATTTGTTTTAGATAATTATAATCCAGATTATTTACCAAATATCTTTTTTGAACAATATTACCCGATGCGAGATGATGAAGATTTTTGGTATGATTTTGTAAAAAATAATAAAATGGAAGAGATAAATTATCGATATATTGAAAAGAGTATTGTTTTAAGAATGTTAGAGATAAATAATAGTAAATTAGATTTTTTAGTGGGAATTTCAAACGTTAGAATTCAAAATGTAGTAAATATTGAAAGAGATTTTTTATTACATTATTATGCTTTTGGAATATTGGGAAGTATTATATTATTAAGTTTTTATATTATAATATTGTTTTATTATAGTTATCAATTTATTAAAGAAAGATCATTTGAAGTTTTTTTAACATTATCTTGTATAGTTTTATTTATGTTTTCAGCTTACTTAACAGGAAATATTATTAATTCTTTGTTTCCGACGATTACATTTGCATTTATTTTAAATTGGATTAGGGGCAGTAATATGAGCAAAAAACTTGCTAATAATTGAGGATTTTTGTTATAATAAATAATGAAAGGATACTTGTAATGAAAAAAATAATAAATAATTTAAAATATACTTATAAGAAATATAGTTTTTTAGTTAAGCAATTAGTAACTCGTGATTTTAAAGTTAAATATAAAAGAAGTGTTTTAGGTGTTCTATGGAGTTTGTTATATCCTTTACTTACAATGGCGGTGATGGCGATTGTATTTACTAATATATTTAAAACAACAACACCAGGAGTTAGCTATTTAGCTTATTTGATGAGTGGTCTGGTAATTTTTAATTATTTTAATGAAGCTTCGAATTTAGCGATGAGTAGTGTAGTAGCTAATTTTAGTTTAATAAATAAAGTTTATATTCCTAAATATATTTTTCCTTTGACAAAATGTTTGTTTGTAGGGATTAATTTTTTATTGACTTTAATACCATTATATATCATAATATTTGCAACCGGAACTGGTGTGACAGTACATCATTTGTTGCTTCCTTTTATGTTCTTATGTTTATTTATGTTTACATTTGGTTTTGGATTGATATTATCAACAATTTCAGTGTTTTTAAGAGATATGTTTTATATTTATGGAGTAGTTATTACTTTATGGACATATTTGACACCAATTATGTATGATATTTCGATTATTCCGGAAAATTTACAATTTTTCTTTAAGTTTAATCCTTTATATTGGTTTGTAAAATTTGCCCGAGATATTATTTTATATCATGCTGTGCCAACATTAAATGTGTGGATTTATTGCTTTGGTTGTGGATTTGGAATATTATTGTTGGGGATATTTATCTTTAGGAAAAACCAAGATAAATTTATCTATTATGTGTAGGAGGCTTTATGAAAGATAAGAAAGATATAATGATTGAAGTCGAAAATGTTTCTATGCGTTTTAATTTAGGGATTGAAAAAGGTTTTTCTTTAAAACAAGGATTTATTAATTTTTTTCAAAAAGATAAGAGGCGAAAGAAAGAAAAAAATAATTTTTGGGCTTTGAAAGATGTAGATTTTAAAGTAAAAAAAGGAGAAGTAATTGGTTTTATTGGTTCCAATGGGGCTGGTAAATCGACACTTTTAAAAGTTGTTTCGGGAGTTATGAAACCTACTAAGGGTAGTGTTAAAACTTATGGAAATATTTGTCCGATGATTGAATTAGGAGCAGGGTTTGATCCTCAATTGACAGCGCGTGAAAACATTTATTTAAATGGAGCGGTGATGGGGTATTCAAAAGAATTAATTGATTCAAAGTTTGAAGAAATTGTGGAATTCTCGGAGTTAAAAGATTTTTTAGATGTTCCCGTACAAAATTTTTCATCCGGAATGGTGGCAAGACTCGCTTTTTCAATAGCAACGATTGTTGATCCTGAAATATTAATTGTTGATGAAATTTTAGCAGTTGGTGATATGGCTTTTCAAGCGAAAAGTGAAGCGAAGATGTTATCAATGATTGGTGGAGGGACTACTGTATTGTTTGTTTCACATTCGATTGAACAAATCAAGAAGATGTGTGATCGAGTTGTTTGGCTAGAACATGGGGGTGTGCAAAAAATTGGTGGAAAAGAAGTGTGTGACGAGTATAAAAAGTTTATGAGTGGTAGGTAGAGGTGTATAATTATGAAAATTTTAACAATTTTGATTCCTGTTTATAATACTGAAAAATATATAAAGAGATGTTTGGATAGTATTTTATTAAAAGAAATTATTAATGATATAGAAATTTTAGTTGTAAGTGATGGCAGTAAAGACGACTCAGTAAATATTGTAAAAGAATACAGAAGGAAATATCCTGATACAATAAAATTGATTGAAAAAGAAAATGGTGGTCATGGATCTACAATAAACAAAGGATTGGAATTGGCTACAGGAAAGTATTTTCGTGTTTTAGATAGTGATGATTGGTTTAAATGTGTTGATTTTATAAAATTTGTTCAGAAATTAAAAAAAGAAACTGCTGATTTAGTAGTTACTAATTATCGTCAAATTCATGTTTATGATCAACACGAAAGCATTTATATTTATAAAAATTTGGTAGAGAATAAGGTATATTATTTTGATGATATTGATTTAAACATTTTGAATGGTGAATATTTTGTAATGGCTACTTCAACTTATAAACTTGATATTTTAAAAAATTCGAAACTTTGTTTGTTAGAAAAAACATTTTATGTTGATATGCAGTATAATATTGAGCCAATTAAAGAAGTACAAACTTTTGTTTATTATAATCTTGATGTTTATAGATATTATATAGGTAGAAAAAATCAAAGTGTTAATATTGATTCGTTTGTAAAAAACAAATTATCACACGAAAAAGTATTGAAATATTTAATTGAATATTACAAAAATATTAAATCAAAAATATCTAAAGTTAAAAGAGATTATTTGGAGATGATATTAATTTATTTGCTAAATACTCATTATACTATTTTTTGTGTTTATGATAAAAATCAAAATGAGACTTATAGTCAAATTGTTGAGTTCGATAAATATTTTATGTCGATTGATAGGGATTTATATGAAAAGTCTAATAAGGTTGCTTTTATTCGATACCACCGTAAAACAAATTTTAAGTTTGTAAAGATAAAAAATAAGATGTTAAAAAAATCTTTTAATTATTTATATAATTTAAGAAATAGACTTAGAAGGAAGAGATTGTCATGAGAAAAAGGATTTTAGTAATAAGTTGGTTTTTTCCACCAATAAATTCATCAGAAGGATTAGTTACTTTTAAATTATTAAATAATTCAAAATATGAATATGATGTTTATACTCAACATAATAATGAAAGTTGGTCATATGGACAATCTGATGATATTATTTTAGGAAAAAATATTAGAAGAATTGATTCTGATGCAAAAGATTTGAATGAATTTAAAAAAGAAGCAATAGATTATTTTTATGAAAATTTGGATAAATATGATATAGTTATGACTAGATCTATGCCAGAAGTTTCTCATATAATAGGTTTAGAAATAAAAAAAATAAAACCAAATATTAAATGGATAGCATCATTTGGTGATCCGATTGGTAATAATCCATTTACGTTAAAAGTTATAAAATATTGTAATCCATATTCATTAGATCAAAGATATGTAAGACATATGGGTTTAAAAGAAATTATTTCTCCTTTTCGAATTTTAAGATCGTTGAGATATAAAATGAATTACAAAAAAAGGGAAAAATTTTTTATTGAAGATAATAATGAATTGCAAAAAGAAATAATTAATAAATGTGATTATATAATATTTAATAATAAGTTTCAACAAAGTTATATGTTACAAGACTATAAAAATAAAGAAGATTTGATAAAAAAAGCTGTAGTATTATATCATAGTTATGACAATTCATTATATAAAAAAATAAAACATAGAAATGAAAAAATAGTTTTTACATATGTTGGTTCGTTAGACGATGTGAGATCTCCTCATGAATTATTTGTTGCTTTAAATAGATTAAATGAATTAGATCCTGAGTTAGAAGATAAAGTAGAATTTTATTTTTATGGTAGTATGAGTGATAATGAAAAACTATATCTTTTAAATAATGATTTATTGAGTTTTGTTAGAATTAAAAAAAATATAGATTATTTAAAAAGCTTAGAAGTTATGCAGAAGGCGGATTGGTTAATATTAATCGACGCTAATATAAGTGATATTACTGATCAAAATATATTTTTTGCAGCTAAGCTAGCTGATTATATTGGTTCAAAAAAAAGAATATTTGGAATAACAATGTTAGATGGGGCTAGTTCAGAAATATTAAAAGAATATAATTCTTTATGTTTAGAGAATAATGCTGAAGAAATATTAAATTATTTATATTTAATAATTTATGAGGGTTTTTCTAAAAAATTAAATTTTGATTATGCGGAAAGATTTGACGCGGTAACTGTAGCATGTAAATTTGATGAATTGATTGGAAGCATAAAGGGGAGATAGTGTTTATGAAGACTAAATATTTAATAATTGGTGGGGGAATTTCTGGATTAACCTTTGCTAATTATGTTAAGGATTATGTTATAATAGAGAAAGAAAAAGAAGTTGGCGGTTATTGTCGCACTATTAAAAGAAAAGATTATATTTGGGATTATGCAGGACATTTCTTTCATTTTAAAAATGATGAATTTAAGAATAAATTTATAAATGATTTACCAAAGAAGGATATTGTTTATCAAAATAAATGTACTAAAATTATTTATAATAATAAATTAATTGATTATCCTTTTCAAATGAATATTCATCAGTTAGAAAAAGAGGAATTTATTGATTGTTTATATGATTTATTTAATAAAGCTGAGAAAAAAAATTATGATAATTTTTTGGATATGCTTTATGGAAAATTTGGAAAAAGTATTGTTGAAAAATTTTTGAAACCATATAATGAAAAACTTTATGCTATTGATTTAGCAAAATTAGATGTTGAAGCAATGGGGAGATTTTTTCCTTATGCTGATAAAGAATTAATAATTAAAAATATGAAAGAATCAAATAATAATTCTTATAATAATAATTTCTTATATCCTAAAAATGGAGCACAGTCTTTTATTAAAATATTAGAGAAGAAATTAGATAAAGAAAAAATTGTGTTAGAAGAAAATGTTGTTCAAATAAATATTAATGAAAAATTTGTTAAAACTTCTAAAAATAACATTATATATTATGATTATTTAATTAATACTATGCCATTAAATAATTTTTTGAATTTTGTTAATGAGCCTGAATTAGCCAATCAATTATCTTATAATCAAGTATTAGTTTTTAATTTAGGGTTTAATAAAAAATCTTATTTAAAAAATGAGCATTGGTTGTACATACCAAGTAAAGATTGTAATTATTATCGTATTGGTTTTTATGATAATATTTTAAATCAAAATAAGTTAAGTATGTATGTTGAGATTGGTTATAATAAAGATATAAAAATTACTGATAATGAAATTAATAAGCAACTTGAGCTTACTATAGATAATTTGAAAAAACAAAATATAATTGATGATACCTTTGAATTGGTTGATTATGTACCTATTGTTATGAATCCTGCTTATGTTCATATTAATAAAGAAACAGATAATAAAATAAAAATTGTATTGTCTAATTTATCTAAAAAATCTATTTTTTCAATTGGAAGATATGGTGGTTGGACATACTGTTCTATGGAAGATTGTATGATAGAAGCAAAAGAATTAGCAGATAAATTAGAAAATGAGGTTGTAAATGGTTAATCTTTTAAAAAAATATAAAAAAATTATAGTATATGGTATTATATCTATTTTTGTTACTATAATTGATATTATTATAACTTATATTTTTAAATCTTTTTTTTCTTTAGTAGTTGCTAATTCTGTTGGTGTTATAAGTGGTGCGATAGTGCAATATTTATTAAATTCAAAATTAGTATTTCATGTTGAAGAGAAAAAGTCTAAAAATTTATTGATATATATTTGTACGTTTGTATTTGGTTTAATTATAGCAAATTTAATAATTTATTATTCTAATGAAGTATTAGTAAGCTATTTTGCCTCAGAAAAAATTTGTTTTTTGATTTCTAAGAGTTTGTCTATTATAATACCTTTTTTTGGATTATATATTATTAGAAAAAAATTATATGAAAAGTTTAATTGATAGGAGTGTTATTTGTGAAAAAAATTTATGCGTTATTGCCTGCATATAATGAGTCAGAGAATATTGAAAGTTTAATTGATTCTTGGTATAAGCAAAGAGATAATTTAAAAAATAATTTTAATTATGATTTAATTATTATGCCAGTGGATGATAAAAGCACTGATAGTACTAAAGAAATAATAATGAAAATGGAGAAAAAGTATTCAAATGTTAAACCAATATATCATTTAAAAAATCAAAATTTAGGTGGTGTATTAAGAACTGGCTTTAAAAAATTTTTAGATATTGGAAAAGATGGAGATTTGATTTGTGTAATGGATGGTGATAATACTCATGATCCTAAGTACATTAATGATATGTTAAAAAATCTTTTTGATAATAAATTGGATTGTGTTATTGCTTCGAGATATTGTGATAATTCTGAAATAGTTGGAGTTCCTAAACATAGAAATTTTTTGAGTTCAGGTGCAAAATTTTATTATAAACTAATGTTAAAGATACCGAATGTACAGGATTACACTTGTGGATATAGAGTATATTCATATAATATTATTGCAAAAGCTTTTAAGGATTATGGTGATAAGTTTATTGAAGAATCTGGTTTTTCTTGTATGATGGAAATAATATATAAATTGCATTTAAGTGGTGCTAAAATTGGAGAAACGGGTTTTGTACTACGATATGATAATAAATTAGGCGAAAGTAAAATGAAAGTGTTAAAGACTGTAAAAAACTCTTTAATTACTGCTTTAAAATTGAGAAATAAAAAAAGGAAAATATTGAAAGAAAATAATTTAACTAATTGATAAAAAATTAGTTTTTTATTTATCTTCTATTTATTGATAAAATTTGATGTTTTTGTTATTATAGAAGTAAAGGAGCTTTAGATGAAAAAATTTTTAAAAGAAAATTATTTAATTTTGATTATATTGTTTGTTATTTCGGTATTTATTTGTTTACAATCTTCTTTTTCTATAGCTGGATCGTATGCTGCAAATTCTGATGCGGCAATTTATAAGCAAATAGCATATGGAATTACTAAAGGTGAAATTCCTTATAAAGATATGTACGATAATAAAGGTCCAGTGTTTTATTATTTATTGGCTTTAGGTGAATTAGTAAATAATACATGGGGGATATTTGTTATAGAAGTATTCTTAATGTTTGTATCATGTATATTTTGTTATAGGTCGTTAAATTTATTTTATAGTAAAAATATTAGTCTAATATCAACTATTTTGACCTTTGTTTCAATAAATAATATTTTTTGGAATGGGGTTTTAACAGAAGAGTTTGTTTTGCCGTTTACGTTTATATCTTTATTTTTATTTTGTAAATATTTAAAATTTTATAAAGTGAATCCATTAGAAATTGGTATTATTGGTTTTTTTTTTGCTGCTTCAATATTGATTAGAGCAAATTTGATTGCAGTTTTTGTTGGCTTTGCTTTAATTATATTTATTAATTTACTATATAAAAAGAAATTTAAAGATTTAATTATTGCGGTCGGAAGTTTTTTAGGCGGTTGTTTTATATTAATTATTCCAATTTTATTGTATTTTTATTTTAATGATGCTTTGTTAGATTTTTTGCAACAAGTTTATTTTGGGCCTTCTTCTTATTTTTCTGATAAGACTGTTATAGAAAAAATGCAAATATTACATAATTTATTGTTAAATTTAAGTAATTATGGTTATATATTTATTATTTTATATTTTGGATATGTAATGAATTGTGTGTTTAAAAAGAAAGAATTAAAATTTTCTTTGGTTCATGTGGGGGTATTAGTTAGTATTATATTTAATATGTATTTATCCACAATGTCTAATGCAAATTTTTCACATTATTCGTTAAGTTTTATTCCTTTGATTGCTTTTCCGATTGGTGTTATGATTGATAAAGTTTCCAATTTCTTTAAAGAAAACCGATTTATATTTTTATTTGTAATATTATTATTGGGATATAATAGTTTTTTAAATGTTAGCGATAATATTTTTAAAAATTTAATAGGTAAATATGATAATATTTTTTATAAATCTGTAGATAATTTAACTTCTATAAATGATAGAATTTATATTTTTGATGGTTATAATTTTATGTATCATACCAAAAGATTATCTGCAAGTAAATATTTGTATTTACCTATAGATTTTGATGTTAATGATTCAGAAAAAGTAAAAGTCTTGGATGAGTTATATAATGAATTAAATAAAGAACTGCCAAAATTAATATTAATTTCTGATTCGTCTTTGGAAAAATATTTGAATCTTAAATATTATGATTTTAATAAATTTATAAAATTTTTAAATCAAAATTATGATGAAGTAAACAACTTTTATGGCTTTCATTATTATGAATTAAGTGGTGATATTTAATGAATAAAGATTTATATGATTTAAATAATGATTTTGAAACTGTTAGATATACTTTTTTATCAAGTGTAGGTAAAGATTTGTTAGAAAGTTTAAAAGATAGAAAGAATGTAGAATTTTTGATTAATAATTTAAGAAAACTATCTGGTGAAGAATTAAAATCTTTGGCGATAGAACATTTTTGGAAAATTGAAAGTGGGAGTATAAATTTAAGTGAAGCAAATAGGCTAGAATTGGAGTTAGCTATTATCTTTTTTATAGTACCTCCGGATTTAAATCAAGTAGATGGTTATTGGCAAAATATTAAAAATCATATAAAACCAGTTGATTTAAATTTAAAGCCTCAAAAAATATTAATAGAAGTTGCAGCTTATGGCAATCGCATAAAAAAATATATTGACATAGTGATATAATTATTCTTTAAATATATGAAAATAAATGAAAATATCATGTATTCTATTAATAAAAGGATGTATGATATATATGAAAACATTATTTAATCATTTTGAGGTATTAGAAGACCCAAGAGATATTAGAGGTAAAAAACATAAATTAATAAACATTTTAATTTTAACTATTTATGGTACTTTATGTGGTTATACTGACTTTGTTAATATGGTTGATTTTTTATCTTTACATGAAAACTATTTTACTAATTTATTAAGTCTTGATAATGGTATTCCTTCTCATGATACTTTTTCTAGAATATTCTCTTTAATTAACCCTAATAAATTTATGAATATTTTTATCGAATGGATTAAAGATATTGTAGGTCAAAATGGTCTTCATATCGCTATAGATGGTAAAGCAATTAAAAGTGCTAGAGATAAAGTAAATAATGGTAACTTCCCCTACATTCTTTCTGGCTTTCTTTGTGATATTGGGCTTTCTATTGGTCAATTAAAAATTGATGATAAATCTAATGAAATTACTGCTATTCCTAATCTTCTTGATTTAATTGATGTTAAAGGAAAGATTATTACTATTGATGCGATTGGTACTCAAGAAGAGATTGCTAACAAAATTGTTTATGAGAAGAAAGCTGCTTATATATTAAAAGCTAAAGATAATCAAAAAGATTTAAAAGATGATATTAAAACTAATTTTGATTTAGAACTAAAAAGAGATTCTTCAGATATTGATATTTTTGAAACTAATTATGAAAAAGAACATGGAAGAATAGAAAAAAGAACTTATTATATTTCTTATGATACTAATTGTATTCATAATCAAGATAAGTGGAAATCTGTTAGAGCTATTGCTAGAATGGATGTTTATAAAGAAGAAAACAATCAAGTTTCTATTACAAAAAATTATTATATTTTAAGTCAACAATTTTCCATTGAAAAGTTTAGAGATATTACTAGAGAACACTGGAATATTGAATGTTCTCTTCACTGGAGATTAGATGTTATTTTAGATGAAGACCATTCTACAAGTAAAAAAGACAATTCTATCATAATTTAGCTATTATCAGAAAGATTGTCTTCAATTTAGCTCGTTTAGATACTTCTATGGGAAATCTTACTTTAAAGAAAAAACTTACTCGTTATTCTTTTGATTTTAAAAATATTGAAAATCTTATCTTTAATATAATCCTCTCCATTTGATTATTTACGTAAAGTTTTTATGCGATTGCCTTAGTTGCAGCTTGTCATCCTTTAATTAATATCCAACCGAATGCGGAATTTACTTCAAGGTTAGATAAAGCAATAGATATTTATAAATATGAAAAATCCAAAAATAATGAAGTTATTATTTATATTCCTGGAAGTAAACATAGTATTATAAAAAATGAGGAATATGTGTCAGATAATATTTCTTTAAGTGAGGCTGGTAAAAGATATTTACTAGAAAATGGAATTCCGCTTACTAATATAAGAGCGGATGAAATGAATAAATTATATTCAAAAGATGGAGTGTATAATTCTGGAGATGAATGTTATGTTGCTTGTCAAGTAGCAAATCTTGAGAATTGCAATCGAATTTACAGTATAGTTTCTCCAGTTCAAATTTATAGAAAAGCGTTGTTTTATATCCAATTTGGAAGAGTTCCAGATATTTTTACCGTCCCTTTAGAAAATTTAGCTCATAATTATATAGGTGAATTATTTTTTAGTTTATATGTTACATATTTTGTTGATCATACGTGGCGCGATTCATTTTTATTTGCGAAAACTAGAGTTGAAAGAAATGCTGATTTTAAGATTTCTAAAGATGTTGAAGAAATATTAAAAGATGAGGTATTAATTCCAGATTCTGTTAAACAAATTGCATTATATTGGAGAAGAAAATATGAAGAAGCTGTAAATTTAAAACAAGAAAATTGTGATAACGATACTATTTTGATTGATTGTTTGTTTGACTCGGATTTTAATCAACTTTTTTTGGTAGTTAGAGAAATAATTACAATTTTGAAAAAAAATGATAAAAAAGCGGTTATTTATCTGAATGCGCCTTTAGATAAATGTGAAAAATTTAAGCTTATGTTATTGAAATATGTGAAAAACACTGTTGAAGTTAAATCTACTTTTAATAGAGATGTTGTTGTAGATGAATATTTAACACAAAAATATTCAAATTATTATGCATTCTATCCTAGTGGTAAATCGATGAAAATGGTTGTAGAATTAATTGAAAATGGAATTTTACCTTATTTATATTCTGTTCCATGTGATAATGATGATTATTTAAAAAATATATATGATATGTATAATAGTCTACTTTTTAATGCTTTAAAAAATCAAGATAAAAAATCAAGGTAAAATAATTAGAAAAATATAAATTATATATCATAGACTTAATGTATTATTTTTGTTACAATTTATTAGGAGGTAATTATGCAAAAAATAAGAGTAATGAGTATTTTTGGGACAAGACCAGAAGCTATTAAAATGGTTCCTTTAGTTAAAGAGCTAGAAAGTCGAGAAGAGATTGAAAGTATAGTATGTGTGACAGCGCAACATCGAGAAATGTTAGATCAAGTTTTAGAAACTTTTCAAATAAAGCCAGATTATGATTTAAATATTATGAAACAAGGTCAAACTTTAGGTGATGTGACTACAAGAGCATTAAATGGTTTAGAGAAAGTTATTAAAGAATGTAAACCAGATATTGTTTTAGTTCATGGAGATACTACAACAACATTTGCAGGTGCTTTAGCAGCTTTTTATAATCAAGTAGCAATTGGACATGTTGAAGCAGGACTTAGAACATATGATAAATATTCGCCTTTTCCAGAGGAAATGAATCGGCAAATGGTGGACTGTATGACAGATATGTATTTTGCCCCAACTAAAATAAGTCAAGAAAATCTTTTAAAAGAAAATATTGCTTGTAATAAAATTTATGTAACAGGAAATACGGCTATTGATGCAATGAAGACTACAGTTAAAGATAATTATACTCATCCAGAATTAGAATGGATTAAAGATAATGAAAAAATGATTTTATTAACTGCTCATCGTCGAGAAAATTTAGGAGAACCAATGTATCATATTTTTAGAGCTATAAAAAGGATTGTAGATGAGTTTTCAGATGTTAAAGTAATTTATCCGATTCATATGAATCCTTTGGTTAGAAATGTTGCTAAAGAAGTTTTAGGAGAAAGTGATAGGGTTAAAATGATTGAACCTTTGGAAGTTTTGGATTTTCATAATTTTCAAAATAAATCTTACCTTATTTTAACTGATAGTGGGGGTATTCAAGAAGAAGCACCGAGTCTTGGAAAACCAGTTTTAGTTTTAAGAGATACAACTGAAAGACCAGAAGGAATACAAGCTGGAACTTTAAAATTAGTTGGAACTGATGAAATGACTATATATGAAGAAACTAGAAAGTTATTAATAGATAAAGGTGCGTATGACAAAATGAGTCATGCTTCAAATCCTTATGGGGATGGGACAGCTAGTCAAAAAATTGTTGATGCTATAATTGATTATTTTAAGTAAAAAGTAATTTGCTTTTTACTTTTTATATGCTAGAATTTATTTATAGGTGATAAACATGAAAGAGAAAGTTTCTAAGTTAGTAAATGTTTATAAAAAGTATGGGTTTTTGGGTTTTTGTAAAAAATTAAGAGCTTATATAATTGCAAATTATTTAGATAAAATTAGTTTTGAAGTTTTATTACATCAAAAGAAATATCAAAGAAAAATAAAAGATATTTTAAAAAATGAAAAATATGAACGGATAATTTTATGGCGGAGTAGTTTTGGATATAATGTGCCATTATTTCAAAGACCGCAACATATTGCAAATAATTTATCTAAAAATAAATGTTTAGTATTCTATGAAGTGACCACTATGACGGATAAAGTAAAATCTTTAAAAAAGCATCAAGAGAATATTTATTTATTTAATTTTAATAATATTAAATTAAACAAAATATTAATGGAAGAATTAGATAAAATAAAGAAACCAAAATATGTACAATTATATTCGACAGATTGGAAGTTATCGATTGCTAATATTGAAAATTATTTAAATAATGGTTATAGATTTATTTATGAATATGTAGATCATTTATCACCAGATTTAGCGGGAACAAAGAATTTACCGCAAAATATTATTGATAAATATAATTATGTAATGAATCATGATAATACTTATGTAGTAGTAACAGCCGATTTACTTAAAAAAGATGTAGAAAATCATCGAGGAAAAAAGAATTTAGTTTTATCAACTAATGGAGTAGATTATAAATTTTTTCAAGAATTTGAGAGTGACTTTCAAGTAGATGATGCATTTCAAGAAGTATTAAATAAGAATAAACCAATTGTAATGTATTATGGAGCATTAGCTAAATGGTTTGACTATGATTTAATAAAAAAAATAGCTAAAACAAATAATTACAGTGTTGTACTTTTAGGAATTAAATATGATGATAGTTATGATTTAAATATTAATAAAGAAGAGAATATCTATTTTTTAGGTTCTAGAGATTATCAAGTATTAAAATATTATGCTAAGAAAGCTGATATTTTGATGATTCCATTTGTGATTAATGATATTACTAAATCGACAAGTCCGGTTAAAATATTTGAATATATGGCATTAAATATTCCGATTGTAATAACTGATTTATATGAATGTCGACAATATAAAAGTGTTTTATTATCGAAAAATCATATAGAATTTTTAAAAAATTTAGATAAAGGATTAACTTTAAAAAATGATCAAAAATATTTAAAATTATTAGATGCTGAAGCCAAAGAAAATGATTGGAGTAAGAAAGCTAGAGCTATTATTGATTTAATAAAAAAGGATGAAAAGTAAATAATGCAAGAATATTTAAAAAAAATATATCAAGGTAGTGAGTTAGAATTTTATAATTTATTACAAAAAGATTTAAAAAATAATAGTAAGAGATTTATCATAACAGTTAATCCTGAAACAGTTATGTTAGCAAAAAAAGATTTACTTATGAGTGAAATACTGCTTAATAAAAATGTTGTTTTAGTTCCAGATGGAATTGGTGTAGTAAAAGCTTGTCGTAAATTAGAACTTCCTGTTAAAGAAAGAATTACGGGAATAGATATTTCACAATATTTGTTAAAAGAGCTAAATGTTCAAAAAAAATCAATTTATTTATTTGGAGCTAAAGAAGAAGTAGTAAGTAAATTAGTAGAAAATATTAAAAATGATTATCCTAATATTGTTATCAAAGGTTATAGTAATGGTTATGTCAAGAATAGAGATTTAGTATTTAAGAAAATTATTAAATTAGAACCAGATGTTTGTTTAGTGGCTCTTGGAGTAGGAGAACAAGAAAAAATAATTTATAAATATTTAAATAAATTTTCTAAGGGAATATTTATTGGAGTTGGAGGGTCATTTGATGTATTAAGTGGTTATAAAAAAAGAGCTCCAAAAATATTTATAAAATGTAATTTAGAGTGGTTTTATCGTATTATTAAAGAACCTGCAAGACTAAAAAGATTTTGGAAGAATAATGTTAAATTTGTATGGCAAATAAAAAAATAAAGTAATTGTGAACTTTATTTTTTTAGTCTTCGTATTTTAAATCTAAAGTTTTTTGATTAATATTTTCTTCATCAAAACAATGATTATCTTTGTTATAAGCAGTAATCCATTTTTCGACTGTTTTAAGAGGAACGTTGAATTCTCTTGCCATATAACTAGTAGAATTTTTCTTTAAAAGAATTGTTTCAGTTACGCGTTTTTTGAAACTTTTTGTATATTTATTTGGCACATACCTCACCTTCCTAATACATCCTTATTTTATCATATTTTTGTTGTGTATGACGAAAAAATGGTAATTTTTGGTAAAAAATTTTAATTTATTTTAAATGGTTCACATCCTTGTTGGCGTTTCATAGACTAATTATAGAAAAGTTATTGCATTCATAGGTATTTTATGGTAATATTTAATTTAGAATAAAGAGGTGTTTTTGCAAGTGGAACAATTTTTAGAAAAGTTATACAATTATGAATATTTTGGGACCTATTTAATGATTTCAATTGCAGTTTTAGTTTTGTTATTTATTGTAATTTTATTTTTTGGTAAAAAAGATCAAAAAAATCGTGAGATTGAAGCTACTAAAAAATTGCAACAAATCAATAATGATACTTTTAAAGATGACAGTATTATGGAAAAAGTAGAAGTTCCAAATAATAATATTGGTGCAAATCCATTAAATACTTCAAGTCCTCAAAATTTAAATGATACAATGGTTATGCCATCTTTGGAAAGTATTAATGAATTTGCTAATCGTGAGTTAAATCAGTTTAATCAAAGTCCTCAAAATAATTTAAATAATCAAAATATGATGAATAATAATAGTGGACAAACTGTTATGCCACAAAATAATGTGATGCCTGATAACTCAGTTAATAATATTAGTAATAACATGGCACCTAATTTTGATGCGTTAAATAATTTAAATAATAATATTGTTGATAACAAAATTAATGAGATAGTGACACCAGTAGTAAATCCGGTGCCAGTTGAGCAAGTTGTTTCAGAAGAAAATAGGGAAAATGCAGTAACACCTAACCTAAATAGTGTTTTTCCAAATAGTAATGAACAACCAAATAATTTATTTGATAATTTAACTAATAATATAAATATTCCTAGTAATGATTTAAATAGTGGTGTTTCTGAACCAGTAATTAATCCTTTTGTTAGTTCAAATGATACTTTTAATATTCCTAGTAATACTAATGAAAATAGTAATAACAATAAACCGTTGTTAGATAAAACTGTAGATAAACCTTTTCAATTTAGTGATGTTAATGTAAGTCCTTTTAATAGTGGTTTTAGTGATAATTTAAATGTTGAAAAACAAGAAGTTATTAACAATAATTCATCAGAAATGACTGTACCAGAGTTTAATTTTGATGATATTATGAAAACTATTGAGGAACCTAAAAAAGCAGAAGTTCCTAAAGAACCAGAAATGGGACCAATCCCTGTAAGAAAATTTAGTGAAGATGATTTTAAAGATCAAGCAACAGCACCTTATAGTAATAATTATGTAAAAAGTCCGAGTGTTTTTAGCTCAGTTTATGCTCCGCCAAAAGAAGAAAAAATAGTAGAAACTGTTCCAAATTTTGATTTTGATTATGATAAAGAATTGGAAAATGTACCATCTACAGATGAAATAGATATTGAACTTCCTTCTTTAAAAGCACAAGAAGATAATACTAGTATAAATATTGAGTTACCTAATTTAAATGACTATGATAAATATTAGGAATAATGAAGAATAAAAATGATTATTCTTTTTTATTTTAAT
Source organism: uncultured Mycoplasma sp. (assembly GCA_947642635.1). GTDB lineage: Bacteria > Bacillota_I > Bacilli_A > RF39 > UBA660 > SIG200. The sequence goes on along the minus strand of CANRTI010000011.1, from coordinate 15,629 downwards.
TAATTTAAATATTTATCTTTGTCAAAAATTTTTAAGTTCAGTTGAATAATTAAGGCGGCTATGATAATATTAATTATGGTGAATAGATATGGCAAAATATGATGCATCGTCAATTAAAATATTAGAAGGTTTAGAAGCGGTACGTAAAAGACCAGGAATGTATATAGGAAGTACGGATAAAAGAGGACTTCATCATTTAGTATGGGAAATCGTAGATAATTCTATTGATGAGATAATAAATGGTCATGGTAATCATATTAAAATTGTATTACATAAAGATGGAAGTATCACAGTAGCGGATAATGGTCGTGGAGTACCAATTGGTATGCATGAAAGTGGAAAATCGACTCCAGAAGTTATTTATACAGTTTTACATGCTGGTGGTAAATTTGAAGAAGGAAATTATAAAGTTAGTGGAGGACTTCATGGTGTTGGCGGCTCAGTAGTTAATGCTTTAAGTAGTAAGATGGATGTTATTATTTATCGTGATGGAGTAATTTCAAATATTCGGTTTAAAGATGGGGGAATTGTTGAAAGTCCACTTAAAACAATTGGAAATTCAAATAAGACAGGAACTGTAGTAACATTTTGGCCAGATTATACAATTTTTAAAAATTGTAGTTTTTCTTATACAACAATTTGTGAAAGAATGCAAGAAAGTGCTTTTTTAATTCCAAATATAACTATTGAAGTAATTGATGAAGATAATAAAAGAGAAGTTAAGTATCATTATGAAGAGGGATTAACAAATTTTGTTGAATATATTAATGAAGGAAAAAACACTTTACATAAAGTATTGAATTTTACTGGTAGTAAAAATGATATTGAAGTGAATGTAGCTATGCAGTATACAGATACTTATAATGAAAATATTTTATCATTTGTTAATAATGTAAAAACAATTGATGGTGGCACTCATGAAGTAGGTTTTAAAACGGGAATTACAAAAGCTTTTAATGATTATGTTAAAGTTAATAATTTAGTAAAAGGAAAAGATAGTACTTTTGATGGAAGTGATGTAAGAGAAGGTTTAAGTGTGGTTATTAATCTTCGAATTCCAGAAAATAAATTACAATTTGAAGGACAAACTAAGGGAAAATTAGGTACTGCTGAGGCAAGAAGTATAACAGAAGGAATTACTTATGAAAATATAAGATTCTTTTTAGAAGAAAATAAAGAGATTGCTTTAAATATTGTTGATAAAGCTGCAAAAAGTAAAGTGGCAAGAGAAGCAGCGAGAAAAGCTAGAGAAGAAGCTCGTAATGGAAAAGGAAAAAATAAAATTGAAAAAAATTTATCTGGAAAATTAGCTCCAGCAACAAGTAAGAATGCTAAAATAAACGAATTGTTTTTAGTAGAAGGAGATTCGGCAGGAGGTTCTGCTAAAAGTGGTAGAGATCGAAAATATCAAGCAATTTTACCTTTGCGTGGAAAAGTAATTAATGCTGAAAAAACAGGAGTTAGTGAAATTTTAAAAAATGAAGAAATTAATACAATAATTCATACTATTGGGGCTGGTCTTGGAAGTGACTTTATGGTTGAAGATTCTAATTATGATAAAGTTATAATTATGACTGATGCTGATGTTGATGGTTCACATATTCAAATTCTTTTGTTAACATTTTTTTATCGTTTTATGCGTCCTTTAATTGAAGCTGGTAAACTTTATATAGCTAAGCCACCTTTATATAAATTAGATTATGGTAAGAAACATTTTTATGCTTATAGCGATGATGAAAGGTTTAAAATTATGAATGAACATAGTGGCAAACCAGATATTTCTAGAAATAAAGGTTTGGGTGAGATGAATCCTGATGAGTTATGGGATACAACAATGAATCCTGATACTAGAAGTTTAATTAGAGTTAATATTTATGATGCTGCTTTGGCGGAAAAAAGAGTTAATGTTTTAATGGGAGATAAAGTTGAGCCAAGAAAAGAGTGGATTGAAGAAAATATTGAATTTACAATGGAAGATAGTTATCGGGTATCTTAATAAATGGAGGTTTCGTAAATGGAAGATGTAATTAAAAGAATAGAAGATTATGCATTAGAAGAAATAATGGGGTTACGTTTTGCTTCTTATGCGAAAGAAATTATTCAAGATCGAGCAATTCCAGATGTTCGGGATGGTTTAAAACCAGTTCAAAGACGAATTCTTTTTGCAATGTTTAAAGCTGGTAATACTTATGAAAAAAAATATTTGAAAAGTGCTACTACTGTAGGAGATGTTTTAGGTAAATATCATCCGCATGGTGATACTTCTGTTTATGATGCAATGGTTAGAATGAGTCAATGGTGGAAGCAAAATGCCATTTTAGTTGATATGAAAGGAAATAATGGATCAATGGATGGCGATCCGCCAGCTGCTTATCGTTATACAGAAGCTAGATTAGCTAAAATTAGTAATGAACTTTTATGTGATTTAGATAAAGAAACTATTGAATGGGCGCCAAATTTTGATGATCGTTTGTTAGAACCAACTGTTTTACCAGCTAAGTTTCCAAACTTGTTAGTAAATGGAACGATGGGAATTAGTGCTGGGTATGCTACAAATATTCCTCCTCATAATTTAGGAGAGATTATTGATGCTACAATAAAAAGAATTGATTCACCAAATTGTTATTTAGAATCGATTTTAGATATTGTAAAAGGTCCAGATTATCCAACTGGTGGAATAGTTCATGGAAAAGATGGAATAAGAGATGCTTTTAAAACGGGAAAAGGAAAAGTAATTATTCGCTCTAAATATGAAATAGTTAAAGAAAAAGGTAAACAAAAGATAATAATTACAGAAATTCCTTTTGATGTTAATAAAGCAATGTTAGTTAATAAAATTGATGGAATAAGAATTGATAAAAAAATTGAAGGAATGGCTGAAGTTCGTGATGAATCTGATCGAGAAGGTTTAAGAATTGCTATTGATTTAAAAAGTGGGGCTAATAGTGAATTAGTTTTAAATTATTTACTTAAAAATACAGATTTACAAATATCTTATAATTATAATATGGTAGCCATTGTAAATAGAGCTCCTAAAACATTGGGAATTTTAGAAATATTAGATGCTTATATTGCTCATCAAAAAGAAGTCATTACAAGAAGAACAAAATTTGATTTAAGTGTGAAAGAAAAAAGATTACATATTGTTGATGGATTAATTAAATGTATTTCAATATTAGATGAAGTTATAAAAGTAATAAGAGGTAGTAAAAATAAAAGTAATGCAAAAGAGAATTTAGTAGCAAAATTCGAATTTACAATGGAACAAGCTGAAGCAATTGTAACATTGCAATTATATCGTTTAACAAATACAGATGTTGTTCAATTAGAAGAAGAAAAAGAAGTTTTAAAGAAATTAATTGAAGGTTTAAAAGCAATTTTACGAGATGAAGAAGCATTAAAGTATGTTATGAAAAAAGAGTTGAAAATTATTAAAAAAGAATATGCTACACCTAGAAAAACGGAAATTGTTGATGAAATTAAAGAAATTAAACTAGATTTAATGCAAATGATACCTAAAGAAAATGTTTGTGTAGTTGTTACAAATGAAGGGTATTTAAAAAGAGTTTCTACAAAATCATTTAATTCTTCAGATGGTGAAACAATGTTAAAACCAGGAGATTATGTTACTAATCTTTTTGAAACATCGACTTTAGATAATTTAGTTTTATTTACTAATTTAGGAAATTACTTATTTATACCAGTTTATAAAATATGGGAAGTAAAATGGCGGGAATTAGGTAAACATGTTAGCAATTTAGTGCCATTACAAGAAAATGAAAAAATAATTGCGGCTTATATTTTAGAAGAAGATAAAAAATTATCTTTATTTACTAAAAATGGTATGGTTAAAAGTATTTTAATGGTTGATTTAGTTGTTACACGTTATACAAAGACATTAACAGCTATTAAATTAAAAGAAAATGATGAATTAATTAATGTTGATATTTGTAAAGATGGTGTTGTTATTGTTACAAAATTGGGATATTATTTAAGATATGCTAGTGCTGAAATTCCTATTGTGGGATTAAAAGCTAGTGGTGTAAAAGGAATAAATTTAAAAGATGATGAAGTTGTATATGGTGGAAGTTTAAATAATAATAGTGAATATTTAAATGTTTTTACAAATAATAATACTGCTAAGAGAATTAAAGTTAGTGATTTAAAAATTTTAAGTCGAGCTAAAAAAGGAACCATGCTTATTAAGAAAAATAAAACTGTTAATTATGAAATGGTAAATGCTTTTTTAACTAGTGGTCGAGATATAATTATAGTAAAAAAAGATAATGAAATTACAGAAATTAAAAATAGTGAAATTCCAATTATGGATTTACAAAGTAATGGTAGTAATTTAACTAAAGGTTTTGTTAATAAATTTGATTTAAAATATCAATTAATAACTGTAATTAAAAAAGATGAAAAACCGAATGTAAAAGAGGATAACAAAAAATCAAAAGAAACTTTAGAAGAATTTACAAAAGATTTTAAAATTTAATAAAATTGCCTAGTAAAACATACAATTTACTAGGTGATTTTTAATGAGTAAAAAAGAAGAATTTAAAGAATTTATTCGTAATAAACCAGAATTAGTAGAATATATTAAAAATAAAGAAATGACTTTACAATCTTTTTATGAAATATATGATGTTTATGGAAATGATGCCAAAGCATGGCAACCTTATGAAAGAAGTAGTAAAAAAGAAGAAGTAAATGAAACTGGAAGATCAAAAATAAGTGATTTAATGAAGAATTTTAATGTTGATGAAATTCAAAAACATATAAATACAGCTCAGAAAGCATTGGGAATAGTTGAAGATTTAACTACTAAAAATGCCTCAAATGTTGGTAATGTAATAAAGGGACCTTTATCTAGTCGGCCGTTGAATAAATTTTTTGAGGATTAGAGATGGAATATTATTTACAAAAAGAATTATTAGAAAATAAAAAATTTAAGAAATATTTAGATGATAATAGTAATTATATTAAATATTTAAATCGAAATCCGGATTATCAAAAAACTTTTATGAAAGAAATGAAAGAAAAATATAAAGAAAGAGCTAGCGATAAATTAAATGATGCGCTTAATACAATTGATATAGTATCTTCACTTTTAGAAACATTTAAATAAAAGTTAAAAATAATATTGAAATTTTGAAAAACAAGTGATATATTGATATTGCTTTGCTTGAAAGAAGATAATAATTATGATATTAGGTTTTAGTTTAAGTTATTTGTATACATTAATAGTAGAAGCTTATGTTTATGAAAAAGTAAGTTATGATTTGCAATATAAAAATGTTAAAGGGCATTTTAATAAAGAAATGATGAAAATAATTATTCTATCTTTAATTCCAATGGTTAATATGATTTTTGCAATGGATTTAATGGTTAATTATTTTTCTTCTGATAGAAAATTTATTGCTAAATTAAAAGAATTAGGTATTATTGATTATGATGATGGAGAAAATGAAGTATCTTTTACTGAGGATGAAAAAAAGATGGCTAAAAAAATTAAAGAGTTGTCAAATAATCAGGATGATATACCTAAAAGAGATTCAAATAATAAATTAGATTATTCTAATGTAACAATAGTTAGTCCTCAATTAGTTCGAAAAAGAGTAAGAAAAAAATAGTGTAAACAATTAAAAGATATTATTTAATTGTTTTTTTATATTTGTTATAATTAAAATAATTAAGGGTGTAGTTATGTTGTATGATGAAATATTGAATAATAAAGAATATTTGGCTTTAGTAAAACAAATTGAGAGTTTTAAATTTATAACTGATGGAAAATGGGATTGGGAACATGGACTTGGTCATTTTAAAAGAGTAGCTAATTATGTTAAAGATATTTTAGAACAGTTAAATGCTTCAAAAAGGATTATTGATTTAGGAATGGCTGCTGCTTTATTACATGATGTTGGATTAATTAAGAAAGATAAAGTAGATCATGCACTTTTAAGTAGTGAAATATTTGTTAATTATATTTCAAAAAGTGCTGTTAATGATTTGGAATTAGAAATGTTAAGAGATGCTATTAAAGATCATTCTAAAGGAAATGCCATAAAATCTTTAGTGGGTTTAGCTCTAGTTTTAGCAGATAAATTAGATGTAACTTATCATAGAACAGAGAATTCATCTATTCAAGATGAAATTAATAAAGAAATTCAAAAAATTAGAAAAGTAATTATAAAAATTACAGATACAAAGTTAATAGTAAATTATGAAACTGTTAATGATTTTAAAATTGAGGTTTTAAAAAATTGGCCTAAAGCTATTGTTATTCCCAATAAAGCTGCTACTTATTTAAATAAAGATTTTCAGTTTTTAATTAATGGTTTAGAAGTTAATATTACAAATTTTTTAAATTAAAATATTTTGGAATAGAAAGTTAAGAAAAATTAACTTTTTTTAAATTGGCAATTAGAGTGACTTATGTTATAATCTAGGTGTTTTTGGATGTGATAAATATGGAAGTAGTAAAAGAAATTGAGCGAACTATTATAAAAAAATATCGTAAAGAAATTTGGAGTAAGTTTACTAAAGCAGTGACAGATTATGAGTTAATTAATGAAAATGATCATATTATGGTTTGCATTAGTGGCGGGAAAGATTCTTTTTTATTAGCAAAATGTTTACAAGAATTAAAAAGACATGGCAAAATCAATTTTTGGGTTTCTTTTGTCGTTATGAACCCCGGTTATAGTGAAGAAAGTTTAGATATTATTTTAAAAAATGCAGAACTTTTACAAATACCTTTAGAAGTTTTTAAAACGGATATTTTTGAAGTAGCTAATAAACTTAACCCTTTAAATCCTTGTATATGTGTTCTAGAATGCGAAGAGGTTATTTATATAGTAAAGCGGAAGAGCTGGGATGTAATAAAATTGCTTTAGGACATCATTTTGATGATGTAATTGAAACTACTTTATTATCATTATTTTATGGAGCAGAAGTAAAAACAATGTTGCCAAAATTACATAGTGATAATTTTAAAGGGTTAGAGTTAATTAGACCACTTTATTTAATTAAAGAAGGAGCAATAATTAGTTGGCAAAAATATAATAATTTAAATTTTATTAATTGTGCTTGCGCTGTGACAGCGAAAAAAGAAAGTGATAGTAAAAGAATGGCTATGAAGAAATTAATAAATGAACTAAGAAAAGAACATAAAAATATTGATAATAATATATTTACAGCTTTAAATAATATTAATATGAATTGTATTTTAGGATCGAAGAAAGATGGTAAATATACGAGTTTTTTAAGTGATTATAAACAATAATGTGGTATACTAAGTAGTAGGTGGTTTATTGTGTTAGAACTAATTAATATAAATTTAGAAGTTGCAACTAAAAAATTATTTGAGAATTTAAATTTACAAATACCAGCAGGAGAAATTCATGTTTTTTTAGGACAAAATGGTGTAGGAAAAAGTAGTCTTGCTAAAATGTTATTGGGGCATCCTGAATATAAAATAACTGGTAAGATTAAATATAATAAAGAAGACATTACTAATTTAGATATTGCAATGCGGGCTAAAAAGGGTATTTATTTATTAAATCAAAGTCCAATAAGTATTGAAGGAGTAACAAATGCTGAAATGTTACGAGTAGCATTAAGTGAAAAAGAGGGACATGTTAATATATTTGATTTTAATAAAAAATTAGAAAATATATGTCAAAAATTGGAGTTAGATAAAAGATTTATTCATCAAGAAATTAATGTTGGTTGTTCAGGAGGAGAACGCAAAAAAATTGAATTACTACATTTATGGATGTTAAAACCCTCTTTGATTATTTTAGATGAGGTTGATTCTGGTTTAGATGTTGATGCTCTTAGAGTAGTAGTTAATAGTTTAAAAGAATACTATAACGAGTATCATCCTACAATTTTGATTATTACCCATTCTTTGGTTTTAATTAGAAATTTTGAAGATTATAAAGTGCATTTATTATGGGATAAGAAAATTATTAAGAGTGGTAATAAAGATTTAGCTAGTAAAGTATTAAATGAAGGATTTAAAGAAATAATTAGCTCTTTTAATAAGGAATTTGATATAAGTGAGAAATGAAATAGTGCATAAATTATTAGTGAGTGATATTATTAAATTAAATAAGGGAATTTATGATGTTGAAGTTAAAAGTGACAAGATTGATATTGAGGTTAATGAAGAAGTAACAATTTATTTAATTAATCAAAAAATAAATAAATTAAATTTAAAGTTAGAAGAAAATAGTATACTTAATATCTATATTTATAATAATAATATTGATAATAAATTAAATGTTAATATTAAATCAACTAGTAATTCCAAATTATATTATAGACAATCTTTAGTTAATAAAGAAGATAGTAGTGTAAATATTGATAATGATTTAGTGAAAGATAATAATGTTAGCGATATTAATATAAGAAATATAAGTAATAATGGTTTAAGTAAGATTGTAGTTAATGTTACAGTTGATAAAAAAACAAAAGATAATATTGCTCTTGAGGATTTAAAAGGAATAAATAATGGGGGATTTGTCCATATTGAACCAAATATAATTTGTTTAAGTAATGAAGTGGTGGCAAATCATTTGACAACAATTGGTAATGTTTCAGAGGAATCTTTAAATTATTTAATGGGTAAAGGGATAAGAAAAGAGAATGCTAAGAAAATGTTACTTAATAATTTTATTATTGGTAATATGGATGAATATATGAAGCAAAAAATTGGAGGTGAGTAAATGTATAGAGAAGACTTCCCAATGTTAAAACAAGATATTATTTATTTTGATAATGGGGCAACTAGTTTAAAGCCCCAAGTAGTTATTGATAAAATGGTAGATTATTATGAAAATTATAGTGCTAATGCCCACCGAGGAGATTATGATATTTCTTTAAAAGTAGATTTAGAATATGAAAATACGAGAGATTTAGTTAAAGAATTTATTGGAGCTAAAAGAAAAGAAGAAATTGTATTTACTTCGGGAGCAACTGATAGTTTGAATTTAATTGTTAATGGTTTTTTTAAAAATTTATTAGAAGCTGGCGATGAAATAATTTTAACTAAAACAGAACATGCTTCAAATGTTATGCCATGGTTTCGGATAGCTGGTCAAACTGGTGCAATTATTAAGTATATTCCTTTAGATGATAATTATTTTGTAACACTTGATAATTTAAAAAAAGTTGTTAGTCCAAAAACGAAAGTAATAAGTATTGCAGAAATTACTAATGTAATTGGAGATGTTAGACCAATAAAAGAAATAACAGAATTTGCTCATGAACAAGATATTTTTGTTGTTGTGGATGGAGCTCAAAGTATTGCGCATCGTAAAGTAAATGTGACTGAAAGTGATATTGATTTTTTAGCTTTTTCAAGTCATAAAATGTTAGGACCTACGGGGGTAGGAGTTTTATATGCTAAATATGAATTAATGCAAAATATGGAACCAGTTAATTTAGGTGGAGGAATGAATGAATCTTTTGATAATCCTGAAAAAATGGTGTTAAAAGATATACCAACTCGTCTAGAAGCAGGGACACCGAATATTGCAGGAGTTATTGGTTTTGGAGCGGCGGTTAATTATTTAAAAAATATAGGGATGGAAAAGATTTTTAAAAAAGAACATGAATTGCGGCAATATTTAATTGAAAAATTGATTAAAATTCCACATATTGATATATTAAATTTGGAAGCCGATAGTGGAATAGTAACTTTTAATGTTGATGGGTTATTTTCAGAAGATGTGGCGTATTATTTAAATAAATATGGAATTTGTGTTCGAGCTGGAAATCATTGTGCTAAGCTAACTAAAGATGTAGTTGGAGTAGCCAATTCGTTAAGAATTAGTTTGTATTTTTATAATACAGAAAGTGAAATTGATGCTTTAGTAGATTTATTAAAAGATAAAGATAAAATAATGAAAGAGATGTTTTGATGGATAAAGAAGTAAAAAGAGAGATTATTTTAGAGCATTTTAGTAATCCGATTAATAAAAGAGTTGTAGAAGATAAGAATTATGAATTAATTAATTCTAGAAATCCGAATTGTATTGATAATTTGGATATTTATATTTTAGTTGAAGAAGGAGTTATTAAAGATATTAGTTTTATGGGAGAAGCTTGTGCTATTTCAACCTCTTCAGCTTCAATAATGATAAAAAATTTGATTGGTAAAAAAATAATGGATGCTAAAAAATATATTGCTAACTTTACCAATATGTGTGAAGAATTAGAATATGATGAAGAAATATTAAATGAAGGAATTGCTTTTAGTGAGATATATAAACAAAATAATCGAAAAAATTGTGTTTTATTACCTTATAGGGGAATACTAGAAGTGCTTGCAAAATATGAAAATAAATAAATTAACTATCTTTTTAGTTATAATTATTCTTTTATTAGGAGGATATATTATCTATGATAAGTGTCAAGATGATGTTAATATTGACACTGATAAAAATGATGATTTGAAAGTAGCAATTATTGAAAATATTCATCTAGATTATTTAGATATATATTTAACTAATGAAGGTATTGGTTATTTAGTGCCAATTAAATTAGAAGATATTGAAAAGTTAGATGAACATGATAATTTGAAGGATCGTTTAACTACTTTATATAATCGTAGTTTTTATTATGATATATATGTAAATGGTTATAAAATTAAAGGGTTTAAGGTAGAACTTGATTGTGAAATAAAAAAGATAAGGCTCTTAAAAAAAGATGATTTAGAGTATGTAGTTTTTATTAAAGAAAATGGTCAAATAGCGTTATTTAGTTATTTAGATTATTATGATTTATTAAAGACTAAAGTAATGGATAATTATTTAAATCTCCAAAATATTGTTGATGTAAAAGATAATAAATTAGTTTATGAAGATGGTCATAAAGAAGAATTAAAAATTAAATAATATAATAAAAGTGTACACTGCGTTATTAATGGTGTACATTTTTAATTGTAAATTTTACATTTTGACTTGATTTATATTTGACAACTGTCTTTGACAGAGTTATACTAGTGATATATTAGGAGGAGAAAAAATGCAAGGAATTAAAAAGTTTTTAGGGTTGGTTATGGTATGTGCTTGTACTTTTCTATTTGGAAAAAGTGTTAGTGCCTTAGGAGTTGAAGTTAAAACTGTGGGAACAAGAGATTTTGTTTTTGCAAATGGAAATGATATAGTAATTGATTCAGAGAATAATCAAACAGTAATTCGCTTTGGAAGTGAAACAAGAGCAGTAAGTGATGATGCTGTAATATTTGGTGGTAGTCATAATAGTGATGATGTAATTGAAAATACTAAAATTATTATGATTGATGGAAAAGTTAGTAATATTTTTGGTGGCGGTCTTCATAAAAGTACTGTTAACAATGCTAAAATATATGTAAATGGTGGCGAAGTTACAGGTCAAGTTCTTGGTGGCGGAGCTGCTTCTTATAATCGAATTAATTGTGGTGATGTTTTACCAGATGCTAGTAATAAAAATGATTCTAAAACAATTGTAAATAATACAGAAGTTACTATTAATGGTGGTAAAATTGGTATTGTTTATGGTGGTGGTGAAGGTATTTCTTATACTAAAAATGCAATAGTAAATATTAATGGTGGCGTTATGGATTACGTTATTGGTAGTGGTTCAAATGGCTATACTGATAGTACTACTATGAATATTTTAGGAGGAACTATTGATATTGTCCATACAGTTAATCGTGGAACTTTAGAATATGCAAATTTAGTTGTTAATGATAATGCTTATATTAATAATCTTTATGCTGTTTCAGTTGGTGATGATGCAACAGGAGAATTAAAAAATGCTACTATTGAAGTAAATGGTGGAAAAGTAGAAAATTTTGAAATCGGTAATGATAATTTTGGTGATGTAAGTATTTCATATATTGGTTCTTCAGTTAAAAATGCAAGTGATGATATTAAAAATAAAAGTATTTCCTATGTAAAAGTTACAATTAATGGTCAAGAATTTAAAGTATTAAGTGGTACTCCTTTAAAAGATGCAATTAGTTTGGAAGAATTTAAAATTCGTGAAGGAAAAGAGTTCTTAAAATTTATTGTGGAAGATACTAATGAAGATTTTGATGAAAATACAATTATTGAAAATGATGTAATATTAAAAAGTGTGTTTATTGATCCAGCTATAAAAGATGCAGTTAATGGTTATAAAGAACCAGATCGTGATAATGAACCAGATAATAATGTTAAAACAGCAGATAATGTATTAGTATATGGTTTAATAACTATTTTAGGGATAAGTGGTTTAGGTGTTGCAACTAAAAAAATAATGTTATAAAATAAAAGTATGATATTATAACAGGTTTTGAAAAAAGATGATTATGATATCATCTTTTTTCGGTTAAAAAGGGTGCTTTTATGAATAAGGAACGGTTTAATAAAATTGATGAAGATAAAATTATCTTACCTAAAAGAAAAAATAGTGAAAATAATATTTTTTTAGAAGATGATTATTTGTTAAATGCTAAAAAAGAAATAAATTATTTAAAAGTACCTGAAGTAGAAGAAAATTATGAAAAAATAAGAAATGTTGAAAAAGTACCAGAAACTATTAAGTTAGAAGATGATATTCAAAAACAAGATCAAAATTTAGAATCTTTAAAAAAATTAAGTATTGATTTAGAAATTGAAGCGAAAAAAACAGAAGAATTAAGAAAGTTAAAAGAGTTACAACAAAGATTAAATAAAAAATTGCAAGAGCAAGAAGTTATTGTACCAAAGATTATTAAACCAGTTGAAGAAATAGTAGTAAAAGATACTAATACTTCAGTTTTGGATGTTTCTAGTAGTGTTAAACCTAAATTAAAACCTAAACCAATTTTTTATGGAATTTTAGTAGTGTCTTTTTTAGCTATTATAATATCAGGATATAAAATAATTAATTGGTATATAGATAGTCAAGCTTTAAATAAACAAATTAAAGAAATTACTAGTACTACAGATGTTGTAGAAGTAGATGTTGATACTGGGAGTAATATAGAATTAGTAAATGAACCAGAGCCAGGAAATCCAAATAATGATTATTGGAATTTTATGAAAGTTCCTTTAATAAGTGTAGATTTTACAGAATTATTAAAGAAAAATAGTGATACAGTGGGATTTGTTAAAGTAAATGGTACTAATATTAATTATCCAATTGTGCAAACTACAGATAATGATTATTATTTAACACATTCTTTTGATAAAAAATATAATGGAGCTGGATGGGTATTTTTAGATTATCGAAATGATCTAGAAAATTTACAAGATAATACAATCATATATGCCCATGCTAGAAAAGATCGAACTATGTTTGGGTCGTTAAGATATGCTTTAAATAAAGATTGGTTTCAAAATAAAGATAATTATATTATAAATTTGTCAACACCGACAGAAAATACACAATGGCAAATAGTATCAGTTTATACTATTCCAACGGAAACATATTATTTAATTTCAGAATTTGGAACAGATGAATCACATCAAAAATATATTGATACAATTCTTGGTAGAAGTGTTCATAAATTTGATACTAGTGTGACAATTCAAGATAAATTATTAACTTTATCTACGTGTTATACGGGAGATAATAAAATGGTTGTTCATGCTAAGTTGATAAAAAGACAAGTAAGATAATTTTTAACTTTTTTACATTATTTTACTATTTTGATTGACTTTTTTTGTAAAATATTTTAATATCTATTTGAGTTAAGAAAGCGAGATAAATATGGGAAATTTAAAAGGTATAGTAAGAGAAGATAAAAAATTTGAATTAAAAAGACCTATTACTGGTGTAATTCATAAGGATCGTATATGGGAACAATGGTATGATCAAAGAATTTTTCAAATGCCATTACCCAAAATGAATCAAACAGATTATTTTTTTACATGTAATAAAGATCATTTAAATCAGGTTCTTATTAATAATCGTGGTATGAAAAGTTTAACTGTGTCAGATGTAGGACGATTAATATTGGTGTTTTATAAAGCTTTAAAAGCTAAAGGTGTTGGAAAAGGTGATAAAATAGCCACTATTTCTTTGACAACACCAGAATTAATTGCATTGAAATATGCATGTGGAATGCTTGGGGCTATTACTTCTAATTTAAATTTTAAAGATGCTGAAAATGGAAATTTAGTAAAACAATTACATAAAATTAATCCTAGCATGGTGTTTGTTTTAGATTTATTAGAAGGTAAGGTTGCAGATATTTTAAATTTAGAAGAATTTGGTAACATTGAAAAGTATATTTTGCCTTTAGAAAAATCAACTCCGCTAACTAATTCTGAAAGAATAAAGATTGAAATTTTAAAAGTGTTAAATTCAATAAAATCTAAAAGAATTAATAATTCTAAAAGTTTAAGAAAATTTTTGGGGTTTGCAGTAAATTATGATGGAGTAATTGAAAGTGTTTATAATGAGAAAATGCCTTGTAATATTGCATTTACTAGTGGTACAACTGGATTAAATAAGGCTGTTTTATTAAGTCATGATGCAAATAATGTATTAGCATGGCAACACGATAAAGCAAATTTAAATTTAAAAAGAGGAGAAAAGAATTTAGTTTTAGTTCCACCTTTTCTAGCAATCTGGGATGCAGATTTAATTCATGTTGGAATGTGTATTGGTTTTGAAGAAATATTAGAACTTGAATTATCTTATGAAAATATTCCTGAATTATTGAAAAAATATTGTCCAAATTATGGAATATGGTCACAATATCTTTGGGATTCGTACTTAACTATGAGTGAAGAAGATCAAAGAAAAATTGCTCCATATTTAAAAAAGGTTGTAGTTGGAGGGGAAAGAGGAGACATTAATCAAGAAATTAGATTTCTTGAAAAAAATGGTCTTTATCAAGAAGCTGGATATGGTTGTACAGAAGTGGATTCATGTTTTTCAGTAGCTCATCCTAATTGTAATGTTTTTGGTTCTGCAGGTATTCCTTTACCTTATAATAATGTTAGAGTTAGGAAAGATGGTAAAGATTTAACTTATAATGAAAGAGGTAAGCTTTATTTAACTGGTCCTTGTTTAATGAATGAGTATTATGGTAATCCGGAATTAACAGAAAAATCTTTGATACATCTTGAAGGCGGAGAGGAACTTTGGTATGATACTGGGGATTATGGATTTGTAGATTATACTGGCAGTTTAAATGTTTTAGATAGATATTCAGATCCAATTATTATTAATACAGAGCAAGTTCAAAAATCTGATATTACTGAGTTAATAAATGGATATTTTGGAGTAAAGATGTGTAAAACAGATTATTATGATGGTAAAATAGTAGCACATATTATTTTAGATAATTATGCACCAGAATCACAAGAGGAATTAAAAACTGGTCTTATTAATTATATAAGAGAAAATATTGATTTTGATTTACAACCTGACATTATTAATTTCATTGATGCTTTTGTAAGAACGCCACTTGGAAAAGTTAGCTATGGTGATGTAACTTCTATGACAAAAGAAATAGTTGAAAGTTTTACAATTTCTGAAAATAGTAAATTAAATATTTATAGAGCTGGCTTATTGTTATCTAGAAAAAATTAAATTTAAATTTGATTTTTTTTTGACATTCTAAGATTTGTCAATAACAAATTAATATGATATAGTAAAAC
>CANRTI010000010.1 GCA_947642635.1 uncultured Mycoplasma sp. | reverse complement strand
AAATGCAAAGAAAAAAGCTGTATGAAATTATTTTATTTCATTACAGCCCCTTTTTTAGATCAATAATTATAACTTAAATTGCGTACATTCATATTATCAATTAATTTATCATAGTTTTCCGAAGAAATATAAACTTTTGTTTTAATATGAGGAGAATTTATTATAATCTCCTTTTTCTTTATATATCCTAATATTTCATCTGTAGCATCTTTAATACTTTTGCCATCATACAAATAATTAATATAATAACTTTGAACATCAAATTCCATAACAGTATTATTAAAACGATATCTTTCTTTATACTTATGATCCTTAACGTCCACTAATTTTTCATTAGTTGCATAAAATTCAATAACTATATCATTTCTATCTTCATAAATAACTTCATTATTATAATCATTTAAAAATTCAATAATCAAATTATCTTCCATTGCTAAATTAACTTCTTTTACTTTAGTATCTACGACTACATTACTTTTAATTGTATAGGTCGAAAATTCACAAAAGAATAATCCACCACTAACACCTAAAATTATTAAAGACAATATAAACATAACAAATAATTTTTTAAATTTTTGCGTTATATTAAATATAAATTTAATTAAAACTTCTATAACAATATAAAGAAGTAAACAAGCCCCAATTAAACCAAATGCTGTATAAATTATAAGTAAACCATGATTAGCAAAATATATTGTAAAAATTGTACAAGCAACTAAAACAACAAATGCAATCAATAAACCAAAAGTTATAAAAAAACTTACAAATTTTACAAATAATAAAAAGATATTTTTGATAAAACTAAAAGGTTTAAAATCATCATTTGAATCTCTAATAATAATTTTTTCTTCATTTATTGTAACTTTTTCTTTAGTTACTTCTTTTTGCTCTTCATGAACAACTTCTACTTCAGGAACTTGATAATAATCTAAATAACGAACTTTATAAAGCTTAACAACTAAATAAATTATAATTACCATATAAACTAATTGCAATATTCCTTGAATAGTTTCTACAACATGATATAAAATTTCACCTGGTAAAATATTTAACAACTGAGAAATAGCTAAAATAATTACTTGATTAATAATCGCAGCAAATACCACTAAGGCTAATGTATAAAAAGTTAATTCAATAACACATTTAACTTTTTGAGAAAAAGTCATACTATAAAAAAGTTTCATTCCTTTTATAATATACTCAAAATAATTATTTATATTTTTGAAAAAATCATTTTCCTTTTTTACATTCCCTTCTTTAAGTCCAATTAACTCATCCATACTACATTCAAATAATTTACATATTGCTACAATTTTTTCTGTTTCTGGATAAGAATTATTTGATTCCCATTTCGACACAGCTTGTCTTGAGACATTTAATAAATTAGCAAGTTCTTCTTGACTATAACCTTTTTCTTTTCGCATCTTCGCTAATTTTTCACCAAAACTCATTTTTTTCACCTCACACCAAAATTCTACGCTATTTTTATTGTAGCAACCACCAATTTTCGATTGCAAAATGACAAATTTCAGTTGCATATAGAACTTTTATTTAATTATAATGCAATTTAAGTTATTTGAAAATATTAATTTTTATAATTATCAGCAACTTTTATATCTTTTGTACTAGGACCTTTTATACAATTTCCATCAATATCAAATATAGAGGCATGGCAAGGGCATTCCCAAG
This sequence comes from uncultured Mycoplasma sp., assembly GCA_947642635.1. Lineage (GTDB taxonomy): Bacteria > Bacillota_I > Bacilli_A > RF39 > UBA660 > SIG200. The sequence continues at coordinate 39,690 of CANRTI010000010.1, read as the reverse complement.
TTTTTTCCACTTCATTAAATATCAAACTACAACCTAAATGTGGACATTTATTAAAAACAATATGTTCTTTATTTCCATCGTAATAAATTCCCACTGATTTTCCATTTATCTTTTTAAACTTAACATGTGAACTATACCACTTCTTATTTTTAACAATTTTATTAGTAACATAACTTTTTATATTATAACCTATATTTTTAGTAATTGACCAAAAATTACTGATATTTTTTACTCGTAAAGGCTCAAAAATATTTTGAAATTCATTACTATTATTCAAAACTAAATCACTTAAAATAACCCCTGCTACCATACTATTAGTCATTCCCCAAGTATTATAACCAGTACCAATTAATAAATTATTATTATTTTTTTCTAAATAACCAATATAAGGTAATTTATCAATAGTTATTAAATCATCATTACTCCAAATGTAATCAACTTTTTTATTAAATTTATTTTTCACTTCTTCAAAATTCTTTTGATTATCCAAATCATTCACAATATTATGTGAATTACTCAAATATATTAAAAATGCATTTTTATCATTATGAAATCGAACAGATTGACAAGGATTTTTAGATGTAATATAAGTATATTTTTTATAATCTTGAATTTTCGTTGCTAAAATATAGGACTTTTCCGTATTAGCCATGATTGGCATCAAAAATGGTTTCAGAAAAAATGGATAATGACAAGCTATTATAACTTTTTTGGCTTTAATAATTTTTCGATTAGTTAAACAAATATAATTATCATTTGCTTTAATTAATTTTAAAACTGTAGTTTCTTCATAAATTTGAAGACCATTTTTTTGACAAATTTTTTTAAGCGCCAATATATATTTTATTGGATGAATTACAAAAGTATCTTCGACTCCAATCCCGTATTCCAAATTATCGACTAAATTTTTGGGCATTTTTAAAACATTTTGATGTAATTTTTCTAATAATTCTTTTTCTTTAATAATTTTAGATATTTCTGATTTTTCATTTGTATAAACATAAGAAGTAACTTGTTCTAAATCACAATTAATATTTTCATTTTTAATAATCTCACAATACTTCTTAATTGCTAGTTTTTGAGAATTAAAATATTGGGCAGCTACATTGTATGAATACTTTTTTTCTAAATCTGAATAAATTGTTTCTTGTAAATAATTTATCTTTCCCGTTGTTTTAGAACTAACTCCCATCCCCACTAAATTTTTTTCCACAATACAAACATTTAAAGAAGAATTTTTTAAAAAATAAGCAGTATTTAATCCCGTCAAACCACCACCAATAATTAAAACATCTACATCAATATCATGATTTAATACTCTATTATCTTTATTAGAATAATCTTTTAACCAAATACTTTTACAATTCATATATATTCACCAATAATTATTATGTTCATAAATTTTCGCAATATTTAACATTAAAAAAACCAATTATTTACTAATTGATTTCCCAAATTTATTTTTTAAACTAATTAATTATAATTATGATGATGATTTTGATGATGATTTCTGTTATAGCCATCACCACAACGATTATTTTTTGAATAATTACAGTTAATATGATGTTCTTCAATTTGTTGTAAGATTTCTGCTCCTTCTTCCTTTGTAAGATAGCCATTATCTACTTTCTCTTGAATAATATTCTTTTTAACTTCATAATTATAATCTCTATATTCTTCTAAAACACCATTTTCACTTGCAATATCTCGACATGTTTTATTATTTTCATAAAGATCATGTATAATATCATGTACTGACTGATTAGTTAATTCGGCAAGTTTTTCAGCTCTTGATTGATAAGTTAATGCAGAAACTGTAGTAATTCCAACAACCAAAGAAATTATTAATAATAATCCTACTATTATTTTATTTTTCATTTTTATCCTGTCCTTTCTTTATTTTATTATAATCATCAATTATCTCTTGTTTTAAATAGATATCTATAATACCACTAGATTCATAATTTATAGAATACAAATTCGGAACATTATCAACAATATATTTACACATACTTAAGATATAAACACCATTGTCGTACTTCTTTAACAAATCTTTATTCAATTTTTCAAAAACTTCATCTAATAAAATTCCAAAATCTCCTACATCAAAATAATTATTTTCTACATTTTTAATTCTTAAAAAACCATTAGTTTTGTATTCTAAATCAAAATTAACGGTAAATACATCATTTTCATAACCATTTAAATTTTTAAATTTCTTCTTATATCCAATTATTGGCATTTTACCTCCTAAAAACAAAACCACTTTAAAGTGGCTCTTTATATTAACTACAAAATTTTGTAGTACTAGTCTAATGGAGGAGCCGGCCGGATTTGAACCGGCGATGATGGTGTTGCAGACCAGGGCCTTACCACTTGGCTACGGCTCCAATTAAAGCAAATAACTAAAATTTGCTCATGTATATAATTTTACACTATGGATATTTTTTTGTCAATTCATTTAAAATACCCTAATATAGTATATGTTGAAAACTCCAAAGTTTTCAACACTAAATTATTAAATTTCCATTTTCCATAATAGTAATATGACCATCTATTGTATCAGCTTCTATTTTCAAATCTTTAGTTCCAATCATAAAATCAACATGATTTTTTGATAAATTTATTCCTTTTTCATCAAGTTCTTTTTCACTAAGTTCAAATCCATTCAAAATGCATTCTAAAAAACCAGAACCAAGAGCAATATGACAAGAAGCATTCTCATCAATTAATGTAGTCATAAAAGTAATTTTGGTTTTTGAAATTGGCGAATCATAATTTACTAAAGCCACTTCTCCTAAATAAGCGGAATATTTATCACTTTTAATAATTTCTTCTAATGTATCAGCACCTTCTTTTGCATGCCATTTAACTACTTTACCATTTTTAAATTCTAAACAAAAATCCTCAATACTTTTTCCATTATAAATAAGTGGTCTAGAACTATAAACTATCCCTTCTGTTGTATGATAATTAGGAGTAGTAAAAATTTCATAACTAGGCATATTTACTAACCATTTATTACTACAAGCACTTTGCCATAAACAACCATCAAGTAATCCAACTTCTAATTTTGTACCTAAAGAATTAGAATAATACAATTTAGATACTTTTAATTTATTTAAAGTTTCAACAGTTTTGGCTTGTTCTTTTAAATATTCATCCCAGGCGGATTCAGGATTATTTTGATCTAATTTACAAATTTTTGCCATAACTTGCCAAAAATCATCTAAAGAGGAAGGTTTATCTCCAAATAATTCTTTTGCCCACAAAGGATTTGGCACTGCTGCAATACACCAAGGTATTTTATTTTCTAATTGATATTTTTTATATAACGGTTTTGTAGTTCTTTTTAATAAACTTGATAAAGCTATTTTTTCACTAGGTATATCATCCATTAATTTAGGAATTTCACTTTCCAACATTAAAAAAGCTCCATTTTTCTTAACGTATTCATCCCAAATAGCAGAGTTAAATAAATCACTCTTTTTAATTTCTTCTTTTGAAGCATTCATTAAAAAATCATGAATATAATAAAAATCATTCTCTTCCAAATAAATATCTGTTATACCAATTTCTTTAGCTTTTTTTACAACAATATCTACAAATTCTTTTACTAACTTGTTATAACTAATAAATAATGCATTAGCTTTTGCAACTTGTAAACATCTTTTTAATAATAAATCAGCATATTTTTCTTTCATCGTCATCACATTAAATATTATATCACAATTGGTTCAAAAAATTTGTCAATTCTTGTATCTAGTACCACTGAAATACGATATAAAGTATCAATAGAACAACCAGTATCACCTTTTTTAAATTCTAATCTTCGCATAAAATCATACGAAACATCAATATCAGCCGCCAATTGTTCTTGAGTAATACCTCTTAATAAACGATATTTTTTAATATTCAAAGATATATATTTTCTAACACAAGGATCAAATTCAAATTCTCTTCTAAAAGTCGTCACAAGTCATCACCAAAGTCATTTTCACACACTCTCCATTTAATGTCCGGTAACTATTATGTCCCTGATGTGATATAATATAAGTGTGATAATATGTGTAACGTTTATAAATACTATTTTAAAATAATTAAACCTCTTGAAAAAAAATACAATTTTACTTGTATTCTTTATCAAATATTTAAAACTCCAAATCTTAAAAAACGTAAAATTTATTATAATAAAATTCTTGTTTCTTATTATCAAATACTTCAAAAAAATCACAATTTAGAAAAAGAATTGGAAAACTATTCTAAAATGTAATTATTTAATTTTAATAGAATATTCTTTATTCCTAATAGTAATTACTAAATAAATCGAATTTGCTTTATCAATTTCATTAGTTGTTTCTAAAACTATTTTATTTTTTAACTTACTAGGAGTTACATTTTTAGTTGATGATATTTTTTCTTCTCCATCAATAACATAACGAACCTTTAAAAAACTATCCAAAAATTTATCTATACTTTTAGAATACATCGCAAATGGCACAGTTTCATCTAATTGATATTGATAATCCAAAATCAATAATAATTTATTATTCTTTAAATAATTTATACTTACAATATCTTTATAAGTGTTACAATTCTCTTTAACACAATGTTCATAATCATAAGTATATTTATCTGTAATAATAGGATTATTAAATAATATTGTACTATTATTCAAATTAGAATTTTGTAAAGAAATCGTATCCCCTAAATTATATGTTCCTTCATTTAAAATTTTATTCATCACAACAGGTGTTATTGTAATATAATCAAATTTATTTACTTGAACTTTTTTGGAATAAGTATTACCATTTTCAATTTTTAAACGATAACTCTTAAGTATTTCATTACTACCAATTTCATAAACTAAAGAATAATTATTTTTTGTTTCTGGTTTAATATCTCGATTATAATAATTAGAGGCATAATCAATAAAATTAATTCCTTTATCTAGTATTGGATAAAGATACTTTCCATTTACTTCCAACCGAAATTTATTATAATCCAATTTCAACTTTTCCAAACCTTTATTTTCAATTAATAATTTAACAACCACATAATATTTATTTTGAACCATTTCCCTACCACTATAATCAAGATTAGTAATCAAACTATCATTTACACTAAATATTAAATCATTACCAACATTATAATAATCCCCTTGTTTAAAATTACGATCAACAATATCCGGTAGAGCTCGATAAACTACATAAACCATCCCAATTATTAAACCAATATTAATAATTACAATAATAAATTTATTTTCTCGAATATAATAGATAAATTCTCGAAAAAAACGTCTAGCTCCTCTTCTTAATTTAACCGCATCACTTTTAAAAGTTATTTCAACCTCTTCATTATCTTGCTCAGATATTTCTAGTTCTTTTAATTCTTGTTTAAGATTTAACTTTCCAATCCCAAGCCCTAAACCACGAACTATAAAAAGAATTAAAAAAACAATTTGAGGTATTAAAGAAATTAATGAAGTATCCCTAAAAACCCGTGCTTCTTCCGCAGTAATAACAGCAGTTTCCATTCCAATCATAGCGTTTTTCATATAAACTGTCAAAACGAAAAAGATTAAATAATAAATTAAACTACTTAAATAAAATTTATTTGGTTTCTTTTTATATAAAAAAAGTAAATAAATACCTAAAATACCAACAATTATTAAACATAGTGTTAAATAAACAATTCCCGAAATATATGCATCAGAAAATCCCGGAAAAAAATTACCAGTATAATTATTCTTAATATAACTGCCAAAAAAAGCAATTACTTGATAAGTTCTAAATGCTAAAAATCCTGCAAATAAAGCTAATAAAAAATTAATTACTTTAAAATACTTAATTAAAAAAGCATAAGGTTTTCTAAATATCATAACTATTCTCCTATTATTATAATAACAAGAAACAATCAAAAAGTAAATTAGATTAAAAAAACTAGAATATACTTAACATATTTTCTAGTCTAAAATTATTTTTTATTAACTAATAATTGACCTGCCATTAAATAAATTGTTGGATTTTCTTCTAAAAACTTATTTTTATTACTATTAAAAACTTTTATAACTTCCTCAATTGTATCTCCTTCTGCTGTTATATAATAAGAATAACCACTTTTAGGAATTAAAATTTGTTGATTTGGATAAATATAATCATCTAAATCAATCCCATTCATACTAGCTAGTAATGATGGATTAATATTATATTTTCTTGCAATAGCATATAAACTATCACCTTTTTCAACAACATAATAATTAAAGTAATCTTTACTTTCTTTTGGAACTATTATTTCCATTCCCTCTCTTAATCCATTTAAATAATATAAATTATTTATATCTTGTAAAATTTTCACACTAGTATTATATTTCCTTGCAATTGATTCTAAACTATCGTCTTTAGCTATTCTATAACTTTCGAACATCAAAATCACACCTCTAATATAAAATATGATAAAAAACTATTTTGGTTATTTATAAATAAAAATATTATTATAATTATTAAAATTCCATTCAAAATTACTCAATACTTTAACTTCACCATCAAAATTATTAAACATATATAAAGAATAATCAACTAAATAATAAACTTCATCAAAATTATTTTGAATAACTTTTTTTACCGATTGATTAGATATCTTAATTAAAATCTCTTCAACTTCCATATAAAGTTTTTCATCAATTATTTTATATACTATCTCACTCTTAGGAAACATATTTAAATTTTGATTCACAATATTTTTAAATGAAGAATTTATCATTTTCCCATTCTCAAGTATTTGAAAATCTACCTTTTCAATCTTTTTCTTTTTTAAATCAATTTTATATTCTTGCTCTTCTTTTTTATCTAATAAATATACATTATTTTTATGTTCTCCTAAAAAAACACTATCAAAAGATATACCATCTTTTAATTTTATTTCTTTTACTTTCCCATTTTTCATATCAATAATAAACATTTTATTAAAATAATACTCGGTTTCATAATCTGGAACAATTAAATAATTACCTGACTGATAAATTAAACTCATCGTATAAACATCTTTCGAAAATAAATCTATATCTTTTTGCTCCTCTTCACTAACCAAATGAAAACCCTTATAATTATTAACAAATACTTTCAAATCTCCTAAATAATTTAAAGTTAAATTTTGATACTTCTTATCAATTTTTTTAATTTCACGATATTTAAAATCTAAATCTTTAATATTACTTAAATTAATCGTATAAATATCTTGTTTATTATTACATAAAGGATAAAAACTTAAATCATTACTAACAGGCAAAAGACATAGTTCTAAAGTATTTTTAGCCACCTTTATTTCGTTAATGAGCTCTCTTTTTCGGTAGTATTTACTTTTTATAATAAAAGGATATGTAATCTCATTATAATCAATCATAAATTCATAATACCCATTTTTTTTATTATATTTTTCTCTAATTTTAAAACCATTTACTTGATATTTTTTCTCATAATCATAAGGCTTCAAAAAAACATATAAAAAAAGACTAAAAAGTATTATCAATCCTAAAAATAATTTTAAAGGTTTATTTCTCTTTATTTTCATGATAATACTTCTTTTTAGCTTCCATCATAAACTCTGAAATAGTTGTTTCAATTTCATCTAAAGCTTTCTTTGGTAAATTGCTTAACACAACTGTTTCTTTAACTGTATCAATAGTTATTTTTCCCCAAATAAGTCCTTGATAAACTTGCATATCATTATATAATTCTGGAGTAATTGAATAAAGAAAACTTCCCCAAATTAATCTTTTATGTCCTAATAAAATTCTTTTATTTGTTATAGCAATAGCAAAAGTATTAAATATTTCTGAAAATTCAGCATTCTTTTGAGCACAAAAGGCATATAATAATTTTTCATCTGGATTTATATAATCAGCTATTACTTTCGCATGCTTTTTAACTCGCCACGCAATTCCACCATGATATTTTTGTTTAAAACTTAAAATTTGCGAATAAACATCATTCATTAAAATCACCTTACTCTTATTTTATAATGAAATCATATTTTTCGCAAACAATATTATTTTTCTTTATTTTGAACTACAAAATTATAAGCATCTCGGCACATATCTTCTAATTTAAATTGTGGCTGCCACTTAAGTTCTTCTTGGGCTTTCCTACTATCAGCATAACATTCGGCAATATCCCCAGGTCTTCTGGTAGTAAATTGATGTTTTACCAAAATATTATTTACTTTCTCAAAAGTATTAACCATTTCTAAAACACTAATACCTTCACCTGTTCCCAAATTGTAAACATGATAACCAAAATGCTCGTTCATTAATTTCTCTACACCTTTTACATGAGCTTTTGCTAAATCCATAATATGAATATAATCTCTTACTCCCGTACCATCAATTGTATCATAATCATTACCAGTAATATTTAAACAATCTAACTCACCAACTGCCACTTTAGCAATATAAGGCATTAAATTAGCCGGAATTCCATTTGGTTCTTCTCCAATAAGTCCTGATGGATGAGCTCCAACTGGATTAAAATAACGAAATACACAAATATTCCATGAATCATCTGATTTATATAAATCTCTTAATATTTCTTCACAGAATAATTTACTAGTTCCATACGGATTAGTTGTTCCTCCAATTCCACATTCCTCAGTAATTGGAATAAATTCTGGCATACCATAAACAGTAGCACTACTACTAAAAATTAACGATTTTACATCATATTTTTTCATAACATTTAAAAGCATTAACACACTACTAACATTATTAATGTAATAATCCACTGGTTTAGAAACACTCTCTCCCACAGATTTATAAGCAGCGAAATCAATTACCATATCAATTTTATTTTCTGAAAATATTTTATCTAATAAATCTCTATTTAACATATTTCCTTCATAAAACTTAATCTCTTTTTTAGTTAATTCTTTAATTTTGGATAAAACATCTGGCTTACTATTACTAAAATTATCTAATCCAATAATATTATAACCGGCATTTAAAAGTTCAACACTTGTATGACTTCCAATATAACCAGCACATCCTGTTACTAATATATTCATTACTATCACCACTTTTATTTTAACAAAATACTTTTTAATTGTCTAACCAAAATATTTTTGATATAAATCTTTAAAAATTTTTATATGCAATTTTTCATCTTCAATTATCCTAGATAATAGTTCTTTAATATATTTATCATCAACTATTTCTATAACTTTTTCATAATTCTTAATCGCTTTTTTTTCACTTGTAATATTTATCAACAACATCTCTTTTAAATCTGTTGAATATTTCACATTTAATCCAGTCCAAAAAGTAAAATCTTTTTTAGTTACAAACCCAAAAACTGGCTTAATTCCTAACATTTTAATTACTTGTCCTAATAAATTTAAATGATGCATCTCAACCTTGGATATATCCAACATTATATTAGAAAACTCATTGATATCTTTAGTAACTAATGACTCATAAAAATATAAATGAACAGCTGTATCTTCACTAATTTCCCCCGCATAATTTTGTAATAACAACTTTCCATAAAAAGGATTAATTCTTCTTACTCGAACTAAAGGATATGGCTTATTAACTCTACATTCCATTTTCTCACCTTATTTAAAAATATGATAATTTATATTATTTATTTATTTTTTTTAAACCATCACTTTCTAATAAATATAATTCTGTAATTACTTCTTCAATAAATTTTCGATCATGAGAAACACTAATAATTGCTCCTTGAAATTCATTTAATACCTTTCTAATAACTGGATTAGACAAAGGACTAACATTTCTAGTTGGTTCATCTAATATTAAAACATTACATTTATCAATAACTAATTTCATTAAAATTAATTTTGCTTTAGTACCATTACTTAAATCAGCAATCTTTCCTTCCATTTCTTCTCTAGTAAATTTCATATTTCCCAATAATCTTCTAGCATTTGTTACTTCTTCTTTTCCTTTACTTGGTACAATAAAATCTAAAACTTGATCACTATCATTTAAAACATCAGCATAATTTTGTGGCATATAACCGACTTTTAAATCTTCTCTATTTTTTAATTCGCTATATATTAATTTAATTAAACTAGTTTTACCAACTCCATTTTTACCAATTATACAAACATGAGAATTTCCTATAATCTCTAATTCAATATTTTTAGCCAATATCCTCATATTAATCTTTAATTCAGGAACTTGCAACTTCAAAATAACTTTTTTCTTAGGTATAAAAGTTTCTTCAAAAAAGAAATTAATGCCTTCTTCAACATCCGGTACTTCCATTAACTTTGTATTCAAAAGCTTATTTTCTTGCGATTTTAATGTATGCATCTTTTTCTTTAATACCTTGGCACCATGAGGATTAGCTCTTGTTATAGTATTTTGTTGATGTTCAACTTTTTGCATAATTCTTTGTAATTTTTCTTTTCTCTTATTAAACTCTCTTTTTTCAAAACCTGCAACTTGTGTTTCCTTTGCAATATTTTGTAATCGATTATGAACATATTCATCATAAGTAATTCTCTCCAATGTAAAACGACATTCACTTTTCTTTTTAATTTGCTCTAAATGTAATATCCTATTAGCAGTATTTGCCAATAAAGTTTCATCATGAGACACATAAATTATTGGTTTTTTAGTCGTATTAATAAAATTTTCTAACCACTTTAAAGTATTAATATCTAAATCATTAGTTGGTTCATCTAAAAATAAAATATCAGCATCTTCAAGTAATAACTTTAAAATACCTATTTTTACTTTTTCACCACCTGATAAATTTTTAATTATTTGCTGCAACACCGAATCTTCTAACATAAAATATGGCAAACATTTATATAACTCATTTACTTTATTATAATAATCTTCCTCATTTTTGAAAAGATAATCAAATACTTTCCATGTTAAAAACTGATTAGCTATTGTTTGAGACAAATAACCAATTTTATTCCCTAACATATTTATACTGCCATCAATTACGGCATAATCCGAAATACCTAAAATTGATTTTAATAATGTTGACTTTCCATTACCCTCTTCACCGATTATGGCCAATTTATCTCCCTTATTTAAAGTTAATGTCAAATTTTTAACCAAATATTTATTATTAACTCTTATACTTAAATCCTTTATTTCTAACATTTTTCCTCCTTAAAAAAACAGTCTAATTAAGACTGATTTAAAAACTATTACTCTTCAACAATTACTTTTTCTAAAAATATTTTTTCTTTAAAATAACCATTTTTATTTCCTTTTTCATTAGCATAACTTATGATTTCTTCTAAAGAAGATTTTTCTATTTCTGCTAAAGCTCTAATGACTTCCAACATATCTGCTAATTCCATCAGTCTTGCATTTCCTGAAGAGTTAAGTACTTCTTGATATTCTTCGTTTAACTTTTTTTCTAATTCAATCTTATATTCATAACTAGATAACACTCTTATAACAGGATTTTCCCCGTTTTGTTTAATTATATTAGGAATGTTATCTCTAACTAATTTATTATATACTCTTTCAGTTTTCATATTTTACCTCCTTTAATAGTTTTGTTTTTCTGGAATAATTCCTCTCACACCGCCACGTGGATTTTTAACATCACCTTTATATCGTGGAATCAAATGAACATGTAAATGCATTACACTTTAACCAGCAGCAACACCCAAATTCATACCAATATTGTATCCATCAGGATGAAATTTATTATCAACTATTTTTTTAGCTTCATCAATTAATTCAAAAATTGCTATTTTTTCTTCCTTAGTAATACTCCACCAATCTTGTACATGCCTTTTTGGTATTACTTCTAAATGTCCATCATTAACCGGAAAATCATCAAAACGAATTATAGCCAACTCATTTTCTAATGAAAAATCTTTCTTTTCAATACATTTACAAAAAAAGCAACCATCGTCATTATTCATCTTTTCACATCCGTTCTATTATTTATTAAAATATTAATTATATAATATGAGCTGTAATTAACGTATAACTATAAGAATTAACTGTTATTAACATATTATCAAACTCACAATACCAATTCTTCTCTCGCTTATAAACTTTACAATTTTCTTTTTTAATTTTATTTTTACAAAACTCTACAACATCTACATCATTTAATCGAAGATTCTTTTTTATTCTCATTGCTCCTAATTTTGTTGTATGTAAATTATCTAAGTTCATTAACAATTCATTAAACGTTTGCACCTACATAATTTCTATTTAACTTTTTCATAAATTCTATTACAAGATTTACAAGTTATTTTCATTTCATAACTAACAATCTTTTTATCTAGTAAAGTAATTAAAGGGTTCAAGTCTTCTGAACAACAAAATCTATTTTTTACAATAACTAATTCATCCTTACAACTTTTTCCACTCTTACTATCTGTAAAGTCCAATAATAATTTACCATCACTTCCACAGTTACATTTATAGTTAAGTTCTAAACTATCATAAGTCGAATAACATAAATAACCAATATTTTCATTACAATTAGTACAATACATCCATCCTCCATAAGTTGTTGCTAATCTTGTATTTAGTAATTCTTTATTTTTTAACACTCTAGGCATTTAACTTAATTTCCTTTCTCCAAAATATTTTATACTAACTTAGTTCATTATAATTTCATAACTAAATTATATTATACATTTTATAATTATTCAAATAGCTTTAATCTTTTTTTTTCAACTTATTTAATAAATACTTCTATTGGTTTCCAAACATTTATATTCGTTACATCCTCATCCCAAATAGTATTAGACATATATAATTGATTTCCTACAGCTCTAACAACTCCCCATTTTACTTGAGGATGTCTTTCAGCATATTCTTTTAATGCCTCAAATTTATTTTTAGCATATGCATCCACATTATTAGATTGACCATCGCTTGTTAATCCACCTTTTGCTTCAATAATCCAAACCTCGTTATTTTGAAGTTCAATAATATAATCAGGATAGAAATTATTTCTTCTAAAAGCTTTCCTATAAACTAAACTAAAAAAATCATCGCCTTTATCACCATTTTTATAAACCCATTTAACAGCATCATATTTTTCACACCAATCTTCAAATTTCAATTCTGTAAAAGTTCTGTTTGGAGATATTAAAATATTATTTCCATAATCAATAAAAACATTTTTTTGCATTATTTTACTACTATCCATTTTTTTATGTTGTCTATAAAATTGATTACTTGGAATCATCCATTCTTTTTTTAAAATATCAGTTTCTTTAATATCGGCTATCTCATTTTGATTTATTTTACTAAAAACTTCAATTAATCTATTTTTATTATTAACCAAAAAGGCATTATATTCTCTTAACTTCATATCTCTTAATAATTTATTCTTATGTTCAAATTCTAATTCTTCTTGAGATAATAAAGAAAATTGTTGATTTTTTTCATCCGGTCCAAATAATACTCTTAAAGCATTATTTGAAATATTTTCATCAATTCCAATAGCTCTTGCAATTCTTCTTTTTGCATCTCTAATAATAAAACCATCATCATGATTATTTAACTCATGTTCACCACCAAAAATAGTATTTAGTTTTAACATATCATGAGTAGTTCTTGCAACACCTTCAATTGCTTCAGTTTTTAATTTCGTACTAAATATATAACCCTTTGATCGAGAAAGTTCATCTTTATTTAACACACCATTATTATTTAAATCACATTCTTCTAACATTGTCCTTCTAACAACATCAACAACCGCTTTAGGATTAACCGCATATCGATCATTTCCATCTAAACATTCTTTTTCTAATTTAATTGAAGGACAATCAATTTTTCTTTTGTATTGATACGTATAAAATGAATTATTCAAACTATTTGTTAAACCCTCTTTAAATTTACTATCTAAAGTATAAACATAACAATTATCTAGTAATTCAATTCCGTAATGTTTTCTTTCAGGCATTCTTCTAATTCTTCCAACAGTTTGTATATTAAATCTTTCTGTTCCACCTTCACGAAGTTTAACTAAAATTTTAGCTCTTGGACAATCCCAACCTTCATTAATTGCTTGTTTAAATAATAAAAATGAATACTGACCATCTAACTTTTTTAAACCTTGAACATCATCTGGATGATTTCCATTAAACCAAGAAGTTACTAAACCAGAATTTTTACCATACCCCATATTTTCCAATTCTTGCTTTATTCTTGAAATCCATTCTTCAGAACCATTAGGAAACTGAATTAATACTAAAGGTCTGATATTTAAACCGAGCTTTTCATATTCAGCTTGAATTTCTTTTCTTTTATTATCTGCCAAATTCAATAATAATAAATCATCATCTAAATTATTATTTTCTTCTATTGCTTTTGATACTCCAGCATTAATTGAAATACCTGATGCAATTAATCCAGCAGATATAACTTCATCATCATCTATTATTTCCGTATGATTACCTTTACTAATAGGGGTAGCCGATATTCTTAACACATGAACAGGATCAATATTTGCAATATATTCATTTGCTGTTTCTCTATATTTATGTTCTTCATCAATTATCATAAATATGTCAATATTACTATTATGACATGTATGTATTTTAGACATTAAATCTTTATATTCTCCTTCTTGTAAAGCAATATTAGAAGAACGATTTATTTTATCCCAATTTATAAAATATACATGATTAAAAGGAGAAGATTCATTAATAAAATCATAAACATCCCCAAACTGAATTCCTGATGTGACATTTTCAAAACACTCTTTTGATTGTGTTTCCAATCCTCCTGTTCCCGGACAAAGCCATAAAAACACCGTATTAGGATTTTCATCTAAATAGTCATCAATAAATTTACAAGCTAATACAGTTTTTCCAGAACCAGTAGGAGCATACAATACAATTTCTTTATTATCAGCACACTTTCTCAATAATGATTCTTCATGCTTTTCTTGAAATTTAAATAATTTAATTTTAAACATTATTCTGCTGCCTCCTTTAACTCTTGTCCAAAGTACTCTCTTGGAATATATCTAAATTTCTTCTTATTTAAAATTTCTAGTTCTTCTGAAGAAAAAATAATATTTTGATTAATCCAAAGATTGTCAATTTTATTAAATAATTGATCATTAAGAATATATTTATTAAAATCATCTCTATTAAAAATAATTACATTTTTCACATTATCAATTTCTATATAGTTTTCTAATTCTATCATTTCCTTAACATGTAATCCCAAAACATTACTTAGTAAATAATCATCTGGTTTTCTAGGTGTCCAACCACAATTAAAAAACTTAACATTAGCTTTAAATCCTTCACGCATAGGTTTATTACAAGTAACATAACTACCTTTTAATGCTTCATTATTAAAATCTACTCCCTTTATTGCATTAACATTTCTAGGCCACGTAACATTTTTAGCAATGCCTAAATTTTCCCATTCTTCGTTTTCAGGCGTAATTCCTTTTAATTTTAATAACTTTGCTTCTTTTTCTGATACCTCATTATTTGTAACTAAAATACACGTTCTATTACCATTATCTTCAAGATTTAACAAATTTACTGCATGCATTGTCGTTCCTGATCCAGCAAAAAAATCTAATACTTTGGCATTTGGATTATTAGCAATTACAAATCTAATACAATCTTCAACAGCATATAATGATTTTGGATAATCAAATTTTCCTTTTCCTATAATTGAATCAATCAAGTAACTACCATATTGTCTTGCATCATATAAGGGATTATCCCAAACTGTAGCTGGTGCCTTCTTTCTTTGACCCTTATAATGAGCAATTACACTACCATCAGCAGAATATCCATCTATAACTGCTAAACCATTCTCTATATCGCGAATTCCACCAGTTTTTAAGTAACTTATCGGATACATTTGAGGTTTATTTTTATCTTTTTTTCCTAGTCTTACATATCCTTTAGAAATTCTATATTTCAATTCATCCACTTTACAACCCCACATAGTTTCAATACCATCATCTCGAATTGGAAAGACAGCAACACAATTTTTTGGAGCAACAACTGTTTTTATATCTACATCAACCGAAATTGGATCTCCTACAGAATGAATCTTATTTTCTTTTTCTGAAACAAATATTGGAAAAAATTGAGTTTTTGTTTTAGCGCGAACATTAGTTAGTTCAGAACGCCTTAAAACATCCCAAAATACAGATGCTTTTGTATCACCGTAAGAGTATTCAGGAAGAATTGAAGCATTTCCAACACTAACAAAATAAATATACTCATTAACTCTAGCAAAATCAAATTTCCGACCAGTTCCTGCTCTATTAATTATTGTAGAAATCATCTGTATTTTGGCATCTGGAAATAATTCTTCTAATAAACACCCCAAATGAAGATATTCTTTTTCATCGATTGTACAAATCAAAGTTGAGTTTAAAGGATTTAGTAATTTTTTAGCACTTAATAAACGTACTTTCATCATCGATAACCATTTACTATGTCTATAATTATCATTTTCATCAACATAATCATTATTATATTTCCAATCCTTAGTTCCAGTATTATATGGTGGATCTATATATATACAATCAATTTTCCCGCGATGAGTTTTCTCTAACAAATATAGTACTTGAAGATTATCACCTTGAATAATAAAATTATAAGGTAAATTTTCATCCATGCACAATCTCCTAGTTTTATCTTCACAAAAAATTGGTATTTCTTCAAGAAGTTTTTCATCTACTTCTTCAGTATGTTCTTCAAATACCAACCCAAATTTCTTTTCGGTTAATGCATTTTCAATTTCATTAAACGCTCTAATTGAAGAATCATCATTATGTGTTTTTTTTAATTCTTCTAAAAATTTTAACATTTTATTCCTTTTAATTTTAGTTAAATTAGCCATTTTAGTACCTCCCATCAATTATATCATAAAAAATAATATATTTTTCTAAAGTACTTAAAAAACAAAAAAGGTATAACAAAAAATTACACCTTTTTATCCTTTTTAATATCATACAAAATCATTCTTTAAAACATAGAATTGATTTTTATTCATTTATTGTGTTGAGTAAACCACATTTAGAAATTCATATTTCTAAAACCATTATAACATCATTTATATAGTTTTACAGCTAATAATCTAATCTTTGAAAGAAATTATAATTTTTCATTTTTTTTATTTTTTTTCTATTAATATCTCCTAAATGAAATTCACATCAATTTGTCATTTCTGATAATATTCTTTTACTTATTACCCCATCTAAAGAAATGAAATTAAGCATTTAAAAATATGCCTTCTTTTAATTCACAATTAGTTCCAATCTCATTTCTTTAGATTTACCATTTTTATATTAAATTAATATTTCATTCACCATATTTATCAAATACTTCACCAGCTAAATCACCTTTTTTGATTGTATTAATATATTTTACTTTAAATAAATTATCGTAAAAATGCTTTTTCTTTTTAAATATAATTAGACCATTTATTATATAAAATATTATTAAAAATATAGTTACACCAATATATAACCAAAAACTTATTTCAATCGTTAAACTTAATCTTTTTGTGATAGATAGTATTAAATATAATGATATAAAGATAATACCATAATAATATGCAAATAGAAATATGATCCTAAAAATTATATTAATTAATCTATGCTTTTCAAATTCTAACCTTACATTTAGAAATTTACTTCCTATTGTATACCCATTTTTTATATACGGTAGAATAATGTAATAAATAATAAATACTATAAAAACTAAAGATTTCATTCTTATAAAAATACTAATGAATATAAATAAAAATATAAATAAGAAGTTATCTAAATAAAATATAGCAATTCTTCTTAATCCAGAAACAACAATACTATTTCTAAACGATTCGTCGTCTATTTCTTCTCTTGTTGGTAAATATTTATCTACAATTCCCATAAATGCATACCCAATCATTCCTCCAAGTGTATTTATAATTAGATCATCTACATCAAATACTCTATAAGCATAAGGATATATATGATATAATCCCGTAAGTTGTGTTATTTCAAAAAATAAGCTTAATAAAAAACTTAAAATAATTGTTTTCTTTAAATTGCATTTGAAGTAATATCTAGTATACATTCCAAAAGGGATAGTCATAAATAGATTAAATATTACTGTATAAAAACAGGACTCAAAAAGCGCTTTTAAATAAGTACTTGGATCAGTTAAGACAAATGATGTTTCACTTATAAAATCACTTATAAATTCAAATGGAATCAGTCTTATCATACCTTCTTTTTGTATTACATCACTTTTATTAGGAAGTGGCAATATAACTAGAAAATAAATCGTTATCATATAAAGAATAAATGAATAAATTATCAAAACTCTAAATGGATTAATTGAACCATATTTGTGATAATTATGCAAAAGAAACGGAATAGTAAAAATAAGAGAAATAACAGGAAATACTATAATTGCTGTTTTAATTGAAATTAAGTAATTCATGTATAATTACAGGATTAGCAAATTTACTAATCCTTATTCTTTCTTATGATTGCTATGATAATAAGGATTATCATCAATATTACGAATGGTAATAAAATTGGTAACCATGTGTCTTTTATACTTTGCCATATATTGCTCCAACTATAAGTTAATAACATCTTATTTTCTCTCCTTTACGATATTTTTACTGCAATAATAAGTAATTAAAAAATAACCGCCATAAATAATTACTAAGAACCCACCAGTCATAATAATTGATTGTAATAATTCATTTGTACCAAATACTTCTAATACTTTTACAGCAAAATTTATACCAAATATTGAATGAATTATCGCAAGTATTAATGGAAGAAGAAAGAAGATTCCAATTTGTCTAAATAATGCTTTATTAATTAACTTTTCATCTGTACCAATTTTTCTTAACATTCTAAATCTTTCTTTATTATCACTACTTTCAGATAATTCTTTTAAACCTAATATTGCTGCACTACTTATCATAAAAATAACACCTAGATAAAGACCAATAAATGTTACCATTACTGTTAGACTATTTGTAGATTCTTTTATAGAAAGTTTGCTAGTTCCATCTGGAATTAAATAGCTATTTTTGATTGGATTTTTATCTAGTTCATTTAAACTACTTTCAATGTTTCTAATTTCTTCTTTATCAGTAGTATTATAATTTCCCATTAACATATCGCTATAAAGATAAATTTCATCTACAACCTTGTCTGATACTACAATAACTCCAGAATTAATACTTTGACTAGACATTTCAATAAAACCATTTTGACATTCATCATATTTTGGTTTTAATGTGTATCCAAATAAATTTATGGTTTCTTTATTTTTTAATGCAATATTTCTAGTATTAACCATTGATTTAAAATCTGCTAGAATAATATATTCATCATCATCTAAAAAGTATGTATTTAGTCCATAAAGATTTGCAATTTTATTATAGTCACTTATTGTTATTATAGTTTCCATTGTATCATACTTTAAAAACGGAAACTTTGTTCTAATACTTTCCAATTTTGAACCTAGTGAATGATTTAAAGTTAAATCAGGAGTTCTATAAATTTTTACTTGTATGTATTCCTTTAAGTGCTTAGTTATATCAAAATCAAAAATATTCAACTTTTCTAATACATCAATATGAGAATTTTCAATTTGCTCCTCATTATATCCATAAGATAAGTTCATA
The DNA here is from genome assembly GCA_947642635.1 of uncultured Mycoplasma sp. Taxonomy (GTDB): domain Bacteria; phylum Bacillota_I; class Bacilli_A; order RF39; family UBA660; genus SIG200. The sequence continues at coordinate 20,051 of CANRTI010000010.1, read as the reverse complement.
TCGAGCCAATGGATAGCATCCATATTTCGTTTATTAGTAAGTTGTATATCTACTGGAGCAAATTTTTTTATTCCTTCATTCATTGAATTTTTCAAAGTTAAACAAGCAGACAATAAACATATTGTTACAAATAACATTAAACAGATAATCGTTGTTGAAAGAACTGTTGTGTTTATTTTGCTTGAAAACTGTCTTAATATAAAACTATTCAATCCCCTGTAATAAAATTTTTTCATTGATTTGAAGAGTTTTAAAACAAGACCAGATAAAGACCAGAAAATGAAAAATGTACTTATAGCACCCATCGCAATTGGTATTAAAATATCTTTAGCATCTTGCATTGTTAAAAAACCCTTTGTTACTATGTAATAAGCACGACATAAAACTAGAATTGATATTATAAATATAATTATACAAAAACCTGTATTTTTAAGTTTTAATTTTTCTGACTTCTTATCGCCATGTAATAAATCTATTAATTTACATTTGCTTACACTTATAGTATTAAAAATCATTACAAATAGATACATAACACTAAAATAAATGATAGTTTTTATACAAGCCGAACAAGAAAAAACAAAAGTAAATTTAGTTAAATCTGCTTCAAACATATTTACGACAATAATGCTCATAAGTTGGCTCATAATTGCTCCAAGCCCTAAGCCTACAACAAGTGATAAAATTCCTATAAATAAAGTTTCAAAGAATAATATCATTGAAATTTTTCTTTTACTCATTCCAAGTGTTAAATAAATTCCAAATTCTTTATTTCTTCTTTTCATCAGAAACCTTGAAGCATATATTATTAAAAATCCTAATATAAACGATACAAATACACTAACTGCTCCTAACATATTCATCATAAGTTTAATTAACTCTTGTGTACTCTTTGATACATCCATCATTGCTGTTTGAGTATCTAGAGCATTAAATACATAAAAAATTGATATCCCAAGAATTAAAGTAAAAAAATAGATGGTATAATCTTTTATACTTTTCTTGATATTTTTTAAAGATAACTTAGAGAGCATCAGATAAATCCCCACCTAAGAGAGTTACAACATCAATAATCTTATCAAAAAATTCTTTTCTAGAATCATTACCTTTATTAATCTCTTTAAAAATTTTACCATCCTTGATAAAGACTACTCTTCTAGCATAAGAAGCCGTAAAAGCATCATGAGTTACCATAAGAATTGTTGCATCTAATTCATTATTTAGATAATCAAATCTTTCTAGTAACATTTTAGCAGACTTAGAATCCAAAGCTCCAGTTGGTTCATCAGCGAGAACTAATTTTGGATTTGTAATAATTGCTCTAGCACTTGCTACTCTTTGCTTTTGACCTCCACTCATTTGATAAGGGTATTTAGACAGAACAGATTTTATATCAAGCTCTTCAGCAACTTTATTAATTCGTACGTCTATTTCTTTTACACTTACGTTTTGAATTGACAAAGCAAGAGCAATATTCTCATAAGCTGTTAAAGTATCTAATAGATTAAAATCTTGAAAGATAAATCCAAGTTCTTCTCTCCTAAATTTATTAAGCTCATTTCCTTTTAATTTTGTAATATCTATTCCACCAATATAGATATGTCCACTTGTTACACGATCTATTGTTGAGACAACATTTAGAAGTGTTGTTTTACCACTACCACTAGATCCCATAATAGCAACAAATTCACCTTTTTCTACATCTAGTGATAAATTATCAATAGCTTTAGTTAAAGAAGAACGGCTACCATAATACTTTTCAATATTCTCCACTTTTAAAATATTTTCCATATATTTTTTCTCCCTTCATATATAATATTAAATCAAAAATATTATTTTGTCGTTCGTTTAACATTACAAAACATTACAATTTTGTAATGTTACTTAGCTATCTCATAAAAATCGTTTTTAGCAAATGTGATATAAACTTTAGTATATTTATTAACTGATGATTCAATTGTAATAATATGTCCTAATCTTTCACACATATTTTTCGCAATATATAAACCCATTCCTGTTGATTTACTTCTAACTCGTCCATTTTCTCCTGTAAAACTCTTATCAAAGACTTGCTTTATGTCGGATTTCTTAATCCCAATGCCATTATCTTCTATTATAAGAATTACTCTTGTCTTTTCATCCCTTACAGATATTTTTATATAAGAATTTTTTATATTTCTTTTATATTTGATAGAATTATTTACTATTTGTCCCACAATAAATTCTAACCATTTAGAATCGCTAAAAACTAAAGCTTTTGTTTTTTCCACAATAAATTCAATATTATTATCAAGTAAATCATCCATATTTTTAAGGCCTATATTTTTTATAATACTTCCAAGATCTATTTCTTTTATTAAATAATCTTTTTCTGCATTTTCACTTCTAACATAATAAAGAACTTGATCTACATAATCCTCCAATCTTTTTATTTGGACTTTGATTTTTGAATTTATATCATTTTTATGATTACTAATTGTTAAAATAAGTGAAGCAAGTGGAATTTTAACTTCATGAATCCACATTTCTACATATTCTTTAAAGTTTTTTCTACTTTTATCTATTTTGTTTATATTTTCTAAAAAAGATTTGTCAATTTCATAAAGTGCTTGATAAAGAAGTTTACCTTCATAAAACTCGGGATTTTCTAAAGTTTCTAAAACTAAATATGCTTTATCTAATCCTTCAATATTATATAAAAGCTCACTATAAAACTTTTTCTTTCTAAAATAATCTATTAATAAAATTATCAAATTGCATAACAAAAACATGACTAATATTGGAATAATAACTTCGATACTTATTTTAAATGCCATTAATAATAGATAAATAATTATTAGAGTTATGAAAGTCGCAACAATAGCAAATAATTTGTCTTTTAAATAAGCATTCAATTTCATGACAAAATATAGCCCCTTCCTTTGCGAGTATCTATTGCATTCTCATAACCAATACTCTTTAATTTTGCTCGTAATCTACTGATATTGACTGTTAGAGCATTATCATTTATAAATTCTTCATTATTCCATAGCGAGGTCATTAGCTCATCACGAGTGACGATTTTATTTTGATGATTAACTAAATAACTAAATATTATCATTTCATTTTTGGTTAAAATTATTTCTTCATTCCCTTTTTTTATTATTCCTTTAGAAATATTTATAGTTAAATCTTTGAATATAAGTGTATCGCAAGTCTTGTTTAATCTTTTTAAAACTGCTCCAATTCTCAACAATAAAATATTAGGATTATATGGTTTAGTTATATAATCATCCGCTCCATAAGTAATAGATAATGCTTCATCGATATCAGAATTTCTACTTGTTACCATAATTACAGGAATATTTGATAATTCTCTTATATTTTTAAGTAATATTTCTCCATTCATAAATGGTATATTTATATCAAGTAAAATTAGATCTGGCTTTATATTTAATATTTCATTTAAAGTATTTTTAAAATCTTTTAAAATAATACCATTATAGTTATTGCTATCTAACAAATTTTTAAGTTCATCAGAAATAAACTCATCATCTTCAATAATAAGTATTTTTTGCATATAATCACCACATTTCTTTATTATATATTATACCACTAACATACTCATTAAATATTACAGTTTTGTAACATAAAAAAGCAAATCAACTAGTTTGTAAATTTTTATAGCTAAATCTCTACCCAAACTTTTTTCTTATTTATTGTACAGTCTTTTCAACATCATTAAAAAAAATTTCTTTTCTATTAGAACTATTTTTAGTAACTTCATGCCTAATTACCCACTTTATATCTTCAATTGATTTATATATGTTAAATCGTTCATTTCCAATTGAACAATAAACAAAATAAATTTATATTCTCATAATTAATATATCTTTATTATCAATTTTAGATTTAATAAATGGGATATAGTAGTTATTTATCATTATATCTGTTTTAATTAGTTCGAATAGATAAGCATAATAATACATCCATTAATTACTTCATACTTAACACCTGCAAATCTACATACCATATCTACTTTCCTTCTTAATTTCTCAATTATTATAAGTTTCTTATTTTCTATTGTCATATATAACTCTCACTTTCTTTAAAACAAAAAACTAACTATCTCTAGTTAGCAATTTATTACTCTCAAACTAAAAGTTCGAGTAACAATCAATCTGGTGGAGTAGAGGAGAATCGAACTCCTGTCCAATATAACCTATAAAACAATATCCTACAAGTTTAGTTAGAATTTATTTAATTATATAGTTAGATCTAACACACTTTCTATATAACGAGATTAACTAATCATTCATTATTCTACATTAATCAAATAAAATAATATATCTTATATTAATTAACCTTATAATATCTCTATAAGCAAAGTTATTATAAAGTGCTCCACGCTATATTAAGCGTATTGAGGAGCGAAACCAAAATTAGTTTCGTTATTTATTTTTTTATACATTTAAGGTATGTCTACCACTTGCAATCATTTCTAGTAATTATATGTCGAAACCAAGCTACCCCGTATACCAATTATAGCATAATATTTAAAAAAAGTAAAAATTTGTTGATAAGTATTGGATTATCAACATTAACAAATATCTGAATTGGGCAAAGCATTTAATGCTAAAGAAGTAAATTCTCCACGTAAATATAATGGATAAGCTGCTGCACCTATCATTGCTGCATTATCTGTACAATAAATAAATTCTGGTAAATACAAATCAGCATAATACCGATAACATAAATCAGCTATTTCTTCTCGCAAATATTTATTAGCAGAAACACCACCTGCAATAATTACATTTTTAATTTCCGTATTTTTTAACGCTAATTCTAATTTTCTTTTTAATTCATCTACTGCAGCTATTTGAAAAGAACAAGCTAAATTAGCACGATTAATTTCATTTCCTCTTTGTTTCTCATTATTTACTAAATTAATAACACTACTTTTTAAACCACTATAGCTAAAATTATAAGTATTATCATTAACCATTATTGGCAATTTATAAGTGTTTTGACCCATACTAGCTAATTTTTCTACATTCGGTCCTCCAGGATATTTTAAACCAATAACTCTTGCAACCTTATCAAAAGCTTCTCCAATTGCATCATCTTGTGTTTCACCTAATTTTTCAAATTCATAATCCCCTGTCATTTTAATTAACTCTGTGTGACCACCACTAATAATTAAAGCTAAACAAGGAAAATGTAGATTATCATCTATTTTATTAGCATAAATATGCCCAATAAGATGATTAACTTTAATTAAAGGTTTATTATAAACAAAAGACAGAACTTTAGCAAATTCAATTCCTACTAAAAGTGAACCAGATAGTCCTGGTGAATACGTTACCGCAATAGCATCCACATCATTAACTCGCATTCTAGCTTTTTTTAATGTTTCTTCTAACACCATTGTAATATTTTCGGCATGCATTCTAGAAGCAATTTCAGGCACCACTCCTCCAAAATTAGCATGTGTATCCATTTGAGTTAAAATTGTTAAAGCTACTACTTCTGTTCCATTTTTTACAATAGCGATACTTGTTTCATCACAAGAGGTTTCAATACTTAATATTAAAACATCTTTCATCGAATCACCTTCCTCATTACATAAGCATCAATATTTTCATAATATTTTTTTCGCACATTTACTATTTCAAATTCCATCTTTTTATATAATGCTATCGCCTTATTATTATTAACTGCAACTTCTAAAAATATCGCTTTTTTATCAGTAGCATAATTATTTATTAGAAAAAAAAGCAAATTAGTAGCAATTCCTTTTCTTCTACTATCCTCTTGAACATATATCACTTCTATATCCAAACTATCAATACCTTTTAAAACTATTAAAAAAGCATTGATTTTATTATCATCATTAACTAAAACTAAATAATTATCACTTTCAATATAAAAAGATAAATCATAAGTTTTAGAAAAATCAGTATTCAATAAATTACCTAATTCATATATTTTATCTATATCATCTATTAAAGCTTCTCTTATCATTTTTCAACATCAATTTTTTTAACATAAACAGGATTAACTTGATGCGGATTTATTGGATCTTTTTTTAATGCAGCTTTAATAATTCTTTCGTAATCCATTTCAACTTTTGTCACAACATTATATTTTTCAGAATATTCTTCAAATTCTTTATTAGACAAATATTCATAATTACCAATAAGTTTATAGTTATTATCAAAAATTCCTATAAAATAACCATTACGATCACTAAAAGCTACTATCTTATTTCCTTCAAGAGCACAAACTGCCATACACTGTAAAGAAGTAATTGTTCTAATAGGAATATTCCAAGTATAAGCTAAAGTTTTTGCTATTGTTACTCCAAGACGAACACCTGTAAAAGAACCTGGTCCATTAACAACTACAATATCACTTGGCTTTTGATTATGTAAAATCACTTCAATTGTAGGCATAATAATTTTACTATTTTCTCTTTCGTTTTTAATAACTTCTTTTTCAATAATACCATCACTATTATAAGTTATAATAACTAAATCTTCATAATGAGTATCTATAAATAACGTCAATCTACTTCACTCCTTACAATACTGATTCGCATAAATCTTCATATTTCTTACCCAAAGGTTTAAATACTAACACGCGAGTATCCTCATCGACTAATTTAAATGTTATCTCTAATCTTTCTTCCGGTAATTTATCTTTAATAATTTCTGCCCACTCTATTATAGTTACTCCGCCCATATTATAATAATCACGAATTCCTATATCTTCTGATACTTCATCTAAACGATAAACATCCATATGATAAAGAGGCAGCTCACCATTTAAATACTCTTTTATAATATTAAAAGTAGGACTTGTAATATTGTCATCAATCCCTAAAGCACTAGCAAAACCTTTTACAAAAACTGTTTTTCCACTACCTAATTCTCCATCTAAACATATTACCATATTTTCAAATTTTTCACTTTCTATATTTTCTGCAATTGTTAGTGTGTCTTCCACACTTTTAGATATATATTTAAAATCCATACTTTCTCACCTTTCTTAATTATAAATAAAATATAATTTTTATACAAGTCTTCATACTATTATTTAACAAAAACTAAACAATTTATACAAATAAAAAAAATCTATTTAAAAATAGATATTTATAAGCAAAAAAAAATTGGCAACTTCCTATTTTCGCATACACTATCGTCGGCGTATTAGTGCTTAACTTCTCTGTTCGGGATGGACTCTTTCTACTATTATCACATCTTGTTACGCCTTATTTTATCGTGGTTTTTAATTTTTTGAAGGTGTCCTAAAATATTCTAATTTATTATACTTTATTTTAGATTTTGAGACACCTTTTGGGACACCTGTTAATTTCTGTTAACATTTTTTAAATAATATATGTTATTAATTATTTATACTTAATTATATCATATTTATTATATTAATTATTAATATTTTAATTGTTTTATTGTTTAGAATATTTTGGAGGGTTTTGTATTGGAGTATTTAAAAAGAAACAATATAAACTAACATTCAAGGCACGAGCCAATCTATCAAGGAACACTACTGATACACCTTGCTCTACATTCTTGGCTGTGAGGTTATAGAGCATATTAGGACTGCTGTCTATTTCCTCTGCAAGTCTTTCAATAGTAACAAAACCTTTTTCATTCATTATTTTAGTGTTATTGCAATGATAACGATAGTAATTGATATTCATACCTATTAAAGTTAATAGGTCTTTCTTCTCTTTGTCGGTATAATTCATTGTAGCCCTCCTATACTAAGTTATGTACTTAGTAAATCTCAGTAATAATTATCCCCGAAATAAGACTTTTTAACCATAAACGAATAACTTAATTATTTTAAGTTATTTACTTAAAATGTATTGTGAAAAATATCTTAATTATGCTATAATATTGGAGTATAGGAGGAGTAAATTTATGAAAGAAGAAATTTTAAAAAAAGGTGCAGCTAATTGGTTTCATGGAATTGGAAGTAAAGGTGGGCATTTAATTTTAACAAATGAAACACTTTATTTTGAAGGACATAAAGTTAATGCTGGAAAGAAAGAATTTGAAGTTGAATTGGAAAATATCAAAAGTGTAGAAGCTGGTGGTTTTTTATCAAACAATTTAACAATTATAACTAATACTGGTAAAGATGTGTTTGCAGTTACTGGAAAAAAAGACTGGGTTGTTGCTATCAATAATGCAATTAAAAATTTGGAGGGTTAAAGATGCGAAAGTTAAACGCTACTCTATTAAATGGAGCAAATAAAGAAGAAGCTATACTAAAAATCAAAGATGATAGTTTTGCAGTAACTACCAACGACCAACTTATCAAAATTCCCTACTCTAATATTAAAAGTTACAACTTTGATGAAGAAAACCAAGTATTATCTATTGTTAAATTTGGAGGTAACCCAATAGAACTTAATATTGCAAAGGATAAACAACTTTTAGAGTTATTGAATAGTATTACTAGGCAAAACAAAAGAGATTCTAACGAAAGCATACCTAACTATGAAAACAATAATCTAAAAGAAAATGAAAGAAAATTAGAGAGGAATGCAACAATTAGAGATACAAATAATAAAAAAACAGAAATTAAGCAATCGACAGAACCTATAACGCAAAAAACATCAAATCAAGATGAAAATAGTTCAGATAAGCCCGATATTTTGAAAGTAATTAGTGGTATAATTTCAATAATAGTACTAATAATTATTTTCGTTAATATGTGTAGTAATGGTGGTCGTATAGAAGGTGGATATGAAGCCGAACGATACGCATTACAAGAAATTCCTAAGAGTGTTTTAACTTTAGCTTTTGAGCCTGATGTTACATCAAACGAATTAAAATGTAAAGCAAAAGAAAAAACAGATGATGAAATAATTCTTGTAAAATGCACTACAACTAATAAACATATTATAGACTATTATGAAAGCGAAACTATATGGTATGCTTATCAAGAAACAGCTGATAGAATGTCCCATTATCGTTCTATAAACCCAGACAAAGATACAGCATTAAAAAATCTTAGAGATAAAGATTAATTAATATGTATGAGAGAAGTGAAAAATTTATGCTATAATTATTAACATAGATGGAGCAATAAAATTAAAATTATAGAGGTACAATATGAAGAAAATTATATTAGATGAAGTCACTTATAAAAAAGTCAGAAAAAGAAAAAAATGTATTTATGTATCAAAAGAAAATATTATTGAAGATATAGATAAGAAAGTAATAATTAGTAATGGAACTAAAGAAAAAAAAGTAAAAGTAAAAAATAAATACGAACTAGATAATTTTGATATTCTAAAAAATAGGTTAGGTAAAAAAACAAAATTCATAAGACCATTAGATATTAAAAATGATGATAAGAAAATATATGTCATTGAATTTAAACATAGTTTGAAATTATTTAGAAAAATTATTTTATTCTTCTTTATTTTAGGACTATTATATATAGGTAAAATTAATCTTGATAGATATAATCATCAAAAGTTTTTAAGTAATTTGCAAAAAACAAAACAAGATGAAATTTCTTATGTTATTGTTGAAATCAACCCTAGATTATTGATAGAGTTAAAAGGAAATCAAATTAATAATTTTACTTGTTTAAATGAAGATTGCAAAAATGTATTTAATGCAGTTGATATAAAAGATAAAGCCATAAATGATGCTATTGAAACTTTATATGATACTGCTCGTGATAAAGGAATTAATGTTAATAATGGAGTTAAAATATTTAGTCAAAACGAAAAAATAAAGGAAAAAGTAGATAATATCTCATATGTAACATATGAAAAAATAACCGAAGAAATAGAGAATAAATATAAAAATGAAATTATAGATGAAAAAGAACAAGAATATTTTAATAATGAAAAAAGTTATGCTGAAAAATTATTTGAAACTTATAAAAAAGATAAAGATTATGGAAAAAACTATACTTGTAATTTTGATAACGGAAAATTAGAGTGCTATATAACCACCAAATTATTTCAAAAGATAGGACAACCTCAAGATTTAACAAATTTATTAGAAATCTTAGATGGTTATCAAGAATTGATGAAAGTGTGTGATAAATTTGATATTCTGTATAAAAGTAGTGGAGTTGAAGGTGGAGAGCTTTTAGGTATTGATAAAGTTTATTTAAGTAGTATGTATATTTCTGGTTCTTATCGAACTGTTACTAATTTTAGTTATGGTAACAATGAATGTAACGGATGTATTAATATGTCAAACGGTAATATGGGAGATACTCTCTTGGAAGGAAATCATTTTTATGTATTACCACTTAATAAACTCAATTTAGTAAATGGCACTTATAAAACAGGAGATATTCGAATGCTAGATGATAACAACGTAGGAGGAGAATCAATGAAAGACTTTCCAAAAGAAGACAAAACAGAGGAACAAATAAATAAAGAATATGAAATGTTTTATGGAAATGCAAATAATTAAAAATAGTAAATAGTATTAGAGACTGTACTAAGCAGTCTCTCTTTTTATTTTGTATTACGATTTAAAAAAGTAATTATGGTATTTTATTATTAGATGCTAGTAATATGTAAATTACTAGTATGCTAGAAAGAAGGTAAAACAATGATGAATAATGTTGTGCTTATTGGCAGAATAAACAACGATATTGAAAAAATGGAAAATGAGGAGAAGACTTCATATAGACTAATGCTAAAAATTAGTCGTAATTTTAAAAATGAAAATGGAGAATATGAAACGGATTTAGTTCCTATTGAGTTAATGAGTTATATAGGAAGTAATGTACTTCAATATTGCAAAAAAGGCGACTTAATAGGTGCTAAAGGCAGAATACAAAGCAATGAGAATCGAATTTCTGTAATAGCTGAAAGAATAACATTCTTATCAAATAACAAAAAACTAGCAACTCAAAGTTAGAAAGGATAATATCTTATGCAAATTAAAATTCACAGGGGTATTAATCAAATTGGTGGTTGTGTAACCGAAATCAAAACTAAAAATACGAGGATACTTATTGATGTAGGCTCTAATCTTCCAAATAGTACAAGTAAAGTAAAAGTGAATGTCGCTAAGATTAGTAAAAAATGTGATGCTGTTTTTATAACTCATTATCATTTAGACCATATTGGCGAATATATGCAAGTAAAAAAGGATATTCCTATCTACATTGGAGAACAAGCAAAAGAGATTTTTACTATTTATCAAAAGAAAATGAAAGAGCCTAGCATTGCAGAAGTAACACAAGAACATATTGATAGATTAGAGACTTTTAAAACATTTGAACAAGATGTGCCTCTAAAAGTTGGAGATATGACTTTAACTCCGATTCGAGTAGACCATTCGGCTTTTGATAGTTATATGTTTCTTATAGAGGCAGAAGGTAAAAGAGTTTTACATACTGGGGACTTTCGTACACACGGTCCTAGTGAGAATGCAATACCTAAAACACTTAAGGAAATAGGCAAAGTTGATGTCCTTATTTGTGAGCATACTACCCTTTCAAGACTTGATGAGGTTTTTATGTCCGAACTAATGCTACAGAAAGAAGCAGCTGACCTAATAAAGAATAATAAGTATGTATTTATAATGTGTGCTTCTACTAATATTGACAGGATAGCCTCTTTTTACCACGCAAACGAAGAAGCAGGAAGAAAGTTATTTATATGTGATGTCTACCAAAAGGAGATACTTGATTATGTAACAAAGACTAGCAAAAAATATAAAGACTATTATAACTTTTCAAATGCTAAGAGTTTTGATAAAAAGTTTTATCAAGAAATGCTGGATAATGGTTTTTGTATGCTAGTCCGAAGTAATTACTTTTCAAAAAGGTTTATTAACAGCCCTAACTTCAAAGATAATATATTTATCTATTCTCAATGGCTAGGATACTTGCAAGGATCTACTGCTGATGAAAGTATTGTTAAGTTTGTTCCAAAAGATTACCATTACTTACACACCAGTGGACACGCAACTAAAGAAGGTATTACAGAAGTCTGTAATATTGTTAAACCTAGTGTAATAATACCAATACACGGAGAAAATTCACACGATTTTGAAAAGTTGAATCTACCATACAAAACCAAACATTTAAAGAACAAAAAGACTTATAATATATAGAAAGGAATTAAGAAAATGGCTAATAATAAAGCAAAAAAGAAAACTAAGAAAGAAACCAAATCTAAAACTCCCTCAAATGTTAATTTATTTGATAATCGCATAATTCGTTTGAATAAAACCATTGATGCAGAAGTTGCAGAAAATATAGTCGACCAGTTGTTAAAACTAGATACTATTAAAAGTAAAAAGGATATAATATTCTATATCAATTCCCCAGGTGGTTCAGTATCAGCAGGAATGGCTATTTATGATGCTATGCAAATGGTCAAAAGTGATGTGAAGACAATATGTATAGGTCGTTGTGCTTCAATGGCTGCTGTGCTTCTTAGTGGTGGAACAAAAGGCAAACGATATATAACCCCTAATAGTGAGGTTATGATTCACGAAGTTTCATCTTTTAATATGGGAAAAGTTGGCGAGTTAAAAATTGATTATGAACATACTAATACATTGAATGAGCGTATCATTAAACTATTAGCAGAGAACACAGGAAAGACCATAAAGCAAGTTAGACACGACATTCAGTTAAAGGATAGATGGTTCAATGCAGAAGAAGCACTAAAATATGGCTTAGGCGACAAAATGCTAACCAAAAACCTAATATAATATCTGGTATAGTGGCATAGTGAAATTCCAATATATTTTAGTAAACGGAACACTATGTACTTCGTATAGAATTATAAGGTTAAGTACTATACCGAGTTATTAAGTTCGTATATATTATTATGGTAAGTTCAAGAATACCAGATTCTACATTTTAAAAAAGGACCCAAGTAGAGATAATGTCCCAACTATTACTTTATTGTAATACTTAAAAAACTTGCTCATGCTAGATACGGAACAATTTAGGAGTAATTCTCTTATCAGCCCTAATCTGAATAAGAATAAAGTCTACCTTAACCGTCATACTGAACACTTGTGGCAACACAATGGAACTCAGACCGTTAATTTATCTAGCCGTAGTTATTTAATAATGTAGATATTAAAATTTAAAAGAGAGATTTATAGTATTTTGGGACTAAAATTTCTCTTGACTACGCAATAAGTAATTTAAACAATATAAGTAATAATTAAAAAACAAATGATACTAAAAGATATGATAATACTAATAATGAAAAAGAATGAAAAATATGATTAAAAAGTAATAGTTAAATGAATAATAGTAATTAAAAAAATAATGAGATTCGAAATGTAATAAGTTAAAATAGCGTAAGAAAAAAATAATTAACTAAAAATATGAGTCTGTAAATAAATCTGTGTAAATAAGAATCTTTCCATGATAAAATAGAAATGGAAGGATTTTTTATATGAATAAAGGAAAAGAATTATTAAAAATATTACAAGAAAATTATGAAATAGAAACAGCACAAGATTTATCAAGTGCAATAAAAGATTTATTTAAAGATTCATTACAAGAAATGATGAATGCAGAATTTGAAAGCTCTATGGGATATTCTAAATATGATAAAAAAATAGATAAAACTAATTATAGAAATGGAACTAGTAAGAAAACATTAAAAAGTGAATTTGGAGAATTTGAGTTTTCAACACCAAGAGATAGAAATGGAGAATTTGACCCAAAGATAGTACCTAAAAATAAGCGAGATGTTTCAGGTATAGAAGATAAAATAATATCATTGTATGGTCGAGGATTATCAACAAGAGAAATAAATGAACAAATACAGGATTTATATGGTATAGAAGTATCAGCAACAATGGTAAGTAATATAACCGATCAAATACTACCCAAAATAAAAGAATGGCAAAATAGACCTTTAAATAGTATTTATCCAATAGTATTTATAGATGCAGTACATTTTAGTGTAAGAGAAGAAAATACAGTAGTAAAAAAAGCAGCTTATATAGTTTTAGGAGTTACAGATGAAGGAGAAAAAGATATTTTAGGAATATGGATCGGAGAAAATGAATCAGCTAAATTTTGGTTAAGTGTATTTAACGATTTAAAACAACGAGGAGTAAAAGACATATTAATAATGTGTAGTGATGGATTAACAGGAATTAAACAAGCAATAGAAACAGCTTATCCAAATACAATTCAACAAAGATGCATTGTCCATATGATAAGAAATTCAGTTAGATTTGTTTATTATAAAGATATGAAATCATTTTGTAATGATTTAAAAACAATATATACATCTAAGAATGAGAAAGAAGGATATGAACAATTACAAAAAGTGAAGACAAAATGGCAAAATAAATATCCTACGTCACTTAAAAATTGGGAAGAAAATTGGGATGCTATATGTCCATTCTTTAGTTATTCTGAAGACTTAAGAAAAATCATGTATACCACCAATACTATTGAATCATTAAATAGATGTTTTAGAAAGTATACTAAGACTAAAGCAGTATTTCCAACTGATGAATCTTTAATGAAATGTTTATATTTAGCTACTCAAAATATCATGAAAAAATGGACCAGTAGATATAGAAACTGGGATATGATTTTAGGAGAACTATCAATTATGTTTGATGGTAGAATTTAGTTCTTTGAAAATTTAATATTATATGTTATTATTTAAGTAACAAAAAAAGAAGCAGTAGATTGCTTCAATTATCATGGTTAGACTATTTACACAGAATTTTTTACACTCTCAAAAATTATGTAAGAACTAACTATAGTGTAATACCTATAGTTTTCTTATGGTCTGATTTACCTTTTAAAGAATCTACCTTATTCACTAAGTATATATTTAGGTATAACGCATTGTGTTAGTATAATTTTTAGATGTTAAATAGATATAAGAGCACCCTTTTTTTTAACATCTAATCAAGTATCTAACGCATTGCGTTTTTTTTGTGAAATGTATCTTTAATTGATACACTTATAAAAGTACTTCGTACTTTTATAATGGAAAAATGTATTTAAGAATAACTGTACAAAGATTCACTTATCCCTCTGCCATAGTGGCATAGGACAATTCCATAATAAAACCCCTCTAGGGGCTTCTATAAGTCCTACAGGGGCATATCTATATTTACAAAATTTTTTACGCCCTATATAATAAGACTTCCCCTAGAGCCTACTAGAGGCTCACAGGGACATTGTAAAACATTTAAGCATTTTCAATTTCATCAGTCTTATTATAAATGCTTTCGCATAAATAATCACTAAAAGGAATTGCTCCAAATGTTTCTTTTAAAACTTTTTCATCATAATGTTTTGCTGATTCTTCCGTGATTCCATTTTTACTAAGATATTCATTATAAATATCCCTACTATCAACATTATTAAATTTTGGAGAAGCATAGTAAGTTTCTCTTTTATTAGCAAATGAGTATCTTTCGGCCCTATACCCTAGAGCTAAAACCTCTTTCCCAAATATTGAGTTGCTAACAGCTTCCTTATTATTATATTTACACCATTTGCGATATTCTTCATAATATTTTGCCTTAATTATAATTGTCTTTATTGGATATAAATTGCAAAACTCTGCAACATTATTACATTCCATGAAGTAGTTTCTAGTTGCTTCTGCTACGACATCAGGTATAGTAAATCTACCATTCTCTAGCACTTTCTTAAACGCTTCAATGGCCTTAGTTGCTATAATCTGCAACGCTAGAGGTTGACATAATTCTTCTCCTATGTTAATATTTCTATTATTATTGCTATCAGTGAATGTAGCCCGAAATGGTATTACAATGAAACGGTCCGTTATAAAAAGCCCTGTCTCTTTGAAGTCAATTACTTCATTTACTGAAAACAGCAATGTTGCATAAGGTTCTAATACCTCTTGCTCATTACCCTTTGCTTTAATAGATATAGGCTCTCCCGATATTAACCGAGTAATTATCGAAGAATTAATATAATTCGGCTGTTTTTGGTCCTCTGCTATATTAACTGTACACCCTTTTAAGGCCTTAACTGTAGTTTTAGCTCCTGCTTTAGTCCCTGATAAGTTTTCTAAATGCTCATATGAGCATTTGTTATCTTTCAAAATTGCAGATATAATTCTGAAAATAACGGATTTTCCGTTGCGACCAGGGCCTTGGAGTATGAATGCCTTATTCAGCTTAGCTGTCCTACAAAGACTATATCCAATTATTTCATATAGTAATGTTTCTACCTCTTTATTAGAGCAGGTTACACTATCAAAGTAATAATCTACTAGCTTTAATTCTTCTGATTCAGTTGTAAGCACACTAAGGTCTTTATAATCAACTTTTAATTCAGCAAGTATATTATTTATACTTGCTGTATCATTACTACTTTTATTCTCCATATGCAGGGTCTCCATTTACTAATTCATAAATATAATCGCCAAATGCCATAAAATCTTGTCTTGTAAATATTAACCCTACAAGTGGGCCATATATTTCAATAGTTTTATCATTATACCTAAATGAATTATCTTCAGTATCAATAGAGACATAATGATAGATAGATGATAAAACGGATAAACTCCTTATTTCGTAAATAGATACTATTATACTATTTATATAATCATCTTCATTACATATCCTAATATAACCACCCTCTATTTTCTTATCTATATCAAGCACCGTTATTTCTCCAAATCTTTGTATTCTTTCTTCGTTCAAATTATTTTCCATTTTTATTTCCTCCTAAATTAGTTTTTTCTATAGTATCTATGACAGTATCATAGATAGTTTTTTTAATTTGCATTTGTCCTGTTGTAATTGATTTTGCTTCACTAGGTTTATTATTGTTTTGATTAGTGGTAGCGTTTATAATTTTATTATAAACTTCTTGAGTAGCATTGCTACCCTCCATAATTTTTTTCTCCCTTTCTTCAATATGTATGATTACTTTTTCAAACATTTCAGGGCGTATTTGTATCTTTTTACAACCACTCTTAATTACTATCCATTCTTTGGATATTTCAAATTCTGCATTCTCCAATTTTAGTGTTGAGAATTTTGGGTAATTTTCGCTAATAAATCTAGAAACTTTTAACACATCTATTTTAGTAAGAGTTATATCTACAAAAATTCCATATAGACTAGATATAGTTACTTCATCTTTAGTTATGAACACTAGATGATTAACTAGATTTAGGGTTTTGTCTCCATCAACTTCGGTTACATATGATTCATTTAATTTTTTATTCATAATAAATTCCTTTCTAATTTTGGTTTTCTTTCAACCATCTATCTATCTCAATTTTTGAGAATAGAAGTTTAGCCCCTATTCTATTATAGGGAATTTCATTTTTTCTTATCAACTTGCGTAAAAGCGCAACCGAGATATTCAAGTAACTAGAACACTCTTTAATATCAAACATAATACTATTCATCTTTTCCCTCCAATTTTAGTATGTTGTTCTTAAGCCGAATTAATTTTTTATCCGTGGCCTTGCCTAAGATTCCTTAAGGTTAATCTCATAATATACTCTCCTTTCATTTCATATAATCAGCTACAGTTTGGGCTGATATGTCTTCTATTATACCGTGTTTTATCGTATTGTCAACACTTTATTACGTATTTTATCGTATTCTTATTTAATTTTACATATTTTATAATACTTTCAAGCTTTTGTATATTGAATTTTACCATATTTTATGGTATTATTATATCGTTGGAGGTGTATTATGATAAATAAAAAACGAGAAGTATTTAGTAATAATCTTAGATACTATAGGACAATAAAAGGAATGACTACCAAAGAACTAGCAAAAAAATCTGAAATTGCTTACACTACTCTAAGAGATTATGAAAGAGGTATTTGCTATGCTAAACCTGAAAAAATAAAAAAACTTGCAGAAAAATTAGATATATCACCATTAATGCTTACTGAAGAACAAGATATAAGTAAAATTATGGGTATAATAGACAACTCGGAAGATAATAAAATAATGTTAGAGATTATGACTAGATTATCGAAATTAAGTCTTGAAGGAAAAAAATATATTTTAAATACGGTTAATATTATTGATAATTAAAAATAAAAAAGCTAGTGCTACCAACACTAGCCAAACGCTATAAAGCGTACAGAATAAAAAATTAATTCGGCTTAAGAACAACTTTTTTTCTGTACTCCTATTATAGCACAAATTTCAAAATTATAAAAGATAGGAGTTTTAATTAATGTTTAATAAAGAGAATTACACGAAAACTAGTTATCCTTATATTTATAAGCATAATAGTAATGGTACTTATGCAGTAAGTCTAAACTTATATGATAAGATATATAATAAAAGATTTAAAAGAAGAAAAGCCAATTTTAAAACAATAAAGGAAGCACAAAACTTTATTGCAGAAGAACGAGTTAAATTGCAACAAGAAAATAGCCGGCCTACAAAAACTGAACTTTTTAAAGATGTGTTTGATTCTTACATTAAAGAATGCGAACTTGAAGTAAGAAAAGGAAATTTAGCAGAATCTACAGTTGAAGGAAAAAAGACAATATTTAAAAATCAAATACTACCAAAGTTAGGCAATGTTAAAATTGCTACGATTACAGAAGAACATATTACTAAATTTCACAATGATTTATTATCTATGCCTTGCTCACGAGAAAAAGATAAAAAATTAGCGAATCAAACACTTATTAAAATACATAAGCAGTTATCTGCTTTTCTTAATTATTGTGTTAGAAAGAAGTTAATTACATATAACCCAGCAGCAGTTGTTAAAAACTTTAAGAAAAATAAGAAAAAACAACCCTATCTTACTTCTGATGAGTTTATAAACTTACTTTCTGTTGTTGATAACACTAGAGATTTGTTTATAATACAGTTATTATTTTATACAGGTTTAAGAATTAGTGAACTACTAGGACTTTCAATAGATAGTATAGTAACTACAGAGAAAGGTACATCTTTAAATATTACTGAAACATATTATAATGGTAAAATTAGACCATATGCTAAAACTGATGAGTCAATGGATGACTTATATCTTGATGATATTACAGTTGAAGCATATAAAGACTTTCTGGAATATAGGAAAAAACATAATATCACTAGTAGATACCTATTTGCTAATAATAGAGGTAAATGTGAAGTAATTGGTAGTAGGGCGATTCAAGATATGCTTAAAAAGTATTTAAAACGGGCAGGAATCGAGAAAAATATTACGCCACATAAATTAAGACATAGCCACGCAGCGTTTCTAATTAATATGGGTAAGACATTGGAAGATGTAAAGGTAAGGTTAAGACATAAAGATATAAGAACAACTAGTAATGAATATGGGCATATGTACGAAGAACGAAAGATAAATCTTGCTAATGAAATAACTAGTCTCCGTACTCAATTTGAAGAAAAGAAAGAAAAAAGTGAGACACCTAGTGAGACACCTACCGGCAAAATGACATAAAAATAAGACTAAATTTTTGAAGATTTAGTCTTTTTTAATCAAAAAAAATAGTCGCATTTTCCTATCTTCGCATACACTATTTTCGGCGTTCTAGTGCTTAACTTCCAAGTTCGGGATGGGGTTGGGTGTGTCCACTAGGCTATCAACACGACTAAAATTTTAACTATTTTTGCAACTATAACTTTTATGGCTTACATCTATTAACATCTCTGTTCGGGATGGGAAGAGGTGTACCCACTAAGCTATCGTTACCAATAAAGGATTTTGTCCTTTAAAAACTTGATAATGCTTCATCAAATATTTATAAAATAAATAAGTTAAACTCTCGAATTATTAGTACTAGTCAGCTCAACGTATCACTACGCTTCCACCTCTAGCCTATCAACCTCATAGTCTATAAGGATTCTTAATTCATAAAGAATAGGAAAATTCATCTTGGAGGAGGCTTCCCGCTTAGATGCTTTCAGCGGTTATCCCGTCCATACATAGCTACTCTGCACTGCAACTGGCGTTACAACAGATACACCAGAGGTATGTCCAATCCGGTCCTCTCGTACTAGGATCAGCTCTCCTCAATTTTCATGCGCCCACGACGGATAGGGACCGAACTGTCTCACGACGTTCTGAACCCAGCTCGC
>CANRTI010000009.1 GCA_947642635.1 uncultured Mycoplasma sp. | reverse complement strand
TCTTATACATTTTGTTTCTTGATTATGAAAATGGAATTTACTTTTTCATTTCACGAATAAATTTTAACGAGCTTTACAGGCACCACCAGAGATTGCTCTTCTAATAGATGACCCAAAAGCTTGCCCAATTTCAAATACAGTGTTTACTAATCTGGCAACAGCATTTAAAACAGTACTACCAATACCACCGCCACGAATCATTAATAATTCTTCATTTTGCATATTTTACCTCCTTAATTATTACATTTCTTTGGATTCATAAATCCGTCAAACACACCGATAACGAAAACTACAGCGCCACCGATAATCGCCCATAATGTGGCCCCAATACCGCCACCTTTAACTTCAAGCATTTCTGCATTATTTAGTACTTTCAAAACATTACCTCCTTACTTAAATAATTCAAAAATATAATTAATTATTTTTTGTTTGTCATAATAAAGTTCAATTTTACCAACTTCATTATTCACAAAATTATTTTCATCTATAGTTAATAATATATTTTGATAAATAACTTCATCAATTAATTCATAATTTTCAAAACTAGAAATTACATAGTGAGTCTTTTTATTATTAAAGATTAGAGTATTATTACTTTTAATTATATCAGAGAGTTCATTATTAATTTGTAATTGTAATACTCCATCTTGATAGATACCATAAGTTTCAATTTTCTTGCTAACTTTATTTTGATTAGCAATAATTATTAAAAATAGTATAAATAGAGGAATAATTATTAAAACAATACTAAATTTTATTTGTTTTAAATTTTGTAATTTGGCATAATTTATTCTAAAGTATTCCATCTTTAACTCCTAAATTAATAATTTCTTTAAAATTTCTACTTTGATTTTTATGGGAAATATAAATAATCGTTTTGTTATGAAAATATTCTTGGATATTTTTGATAATTTGACTTTCTAATTTATAATCTACTTCACTTAAAGCTTCATCTAATATTATGATACTAGCTTTTTTTAATAGGCCTCTTGCTAAAATAATTCGTTGTTTTTCACCACCAGAAATATTTTTAGAAGCTGCCTCAATTAATGCGTCATAACGTAGTTGTTTTTGAGAAACTATACTTTCAATTTCACAAATACGACAAATTTGTAAAAATTCTTGTTCATTTATTTCACGGTCAATCAAAATATTTTCTTTGATACTGCCTGTAAATAATTCTTCATTTTGAGAAACATATAAAATATCGCTTCGAATAGTACCTAAATCTAAATCCCTAATATTAATATTATCAAGAAATATTTCTCCTTGATTGGGCATATATTCTTTATAGAGAAGTTTACAAATAGTACTTTTGCCACTACCAGATGGAGCATTTAATAAGACATGACTACCTTTTTTAATATGAAAATTGATATTTTCTAAAATGTAATCATAATTATTGTAAGAATAATTGACTTTATAAAAAATTATATCACCTTTTAAATGATTATTATTTATACTTATAGTTTCTTCAGGAATATTAATAAATTCCATTATCTTTGTAAATGATGCTTTCACATAATTATATTTAGGTAACAAGTTAATTATATTTTTAATAGGATCAATACAGTAAGATAATATTATATTAAAAGTAAATAAATCAACCAAAGTAATCCTCCCATCTAAACACATCCAAAATCCTGAAGAGTTTATCAAGAAAAAACAAGTTTCTAATATAAAGTCTTTTCCTAAATTAGTAATATTGAAAAAACTAGTAAAATGATAGTTATTAAATAGATATTTAGCTAAACATTTTTCAATTTTATGCAATGTTTTATCAATAATATTTAAGTTTTTAATACTATCAAACATTTCAATATTTTCAATAACTAAACTATTGAAATCTGTTTGGTAATTAATATTTTCTAAAACTTTTTTATATATTTTTTTGCTAATAAATATGCCAAAAATACTATAAATTATTAAAAACATTATCAATATTCCAAATAACTTAGAATTAATTTTAAATAAAATTACTATAGATATAAACATCAATAAGGAGTCAAGAAAACAAGAAACAAATATATCTGAAAATAAGCTTTTGATGTTTCCAATTTCTCCTACACGAGTTACTACCTCGCCACTACTCCTTGTCTTGACATTTTTTGAAGGAAGATAAAAGAGATGTTTAAAAAATTCAGGATAAAGATAGACATCAACTAAATTACTTAAGTGATTAGTATAATACTCACGAATATATAAGAAAAATACTTTTAAAATAGTTAATAATCCAAAACTTAGAATAACATATTTTAGTAAATCTTTATTATTAGCTACAACATTAGTACCAATTTTTAAATAGTAACTACTAAGTATGGAAAGAATGCTCCAAATGATACTAGTGATAATTATTTTACTTATTAAGAACTTTTCCTTGGTTGTAATTTGCCAAAATAAATCACTAATTGATAAACCTTTGTCCATTTTGATAATTTTATTTCGAGGTGTCGCCAAGATGAGATGTCCTGTAAACAACTTTTGAAATTTTTCTAAAGACATTTTAACATAGCCAACACTAGGATCCATTAAATATATTGTGTCTTTGGCAATGTCTTTAATAACTACAAAATGTTCAAAACCATTATCTAATACTAAATGAGCTATTGCAGGAAATTTTAAATCACTATTTGAAATATCTTTTTCCAAAACCCCCAGTGAATCAAATCCCCATTTTTTAAAAGCATTAATAATATATAAAGCATTAGTACCGTCACTGTCAGTTAAAGTATCTTCACGCAATTTTTCAAGTGGTAAATAACCATCATAATACATGAAAATCCATTGCATGCAACAGATGCCACAGTCCTTTAAATCATTTTGTTTAACCGCTTTTAAATTTCTCATAATTTTTCTCCCTTCACTATATATATTCGTCACCACCTAGCCGATTTCCTTTTTTTTCTGGAAATTTTTTCAAAAAAAGTGCTTTTTTTAATAATTTAGCATAATATTTAGTAAAAAAAGGAGAAATTTGATTATGATTAACAAACAAAATTTATGGTTTATTACCCTATTCTCATTAATTTTAATTTTGGGAATATATTATGTATCAATTGATGATGAAGTACAAAATGTTTTAAAAAGTGAAACAAAAAATTCCACTAATGAAGTTATTGAAATTACAGAATCAGATGTTTTAGTAGCTTTAGAAGTAGAAAATGATGAAGAAAAACAAGCTTTAATGGAAGAATATCAAAATGTATTATTGAATAGTGAAAGTAGTTTAGAAGAAAAAAATGTGGCTTATGAAAATATGCAAAAGTTAAATAATTCAACTACAGAAGAAAATAAAATTAAAAGTACAATTAAAAATAAATTTAAATTAAATTCTTTTGTCAAAATTAAAGATAATGCCATAAGTATTGTCATTGCTTCTAATGAACATAGTAATGAGCTAGCTAACCAAATAATGCGAAGTATTCAAGAATTATATCCTGAAGAGAAATATATAACAGTTAAATTCCAAAAAAAATAATCCTTTTTTAAGGATTTTTCTTTTTAAAAAGAAGTTCAAAAATATTAGCATCATCTTTATGAGTTTGATAATATGAAGGTGAAAACCATATTGTTGAATAATTTTTATTATCAAGAGTTCTTTTAGGTGTTTTTTTTAGGGTCTTTTTCTCTTTTTGAAAAAATTCTAAAATATAGCTAATCAAAGATAATATTTCCATAATTATTGCTGGTAATAAAATGTAGAAACTAAGACGTTCAAAAGTAATGTTTAATATAAATTGATATAATTCTTGATTAAGAAATTTAATATTAGTTATATCACTAACAAGAAAAATTAAAGTTACAGAAACAGCTAAAATCCAAACTTTAGTCTTTCCTATCCAATTAGATTGAACATTTATTTTGCCAAACAATTTAATAATTTGAACAATCATAATCGATATTTCAATAATTATCGGAATAATAGTATAAGGAGTAATTAAATATAATAATATAAAATTCATAATAGTAAATGCTTTATCAGCAATAACATCAAAAAATGCGCCAAAAAAGGTACTAGCATGCCAATGACGCGCTAATATTCCATCAATACTATCTGTTAAATATCCAATAAGTACTATTAAACTAACATAAAATCCCCCATATAGATTATAGACAGGGATAATCACAATAGTGATGATAATACGAATTAAAGTTAAAAAGTTAATAAATAATAATTTTCCAGTCATTTTTTTACCTCAATATTTTATTTCAGTTACTAATCCAATATCATAAAAAGATAAATCATAATAAGCATTTTCCATACTTATATTGATTCTAGTAATATTTAAATTATCTGAATAAACTGTAATTACTTTATCTTCTAAATTGTAAATGTAACTATTATTATTTTCTTGATACTTAACTTCATTTAGCATATTTTTTAAGTTAGTAATATCAAGTAGTTCCATATTTATTCCCTCATATAAATTATCAATTTTATCTAAGCCACCATTATTAACAGCATATATATAATTATTTTCTTTAAAATAATTGGTTGTTGCAGAATTAAAGGTTTTAACTCCCACTTCTTTTTTATCTTTAGTACTTCCCTTAAAATAATACATATTATCAGCAATCTTTATTTCATAAACGTAGCTATAATTATTATCCAATTTTTGCATTTTTTCATTCAAAGTAAGAGTTACTTGTTCTGGTTTTTTATTCGGTAAATCTGCTTTTTTTTGACCACCAAAATTGATAACTATTAGCAAAAATGTAATAAAAACAAGCCATAAACTAAGTTTAATAATAGCATTAAATTTTAAATTATCTTTTGCTTCCATTTAATAATTCCTTTTTACCATTAAGATAATTTTTAATTGGCATTTCTTTTTTACCAATAGGTTTAATAATATCAAAATAGATAATTCCATCAAGACAACCAATACCTAATTTATCTTTTGTAATATATAGATTACCTACTTTACTTGTTTCATTAGTATAATGACTTTTTATTATTTTTATTTCTTCTCCTAAAATTATCGTTTTACTAAGTGGCCAGGGACTAAAAGCCCGAATTTTATTATAAACATTTAAAACAGAATTATTAAAATCTAATTCTTCCATCTCTCTTGTTATCATGGGAGCCATAGTGGCTAGGGCATTATTTTGTTTTTGACGATTAACTTTTCTTGAAATGATATCTGAAAAATTTTTTTCTAAAAGATTTGTACCTAGAGTACTTAATTTACTATGGAGTGACGCAATATCATCTTCATCTTTTATAGGACATTTAACATAATCAATAATATCTCCTGTATCCATAAATTCATCCATATACATAAGTGTAATTCCAGTTTCTTTTTCGCCATTTAACATTGCCCATTGAATTGGAGCTGCCCCACGATATTTAGGAAGAAGTGAAGCATGAATATTAATACATCCAAACTTAGGATAAATGATTAAATCTTTCGGAATAATTTTTCCATAAGCACATGTAACAATTAAATCTGGTTGATATTGAATAATACTTTGATACTCTTTTTTAATATTTTCAGGAGTTATTACAGGAATGTTTTTAGACACCGCAAATTCTTTAACACAAGATGGAGTTAAAACTTTTTTTCTTCCTACATAAGCATCTTTTTTAGTTACCACTAATACAACATTTGCAATATCAATTAATTTTTTTAAGGGCTCTAAAGCAAATTCTGGAGTTCCCATAAATACTACTCTTACATTTTTCAAAATTAAATCACCTCTTTAAATTATAAGCTATTTATGTAAAAATAACTAGTAATTTAAATTTTACTAGTTAATAGTTTTCCTTCTTTAAAATTACAATCTTGACTACATTTAAAATCTTTAAAAGAACAACGGGCAGCTTTAGTATAATTTTTAATATCATCTTTTAAAATATTATTATTCTTTTCTAAAAACATAAGATATTTTAATAAAGTGTCGCGAGTTTGCATTCTAATTTCTAATTGGGCAGCAGAACATAATCTTTCTTTACATTTTAAAATGAAATCTTCATATTTTCCTACTTCATATATTAAAACTAATTCACCAATTGGGTAAATATCTTTTACAGATGCAATATCTTTTAACCATTCTTGAACTAAATTATTATCACTTTCAATAATTGGAGGAATAAAATATTCTTTTGTTTCTAATATTTCCATTTGATAATCAATGGTTCTATGACGTTGAGCTTGAGCAAGCTCTGCATAAGTTGCTTTATATTTGGTAGCATAAACATTACCAAAATGCTCCTCTTTATTGGCTATATCAGTTGTAAACAAAGAAAATTTTCGATTTTTTTCATTAGTCATTAATCCAGGAACTAAAATATTTAAGCGTTTTAATTCAGACAAAAATTCTTGCATCGCATCAGAAATTTTTTTAGTAAAATCAGTTTGAGCATTTTTAATATAATATTCCATCCAAGAAGCTAAATAATTAATTTGCCTTAAACTAGTTGAGTAAATCATCTCAGTTGGCATAAAAACAGTAACTAAATACCTTGCATTTTCTTGCGCTAATTTTAATATTTTAGAATCACCATAAATATCGCCATAACTTTCTTTAATTTTACTTTGAAAAATTTCTAGCCATTTATTATAAAGAATTTCTTCTTTTTCACTAATAACTGAACCAGGTTTTCTTACTACAGGTGTATAACGAGCAGATTTTTCGCTGGTTGTATACTCATGTTCATTATTTAAAATCATTGCTAAAATTTTAGGAACATTGTGTAAATTAAAATTTATGGTGATATGATCATAAACACTATGATGACCATTATTTAAAGTCATATCAACTCTTCTTAAAGTTTTACGTTCTTCTTCATTTTCTAAGTGTTTAAAACCTTCTTTATCATAACAAACACCAGCAATTTTACCACACAACATGATTGCTTCATCACATTTAAAAATCCCTTTTTCGTCTAAAAAATAATTGGGTAAAATATCAATTGTAATTTTTTCCTTTTCCATGACACCATCCTACTTCTATTTAATTTTATTATAACAAATTATTAACACTTCGCAAAATGTTTTCGACAAAATTTAACAAAAAAAATTAAGTAAAATGTTTTAATAAATTTACTTAATTTTCTTATATTCAATATTTATTACTCTTTTTTCTTATTCAAGATTATTTTTTATTTCATTAAAATAATTGTTTAATAAATTAGTAATTTCTTCTTTAGAAGTATTATTTCTTTTTAATGTTAATTTATTATATATTTTTCCTGTTTGTGATTTATTTTCATTATCAATTAATTCATCTTTTGATTTAATTTCAAGTTCCTTATTCGTAACTTCTGTAACAAGTACTCCAGTACCACTTCCATGTTCAAATAAAATATTTAAACGTAATTTATTATCCTCTATTATATAATTTCCTAAAACACCTGAATTAGCATAAAAACTATTTCTATAATGAAAAATCCCATTTTTACTTAATGATAAAACAAATTCATCACTTCCATCATTTCCATTTGAATCAGTATATTTATTACTAATAAATTCAAATTCCCCTTCCATATCTACATATGTATAAATTTCTTTTTGTTTTTCATTAACATTCTCTTTTTCTTCTTCTATTTTTGATGTTCCTAATTTTTCTTTATTGTCTATAAGTTTATCGTAAACTAAAACCCCGCCTATTCCTATTACTAAAAGTATTAAAACTATTAATAAAATCATTATTCCCTTATTTGACTTATTATCCATATTTTTTTCTCCTTATTCTATAAATTTATTATAATATAGCTTCTTTAAAAAAACAACTTGAAATCATTTTCCTACAAAAAAACAGAAAGATTATCACATAACGACAATCTTTCTATATTACTGTTAACTATTAACTTTTTCAATGACAACTTTTATTTCAAAGTCATTAACATTTATTTTGGCAGTATTTAATTCTTTTGAAGTAATATTCACACATAAAGTTTCATTTTTAATATAGTCTTCATAAGCATTTATAACTTGAGAAAAATCTGAACTATCATAATAAATATTGATACGATCACTTACTTCAAAGCCATTTGTCTTACGCATATTTTGAATTTTGGAAATAAATTCTCGAGCATGTCCTTCTAAAACTAAATCTTCAGTCAAATTGGTATTTAAAATAATAAATAAATTATCTAAAACCCCAACATTAAATCCCTCTTTTGAAGTAATTTTAACTTCATACATTTCTTTGGTAATTAAAGTATCTTCAAATGTTACATTACCACTATTTAATTCATCAATTGTTGTATTATTTAAAAATGCTTCATAGTCTTTAATTTTAGGGCCAAAAACTTTTCCAACTTCTTTATAATTAGGTTTTAAACTCATGTTCATGTATTTAGTTAAATCTTTTTCTTCTTTAACTACTTTAACATTTAATTCCTCAGCAATTAAAAGAACTAAATCACTAATTTTATTATAAACTTGACTATCAATAATAGCTTCTGATAAAGGAGTTCGTACCTTTATTTTAGCGTCTTCTCGTACCATTCTTCCTAAAGAAATTAAATTTTTAACTAAATCCATTTTTTCTTCAAGAGTTATATCTATTAATGATTCATCGTATTTTGGAAAATCACTAGTATGAACTGAATATTCACCAGTTAATTTTTGATACATTTCTTCACTTAAATATGGAATGATTGGAGCAATTATTTTAGTTAAGCCCACTAAAACTTCATATGTAGTCATATAAACTGCTTTTTTAGAATTATCTAAAGTGCTACCCCAAAAACGATTACGACATCTTCTAATATACCAATTTGATAAATCTTCGGAAACAAAATTTGTAATGCTTCGAACAACTTTATTTAAATCAAATTCTTCATAACCACTAATGACTATTTTTAATAAAGAATTATATTTAGATAATAACCATTTATCAATCTCTTCTCTATCAGAAATAACAATATTACAGTTTTTAATATCAATATTATCGGTTGTAGCATACATGCTAAAGAAATTATACGTATTTCTTAGCGGATTAAAGAATTTTGAATAGACTTCTTTTAAACCATCTTCATCAAATTTAAGTGGTGTCCACACTGGGGAAACATAAGGAAAATACCAACGAACTGTATCAACACCATAACGGTTCATAATCCCAAACGGTTCAATCGCATTACCTTTTGATTTATGCATTTTATGACCAAATTTATCTAATAATAACTCATTAACTAAAACATTTTTGTAAGGAGCACAATCTTTAATAAAGGTTGAAATTACTAAAAGTGAATAAAACCATCCTCTTGTTTGATCAATGCCTTCACAAATAAAATCTGCAGGAAATTGACTTTCGAATAATTCTTTATTTTCAAATGGATAATGATACTCTGCAAAAGGCATTGAACCCGAATCAAACCAACAATCAATGACATCTTTTACTCGATTCATAACTTTACCACATTTAGGACAAGTAATTGTAACATTATCTACATAAGGACGATGTAAGTCAATAGTATTATCAATATTTTCATTAGCTAAATCGACTAGTTCTTGAATAGAGCCAATCATATGATCATAACCACATTCACACCGCCATAAAGGAAGAGGACAACCCCAATAACGACTTCTAGAAATAGCCCAGTCATTTAAATTTTCTAACCAATTACCAAATCTTTTTTCACCAACAAATTCTGGATACCAATGGACTTTTTTATTATTAGCTATTATTTTATCCTTTAATTTTGTTACTTCTAAATAAAATGATGGTTTTGAATAGTAAATAAGAGGCGATTTGCAACGCCAGCAATGAGGATAATTATGAACTATTTTTTGTTTTTTAAATAATTTATCGTTGCTTTTTAAATATTTAATAATTTCTAAATCAGCATCAAAAACAAACATATCTTTCCAAGGACCACTTTGATAAGTACCATCTTCACCAACAGGATTTAAATATGGTAAATCATATTTTTTACCAATAAGGGCATCATCGGCACCAAAAGCAGGAGCAATATGAACTAAACCTGTTCCATCTTCCATAGTTACATACTCATCACAAGTAATATAAAAAGCTTTTTTATTGACTTCTAATTCAGGAATTAATTGAACATATTCCATATATTCTAAATCTTTTCCTAAATAAGTTTCTAATATTTCAAAGTCATCTCCTAAGACTTTATTAGCTAATTTTTTGGCAACAATAAATTGATAATCATGACTTTTTGCTAAAATATATTCTTCATGAGGATTAACACAAATAGCAACATTGGAAATAAGAGTCCAAGGAGTTGTAGTCCAAACTAAAAAATAAATATCACTATCTTTTTTTTGCATTGGAACAATTACTGTATCAACAGATACTTCTTTATAACCTTGAGCTACTTCATGTGATGCAAGACCTGTACCACATCTAGGACAATATGGTAAAATCTTACTACCTTCATAAAATAATCCTGCTTCAAAAAATCTCTTTAATATCCACCATTCTGTTTCAATATAATTGTTATCATATGTAATATAACGATTTTCTAAGTCAATAAACTGACCCATTTTATTAGTTAAATCACAAAAAGCTTGTTCATTTTCCCAAACGGCTTTTTTACATTCTTGATTAAACTTCTCTATTCCATAATTTTCAATATCTGTTTTATTAGAAAAACCAAGTTTCTTTTCCACTTGCACTTCGACAGGTAGTCCATGAGTATCCCAACCAATTTTTCTTAAAACTTTATATCCTTGCATGGTTTTATATTTACAAAAACTATCTTTTAAAAATTTAGCAACCATGTGATGCAAACCTGGCATACCATTTGCAGTAGCTGGGCCATCATAAAATACCCAAAATGGATTATCACTTCTGTTTTGAATACATTTATCTAATATATTATCTTTCAACCATTTTTCCCTAATATCTTTTTCAACTTCTGTTACATTTCTACTATCTAAGCTAACAAAATTTTTCATTAAATCACCTTTCTTATAATAAAAAAATTCATAACTTAAGGACGAAAAGATTTTCGTGGTACCACCTTAATTTATGAATTAATCACCTCAAATATGTTAACGCCATCAACGAATTATTATACTAAAATTTCCAATAATCAACTTCCAAGTGATATAAATTAATATATTTATTAGTTTCCACCAACCACTAACTCTCTTTAAAAACTTTTTTAATTTATGTGTCTTGTTCCTTGTTTTTACTCCTTAATTATATGAAAAAAAAGAATGGAAGTCAACTAATTTTTAAAATCTATACCATCAATACAATTAGTAAAAACCCATTCTTTTAAATCTTCATTATCTTGTTTCATAATATTTAATTAACTTTTCAAAAAATATGGTATGAAAGGCATTTTGATTTAATAATTCATTTATCTTTCTAATTACTGAATTTTCAAATAATCTATAAATTTATTAATTTTTAAATACTTATATTTTTAATTGTAATTTATTATCTATAACATCAATAATTAGATTGCTATTATATTTTATTTCATCTTTAAGAATTTTATCAGCAATTAATGATTCAATATTATGAGTAACAAACCTTTTAATTGGTCTAGCTCCATAAGCTTCTTCAAAAGAATTTTCAATAATATATTCTTTAGCACTATCTGATAAGTTTATTTTTAAATTTAAATGTTTTAATCGAAGTTCTAATTCACTAATTATTTTATCTAAAATACTATAAATAGTAGTTTTTTTCAAAGAATTAAAAATAATTATTTCATCAATACGGTTAATAAATTCAGGACGAAATGTTCTTTTTAAAACTTCTAATACTTTTTCTTTGTTATCGCTATTATTATCTAAAATATATTCACTTCCTAAATTAGAAGTCATAATAATGATTGTATTTTTAAAATCGATTAATTTTCCAGTTGAATCAGTAATGCGCCCATCATCTAAAATTTGTAAAAGAATATTAAATACATCAGGATGAGCTTTTTCTATTTCATCAAAGAGAATAATACTATAGGGATTTCTTCTAACTGCTTCGGTTAATTCTCCTCCCTCATCATATCCAACATATCCTGGAGGAGCCCCTAAAAGTCTTGAAACATTAAATGCTTCCATATACTCAGAACAATCAATTCTAATCATATGTCTTGCATCATCAAAAAGCTCATAAGCGAGAGATTTTGCAAGTTCAGTTTTTCCCACTCCTGTTGGTCCCATGAAAATAAATGAACCAATCGGTTTTTCCGGATCTTTTATTCCACTTCTAGCTCTTATAATTGCATCACTTACAGCTGTTACGGCATTATCTTGACCAATAACTTGCTTTTTTAAATTATCTTTTAAATTTAATAATTTTTCTTTTTCACCGCTAACTAATTTTTGAATTGGTATATTTGTCCATTTAGCAACAATTTGAGCAATATCTTCTTCTGTTACGGTGTCACTTAACATTTCAGTAGCAATTTGGGCTTTTAAATTTTCTAGTTCGTTTTCTAATTTAGGAATATCGCCATGACGAAGACGTGCGGCCATTTCTAAATCATAGTTATTCTCAGCAGTTTCTAAATTAAAACGAGCTTGATCTAATTCTTCTTTCTTTTTATTAACATTATCATTAAGATTTTTTTCTTCTTGCCATTTTGAACGCATTAATGCTTCTTTTTCTTTTAATTTCGTTATTTCTTCATTTAACTCTTGTCTTCTTCGTTTTGATAATTCATCTTTTTCTTTTTTTATCGCTTCTCTTTCAATTTCTAAACTCATTATTTTTCTAGTTAAAGTATCTAATTCAACAGGAACACTAGCCATTTGCATTTTAATAGTAGCACAAGCTTCATCAACTAAATCGATTGCTTTATCTGGTAAGAAACGATCAGTAATATAGCGGTCTGATAATAAAGAAGCACTTATAAGAGCACTATCTTTAATGTTAACACTGTGAAATAATTCAAATCTTTCTTTGATTCCTCTTAAAATTGTTATTGTATCTTCAACACTTGGAGCTTCTACTTGAATTTTTTGAAGTCTTCTTTCTAGCGCACCATCTTTTTCAATATATTTTCGATATTCATTTAATGTAGTAGCGCCGATTAAACGAATTTCTCCCCTAGCAAGAAGAGGTTTTAATAAATTACCAGCATCCATCCCACCGCTTGCACCAGCACCAACAATCATATGAATTTCATCGATAAATAAAATTATATTTCCATTAGAATCACTAATTTCTTTTAAAACCTTTTTTAAGCGCTCTTCAAATTCCCCTTGAAATTTTGCACCAGCAATAAGTGCTCCTAAATCTAATGACCAAACTTTTTTATCTTTTAATGTACTTGGAACATCTCCTTTAATAATCCGAATAGCTAATCCTTCAACAATCGCTGTTTTACCCACACCAGGTTCACCAATTAATACTGGGTTGTTTTTAGTTTTACGAGATAAAATTCTAATAATACTTCGAATTTCTTCGTCGCGTCCAATAACAGGATCAATTTTATTATTTTTGACAGATTCAGTTATATCTCGGCCATATTTTTCTAAAACATTTTCTTCTTCTTTATTAAAATTCATTTTTACTCTTCCTTTCTTAAAAAAGATTATAACTCTAATATTAGCACTTGTCAATATAGAGTGCTAATAGTTACTTTGTTTTTTAAATTCCTCTATTATTCTTAACAAAAATATGGTAAAATATTATTGAAAAAATAAGAAGAGGGATAAAATGAAAGATAAAATATTTAGAGAATATGATATAAGAGGTAAAGTACCTAGTGAAATTAATGAAGATGTAGCTTATAAAATTGGTTTGGGATATGGTTCTTTTATTCAAGAATTTTTAAATCAAAACTCTTGCGTAGTATCCCATGATAATCGAATATCCAGTAAAGCATTACATGATAGTTTAATAAAAGGGCTTTTAGAAACTGGGCTTAATGTAATTGATTATGGACTTTCAACTACTCCGATGCATTACTATGCAAGACATGTTAATAATTTATTTGGAATAATGATTACTGCTAGTCATAATCCAAGTGATGAAAATGGTTTTAAGTTTTCCTTAGATGAGTATGCTAATGCAAGAGGAATTTTAGTAAAAGATTTAAAAACTTATATTGATAAAGGTATCTTTAAAAAAGGTAGTGGAAAGTTAGAAAAAAAAGATATAAAAGATGATTATATTGATTATGTAGTAAAACATTTAAAATTTGGTAAAAAAAGAATAAAAGTAGTTTTAGATCCTGCTAATGGGGCTACTACTACTATTTGCAAAGATGTTTTTGAAAAACTAAACATTGATTTAACAATAATTAATGGTGAGAGTGATGGAACTTTTCCACATCATCATCCGGACCCTGCAATTGAAAGTAATTTAGATGAGTTAAAGAAGAAAGTTTTAGAAATAAGTGCGGATATTGGAATAGGTTTTGATGGCGATGGCGATCGCATAGGAATTGTCGATGAATTAGGAAATATGGTTTCCATTGAAAGTTATGCAGTTATTATATTAAGAAATATTATTGATAAAGTTAAAAATAAAAAGTTTTTATATGATGCAAAATGCTCAGATATATTTAAAGATGAAATAGTAAGATTAGGAGCTACACCTATAATTTGTCGCACCGGTTCAAGTTACACCCAAGAAAAAGTTTTAAAAGAAGATATTCCTTTTGGAATTCAGTATGTAGGACATATATCTTTTAATGACAGGTTATATAGTACTGAGAGTGCAATGTATTCTGCTCTAAGAATTATTGAAATATTAAGTAAAACAAAAAGTACTTTGTCAGAACTTATCAAAACTGTACCAAAGTATTATAGTTCTCCAGAAATGAAATACCAATCTACTGATGAAAAGAAAAATGAAGTTATTTTAAAAATTAAAAAATATTGTGATGAAAAAAATTATAAATATATAGAAATTGATGGTTTAAAAGTTTTATTTCAAGATAGTTGGGCTTATGTAAGAGCAAGTAATACAGGACCAAATATTACTTTACGTTGTGAAAGTAAAGATAAGAATAATTTAGATAATCTATTAAAACTTTTTACAACCTTAATTGATGTTTACAACAAATAAGAGAGATAATTCTCTTTTTTTATTATTTTTAATGTTCTTATATTCTTTTTATCTAAAATAAAAATGCAGATATTAATTTATATCTACACTTATATTAATCATAAAATTATTTTATTATTGCTTCTAATGCTAAAGTAATCATTTCATTTAGCGATTTTTCGCGTTGTTCACTACTTAGAACAATATCACTAAATTTAGAGTCAACTACTGTGGCAATACAAGCAGCTTCACGGTTAAAATTATTAGCAACATGTAATAAACCAAAAGCTTCCATTTCTTCTCCTAATATATCTAAATTTTGAGGAATTCTTTCTAAAACCCGTTCATAATCAATGTATGGCCCAAAAACATCCATAGTTGTCATATCGCCAACATGATAATTATAATTTAAAGATTTAGCTGTAGAAATTATGGCATTATTTAACTCTTCGGAAGGATATACAATATGTTCTTCATAATTATCGAAAGTATAAGCGAAATTAGATTCACTATATACCCTTTTAGCAATTATTAAATCTAAAATATTGGCTTTGGCATTTACCGCACCACAGGTACCAATACGAATTATTTTTTGAACATCAAAGTAATGATATAATTCCCAAGAATAAATTCCCATACTTGGCATTCCCATACCTGAACCCATAACAGTAACTCTTACACCTTTATATGTCCCAGTAAATCCTAACATATTTCGTAGATTAGTCACTTCTTTAGCGTCTTCTAAAAACTTTTCTGCAATATATTTAGCTCTTAGAGGATCTCCTGGCATTAAAACCAAAGGGGCAATATCTTTTTTTTGCGCATTAATATGAATAGGTGTTTCTGAAATAAACAAATCAATCATCTCCTAAAATTATTGTAACAAAAAAAGTATTTTTAGAATACTCTTTTAATATTGTTTGACATTCATTTACACAGCAACTTTATTCGCATTAGGAAAATCTATTCCAGCAATATTAACAAATTTTTCACTACCAATTATAGTAACTAATTCATTTAAATATTGATTGTAATTTTCTGCAAAATTAATTTCAATTTTAACATTTAAATTTAATTCTTGATAAATTTTATTAGCTCGGTTAATTAAATAAGCAATTGTTCCCATATTATCATAATTAATATAGAGAGTAAAAACCCCTTCATAATGGGTAATATCATGAATAATTTTTAAAATACTTATTATATCTCCCTCAGTAATAATGATATTGCCAACAATTGGAGCTTTAATTGCATTATCATTGGAAGCAAATTCTAAATAATTAATAATATCTTCTTCTAAAACATTTAAACCTAGAATGCTATCAGCATCAATTAATATTTTAAAGTTCTCTCTTTCAGTATTGAGTATTTGTAATAGTCTTTTATAAATATTATTACTATTCATTTTTATTATCACCATCCAAACTTGCAATAAACTCTAATGCATCATTTAAATTATAAGTGCCATTAACGGCATTTAATAAATTTCGTTGCCATCTTTCATCACTTGTATAAAAAATTCTTTTTAAGCCATATTCGGGAAATTGTTTTAGATAATCTTGCAAGTTTAAACTTTTTACTTCACTCATTTTAATAAAATCATCTATATCTATAACATAGGTAACTCCTATATTAGTAGCAAATATTTTCTCAAATGCAACTTTACCAGAAGGATAAATAAAAGCATAATAATCTTGAAAATTATTTAATCCATGTAAAGGTGTTCCAATATAACCAGAATTAGTATAAAACATTATTTTATTGGAATTAGAATTATCATTTTGAGTGGAAGATGGTTCTAAAAATTCTACTCCATCTTCTAAAATCTCTGGTGTTTCTTGACTCTTAATTTCTTTACTATTTAAAAATTGCCAATTACTAGCAATAGTTTCACTAGTTAGTAAATTTATTTTTTCCATTAAATTAATATCTTTATATTGAGATGAATTATCAGTGCTAATTTCTGGTAAAATAAATGCTTTTATTTCGGGATGTAGTTTTAATAAATCTTTTAATTCAGTAATAAATTCACTGGCTTGATAATATTTTTTCTTCCCACTTGGAAAAATATACAAAATCTTTTTATCATAATCTGGATATTCTTCCATTATGCTTTCTAATGCTTTTTGATATGCTATTAAATAAGGATAGTTATTTGCTAATTTATTAGTCTTCTTTTCACTAAGTAAATTAAATTCTAAAATTATTTTGGCAAATAACAAATAAAATATATCGATTTCAAAACAGTTAAATAAAGCATTATAATCAATAGTTCTTTCAAAAAAATCACCTAAACGAAGCATTCCTACTTGAATATTTGAAGTAGCTTGATATTCATTTCCAATATATGTTGCAAAATCCATTTTCTTTTTGTAAGGGGCATAATCTTGCATCGCTGCATCAAAAAATTCAGAATTAAATTCTTTTTCCATAACATCTTTTAATTTATCAGCTTTTAAACGTAATGCTTCTGAATAAGCTAAATTTAAATCTTCATTACTATTTGTAATATGATTTATTAAATCTGCTAAATATTTTTGTCTTTCGTCCGCATTCTTTCCTACTAAATCAATTTCTTGATTTAAAAAACTAGTTAAACAAGTAAAAAAATCTTTTTTGGAGTATTTTAAAGTTCTACCAATGCGATTGGCGTTTGGTAAAGATACTAAACCAACTTTAAATTCTAAAATAAGTTTTGTTTTAAATATTTCTTCTAAAGGTTCACAATAAGTTTTTTGATAAAAATTATGAAATAAATTAACGTCGCCTTCTTTTTTAGAATTTTTTAATAGACTGGCAATTTGAAAAAACCAACTACCATCATAAGACGGAATTGGATCAAAAACTATACTCGGTGTTTTTAACAATTCTTGCATAGTCATAACTAATCAACCCTTAACTATTATAAGTATAGCATTTTCTTTTTTATTAGCAAATATCAAATATAATATTTGACAGAATTTTTTATACTTTTTGATTATTTAATCAATTTTTTTCAAAAATAAAAAAATGTTAATACAATAAAAGTATCGACATCTTTCAAATTATTTATTCAGCAGTCTTAAGATTAATACTTCCTACACCGCCATTTATATTTAAGTAATTGTTTCCTAAATTATGAGAATAATCGGTTTTTGATTCTGTTCCGTTGACATTAACTTTTCCTAAACCTTTTTCAATAAAAATACTATAATTATTAAGAGAATTTATTAACTCAATATTTAGACTGCCAACTCCAGCATCTATATCATTTTTACCAGTTAAGATTCCTTTAATATTTACTTCACCAACTCCCATATCTAAATTTAGATTATTAATTGAACCTGAATAAATATCTAAACTACCAACTCCAGAATCAATATCAGCTTTTCTTGATACCGTTAAATAATTGATTGCCACTTTTCCTGCTCCAAGATCTAAATTTAATTCCTCACTACTAATGTTTTCCATATTAATTGATCCAGCTCCAGTATCAATATCGATATCTTGGAATATTTTATCATTAGGAATATAAATTGTTAACTCACTGTTTTTAAAACTTTTTGAAAACAGTTTTCGCTCTTCTTCAATTTTTAAAGTGTTATTTACATTATTTATTTTTAAATATTTATTATTAGTTACGACTTTATAATCATCCGAATTAATAATATTTAATTTTGTATAATCTAAATCAATATCTAAATTGATAATACTATTATCTAAGATAGTTTGTTCTTCAGTTGTTGAGTTAGTATTTGTTTCAAATCCTAAGAAAAATGAACCTAAACTAAATAAGAAGTAAAAAATATTAATTATAATTACAACAGCTAGTGCAATAGCACAGTATTTAATTATTTTTTGAGTCTCAGTCATCTATTTCTACTCCTCCAAACAAGCATGATATATTTAAATATATTACTTTTTTAGCTTCTTTGTTTTCTTTATATTTTCTCTCAACACCACCAAAAAGACAATTTTCTTTTATAACTAATTTATAATCCTTTGGAACTTTTAAATTTACACCGCCAAAAATAGAACTTATATTAATTACAGTATCATTTTTAATAATCGCATTTCTTAAATCACATTTTATTCCACCGAAAACAGCAGTTAAATTACAACCATCAAATTTTTCATCAGCAAAATTTAAAGTTTGACCAGAAAATGTTGCACAATATTCTTTTTCGTTAATTTTATCTGGAATATTAACTCTTTTAAAAGTTTCTTTGAAGAAAAATTTTAAACCTAACCCAATTAAAATAATTGGAAAAATTAATTTTAAAACAATCTCCATACTCAAAAAATCTTGACAACTAAGTAATAATAAAATTCCAATTATTAAACCAATGAAACTTCCTGTTCGCTCTTTATTGTTAAACATATTGATAAACGATGGTATAATTATAAAAAATGTCCACCATCCATCAAAAAATATATCTATATTAGTTAAATTTAAAGCATTTAAACCAAAAATAATTCCTAATATAATTAAAACAATCCCCCATAATTTACTTTTCATAAATATCACTCCTTAAATTATAATCATTATATCAAACATTTATTAAAAATAAAATCGTGTTTAATCATTTTTATGAACAAAATTTCTAACTAATCTGTTTTCATCATTTGTTAATATGGTATCTGGTCTTTCAATATAATAATCAGTATAATCTTCTGTATTCAAATTTAAATGTACAAAAGTTTTTTCATGCTTTTCAATACATTCTAAATTAAATAAAATTAGACTTTTAATCGAAATTTTAAACATTGCTTGTTTAATATTTGGATCAGCATTATTCCAAAAATTAAATGGATCAATACAAATACCATCATAATCTTCACTAAGACTTTGATAATCAAAATAACATGTTCTATTAGGATAATGCATGAATAGAAACTCTAAGTCTTGCATATTTCGAATATAATAAATTCTTGCCGATTGTTTTAAAGTAATAATTATACTAGGAATAGAATTATTTAAACCATATTTATAATAAAAAGTACTCTTATTGTCAAGAAGATAATCAATCCAAGCGCAATAATTATCATGATATTCACTTAACCAAAGTCCTCCAGTTGGCTTCAAACTTGTATTTTCTTTTGGATTACCTATTTTTTGAAATAAGGATGAATCTAAATATTCGGAACCAACATGGATATATTTCATATAAAAACCTCTTTTAGAAATTTATATTATATTAAAAAATATGAGAAAAAACAATAATTCATACTTTTTAATTAATCATTGTTTACATTTTTTTCGCAATCGCATTTATTTTTTTAATAGAATTTAAATACTCTTTTTCAATTGGATTAAGTTCTTTTATTGGATACGTTCTATATTCTAATTTTGCTTTTTCTTTCAACTTCTCTAGTTCCCTCAGTTTGAACTGTTGCAAAATTTGCAATAGTTGAATTATCTTTTCTAATTCCTCTTCTTCGAATATATTTTTTATAATTATTTAATAAAAAAACTGATTATTATAATCAGTGCAAAGTACGTATCAATCATTTCATTTTATACTAAATAACTACAATGTTTATTAATGAATATGTAGTAGTTATTAATGAATATATACTACTTTCTAATTTCATCTAAAACATCATTTAAAATCTTGTTGCTTTCTATTTTATTAATAGCAAAACACTTCTTTCCTAAATCTTTAAAACTACTACCACAATGATATATATATTTGTTGTCTATAATAATAAATCTATCATGAAATTTATTATTAAATACTAATTCAACATTATTATATTGGCTTTTATATTTTTTGATTAATTTTTCATTCATATTTGCAGAATAAATTATTATATTAACATTTATTTCTTTTAAAATATCTAATAATTCTTTACCAGCATAATTATCAATAATAATTATTTCTTTCTTTGAACTTTTTAAAATATCTAAAAGTAAAGAATAAGCATCATAAATTTGTCCATCAAAGAATACCGCATTGTTTTTTTCTTTTTCTTGTAATTTATCAAAAGAATCTTTTAGTAACTTGATTTCTTCATCATGCTTATAAACTAAATTATTTATAAAACTTTGATTTACCATTGTACTTGAAATAAATTTTCTCATAGCGACAAAAGCGTCAATAATTTGAACATTTACTTTGGAAGCAACATCACTTTTAAGAAGCCCAGATAACATCATTATTCCTTGTTCAGTTAAAACATATGGTAAATATCTTATACCACCATGTACTATTTCATTTCTTAAACTTGAGGTCACAGATTGTGATCTCAAGTTTATTAATTCTTCCATAGTTAGTTGAAAACAAAATGATTCTGGAAATCTCATAATATTTCTTTTAATCGTTTGATTTATAATTCTTGTTTCTGTTTTATATAATTTTGCAACATCTGATGAGAAAATAACTTGCTTTCCTCTTATTTCAAAAATCATGTCTTCAATTTTTATATTTTCTTTTACTAATAATTCATTCATAACCTAAAACCTCCATTTATAATTTTAATTATACATTCATACCCTTTAGAGTGGTATGGTGAAACATATTCTCCACTTGAACAATTGTTTTTTCTTTATTTATAATAGTTTATCGCCTATTTAACAAACATATACTTTCTACATGCTGAGTATTTGGGAACATGTCTAATAATTTAACCTCTTCGATAGAATAATATTTACTTAACATAACTAAATCTCTTCCTAAAGTTTCCGGATTGCAAGAAACATAAATAATTTTGGAAATTTTTTCAGTTATTATTTTATTTAAAACATGAATATTAATACCACTTCTTGGGGGATCTAAAATAATTGTATCAAATTCATTTGTTATTCTATCTAAAATTGCTTTGGTATCAGCGCAAACAAAATTAATGTTATTGATATTATTTAATTTCTTATTAAAGTTTGCATCTTGAATAGCTAATTCATTTATTTCTACTCCTAAAACTTGCTTAGCATTTTTACTAGCTACAAACCCAAGTGTTCCTACTCCACAATATAAATCTAATACTTTTAAAGAATTAGTAGTGTATTTAGAAATTAAATTAAATAATTCGGAACATATAAAAGGATTAACTTGAAAAAAAGCATCATAACTTACTTTAAAAAGAAAATCGTTAATTTTTTCAATAAAATAATTGTCTCCATAAATAAGCTTATTATTTTTTATAATTCCGACTATTTTATACTTATTGATTAACTTGTCAAGATTACATAATTCATTGGAACTTGTAATGTTTATTAATAAATCATTATTGTAATTAGCTCTTATTGTTATGTTACCATTTTTGGTTGAAAAAAGTGAAAAATCTTTAATTAAATTATTAATTTCTTTTGTAGCTAAATAACATTTGGTAATTGGAATTAAATCATGAGTACTAGATGTAAAATACCCAACTTGATAATTATCTATTTTAAGACTAACTTTATTACGATAATAATAAGGTGAGAAGCTTTTAATAATTTCTTTTATTTCATAATTTAGATGATTTTTAAGAAAAATATTATTCATTTTAGCTATTTTATATTCCAAAGTATCACTTAAAGAAATATGCATTAAATCACAACCACCACATTGTAAGAAAAAAGGACATTTTGAGGAAATACGCTTTTTAGAATATTTAATTATTTCAGTAATTTGACCTTCATAATATTTCTTTTTTTCTTTTGTTATTTTAACATTTACAATATCGCCTGGAACACTTTTGGGAATAAAGATAATTTTATTATTTAGATAACCTATTCCTCTTCCTAAATCATCAAATTTTACTACTTCTATATTCATAGTTATTACTATAACATAGATTCTTTATTTATTAAATAAAAAATTCATAGTATTCTTCTAAAGTTAAGTTATATTTCTGTAAAAAGAAAGCTAAGTCGCCAACATATCTTAAATGCCATGGCTCATAAATATATCCTGTTATATCTTCTTTATTTTTAGGATAACGGATTATAAAACCATATTTAAAAGCATTTTCTTCTAACCATTGAAATTCAGCTACATAATTTTGCGCTTCAAAAAACTCATCATAATAAGAATTTTGATAAAAACCAATATCAACTGCCAAGCCAGTTTGATGTTCACTAAATCCTGGTTTAGCAATACTTTGATATGCTTCCTCCCCTTTAATATTGATTAAATCATTTAATAAATTTTCTTGATATAAATAAGGACGATAACCGGAATCAATTACAGTGGTTGATGAAAAATGTTGGTTCATTTCTTTTAATAATTTTTTTATTTGGTGGTAAGTCTTTTTTTCTAAATAGATAGTTTTATTTCCCCCAGTTTTAGTTGAAACTTTAACTAAATTGTTGGGAATATATTCTTTATTTAAACCATTATTTTTATTTACTAATATTAAATAATTCATAATTCACCTATTATATTGTATGTTTTTAAGTATTATTTGGTGTTTTTTGCCAATAATAATTTTAGTGATAATTATGAAAGAAACAATTGAAAAAATTAAGAATGATTTTCAAAACGTGCCTGATTTAAAATTTAAAGAAATAAAAATAACGTCTTTTAAAACTATCTGGGTCGTTTATATGGAAACAGTATGTGATAGTACTAAAGTTAATGACTTTATTTTAAAAAATTTAACCAAGTATAATAAAAACATGGATTTAAATAGTAATATTCCTGGTCCAAATACAAGTAAAATTCAAAAATATGATGAGATAGAATTTTATTTAACTAATGGATTTGCTATAGTTATTTCGGATAAAAATATTATTGCTATTGAAGTTAAAGCTGATCTTAGTAGAAGTATTAGTACTTCTAGTAGAGAACCTGCTATATTAGGACCAGAAGATGCTTTTGTAGAAAATTATCAAACAAATATGGGGTTAATTAAAAGAAGAATTAAGAGTAATAATTTTAAATCTGATGAACTTACTATGGGAAGACTTACTAAAACTAAAATAAGTATTAACTATATTAAAGGGGTTGCTGATGACAATAATATTATAAAAATTAAAAAGAAATTACAAGATATTGATGTTGATGGTATTTTAGATTGTGCTACTATTATTCATTATATTGAAGGAGAAAATAAATCTGTTTTTCCAACTATTAAAAGAACAGAAAGACCTGACGCGGTTAGTAATGCGCTTTTAGAAGGAAAAATTATTATCATGACAGATACTTCCCCTTTTGCTTTAATTTTACCTACCTTTTTAGCAGATTTTATTAATCCAATCAATGATAATTATGTAAAAAGTATCAATGTATCCTTTATTAAAATATTAAGGTTATTGAGTTTTGTTTTATCTATGGTTACTCCTGGATTATTTGTAGCAATTATAAATTATAATCAAGAAACCATTCCAACTAGTTTGTTAATTAATTTTAGTATTCAAAGATCGGGAGTACCTTTTCCAAGTATTGTGGAAGTATTATTGTTGTTATTAATTTGTGATATTTTAAGAGAAAGTGATTTGAGATTTCCATCTAATTTTGGTTCAGCTATTTCAATATTAGGAGCTTTATTAATTGGCGATGCGGCTGTAAATGCTGGAATTGTGTCACCAATAACAATTATTATAACTGCATTTACATTTATTTCTAGTTTGATTTTTACAGAATTAGAAATTGATAATGCCCTTCGATATTATAGATATTTATTTTTGTTTTTTGCAGCTTTTCTAGGGTTATATGGTATATTTATTTGTAGTATTTTATTCTTAATTAATGTGATTTCAATTAGTTCTTTAAATTCACCTTATTTTGCCCCAATTGCGCCATTTAACAAAGATTATTTCTTTAAAACTATTTTAAAGAAAAAGGATATTAATAATACGACAAGAAGTAGACTTATAACTGATAAAAATAAAGTAAGAGGAAGATTTAAATGAAAAAAATATTTATATTAATTACATGTATCTTTTTAGTAACTGGTTGTTATGATAATATTGAGT
The DNA here is from genome assembly GCA_947642635.1 of uncultured Mycoplasma sp. Lineage (GTDB taxonomy): Bacteria > Bacillota_I > Bacilli_A > RF39 > UBA660 > SIG200. The sequence continues at coordinate 18,087 of CANRTI010000009.1, read as the reverse complement.
TAAATGAACTAGCTATAATAACTGGACTCGGAATTGATTATAAAGATGATGAATTCTATTTAACTTATGAAATATTGAGTGATACTAAAACCGAAGATAATAGTGCTATGAAAAGTTATACTATTTCAGGAAGTGGGAAAACAATTGCAGAAGCTTTTGTAAAAACTAATTATAAAGTTGGGAAAAATCCTTATTTTGCCCATTTAAAAATTACATTATTAAGTGAAACTATTATTAAAGATAAAATTAAAGAAATTGTTGATTATTTAATTCGGGATACAAATATCCGAGATGAATTTATTTTATTGGTAGCAAAAGATAATTCACCAGAAGAAATTCTTAAACATAATGATAAAAATAATCCGGTTGTAAGTGATTTAATTATGAATATTATCAATAATGAAATTTATAATAATAGTTTAGCAATTGGGGATTTTTTTCAAAAGAATGTGGTTAAAGCTATCAGTGATTATCAAGATAATATTTTAAATTCCATTACTATTAAAGATGATAAAATTGGGATAGCTAATTCTTATATTTTTAAAGGATATAATTATCAAAATGTTTTATCTTTACAAGACTCGGTTATTTATAATTTGTTTGATAAAAATGTTCATGCCATGGATTTTAGTAAAGAATATGATGATAAAAATGTAACTATTACAATAACTAATTCTAAAAAAGATATTAGTATTACTGATGATAAAATAACAATTGATTTAAAATTAGAAGCTAAAGTTTTAGAAAATAATGCAAAATTTGATTTAAAAGAAGAAGATAGTTATCAAAAACTAAATAGAGATTTTGAAAAAGTAATTGAAAATCAAGTTAAAGATTTTATTATTGTTTTACAAGAAAATGAAAGTGATATTTTGGGTTTACAAGAAATATATTATAAAAATACCAGAAAATCAAATAAAGGATTGTGGACAAGTGCTAAAGTAAAAATTAATGTTGACTTAAAAATTAATACAAAAGGATTTATATTTGAGGTGGCAAAATGAAAAATAAATTAACTTATTTTATTGCCCGGTCTTATATGTTTGGAATTGGTTCATTTTTGATATTTAAGTATACTGGTAAAGATGCCTGGATTGCAATTATCCTAGGAACACTTTTAGGAATTATTGTTCTTTACCTATATGATTTATTAAAACAAGAATTTCAAAATCATAAAATAAAAGATACTTTGCAAAAAACTTTTGTGGGTAAGTTATATATTGTAATATTAATAATATTTTACTTATTTTTAATGGTTGTAATTATTACCTTATTGTCGATGTTTGTTAATTCATTCTATTTAATTTATACTCCTAAAATATTAATTAATATTCCATTCTTATTTTTAGCACTCTATATTACTAAAAAAGGAAAAAGAGTTTTGGAATCATTAAGTAGCTTATTATGTGTTATTAGTATCTTAATAATGGTTATCTATGCTTTATTTTTAACAAAATATATAAGTGTTAGTGAACTACTACCAGTCTTTACAACAAAAAGTATGAGTATCATTAAAGCCTCTTTAGTATATGCTTCGGTTACAAGTATTCCGCAAATTTTAACTCTTAATTATGATGGAGATTTTAAAACTAATTTAAAAAATTATTCTTTAGCTTCTATTTTCTCTTTAATGGTTACAATAATTACAATAATGTCGATGGGTGAAACATTAATCAAGATGTATAGTTTTCCTGAATATGCTGTCTTAAAACAAATTAAAATTTTAGATTTTATTGAAAATGTGGAAAATATTTCTTCATTTATTTGGTATTTCGATATGTTTATTACACTATCTACTCTTAGTACAAACTTACATGGAATACTACCTAAGACTTATAAAAAAGTATATTTTTATGGAATTTGTCTTTTAGCTTTAATTATTTCTTCTTACTTTGTGGGAAAAAATTATCGAATAACTATAACTATGTTTACTTTTTATCCATTAATATTAGCAGGTTTCTTAGTACTTTTTATAATTCTATTAATCTATTTAAAATTAAAGAAAAAAATTACACAGTCTTCAAATTAATGTGTAATTTTTTTAAATCCATTTACTTATATATATTCTTCTAGTCGTATACTCTTCATAATTAGAAAATATTTTAATAATGACTGCAACTAAGCTATTAATTATATTGCCATCTTTTTTTACTTTTACCGAGATAATTTCTTTTTGTAAAGTACAACGAAATAAATAATCTTTAATATAATTACTTAAAACATTATCTAATTTTTCAATTTGCTCAACCATTAGAGGATCATTAATATTAGCTGAAAAAATAAAACTTTTGTAAATTCCAATTAATTTTTCACTGATTAAATCATCTTCTTGGAAATCAAAATTAACAATATTATAATAATTAGGACAATATTTTAAAATTTCTTGATTACTATGCATATTACCTGACTCTCTCTATTTAATAAAATAATACTATAAATAGAATAATAAATCAAGAAAAAAGCGAACAAATTTGAACTTTTTTATTAATTATATCTTTTGAAATTATTTAATTGTATTATTAATCATTTAGAGCACTTATAATACTTAATTTAGATACTTTATGGTAAACATTTAAATAATTAAAGATTGGTAATATTATATAAAAAATGCTTAAAGATAAATAATTGGTAATAAAAGAAAAATTACTAAGAAATATTAAATATGAAGATTTACTAAAAAATATATTTATAATTGAAAATCCCAAAATGAAAATTATTAAAGAAATTAAAAAACTAAAAAATAATATAATGAATATTCTTAATATTAAAATATTAGTAATTAGAAAATTATTATAACCAGTTGCTTTTAAGATAGCCAAATCTTTTGTTTCATTATATATAATATTTTTTATAACAACTATAATCAAAATAAATATTATTATAATTAAAACAAAAATAAAGTTTTGTAAAAAATCAATAAATTTTTGAAGTTCTTCAATTTTTTGTACTCCGCTTGCATCTTCTAAAAAAGCAACATAGTTATCTTTTTCAAAAATATTTAAAACTTTTTTAGTATTCAAATAATTTTTGGTAATTACGATATAATAATTAATTTTACCGTCCACTAAACTTACTGGATAATACTCTTCTATTTCTTTAAGTTTGGTTATTTTATTTAAAACATCTTCGGTATTATAAATAATTAATTTTCGATTATTTAATTCACTTCCACAAACATCATTTAACAAATAATTATAATAATCTTTTGTTGATGATAGAATTAATATTAAGAGAAAACATAAAATAAACATTAATAAAAAAGGAATATATTTTTTCTTATTACGAAAAACATTGATAACAACAGAATACATTTATCTATTTTCCTTTATATTATTAATAAGATTAAAACAATTGATTAAAGAAATTATCAAAACTTCACAAATAGCTAATGGAATAACTAAAAATAAAGAATTATAATCAAAAATTATTTCAAATTTACAAAAAATAACTGGTTTAAAATATAAAATAATATCTAATATATCTTGCATTAAAAAAGCTATTAATAATGTGACAATTACGCTAATAAAAACTAATAAAATACTAGTGATTAGATTTATTAAACATATAATACTATTTTTATACCCTAATTTATGTAGTAGATTATAATAATTTTGAAAATCATAGTATTGTTTAAACATAATTATGGCAATAAAAATAAAAATTATTAAATTAACGATAATGGTTATACTTTCAATATTAGAAATCATTTGGTCATAATAATCATAAGCAATTTCAGTTGTTGGCATCATATTTTGATATTCCAACTTTTGTAATTTTTCAAAAACTAAATCTTTATTAATATAATTATCTAATTGGATATAAAAACTAACATCTTCTAATTCACCAAATTCATTATATTGATTTTGAAAAATATTTTTTAAAACTTTTTCTGTAACATAACAATTATTTTCATCATATAAAGTACTACTATTTTTAGAAATTCCGACTAATTTAACTTTGATTTCTTTTTCTTCACCAGTATCATAGTTTGGGAAAGTTAGCTTTAAATTCTTGTTTAAATATTTTGTTAAATCAAGCATCTCAAAGCGATTAAATTCTTCAGCTGAATGGTCACTTGGCACAAAATTTTTAGAACACACCATGTAATAACCATCTAAATCTGGAAAATTAGTACCTTTTAATATTTTTGGCAAAGTTTTATTATTTGCAGCAAATATTTTAAAACTTCCATTGATTTTTTTATTTTTTGCAAATTCTTTTACTGTTACCCCATTAAATCTGGTATTACTTTGAAAAACACCATTTACATGTTCGATATTTTCTAATTCGAAACGCATATTAGTAATAAATTTTTGATAAGAAACTTTGTTGTTATATTCTTTACCAACCGTAAATGTTGCAAAATTCATATTATTAGCAATTTCGCCATAAAAAGCATTATGAACAGTTTGGTAATACGTTTGAACTAAAATGGTTAAAGACATAACTATTCCTAAAAGTATGAAAGAAAATAAAGTTATTTTTTTCTTAATTATTGGTTTAATTAATTTAATAAACTTTGACATTTTCAATACTCCTAATATTTTTATTTTTTATCATAATAACTTCATCAGCATAATTTTTAGTGTCAGTATTGTGACTAACTATTATAACGCATTTTCCATTGTTGGCTAAATCTTTTAAAATAGTTAAAATTTTTTTTGTATTTTCAGAATCAAGTGCTCCAGTTGGTTCATCTGCTAAAATAATACTTGGATTATTAATTATCGCTCTTGCAATTGAAATACGTTGTTGTTCACCACCAGACAATTCTTTGGGATAATGATTTTTTCGATCTTCTAATCCCATTTTTTTTAATAATTTTTCAGCTTGCAACTTTATTTTACTTAAAGACATTTTTTTATTTAAATACATTGGTAACATAACATTTTCCAAAGCAGTCATTGTAGGAATTAAATAAAATGATTGAAAAATAAAGCCAATTTCTGTATTTATAATACTAGATTTTTCTTTTTCTGACATTTTAGAAATATCTTTATTATTTAAATAAATTGTACCCAATGTAGGTTTTTTTAATAATCCTAGCATTTCAATTAAAGTTGTTTTACCACTGCCACTTTTTCCCATAATACAATAAGTTTTTCCTTTAAAAAAATTATAATTAATATTTTCTAAAATAACTATTTCTTGATGATTTTTTTTATATATTTTTGTTACATCTTTAAGCTTTATTACTTCTTGCATTTTTGATATAATCCTTCCTATTATAAAATAAAAATAAATTTATAGTATATTTAAAAAAAATAACTATTCTGATAAAATAGTTATTTCTAGTTTTAAATAACTCATCACATCATTAAAAATTACTCTCCATAATTTTCAACAATACCAAATATTATCAGTATTTGGGGTGATTCGCTTATCTTTTGAGTTTTCTTTCTCGAAAAACAATTGTTCTTACTTAGCGTAGATAAGATTATTTTTTAATAATTTATTTTACTAACATATATATCTTCTAATAATATCAACATTACTGATTATATCACTAACTACTGGATACTATCAAAATTTATATATTTTACTAAGTAATTTAATTATAAAATATTCTGAAAATTTTGTCAATTAATTAAAAGCAATTTCATAAAAAACATTTAGAATATATATATATATATATTTAATTTAAACAAAAAAGAGCTTATGCTCTTCCTGCGTATTTACCATCTTTGGTAGTAACTAAAATATTTTCCCCTTCACTAATAAATAAAGGTACTTTAATTATTTTGCCAGTTTCAATTTTAGCATCTTTTTGGGCATTATTAGTTGTATTTCCTTTAACGGCTTCAGTAGTTTCAACTATTTGATATTCAATTTTTTCAGGTAAGGTAATTCCAATTATTTCCCCTTCAAAAAAGTCAATAGAAATATCAATTCCTTCTTTAATGTATTCTGCATCACTACCTAATATTTTTTTAGAAACTTCTATTTGTTCATATGTTTCGTTATTCATAAATACTAAATTATCGCCACTAGCATATAAATATTGAACACTATTTTTATCAATATGAGCTTTAGTAACTTTAATATTTGTATTAAATGTTTGTTCGACAATCGAACCTGTTCTTAAATTTTTTAATTTAATTCTAACAAATGCTGGACCTTTACCTGGTTTTACATGTTGAAATTCTTGTATTAAACAAAGATTGCCATCAATTATAACAGTCATACCATTTTTAATATCATTTATATTAATATTCATATTTTTTACTCCTTACTTAAGCAATAAATTATTTCTTTTCTTTTGCTACAACACTTTTACGACATTTAGAACAATATTTTTTAACTTCTAAACGTTCAGGATTATTTTTTTTGTTTTTACTAGTTGGACGTAATTCATTACCACAAATAGTACAACGCATAGTTACAAAATTACGATTTTCATTTTTAGCCATATCAAAATCCTCCTTCTCTTAATTACCACCCTATTATACCAAACTTTTAGTGATTTTCAAAGAGAAAGTTCGTAATATCTTGGGAAATAGAGCGGGTAATATAGACTTTACTATAATCATATTCCATTGTGACATAAATATTTGGAACTATAACTACAACACTGTATAAAGGATTATCAATAGGGGCAAAGCCAACAAAGGCAATCGAAGTTGTTTTGGTATCCATGATGCCATCATTATTTGTATCAATAAATGTTTCACTAGTTCCAGTTTTTCCTCCTGGATTGTATTTATTATTAATATAATTTCTAGCTGTACCACTTTTAGTAGCTAAATTCATCGCTTCTTTTAAACGATTGAGATATTTTTCTTCCAAAGGAACTTTACTAACAACATCAAAATTATTTCTTAAAATAACTTCATCATTTTGGACAATTTCTTTCATTAACATTGGTGTTCTTTTATTACCATCACTAGCAATTGTACTAACATATTGAAATAACTCAATCGGGGTATATGTATCATATTGTCCAATACTTAAATTTAGAAGTAAATCACTTGAGGTACTAGATCCTTTTATTCCCGTAGTTTCATTAGGAAGGTCAATATTAGTTAGAGCTCCTAAACCATATTCTCGAAACATACTTCGAAATTTTTCGAAATCATTTGCGCTAGTAGGTAGTTTCATATTATAACTATAATTATAACCAGTAAGACCAATAGCTATTTTAAATTGATAGTAATTACTACTTTTACTAATTGCAGTTAAATCATTAATTTTTCCAAGACTGCGATAACTACATTTTAAAGGTACTTGATATAATTTAATACAACTATCTTGCATACTACTATTAATATCAATAACTTTATTTTGATAACCAGTACTAATTGTAGCCATTTTGACAACTGAACCAACTGTATAAGATGTATTAATTAAATTAGTATTCACATTTTTAAAAGTTTTGGTTTCTAAATCAATTAATTTTTGACCAGATAAAGCGATTATTTCGCCAGTTTTTGGATTACCAGCAATACTATAAGATTCACTAAAATAATCAGTATGAGGATATTTTTTAGCTTTTAGAATATTTTCTTTAATACTATTTTCTAATGTTATTTGGGCTTCAATATCAATTGATAGAACTAAATCTTTTCCTGGTGAACCTTCTTTAATAAGTTCTAAAGTATTATCTTTTTTTACTTTATATAAATCTTTTTCACCTTTTAAATAATCTTCATATTGTAATTCTAAATAGCTTAACCCAACTACGTCGTTTAATTCATAACCTTTTTTTAAATAATCATCTTTTAAATCTTTAGGAATGCTTCCAATAGTGCCAAAAATATCTTTTAAAGTTTCACCATAATTGTATACTCTTTCCCAAGTAAGTTCAGTAGTAATTCCTGGAATATTTTGATCAACAATTTGACTATAAATTTGATCATCAATATTTCGAAAAATTAACTTTTTTTCATAAGAGTATCCTTTGTTCATAAGTTCATAAATTGTCGCACTCTTTTTTTCTAATTCGCTTAAATTATTTAAAACATCAGGAGTTATGCGCTCTAATTTCTTTTGCAAAATGTCTTTGGCACTTATTTTTCTTTGTTCATATAATTCTTGCTCTTCTAAAGTAATTAAGTCATCCCCATTATTATTTAATATTAACCAATAATTTTTTAAAGCATTTTCATTAATTGGAATATCAATAATGTTGGCAAGTTTAGTTGCAATATCAATTTCATCTTTTTTGGTTATCGTTTTTAATTTAGTATAAAATATTGTTTTCACACCAATATTATCGACTAAAATTTTACCATTGCGGTCAATAATTTTTCCTCTGGGAGCACTTGAACCGTAAACATAATTGTTAGTTTTTTGATCAAGTAATTTTTGGTAATGATTACCATCAGTGTTATTTATAAAAAAAATTCGAATACTAAAAACTAGAAAAAGTCCCACTAAAATAATATACTTCTTCACATAAACCACCATTATTAGTATGGTTTTAAAACAAATTAGTATTCATTTTCCAAGTGTTAACATAAAATATTATGAGGATGGTTGATGATGTTTAATATTGTGGAAAGATATATAAGTAAATTAACTAAGGATGACATAAGAAGTTTTGCTTTAAATAAAGATATTAATTTATCAGATAATGAATTAAATTTTACTTTTGATTTTGTAAAGAAAAATTATAAAAATGTTTTAAGTAATCCACGTCTTTTCAAAATCGAACGATATAAAAATAATTATTCTGAAGAAAATTTTAATAAAATTAGTAAAGTTTGGCATGAATATTCCCAAAGATATGCTAACTATTTATAAAAATTTCTAATATCATTAAGAAGATTTTGATTGAATATTCCCTTTCTTAACATTGCTATTTCAAACCTATAAGGTGGTAATGATTGATCTTTTTGTGTGTCATCTTTATTAATATAAGGTGTTTCTAATATTTTAGGAACATCTTTTAATTTTTCATGATTAACTATGTTTAAAATTGTTTCGAATCCTAAATGGCCAAATCCAATGTTTTCATGACGATCTTTATGACTTCCTAAAGCATTTTTACTATCATTAATATGAATACATTTAATTTTATCTAAACCAATAACTTTAGCAAATTCTTCTAAAAATGCATCAAATTCTTTCATAGCATAGCCAGCATCATTTAAATGACAAGTATCTAAACAAACTCCAATATTAGTACTTGATACTCCCTTAATAATTGTGGCAATTTCTTCTAATAAAGAGCCACATTCACTACCTTTACCAGCCATTGTTTCAAGTAAAACCATACACTTAGAATCTGGGGCTATAACATGATTAAGTGCTTCAATAATATTGTTAATGCCTTCTTCTTTAGATAATTTAACACTACTTCCAGGATGAAGAACAATATATTTAATTCCTAGTTCTTCACATCTTTTAATTTCTTGACGAAGAAAACTAATCGAAAAATTCCAACTATCAATTTTTTCTTTATTGGCTAAATTAATAATATAAGGAGCATGACATATTATATTTTCTATTTGAATATTGTTTTCAGCCATCAATTTTTTAGCTTCTTTTAAATATTCTAAATTGATACTACTGCGAAAAGTATTTTGCGGAGCTCCTGTATATAACATACAAGCATTAGCGTCATAACTAATCGCCTCTTTTATCGAACCTAAAATTTGTTCTTTATTAAAATGGACATGACTTCCTATTATCAAAACAATCACTTCTTTCAATTAAAATTATCTCAAAAAATATAAAAAAAAGCAATTTTTAAGCAAATTACTTTTATTTCTCACGGGTTTTTAAATAAATTAATAATCCTTTTAATAAACTCTTACCCTCATCTTCTAAATTTAAATCATTTATTTCATCTAAAACGCTATTATATAAATCTTCAATATAATCATTTATATATTGAATAGTACCACTAGTAACTAAAATTTGCCGAATTTTTTGAAGTTCACTACTCTTAATATTCTTGTTACCATAAATTTTTAAAAAATCATTACCATAATTGGTATTAATTACATAAGTATAAAGTAGTGTTTGTTTAAATTCTTCAATATCACTAACATTCGATTTTCCAATATCTTGATTACCAAATATTCCTAAAATATCATCTTTTAATTGAAATAAAATCCCCATTTTTAAAAAGATATTTTTTAAATATTCATTTTCTTTGTTTCCTCCTAAGATATAGCCAAGAAAAAAAGGACCGATTAATGTATACCAACTTGTTTTAAAACTATAAATGTTTAAAACATCTTCTTCCGTAATATTATTTAATTCATATTTTTCTAAAAAAGGTAAATAAACATCTAAAATTTCCCCTTTAATAGTTTTTATTACAATTTCGTTAAAAAATGTTAATATTTTTGTTAATTCGGGGTGATCAGCATAATTTTGGACAATTATTGTAAAAGCGTTAAAAAAGCCATAATCACCCATACATATAGCCACTGAATTAGCTAATTTTAAAACATCAGTTTGATAAATTGGGTTATTACTCTGATTTAAGTATTCATGACAAATCCTTCTGGGAATTGTTTCTTTCCCTCTTCTCATTTTAGCATTATCAATTATGTCATCATGAATTAAAATAGAAGTTTGAAACATTTCATAAGCATAAGCTAAATTTAAATATTCTGGGTCTAATTCATAATTACTTAAATATTTTCCTAAGGCGATTAAAACTCCTCTTAAATATTTACCATCTTGATTTAAATCTTGAAAATGTCCAACAACTTTCTGAATTACAGCATTATCTTCAGCTATTTTCAAACGATTATTTATTTCTTCTTGATTACTTTTTAATTCCTGTAATTTATTTTGATAAAAAATTAAAAACATTCCATAAGCTTGATAATTACTCAACTCTTTTTGAGATACTTCTATGCCACCGCTTAACCCAATCTTAGTAAAAAAATCAAATTTTTCTTCCATTATAACTCTTTTTAAGTCTTCAAAATCAGTAATTATATAACAATCACAATATTTTTGAATAGTATCAAAAAGAGGTTGTAATCGCTCTTTACTCCCTACTAAAAAATATGCATCACTTGTTTTAGCTAAATTGATATTACTATTAATTAAATCTTGTAAATAAGGACATTTTCCTTTATTAAAAGCACAATCTTCAGGATTAACTATTTGATAATTAATTAATTGACGACAATTTAAATCATAATATTCAATATTATTACTTTTTAAATAAGTTAAATCTTTATTATCAATCATAAAAGAATTTAGAAAAACTATATCTTCAATTGAAACATTTTGAAAATCATCTATAAAAACAATTCCTAATTCTTCTAATTCTTCAATAACTTTGGGATTATTAATTAATTTTTTTATAACTTTAATGCCTTTGGGATTTGCATTAGCAACTTCTCTTTCATAAATAGAATAAATTTTAGCTAATAAATCAGTTATGTGAGGACAATTCCCACTTTTATCAGGTATATATATCATAATGAATTTTTAATTAATTAAAAATAATACTAGTTGTATGAGAGATCCTACAAAAATTCTAAGTATTACATTAATTGTCTTTCTTAATATTTCTCTCATTTAATACTTATTACTATTTTAAATATATATTATTTTAGAAAAAAATGCAATAAAAAAAAGAAGATAATACTTCTTCTTAAATTTTATTTACTAGTCTGTAACATCAGTACCGCCAGTAGTATCAAAACTATCAACAGTATCACAAGCAAAATCATTTGTTACAATTACTAAACTAAATGATTTACCAGATAAATAAGTTTGGTCACTATCTAAATTATTAATAGCTACAGCAGCTTTGATTTCATCAGTAGCAGTACCAGTTAAGTTATATGTTACATTAACATTTTTGCCATCAGTTCCAGCATCAACAATTTCTTTTAAATCAACGCTTGTTGATTCAGCAGTAGCATTAGTACCATTAGTTAATGAAATAGTACCATCACCTGTTTTTAAAAGAGTTGCCATGTCACCAGTTAATTTAAAATTTATTTTTGCAGTACATTTATATTTTGTAGTTGCTTCACCACCAGTAACTGTAGCTTTTGCTATACTACGATCAGTTTTTGTAGTGTCATAATTTTGAGCTGTTTCTGTAGTTGCATAATAACTTGTTCCTTTATTAGCTTCAGACATATCAGCAGCAGTTAATGAAAGATGCATAGCAGAAGTTTCATTATTTAATGCTACAGTACCTACAGCTTCAGTTTCTCCTGTTACGGTTGTCGGAGTAGTATCTTGATTACTTGTAATTGAGAAATAAGCAAATGTTGCTCCTACAACAGCTACTAATAAAGTTGCTACTGCAATAACTGTTAGTAACATTGTGTTCTTTTTGTCCATTTATTTCCCTCCTCTCAATTTCCATATTTCTTCAGAAATACTATCTTCTATATTTCTATATTAATTCTACAAAAATAATAATTTCTTGTCAACTAATTTAGCGCTTTTTTCGATTTTTTTTACAATAATTCTCATTTAATTATCACTCTTATTTTTAAATTGTAAAATTATTGGTGTTCCTTCTAAATCAAATGCCTCCCGAATTTTATTTTCTAAGTATCTTTCATAACTAAAATGCACTAATTTTTTATTGTTAACATTAAATGTAAACTTCGGTGGTCTTATACTTGTTTGACTCACAAAATAAATTTTTAATCTTTTTCCTTTATACGAAGGCGGTTCATGCATATTAACCGCATCAACTATTATATTATTTAACAAACTAGTTTTAATTTCTTTGTTATTATTCTCATAAGCTTTAAGAATTTCTGGCATTAAGGTATGAATTCTCTTTTTAGTTTTAGCGGAAACAAACACAAAATTAATATAAGGAACAAACTTAAAGTAAACTTCTAATTCTTGTTTCCATCTTTTTATATCTTGATCTGGATTTTTCATGGTATCCCATTTATTAACTGCAATAACTATTCCTTTACCAGCTTCAATTGCATAAGACAAAATGTGTTTATCATGCTCAATTATTCCAGTTTCCCCATCAATAACTAAAATGCAAACATCACTTCTCTCAATTGCTTTCATACTTCTTAACAAACTATATTTTTCAATTGTTTCGTAAATACGCCCCTTTTTACGCATACCCGCAGTATCTATTACAATATACTCATTCTTGTTATAAGTAAACTTAGTATCGATTGCATCCCTTGTAGTACCCGCTACATCACTAACAATTACTCGGGCCTCACCTAATAAAGCGTTAATTAATGAACTTTTTCCAACATTAGGGCGCCCTATAAAGCAAAAACGCAAAATATCCGAAGTTTCTAAAGAAGCTTCTTCTATATCTTTAGAAATGGTATTTAATAATTCTTTAAAACCTAAATTATGTTCGGCAGATACAGCCATTATTTTTTCAAACCCTAATTCATAATAATTATAAATATTCATATTTCTTTTAGTATTATCAATTTTATTAACTAGAACAATTACATCTTTATGCGCTTTTTTTAACATATTCCGAATTAATTTATCCGCATCACTTATTCCTTCTAGGCCATCGACAACAAAAAGGATTAAATCAGCTTCATCAATGGCAAGTTCAGCTTGCATCAAAATATCTTGATTAAAATCACTATCTGGGCCATGAATACCCCCTGTATCGATTAAATTAAATCTTTTATTTTCATAAGTGACTACACCATAAACTCGGTCTCTTGTAACCCCTGGTTCACTTAAAATAATCGATTTTTTCTCTTTAATTAACCGATTAAAAATACTACTCTTTCCAACATTTGGTCTTCCAATTAAACAAACTGTTTTCATAATTCCCCCTAACTACAAGATAAATTCTTCTCTATATCCATCTTGGCATGAATTCTTTTATTTTTATAATAAATAATTATTTGGTATTGATCGAGATAATCATTTGTATTACCAGGATTTTTAATACACCCATCCTTATTTTCACTATCCTTATCTAAACAAGCATTATCATTATCTTTTTCTAAATAAGTAGGTACTAAATCACTTACAATAATTGTTTTACAAGGCATATTATTATAAGTTTTGTCACTAGCCATAATTGAACCTTTAAAATCACTTCCATACATAATCGCTGCTTCTTCAATTAAAGTAGCTTTCGCTTCTAACATTTCTTCATTAATTCCACCATTAATTCCCATAATTGAAGGAACGGCAATAACACTAATAAGTCCTAATATAATTATAACTGCCAATAATTCCACTAAAGTAAATCCCTTTTTATTCATTTTTATCACCTACTAATTGTTTTATTTTTCTAAATAACTACTGATAATTTCTAATATATCATTACGGCCTTTTTTGGTAATTGTCGACCAAGGAACAAAAAACTCATCAGGACCCAATTTCAATGTATCTTTTATTAATTTGTCTTGTTTAATACGCCCATTTTTAGTAATTTTATCATATTTAGTTGTCACAATGGTTATATTTAAATTGTAATACTTTAAGAAATTATACATTAAAATATCATCTTCTGTTGGTTTATGACGATAGTCAATTAATAAAAAAACATGTTTTAAACTAGGACGATTTTGAATATAATCTTCAATCATAATGCCAAATTTCTTTTGAACTTCTTTAGAAACACTAGCATAACCATAACCAGGAACATCAACTAAATAAAAATTATTATTGACTAAGTAAAAATTTAAAGTTTGCGTTTTACCTGGTTTAGAAGAAGTTCTGGCAAAATTTTTTCGTTCAATCAAAGTATTAATAAAACTACTCTTTCCCACATTACTACGGCCTAAAAGCAAAAACTCACACTTATCACTTTCTGGGTATTGACTAATTCTAATCGCAGTAATTGGTTCTTCTACAGAATTAATTTGCATAAATGCATCACCGCCTAAATTATACTTTAATTTTAAAAGAATTGCAAATTACTAAGTTATGTTATAAAATATAGGGCAAGAAAAAAGGGGGTTATCATGGCATTAAATTATACAGCTGAAAATGTTATATTTAAAATAGAAGAATTAGAACAAGAACTTAAAAATATCGATAATCCTCAAACTATTTTACAAATTGAAAATGATTTAAGTATTTTAGAAATAATTTTACAAGAAATGGAGTCAGTAACTCCTAGCGAAATACCTAATAATTACAGAACTATTTCGCAACAACTCGAAAGTGAAACCAAAAATTTTGCATTCTTTTTAGAAGACATTAAAAGTTTTAGAGAATTAACGGCACAAAAAATGTTTAATGTTCCAGAACTTCCTTGTAATAATCTTTCTCAAAATCAACTAATTAATTTATTACTAGGTTTTTATAACAGTGTTGATCCAGAATTATATTCTGTTCTTAAAACTATTTTGGCTAATTCTTCAATAAGATTTACAAAGAATAGTAATTCGTCAGTTTGTGGTGAAACATATTTTTTACATTATAAAAAAGAATGCTTTATATCTATTAATAGTTTTAATACTTTACAAGACTTTTTTACCATTATTCACGAATTTGCTCATGGAATTAATTTTTATTTTAATAATGAGTCTGATTCAGTTAGAAATAAATATTTTATGGAAATTATAACTCTTTTCATGGAACTTTTAGCAGCTGATTATTATCAACAAACGTTTAGGAGTACTGAGCCAATAATTTATACTGCTAATGAATTTAATAATTATGTTTTAATTGCTAGAAATATTGATGCTTTATTAAAATTATTATCTCAAGTAAGTATGAATTTTAAAAGTTCTCAGACTAGAAAAATACTTAATAGTAATAAAAATGGTAATCAAATATATTTAACTGCTTATTTATTTGCAATTGAACTTTACCATTTATATAAAATCGACCCGGAATACTCTCTTTATTTATTAAAATATATTTTAAGATTACCAATTGATAATCCGCCTAGTTTTTATAAGCAATTAATTGATTTAGGTTTAGTTCCTAATTACCATTTACTAGAGCACTATCAAGATTTATTTGAAAATGTCCAAAGTTTAAAATTAGTAAAACATTAATAATATAAAAAGTATCAACAAAACGTTGATACAATTTTTTTATTCTACAGTAACTGATTTAGCTAAATTTCTTGGTTTATCAATATCACAATTTCTTAATTTCGCTACTTCATAAGCAATTAATTGTAATGGAATAACCGAAATAATTGGCATAATTAAATTATGTACTTTTGGTAAGATAATAATTTTATCATAAAAATCATCTTGAACAAATTCATTAGTTAAGAATAAAACATAAGCATTACGACTTTTAACTTCTTTAATATTGCTAATAGTTTTACTAGCAATGGCACTTTTAGTACAAATTCCAATAACTGGTGTACCATCTGTAATCAAAGAAATTGAACCATGTTTTAATTCTCCCGCTTGAAAAGCAACACTGTTGATATAAGACGTTTCTTTTAATTTTAAACTACCTTCTAAACTTAAAGCATAATCAACACTTCTTCCAATAAAGAAAGCATTTTCATGTTGATAAATATCTTTGGCATATTCTAAATAATCACGACTAAGTAAATCAGCAATATGTTTTTCCATACCCACATACTCTTTTAATAACTCTTCTTTTTTAGAAAACCGCACTGCTAATAAGGATAATAATGTAGCTTGAGCAAGAAATGCTTTAGTAGTTGCGACAGCAATTTCTGGACCAGCTTTAACATACATGGTATATTTGGCTTCTCTAGCAATCGAGGAACCAACAACATTAACAATAGCAAGAGTATCAATACCATCTTCTTTAGCTTTCTTTAATGCTGCTAGTGAATCAGCAGTTTCACCTGATTGACTAATAATGATTACTAAAGTATTGTTATCATAAAAATTCTTTTGATAACGGTATTCACTAGCTACTTCAACAGTTACGGGAATGTTAGCAAATTCTTCAATTAAATTTTTAGCAATATTCCCAACATAATAGGCACTACCACAAGCAACAATATGGATCTTTTCATAATCCCGAAATTCTGGCATAGTATTTTTAAATTGATTATTTTCTACATAATAATTCAAAGTATCTAAGAATACTTTTTCTTCTTCATGAATTTCTTTTAACATATAATGTTCATAACCATTTAACATTGCTGCATCCTGACTTCCTTCAAATGTTAATTCTTCTTTTTTAACATTTTCTAATTTATTGTTATAAACCACTACCTCATCAACACTAATTTTAGCAAACTCACCTTCATCTAATAAAATATATTTATTAGTATAATTTAAAATTGCTGGAACATCACTAGCAATAAAATACCCACTACTATCACTAGCAATAATTAAAGGACTTCCTAGTCTTGCTGCATAAAGATGTTCCAAATCATCTTCACAAATAATCCCAATTGCATAACTTCCCTCTAATTCATTAATTGTTTTATTAATAGATTTTAAAATATCTTTTTCTTGTTGATAATAATAATCTAATAAAGCGGGAATTACTTCCGTGTCAGTATCTGATTGAAAATCAATTCCTTCTTTAACCATCTTTTCTTTTAAACTAACATAATTTTCAATTATTCCATTATGAACTACTGTAAATTTTCCCACTTGATGGGGATGAGAATTTACAACACTTGGGATGCCATGAGTAGCCCATCTTGTATGACCAATTCCAATATTGGTATCTTCACTAATATTTAATAATTTTTCTAAATTACTAATACGCCCAACTTCTTTTTTTATTGTAACTGATTTATCTTTAACATAAGCAACTCCTGCTGAATCATACCCCCGATATTCTAAAAATTTTAATCCAGTTATAACTCTCGGTAAAGCTTTTTCTCTACCTATATAACCAACAATTCCACACACAAAAAAATCTCCTTTTCTATTATTTAATTTATTTATTATTTTTAAGTATATGATATATTCTTTGTTACAATTTTGATTTTGTTTTTTAGAATATATCTTTCGATTATACTAAACCGTGATAATATCCGCTGATTACTCGATAATTATCATCCTCGTCACCCACGTTAGGGCCATGCGCTAACAACAATGTATACAACCCTTCTCATTTATTGTTTTATACCATTATAGCACAAACTATTTATATTACCAAACTTTTGTTAACATTATGTCAACAAAAAATACTTAAAGCCTTACCTACGGACAGTTTTTGAAAATGAATTAACTTGATGTTTTACATTACTTAAGTAAAATGTCTCTTAAATCACAAAAAAAGCAG
>CANRTI010000008.1 GCA_947642635.1 uncultured Mycoplasma sp. | reverse complement strand
TATATTACATTTTTTCTCAAAAGAAAAGACCATTGAACTTTGTCAACAGTCTGAAGATGCATAGCATCTTTTTCTTTTATATTTAGATGTTTGTGTTATAATAATGGGGTGATGTATATGAAAAAAATAATATTGTTAGTTTTTATTTCTTTATTACTAGTTGGTTGTAAGGAAAAAGTATTTGAGGACGAAAATCAAAAATTTGTAAAGTTGATTGAGAGTAATATTCCTGTTTATAGTGATACTTTTTTAAAAGATATTGTTGAATTAAGTACAACTGATAATATAGAATTGGCTAGTGATAATTATAAACTAGATACGGATACTTTAGGAGAAAAAGAGTATGAAGTGTTTTATAAAAAAGATGGAAAAAAATTTATTTATAAGTTTAAAGTTAATATTTTAGATACAGAAGCACCAATTGTTTTTGGGGGAACTAATAAAACAATTTTTGTTGGTGAAGAGAAAGAACTTTGTGATTTAATAACTTATGGTGATAATCATGACGGAGAAGTTTCTTGTAAAATTACGGGAGATTATGATTTAAATACTAAAGGAACATATAAATTAGTATATGAGTTAAGTGATAAAAGTAATAATATTAAAAAGGTTAATGTTACTTTAAATGTAGTAGAAAAAAAGATTAATTCTGGTGGTAATACAACTACAGTTGAACCTAAAAGAACTTTATTTAGTGATGTGATAAATGCTCATAAGAAAGATAATACTGAAATTGGAATTGATGTTTCAAAATGGCAACAAGATATTGATTTTGAACAAGTTAAAAATGCTGGTGCAACTTTTGTTTTAATGCGAATAGGGGTTCAAAAAACTGCTAAAGGGGAGTTAGAAATTGATCCTTATTATGTAGAAAATATGAAAAATGCTAAAAAAGCTGGTTTGAAAGTTGGTGTTTATTTATATAGTATTGCTACAAGTGAAGATGAAGCAAAAGAGCATGCTAAATGGGTTCTAAAAACATTAGATGGTGAAAAATTAGATTTGCCAGTAGTGTTTGATTGGGAAAATTGGTCAAAATGGAATTCTTATAAAATTAGTTTTCATGAAATTAATGAAGTTGCTGATACTTTTATGAATACAATTAAAGAGAGTGGTTATGAAGCGATGCTTTATAGTAGTAAATATTATTTGGAGAGTATTTGGGCTAATAAATTAGATTATCCAGTATGGCTTGCACATTATACTAATAAAACTAATTATGAAGGTGATTATGTTATTTGGCAATTATGTAATGATGGGAAAATAGATGGCATTAATGGTGCTGTTGATATTGATATAATGTATAAAAAATGAATTTATTAATAAGTTTTGATATAAGTATTAGAAAGAGGTAAAAATATGCGATTAAGTAATAGTTATTTTGTGACTTTTAAGGAAGATATTAAAGACGAAGAGAGTAAAAGTGGAAATTTATTAGTACGCTCAGGGATGATTAAAAAAGTTGGAACTGGTATTTATATGTATTTACCGATGGGCTTAAAAGTTTTAGATAAAATTAAAAAAATTGTTCAAGAAGAAATGAATAATGCGGGAGCTCAAGAATTGTTGATGCCTAGTTTAATTCCTAGAGATTATTATGAAATTTCTAATCGCGCTACTTTTTTTGGAAAAGATATGTTTAAATTAAATGATCGCTTTGATAAACCATTTGTTTTAGGACCAACACATGAAGAATTATTTACTATTGCAGCTAAATCAATGATTAAAAGTTACAAGGATATGCCTTTTACAATTTATCAACAAGCAGATAAATTTCGGGATGAACCAAGACCACGTTATGGATTAATAAGGGTAAGAGAATTTATTATGAAAGATGCTTATTCATTTGATGTTGATGAAAATGGGTTAGATATTTCTTATAATAAAATGAAGAATGCTTATGATAAAATATTTGACCGATTAGATGTAAAATATAAAATGGTTAGATCAGATACTGGAGCAATGGGTGGATCTTTATCGGAAGAATATCAAGCAATAACGGATATTGGTGAGGATGTTATAGTTCTTTGTGATAAATGTAATTATGCTGCTAATATGGAAGTAGCAGAAAAAAGTTTACTTAATAGTTCAGAAAGTGATTGTAAAGAAAAAGAATTAGTTGAAACTAAGGGAATGCAAACTATAAATGCAGTTTGTGATTATTTAAATATTTCGATAAAAAAGGCAGTAAAAGCTTTATTACTTAATGTTGATGGTGAATTAGTTGCGGCTTTTGTAAGAGGAGATCGGGAACTAAATATGTTGAAATTAGCAAAATTATTAAATGCTCAACAAATAGATTTTGCTGATGATGAATTAATTAAAAATAGTAAAGCTGTTCCTGGTTTTACAGGTCCGATTGATTTAGATAAAAAGGCAGTAATAGATTTAGAAATTACGCACATGGTCAATTTTTGTTGTGGCGCCAATCAAGAAAATTATCATTATTTAAATGTTAATTTGAAAGATTTTAAATATGATGTGGTTGGTGATATAAGTAATGTGTTAGAAGGTGATATCTGTCCAAAATGTGGGGGTAATTTGTTTTTTAAAAAAGGGATTGAAATTGGTAATTTATTTAAGTTAGGAACTAAGTATGCTAAAGCGTTAGATTTAACTTATTTAGATCAAAATAATCAAGAACAAGTTGTAACAATGGGAAGTTATGGAATTGGTATTGGAAGAATTTTAGCAAGTATTGTTGAACAAAATAATGATGATAATGGTATGATTTTGCCAACTAATATTGCGCCTTTTGAAGTAGGAATTGTGGTCATAGATAGCAAAAATAAAGAACAAATGGCATTATCTGAAAGTATTTATCAAGAATTAAAAAATAATGGTATTGATGTTGTTTTAGATGATCGTAATGAAAGACCCGGAATTAAATTTAAAGATTTAGATTTAATTGGTATACCTTTAAGAATAACTGTGGGAAGAAAAGCTGTTGATAATATAGTAGAAATTAAAGAACGAATTAGTGAGGATATTTTGGAACTTAATATTGCTGAAGTTTTAGAATATGTCCAAAAATATTTAAATAAAACTAAAAAATAAAGAATTAAATGTTTGATTTAGTTCTTTTTTAGTGGACATATTTTTTTGATTATGCTAATATATTTATATATGAACATAAATTCATATATCGGAGGTATAAAATGGATTTAATGGATGAAATTAAAATTATTGATGTTGCAGAATTATTTAAAATATTTGGGGATTCGACAAGAATAAAAATAATTAATGTTTTACTTGAAGATGAGTTATGTGTTAGTGATATTACAAAAAAGATTGCAGTAAGTCAATCGGCTGTGTCCCATCAATTACGAATTTTAAAAACTGCGAAATTAGTTAAGTATCGAAAAGTTGGAAATATGATTTATTATGCTTTAGCAGATGAACATGTTAAAAAAATATTTTTGTTAGGATGTGAACACATTGAAGAATTATAAATATAAGTTTTATTTAAGTAATTTAAATTGTGCCAATTGTGCTCATAAGATTGAAGTATTATTAAATAATGAAACTGATGTAACAAGTGCAAATGTTAATTTTGCTAAACTTACTTTGTTGGTGGAAACGACTTTAAGTGAAAAAAATATTAAAAGAAAAATTAGTAAAATCGTGGAAAGTATTGATCCTGATGTTAAAGTTTTATCTGATAAAGAAGAGCAAAATAATAAATTGGTTTTTGATTTAGTTCGTTTAGGATTGGGAATTTTATTTGTATGTCTGGCCCTAATTTTTGATGAAAAAATAATTAATCAAGTGTTTATTTTGTTAGCTTATGTAATTTTATTATTTCGCACATTTAAAAAATCTTTAAAAATGTTGTTAAAAGGATTTAATATTGATGAGAACTTATTAGTAACAATTTCATGTATTGGAGCGTATTTAACAAATAATATTTATGAAGGACTAATGGTAATTATTTTATATGAAATTGGAAAAATATTAGAACAAAAAGCTGTAAATAATTCCCGAAAATCTATTAGTGAATCAATGGATATAAAACCACTTTATGCAAATTTAATAGAGGGCGAAGATGTTAAACAAATTAAACCCGAATTAGTTAAAGAAGGCGATTTAATTTTAATAAAAAAGGGTGAGAAAATTCCTTTAGATGGTGTAGTTGTTGAAGGAAAGTCAAAAATAGATAATAAAGCTTTAACCGGAGAAAGTCGACTTCAAAGTGTTGATGTTAATAATGAAGTATTATCAGGAAGTATTAATACTTTAAATGTAATTGTTTTAAAAGTTACTAAATTGTATGAAGATAGTACTGTGTCCCAAATATTAGATTTAGTAGAGAATGCTAGCGATAAAAAAGCAAAAACGGAGAATTTTGTATCAAAAGCGGCGAAAATATATACTCCTATAGTTTTAGTATTAGCTATATTAATTGCTTTAGTATTACCATTATTTCAAATTAGTTTTTCAGATGCAATTTATCGAGCTTTGGTATTTTAAGTAGTTTCTTGTCCTTGTGCAATGGCTATATCAGTTCCGCTTTCTTATTTTAGTGGAATTGGAGCATCTTCAAAAAAAGGTATTTTAATTAAAGGGAGCAATTATTTAGAAGAAGTTTCTAAAATAGAAGAGATAATTTTTGATAAAACAGGAACTATTACTGAAGGAAATAATTATAGTTATGATTTGAAAATTCTTGATTCAAAATATTCTAAAGAACAAATTATTAAATATTATGTTAGTGGTGAAAAGTTTTCTAACCATCCAATTGCTCTAGCAATTATGAAAAAATATGCCAAAAATGTTAAATGTTTTCAAATTAATAATTTTGAAGAGATTAGTGGTTTAGGTTTAAAATATAATGTTAATAATATTGAAGTGAAAATTGGTTCAACAAATTTTTGTCAAGATAATAAAAATGATAATGCGATTTGTTTATGTCTTAATGATAAGTTAGTGGCTAAGTTATATATTGTTGATAAAATTAAAAATGAAGCCATAAATACTATTGCTTTTTTAAAAAAGAAAGGTATTAAAGTAAAAATGTTTACTGGAGATAATAAAGATATTGCACTAAATATAGCTAATAAAGTGGGAATTGATGAAGTTCAATATGAGTTACTTCCAAAAGATAAGTTTAAATTGTTAGAAAAAGATTTAGAGAAATATAATGGCAAGGTTGCTTTTGTTGGAGATGGAATTAATGATGCACCAGCTCTTAGAATTGCAGGAGTAGGTATTTCAATGGGTGGTATAGGAAGTGCTTCGGCGATTGAAGCATCAGATGTAGTAATTATGAATGATAATTTAGATAGTTTATTAACATTATGGAAAATCTCTCTTAAAACAAATAAAATTGTAAAACAAAATTTACTCTTTGCAATGGGTATTAAAATTTTAGTACTTTTATTAAGTGGTTTAGGAATTGCTACTATGTGGCAAGCCGTATTTGCAGATACTGGTTTAACTTTATTGACTATTTTAAATACAACAAGAATATTTAAAAAATAATTAACCATAAAGATTAATTATTTTTTGCTTTTACGATATTGAATATGATAAGAAATAATAAGTTGTAAACGATAGGGAATAAATCTTAGTCCAAAAATACCTAATTGCATTTTAATGGTAGGAATAATTAGCATTTTTCTTTTAAACATTTTATCTATGCCATATTTAGCAACATATTTACTACTGGTTTCTTTTATACTGAATGTTCCATGAGCAACTTTGTTGAATTCTGTTTTAGTTGGTCCAGGGCATAAAGCAGATATACTGACATGACTTTTTCTTTGACGTAATTCTTCATTGACTGCCATGGTTAACTTTGTTAAATAATTTTTAGTGGCATAGTATGTATTTAATCTTGGTCCTGCCATGAAGCCAGCACTACTACAAACATTTAAAATATATCCCTTATCTTTTTTAATAAAATCTTTTAGATAAAGTTTTGTTAAAATATGAGGAGCTGTAATGTTAACTGCAATCATTTTTAATTCTGTATTTAAATCTGTTTCAAAAAACTCACCAAATAAACCAAAACCAGCATTATTAATTAAAATATCAACATTTAAATTTTTAGTTTGTTCATATAATTTATAACAATTTTTTTCAATACTTAAATCTAGGCAAATAATTTTAGTAGGAACTTGTAAATCTTCTACTAATTGTTCAAGTAATTCTTTTCTTCTTGCTACTAATATTAATTCGATATTTAAATTAGCTAAGTATTTAGCCATGTCTTTTCCAATGCCTGATGAAGCACCAGTTATTAGGGCTTTCATTATTTCATTTCTCCTTTTAGTTCAAATAAGACATCTCTTAGTTCCATTGCCCGTTCAAAATCTAAATTTTTAGCAGCATTTCTCATTTCTTCTTCAATTTTGTTTATCATATCAATTGTTTCTTTTTTAGTTCGAGTTTTCTTTTTTGATTTATTCTCTACTTGATTAGAAATAACTTCTTTAATATCTTTAATAATTGTTTGAGGTATAATATTATGCTTTTGGTTATATGCAATTTGAATTTCTCTTCTTCTGTTTGTTTCTTCTATCGCAATATTCATCGCTTCAGAATATGTATCTGCATACATTATTACTTTTCCTTTGGCATTTCTAGCACATCTTCCAATAGTTTGAATTAAGCTACGACTGTTTCTTAAAAATCCTTGTTTATCAGCATCTAAAATACATATAAGACTAACTTCAGGTATATCGATACCTTCTCGTAAAAGATTAATTCCTACGACAACATCATATACACCAGATCTTAAATCGTGAATTATTTTTAGCCGTTCTAAAGTTTTAATTTCATTGTGTAAATAAGCAACTTTTATATTCATTTCTTTAAGATAATTTGTTAATTCTTCACTCATTCGAATAGTTAATGTGGTAATCAAAACTCGTTCGTTAAGTTTAATTCGCTCGTTTATTTCACCAATAATGTCGTCAATCTGACCTTCTGTTTTTCGAATTTCAATAAGAGGATCTAATAAGCCAGTTGGTCTAATAATTTGTTCGGTTACTTGAGCAACTTTTTCTAGTTCATAATCGCCAGGAGTTGCGGAAACGTATATTGCATTGTGAATTTTTTTCTCAAATTCCGGAAATTTTAGAGGTCGGTTATCAAGTGCACTAGGCAAGCGAAAACCATAATCGACTAAAGTTTGTTTGCGCATTCGATCGCCATTATACATTCCTCTTACTTGAGGGAGCGTAACATGTGATTCGTCAACTACTAAAAGAAAATCATTAGGGAAAAAGTCAATTAAACAGGTTGGAGTAGAATTAGCTTCTCTTAATGCTAGATGTCTAGAATAGTTTTCAACACCATTACAAAATCCAGTTTCTTTTAGCATTTCAATGTCATAATTAACTCGTTCTCTTAATCGTTGTTCCTCTATTAATTTGTTATTGTCTTTAAAAAATTGGAGTTGTTTTTCTTTTTCTTCTTCAATTCTTCTAATTGCTTCATCCATTTTTTCAGGACTAGTGACAAAGTGTGATGCTGGTGAAATGACAATAGTTTTTTTGGATTCTTTAACTACTCCAGTGAGAGGATCAAAAACTGTTAAGCTTTCTACTAAATCATCATCTAATTCAATTCTTAATCCAGTTTCTTTAGTATTAACTGGAATTATATCAATTGAATTTCCACGAACTCTAAAAGTTCCCCGATGAAAATCTAAATCATTTCTTTCATAAGTCATATCTACTAATCGGTCAATTATATAACTTCTTTTGATACTATCACCAAGACTTAAAACTAACATGTTTTTTTTGTATTCTTCTTTTTCACCAATACCATAAATGCAAGAAACACTAGCAACAACAATTACATCTTTGTAATTAATTAAAGCACTTGTGGCACTATGTCTTAGTTCATCAATTTCATCATTAATTGATGAATCTTTTTCAATATAAGTATCACTTGATGGAACATATGCTTCTGGTTGATAATAATCATAATAAGAAACAAAGTACTCAACATGATTGTTTGGAAATAATTCTTTAAACTCTGAATAAAGTTGTCCTGCTAAAGTTTTGTTATGTGCTAAAATTAAAGTTGGTTTATTAACACTTGCAATCACATTAGCAATTGTAAAAGTTTTACCTGTTCCAGTTGCTCCTAGTAAAACTTGTTCTTTTTTTCCTTTTTTTATTCCTTCTGCTAATTCTTTAATGGCTTTTGGTTGATCTCCTGATGGTTGATATTTTGATATTAATTCAAACATTATTAATGTCCTCCGTTTCTTTATTATTTTGTAAATTATAAATTAAAATATAAGTTTTTTTGCTTCATATTTAATAAGTAGAATTACCTCATAATCTTAACATTTTTAAATAATAAAAACAAGATAACTGTTAATATTATCTTGTAATTAATAATAGTATGGAGTGTTTTAATTTCTAGAAATTGGTTTTTGTAAATTTATTATAACAAATTTTATAAAATTATGTATTATTATTTAGAAATGCGTTAAAATTACTTTGAAAATCTGTAAACATTAATTGATGGAGTATTAAATAAACGAAAATTAAAATGTTCATAACCAAGACCATTTGAAACAAATATTTCACTATGACTTAGTTTATAATAATCATTAATATAAGTTCTAGCACCATTCTTTTTGATAACACCACCATAAAATGGAATGTTAATTACTCCACCTAGAGAGTGGCCCGCAAGAATAGTATCAATGCCTATTTTGTTTAATTCTTCAATATTATCTGGTTCATGAATGATTGCAAGACTATAATTATAAGGAATATCAGTTGTTAATAAATCATTAATATTAGTTGTATTGGATAGACCAATAATATTTATCGGTGTTTCATCTTTGTAAAATAATAATTTATTTTGATTGTCTAGAAGAATAAAATTGGAAGTGTATAATATATCTTTGTATTTTTCAAGATATTTTTGATCATTATCACCAATTACAGCATACTTATATAAATTAGCATTTAGTTTAGTAAGAGTATTACTTAAAGTAGAAAAATCTTCTTCGGTATACTTAGAACTACTATTAAATAAATCACCAGTAAATATAATAATATCGGGAGTTAAATCATTTATTTTGGATATTAAATTATCTAATCTTTTAGAGTCGTATTTAGAATCATATAGAATGTCTGAAAAGTGAACGATTTTTAATTCTTCAAAATCTTTGGGTATTTTAGAATTTTTAATGGTATATTCATGGATTTTGATTGGATAAACTTCTATATATTTACCATATAAGAATAAACAAAATAAGAGAAGGAAAAATATTATTAAAAACTTTTTCATAAAGTACCTGCTAATACTATTAGAGAAAGACTAAGAAGATTATGAAGAGCATGAAAAGAAATGTTTGTCCAAATATTGTTTGATTCATAATATATATAAGCAAAAATACTGCCTAAAGCTCCGTAAGGAATTATATAAAGAAGTTCTAGTAAATTATTATCAATTATAAAACTTGTACAGTGGAGAAATCCGAAAATAAATCCCGAGATAAGTATGTAAATCCATTTGTTTTTAAATGTGTCTTTTAAAATAATTCTAGTTAGTAATTCTTCAATGATAGGAGCAAAAATAATTAAGGCAAGAGTAGAATAAATGGGTAGTTCATTGAGAAGATTGCGATTAGCTTTTTCGTTTTCGGGCATGCCGATAATACTACTGATAATCATATTACTAATTATCATGATTATTAGACCAATAAACCAGTATTTAGAGTATTTTTTTAAATAATTTGGAGCACTTTTTTTAAAAGTAGAAAAATCGGGAATTATGGTTTTTCGAAAAATTAATAAAAATATAATTAAAATAATTAAATCAATAAAAATGTTTGTTATGTTTTTTAAAATAAAATTGTTATTTTCTAAAAAATTTTGAAACATTGTATAAAAAATTGCTAATATTACAAGATATAGAAAAATTATACCTAATTGTTTTAAAATACTATTTAATATTTTGGTAATTTTTTGAAAAAAAACTTTTTTAGTATTGTCCATTTAATTTCACCATTTTAAATATATCATATCTTGAAAAAGTTATCAATCGTACCTTGCTAATACCTAATTCTTATGTTAAAATTTATAATAGAATAGAAAGTAGGTGTTTCTAGATGAAAAGATTTATAGCTATTTTATTAGTTACTTTTTCTTCTATTACAACTGTAAATGCGGCTTCATTATGTTCTTATCAAGAACAAAATACTATTAATCAAAAGGCTGCTAATATTAAAGCTAGTTATGAAATATTGACAGAAAATATAGAAAGTTCTAGTGGGCAAGTGACTACAATGGATTATATTAATGTTTCTTTGTTGAATATTTCAGAAGAGTTTTATGTTTCAATAAAAAATGACTTTAATAACGAAGTAAAGACGTATAATTATGGTGATACAAATAATGGGAATATAGTATTTAGATGGGACAATTTAGACAAAATAACAAATTTTACAATTGAGATTTATACAACAACAAAGACAAGTTGTCCAAATGAGTTATATAAAACATTATATCTATTAACACCACGAAGAAATTTCTTTGGTTTTTCTGATTCTTGTGCTTTATACCCTGATTTTGAACTTTGCCAAAAATATGTTAAAACGAATTCAGAAATAACTGAAGAGAATTTTAGAAAAAAGTTAGAAAAATTTGAATTAGAGCATTCTAAGAAAGAAGATGATTCTGGGAATTCAAAAACTGATGAGAATAGTATTTGGGAATCATTTAAAAAATATAGCTTGATTATTTTGGGAGTTTCTGTTATAATAGGCGCCGGAATATTTATTATTGTTGTAAATATTAAAAGGAAGAAACAGAGGGAATTAGGGTTATGAAAATGAAAAAACTAAAAATAATATTTTTAATAATATTATCAACTGTGATTATTAGCGTTAAAGATGTAAAGGCTGCTAGTTGTAAAGGAGTAAGATTTTATGGCTCAGATGGTTATAAAGTTTTTGGGTGGTCTGGATATTCAGAAGGAATTTATAAGTATGAACTTGTAGATAGTAATGGTAATAGATATACACCATATTGTCGTCAACCGGGTTATCCTGATCGTTGGGGTACAGCGTTTGAATGTGTTGAAGTAGTGGCTGATCCATCACAAGCAAATGGAGTTAAGAAAAATTATGGTGCAGGTATAATTTATATTTTACAAAATGGGTGGTCTGTTAATAATAAAAATGTTGCTAAAGGTTTAACTACAGTTCAAGAAATAGCAGCAACAAATACAGCACTTCGTTTATATGAACTTTTGTGGAGTAATACTGGTCAAATAACTTCAAATGTTACTGGTTATTATGGTTATGCAGATAATAGTGTTGGGATATTAAAATTCTTTTTCAACGAATTAATAGTTAAAGGTTATAAAAATAAAGCTGATTTTAGAAAATTGGTTGATTCTGCAATCGGTAAAGCACCAACATTTGTTACTGGACAACAAGTTGGATATTGGCAATCTAATAATGATGCTGTTCAAAATGAAATAATGCGTTTAGTAAAAGGCGGATTAAGTGCGGCTGCTAAACAAAAAACTTCTGGAAATGCATCAATAAAAATCAATAAAAAGCCAATTATAAACAGAAAAAAAGTGGAAATTGATCCAGAAACTAAAATAAAAACATATGTGGCTAGTGCAACATATAAATTAGAAGCAAATGGTTTTACTTCAAAAGAAGCAAAAATTGAACCATCTTTTGAATGTACTAATTGTGCAAAATATGGTGTGAGTTATAAGATTTTAATAAATGATAAAGAAGTTTCTGTATTACCTGATGATTTAGTTAAAACATATTTAAAAAATGGTAAAGGAAATATTACTATTACAATAGAATTTACTTCAACTTCTGAAACATATTTCTGTGAACCGTTGGATTTTGTTTTAAAATTGAAATATTATGATGATTCAATGAAGAGTACTGTTTATACTGTTCGTCCTGTTGGATATAACAATAATACTGCTCAATACTTTTATATGTTATATCAAGGCGGTGAAGAAACAGTGCCTGGAGAGGGTAGTGAAATAAAAGTTGGCTCAGGCGCTGGCTTTGATGAAATTTTTACGGGTTGTGTACCTGATTGTGATGATTTAAAACATCAATGTGAAGAAGGAATACCTGGAACATGTGAAAAATGGGAAGAAGAATGTTCAGCAAATTGTAATACAATTGTAGGTAAAGCTGAGTGTACTGATACTGATACAGAGTTTGATATTAAAGAAGGATATGAGATTGATCCGGATAGTTGTGAAAAATCTGATGATAAAAATATTTTAAAATGTATTATAAACAAAAAGGATAAAGCTGGCAATTCGTATAAAACCAATAATTTAATTGACAGTCAATATTGTACAGTATCTTGTAAAGAAGATTATCATTTTACATTACCTGGTCAAAAAGAAGTGAATAGTGGTAGATACTTTACATTGCAAGCTGCTATTTCTGGAACTAAATCTTGTTATACATCTAAAATTGATAAAGATTTATTTAAAGAAGATTTAGAATATTATCGAAAAGAAGTAATTGATGCTTATAATGTTTATGCTGAAGCAGATGCTGCATCTAAAGGTGCGACAACATTTATTTCTTATAATTATGAAGGTGGTAGTGTTTCTAATGCTGTAGTTAATAATGAAGATGTTTTGGAAAAATCTAATGCTTTAAGTGCAGCAATAAAAAAATATGAAAATACCATTAAAGAATTTAATAGTTGTAGTGAATGGTCAGATAAATTGGAATATAATTTTGATCCACAAATTACTTTTGATTATGAAGAAAGTTATATGAATAATTTATTTAAGGATACTTTAGATACAATTGGAGAAGTAGAAAAATCAGAGGTAAATGTCCAAAGATGTTCAGATGATACAGACGATTCTTATGAATCATGCGCTTCTGATTGGGTTAATGATGGTGAAATTCCTAAAGAAACTATAAAACAATTTACATGTAGTTTTTCACCTCAATATGAAGTTCCAGTTACTATAGAATGTTCAATGAAAGATATTATTATTAATAATGTTACAAGAATGAAAGCTTCAATTGAGGCATCTGGAAAATATATTACGCCTACACAATTCTTTACAATATTTTCAACTGGTGGTGTAGTAGCAAAAGATCCTAATGCTGAAAAAGAAGATGATATAGAAAATGCAGAAGCTATTGTTAATGGACTTCCAGTAGGACTTGGCACAGGTCAAGGAGTATATTCTTATTATTTAAATGTTAAGAATTTAGGAGAATTCTATGATACAGGTGAGTTAGGTCGTATTTGGGGATCTGATAAGAGTGTCATAGGGGCTGTACTTAGTGATAAAGAGGATAAATGTCAAGACCCAGGACAATTAAGTTATGATGATGAAATTGAAGATGGACGTTATGTATGTTCTTATAAAGTAAATTGTCCAGATTGTCCAGTTGAATGTGAACCAGATGATTGCTTTAATCCAGATTGCCCTGATAATAATTGTCCAGTTGAATGTGATGGCTGTCTTTATACAAATGGAGACTCAAATATAACTTATCGTCCAATTACGCCTGATGTATTAAATCCTAATGATCGTGATTTGGGAGTAAATTGGCAATATGATGATACAACTATTAATACAGCTTTAGAGTTGAAAGCTTATGCAACTTCGAAGGAAATTGAAGAAGATGGTGAAACAATTTATGATGTTGATCCTGATACTGGGGAATCTGCAACTGGGGATGTAAGTGTAAAAGTTAAATTAGATAGTAAAATGATTAAAAAAATTCAAGATTATAACCGAGCTAATGAAGAAAAAGGTGGTTATGCTAGTAACACCTTAGAATGCTATGATTATAAAGATAGTGATGGTAAAGTATATAAAAATATTTATTGTTATAGTACATTTATTGATGGATTATTAGAAAGTGATGTTGGAGATAATATTAAAATTTCTGGTAATCGTTTACAAGGAAATGAAAGAAAAAATACACAAAATAATTCTAATTATTGGACATCTTGGGATAAAGCAGATAGTAGTAAATGGACTGTTACTACAGAATATGGTTTAGAATATTCTAATTTTAAAAAGAATTTTGGAGCAATAAATATTGGGCCATCTTGGAAATAAAAAGGAGGATACATTTAGATGAAAGAAACATACTGGGGATATTGGTTAATTGCACTAGGAGTTTTTGTAGTAGTAATTATGTTATTAATACAAAATGTAACCTCTAATAGTACTGAAGATTATTATACAGTTAAGCAATTAAGTGAAAATGCGATGATTGATGCAGTTGATTATGCTTACTATAGGCAATATGGGGAGCTTAAAATAAATAAAGAAAAATTTATTGAAAGTTTTTTAAGAAGATTTGCTGAAACAGCGGATATGACTACTGAATACGATATTGTATTTACAGGTATTTATGAAGCTCCTCCGAAAGTAAGTATAGAGATTACTAGTAGTACAAATACTTATGTAATTGCTAATGATGCAGAAACATTTGATATGTCTAGTAGAATAGATGCTATTTTAGAACAAAATAGTTAAGGAGGAATAAGAATGGGAAATTTGTCAGCGACTATTAAAAGGTTTTTAAGTAATAAAAATACTGTTACTATCCTTGCTGTTTTGGCAGGAGTAATCGTATTGTGGTGGTTTTATAACGATCGTGTTAATAAAGCAATTACAACTATAAGTATTCCTTATGCAATAGAAGCGATTGATACTGGCAAAAAAATTGAAGATGATAATATTGAAAGAAAAGAAATTACCCAAAGTACATTAAAAGATAGTGATATTATTACCGATGTTAGTCAACTAGAAGGAAAATATGTTTGTACTGGAACAAGTATTCCTAAAAATGGTTTTTTCTATGCTTCACAAATATGTGATAAAAAAGAGTCGCCAAACGCAATTTTTGAAGGAATTCCTGAAGGATATACTATTTATACTTTGAGTGTTAATAATGAAATGACTTATGCTAATTCAATTATGTCTGGAGATTATATTGATTTATATTTACAAGCTGTAGATGATAATGGACAAGTATTATATGGACCATTAATTGAAAGTATTGAAGTTTTATCAGTAAGAGATTCAAGTGGTCGAGATATATTCTGGGATACTGAAGCAGGAGATTCAGCATTTATGTTGTTTGCAGTACCAGATGAATATCATCAATTATTAAAAGTTTCAGAATTAATAACTGGTAACTCAATAAAAGTAACACCAGTACCAAGAAGTGCGTCATATACACAAAATCCTGGTGAAACACAAGTAGCTAGTGAAACTTTATATAATTTTATTATGAGTAAAGCAGCACAAATTGTAGATTAGAATAAAAAGGAGGTGTCATAACTTGAATGATGCAATATTTTCTCAAATAGATTTTGGGCCTTTAAAAGAATTTTTAGATGATGATAATGTTACCGATATTTCTTATAGTAATGGTGGTCAAATTTGGTTAAAGACATTAGATCGTGGTGTATATCGGGTTGATAGACCAGATATTAATAATTCGCTATTAGAAAAATTAGCATTTCAATGTTCTAATGTTATGGGAAAAACGTTTAATATGGCACATCCTTTTTTGGATGCTGAGTCAGCTGAATTACGGCTTAACTTTGTACATGATTCGATTGCAACTAATGGTGTGGCTTGTGTTATTCGTAAAACACCAGCAAAAATACGTTTAAATAAAGAAAAATTAATAAGTGAAAGATATGTTACTGAAGACTTATTAAATTTTTTATTAACTTGTGTAGAAGGACATTGTAATATTATTGTTAGTGGAGAAACTGGTAGTGGTAAAACAGAGTTGGTTAAGTATTTAGCAAGCCATACTAAGGAAAATGAAAAAGTTATTACTATTGAAGATACTTTAGAGTTGCATTTAGATCGTATATTTCCACACCGGGATATAGTAGCAATGAAAACAAATAATATTGCTTCTTATTCAGATGTTTTGGTAACATGTATGAGACAGAATCCAAGATGGATTTTATTATCCGAGGTTCGTTCTGCCGAAGCAGTTACTTCTGTTCGTAATTCAATTTCTTCAGGACATAATATTATTTCCACTATTCACTCAGATAGTGCAAGAAATGTTCCAATGCGTTTATATAGTTTGTTGGAGTCTAATCAAGATATTGATCAATTTTTAAAATCAATACATCGATATGTTCAATTAGCAATTCATGTTAAAGGATATATGAGTAAAGAATTGGGAAGATTTCAAAGAGAAATTGTAGAAGTTTGCGAATTTTATGTTGATGAGAATAACGAAGCAGGTTTTAATGTTATATATAAGAAAAATTTAGATGGACGTTTTAGTTTTAATAATCCGAGTAAATATTTAAAAGATTATTTAGGTAGTCAAGGAGTTACTATTAAAGATAATTTATTTGTTACTGAATCTAGTGAACAAGAATCAGTTGGAGAAGTTAATCCTTCTTTAGAAGTAATTGATTCGTTATAAAAGAATGAAAAGAGGTGTAAAATGCGAACATTGCCAGAATTACTTATAATGGTAGGGATAACAGTTTTTATATTTGCTTATCGCAATGCCAAAAGTGGTAAAAAACAAAAAAATGTTTTAGATGTAGCTGGAAATATTTATAATAAGTATGCCCCTTATTCTTTTAAAGTTGTTAGACAAAAATCAAAAGAATTGGGTCAAGAATATACTATTAAACAATATGCTATGCAAGTTGTTTTATTAGGTGGTTTTGCGGCAATTGTTGGTTATTTTTACTTTTATAGTATAATTTGGGCAGTTGTATATGCTATCTTAACAGTTTCTTTTATACCTTATTTAGCTTATTTAAGATGTCAAAGAGTATATAGTGAATTTATTTTTGAACAAATACAAACTTATACTACAAATGTTATAATGGAATTTAATACAACCCAAAGTTTTGTTAAAAGTTTAGAGGGAGTTAGAGATTCTGGAATAATTGAAGAACCTGTTTTAAGTGATATTAAAAAAATGGTTGATTTATCTTATACAAATGGAACAATTGATGAATCAATTGAGTATTTTAATTCTAAATATCCTTTCTATATGGTTAAGAATATGCATCAATTATTTTTACAAATAACAAAAGAAGGAGCTAGAGATGCTGGAGAATCTTTAGAAAATATGTCTATGGATATCGATGCTTTAGTAGAAGGTGTATATAGAGATCAAATGGATCGAAAAAACTTTCATAAAAAGTTTTTAACTTTTTCTGCTGTATTATTTTCATTAGTTGTGGTTGTTGAATTTATGTTGGGTAAAGATAATTATATTGAATTATTAGAGATTTGGTATGTTCAAATAATTTTGCACATTATAATTTGGATTAATGTTTATTTCTTGATTACAGGAGAGAAGTATTACAATGAAGATGTGGGGGCAGAATAATGGAAGTAGAAATTATAATTATTATTATTCTGATATTTGTAGTTATGACGTATAATGGCCAACTTAGTATTAAAGATTTTATTAATGACAATTTTTTCTTATTTAGAAAACTAAAAGAAGATGATTGGGATTTTTATGTTAAGTCAAAATATGGTGATAATGTTAATCCAGATACAATTTTTATTAAAAGAATTCGTAATGGTTTGATGGTTAGTATTTTATGTATCTTTTTCTTCTTAAAAGAATTAGACGCTTTAAAAATATTAATTTCGTTTGTTATTGGATTTTTAATATTTAAAATTGATTACTTAAATATAAAATCTTATTATAAAAGGCATATATTTCAAATTGATAGTATGTTACCCCATTATTTAAAAGGAATTGAAATATTAATTCAACACTATACAGTTCCAGTGGCAATTGGTAAATCAGTATTAGATGCTCCAGATATATTTAAAGATGGTTTACAAGAGATGATTAATGAAATAAATTCTGGTAATGA
This sequence comes from uncultured Mycoplasma sp., assembly GCA_947642635.1. Taxonomy (GTDB): domain Bacteria; phylum Bacillota_I; class Bacilli_A; order RF39; family UBA660; genus SIG200. Next base: position 36,871 of record CANRTI010000008.1, on the reverse strand, counting down.
TTCAATAGAGCCTTATATGAATTTTGCAAGAAAATATCCTGTACGTGATTCAATGCGAATGATGCGGCTTTTGTATCGGTTAAGTTTAGGAAGTCAAGATCGAAAACAAGAACAAATGTTAATGTTTTCAAGAACTATTTCTAGTTTACAACAAAAAGCGAGAGAAACAAAATATAAAGCAAGATTAGATAAAATGGAAAGTAAAACAATGAGTATGTTAATGTCAACAGGATTTGGCGTAATGGTTCTTTTAGTACTAGCTGTTTTACAAATGATGAATTTATAAAAATACTAAATAAAAATTTAGTTTTTTTTCGTTAAAAGTGTAAATTTTACCGCAAAAAAATCTGTTTTTAAAAAAGTTTTATAAAACGAAGTTGATATTTTAAAAAAAATTAGTTATAATATAAATAGACAATAAAGGAGGAGATATACTTGAAAGAAGCGACTGGTGAATTAAATATGACCGTTATAACAATTGTAGCCATTGCGGCTTTGGTAGCTTTCTTTTATCTAGTTATTTGGCCTGTAATTCAAACTGGAATGACTTTACAATCGGCTTGTAGTGCATCAGGTGGTAAACTTTATACTCAAACTTTTGATGATAATTCACAAGTTAGATGTGATGGAAGTGGTAGTAATTTTTATTGTGAATATAATGGCACACGAAGAAATTGTGATTAGTAATTAGTTTATGAAAGAGGCAACTGGTGAATTAAATACTACTGTTATAGTTGTTATAGCTGTTGGAGTTCTAATGGCCTTTTTTTACTTTACTTTATGGCCGCTAATTAAAGAAAATTTTAACAAAAGTTCGCAATGTAGTAAAGCAATTTGTGAACCATGTCGTAATAGGAAATGTGAAACAGTAACGTGTCACCCTAAAAACAATCCTAGTGAAGAGTTTGAGTGTGTATACAAAGGTTAGGAAGTGAGTTATGAAAGAAGCAATTGGTGGAATATCCATTTTTCAAATAGTTATTATATTTGTGTTAGTATTTACTGGAGTTATGTGTTTAACAATTAATCATTCAAAAGCTTTTGGTGTAAAAGATGAAATTCTAACCATTTTAGAAACCGAAAAAATTTCTGCTTCAGCCACTTCTAATTATAAATTAAATAATGAAACAGTTTCAAAAATAGTTAGTGAATTACAAGATGCTGGTTATCGTGTAACAGGTAAGAAGTGTCCTGATTCGTCGTGGATAGGATATAATCGAAATGGGAATATTACAACAAATGAAGTAGCATTTTGTGTGAAAGCAAATGATGTAGCTAAAGCTTATCAAAAGGATTTAAAAGATAAATGTAAAAATAATAAATGTCAAATTACTTCTGGGGATTATCCAGCAATGATTTATTTTGATATTATGTTATTTTATCAATTAGATATTCCAGTTATAAAAGGTTTGATGACATTTAATGTATATGGGTCAACAAAGGTAATGTTTGGGTAAGGATAAAAAATAATGAGACAGACAGTTGGAACAACTACTCTTTTTAAAATTGTGTTAGCTTTTACTTTTTTGTTTGCAGCATTTTTAGCAGTTGCTGTTACTTACAATCGAGTATTTAAGTTAAAAAATGAAATGATTGGGATTATTGAAAAATATGAAGGTACCACAACAAAATCTTTGGAAATTATAAATAATTATTTAATTTCAAATGGTTATAAGACTAAAGGAAATTGTCTTTCTAATCAGTTTGGAGTTTATGATTTAGTTGGTGGTGGATATGAGTCAGCCCGTAATAATAAGCAATATTATTATTGTTTAAATTATCGATGTGATGGAAATAATTGCAAAATTAATGATAAAAATTATCCGAATGGTAAAAAAGTTTATTTTGGTGTGACATTATTTTTTAAATTTGATCTTCCTTTTTTTGGAGATTTAGCGGTTTTTAAAGTTAATGGTGAAACAAAAGGAGTAAAATTGTATCGGGATAGTCAGTTATTAAAATAAAAAGGAGAAAAATATGAATGTTATAGTAGCAAATAAATATCAAACATTGTTAGGAACATTAAATATTGATGTTTTGGAAGCAATAAATGGTGAATTTACAGTTTCTGATTTAGTTAATAAATTTAGTAATTTTTATTTTAATAAGATGATAATAGATGTTACAGCAATAAAAAATTATGAAAATGTTAATACAATGCGAGAATTATCATTAAATTTTGAAATGGATAAAATAATTTTGTTATTAGATGATTCGGCGGTAGTAAATTCTTCTGATTACCTTTCTTTTTTGGTTTCTGTGGGAATATATAATTTTACTAGAAATATTGATACAGTGCCTTATTTGATTCAAAATCCCAATTCTTATAAGGATGTTGCTAGTTATCAAGATTTTAGTGCTAAACCAAAGAATAATAATAGGCGTGATGTAGTAAGTCAAAGTGTAAAAATAGAACAACGAGTAATTGGTTTTAAAAATATGACTGATCATGCGGGTGCTACAACATTAATTTATATGTTGAAAAAACAGCTTGAAACTGCTTATAAAGTTAAAGCATTTGAAATTAATAATACAGATTTTGAATATTTTAATGAACATAATTTAGAGAATGCAGATTTTATGAATATTTCTTTTAAGATTAACAATAGTAGTGATTATGAAGTAATATTAGTTGATTTAAATGATGGACCTGAAAATGTTTGTACAGAAGTTATTTATTTAATTGAACCAGGAATTATAAAATTGAATAAATTAATACGAAATGATCGAAAGATCTTTGAAAAATTAAGAAATAAAAAAATTGTTTTAAACAAGAGTGTTTTGAATGCTGGAGATGTGGCTGATTTTCAAAGAGAAAGTGGTAGTAAAGTGTTCTTTAATATTCCTTGTTTAGATGAAAAATTAGATAATAATATGATAATTGATGAATTTTTAGTCGCGTTAGGTTTTTCAAGAATAAATAGTGATAAGGGCTCAAAGTGGAAGTTTTAATATAAATCGTAGTAAAAACTTGTCAGAAAATGGATATTTTCTTGACATCTAAGGATATTTTAGATAAAATTTAAATAAGAAAGAGAAAGAAGGATTTTTATGTTATTAGGTGCGTTTTGTGCAGATACTGCAAATGTTTGGTATGTATTAGGTTGGGTTGTTACTCTTATTAAAATAATTATACCTTTGATTTTAATTATAATGGGTATGGTAGATTTAGGAAAAGCTGTTGTATCAAGTGATGATAAACAAATTAGTAAATCAGTTTCGTCATTAATTAAAAGATTTATTGCAGCAATTGTTTTATTCTTTATTCCAACAATTGTAAATGCTGTATTTAGTGCAATTGGGGCTGTAAGTCTTAGTGAAGGATCAGATTATCTTGTTTGTGTAAGATGCATCACTGGTGGGGAGTGTCCAGAAAGAAACTCTGTTTCTGGCGATATATTAGGTAAATAATAGATTAATCACTATAGTGATTTTTTTATTTTCAACAATTTAGTTTTATGTTATAATTTTGGTAGGTAGGTACGGTATGTATGAAAACTAATAAGAAAATAAAAATTATTTTAATGTTAATTTGTTTATTTAGTGTTATAAGTATTTTTTGGGGATTTAAGATTTATGATAAAAACTATGTTGAAAACGAAATAAATAATAACAATATTTTGGCAGTTCATGTTACAGTTGAAGATGGTGGTGGTGAATTTATACCGGAATCGACAACTGATATTGATTATAATAATATTTGTAGTAATGTATATATGACTAATGCGATGAGAATTGTTGGTTATGTAATTCGAATTGTTTGCTGGTTTGTTCCTTTATTAATTATTGTTTTAGGTATGGTAGATTTTGGAAGAGCAGCACTATCTAATGATGAAAAAGCAATAAATAAAGCAACTACTGCTTTAATAAGACGAGTGATTGCTGGGATAGTTGTATTTTTACTCCCAACTATTATAATGGCTGCATTGAATACTGTCTTTCCAGATGAAGTTCAAAATGAGAAAAATAGTAATTTTGGAAGATGTACAAAATGTTTATTTAATCCTTCAAAGTATTGCAAATAAAATATAATAATTTTAAGTATTTGTTTAAAAGTTTTAAGATTATTATGTTATAATGAATAAGGAGTGGTTATATGAATTATTGGATAAATTTGACTAATTTTGAAAATAATACTATTTATTGTAAAAATAGTAGTTTTTTAGTTTATATAACTGTGGGGGTGTAGTAAGATGTTTGATTGGATTCCAGAAGGGATAATAGGGATTGGTATTTGGTTAGTATCAGGTGTTTATACAGTTGCATCTTGGGCTTTTGAAGTGTTTTTAATTTTAGCATCTGGACGTTTAATAGATAATAGTTCTTATGATATAATTATACAAAACTTTTATGTTGTTTTAGGAATAATTATGTTATTTATTATATCTTTTTCTTTATTAAAAGGAATGGTTAGTGCTGAAGAATCAAAAAAGAGTGCAACAACAATCAGAAAGATGGTAGTGAATTTAATAGTAGCAAGTATTGTGATTGCCCTATTACCATTAATATTTTCTTTTGCATTTGATTTTCAAGATGCTTTTATAACTAATAATAATACTTTAGGAAAATTTTTTTCTTACGGAAATGTTGGGAGTGATGATTCGCCAATATCTGAAGATAATATTCAAAGAGTTTATTCAGGAGCATTTAAAATTGTTAATGGAGTATATACAGCTTTTTTTAATGTTAATGTTGAAAGTGATACATGTCAAAAAGCAATTGAAGCTGAAAAGGCAAATAATCCAAATATGCTAGCTATAGATGAATTGGATGTTTGTCAAAGAACTGTTGAAGGCGAAAAGGAAAATTTTAAAGATACAATGGAATATGTTGAAGCAAAGGGGAATTTCTACTCATATGGAGATTTTAATAAAAAAGCTTATGATGGCGAAATTGATTTTAATTTTTTGTTAAGCCTATTAGCTGGTTTTTTGCTTCTTTATGTGGGAATATCTTATTGTTTTGATATGGGATTAAGACTTGTAAAATTGGTCTTTTATCAATTAGTTGGTCCGATTCCTATTTTCTTAAGTGTTATACCTGAAGGCAAAATGAGTGGGGCACTTAAACAGTGGGTAAAAGTAACATTAACTTGTTATTTAGAAGTTTTTGTAAGAATATTTGCTTTCTATTTTTGTTTATTTTTATGTCGAGAAATGTTAAAATCTGAATTTTTAACTTCTCAATTATATGATTATAATATATTACTTGCTTTATTGGCTCAAGCATTTATTTTAATGGGAATTGTTATGTTTATGCGTCAAGCTCCAAAATTATTTTCTGATATTACAGGAATTGATTCTGGTAATATGAAATTAGGATTAAAAAATAAATTAAAAGATGGTGGTTTTTTTGGACTTAGTAAAGCTGCCGCAGCTGCAGCATCTTTAGGTGTAGCTCATGGAAATCCTTTTGCATTGATAAGAGGATGGAAGAATGGTTGGAAAAATCTTGGTGCTGAGCATCAAAGATATCAAGATAGAAAAGATGCCAAAGCATCAGGTGTAAGATTCCGGGATATAGCAGCGGATACTATAAGACAAAAATTTGGATATACAACATCGGCAGAAGCAGAAGAGCGTAAGTTAAAATCTGGAAAGACGTCTGTAGAAAATCAGTCATCTTCAGCCATTTCTTATATTGATAGTAAGACTGGTAAAAACATAGAAATAGCAATTGGTGATGTTGCTGAAATTGATGATATTGGAGCAGAACAATTAAAAGCAAAGAAAACTAAAAATGTTGGTCGAATGGCTGTTACAAATGATAAAATAGCAAATTTAGATTCTAAAATTAGTTGGGCTGGCGAGCAAAAAAAATTAAAATCAGAATTAGATAAAGAAGCAGATAAAAAATTCGATAATGGTAGTTATGAACATACTATTAGATATGTTGATAGAGATGGGAATATGTACATGGAAGCAATAACAGGTAAAAGATTATCTGAATTGTCTGAGCAAGGTTCAACATTTTATTATGCTGATGAAAATAAAAGAAAATATAGAGTTTCTTACAACAATAGTGATGGACATCAAGAAGAAACAGTAATTGGACTTTCTGAATATAGAAGGAAATTATCAGAATTAAGTACTAGAACAGACATCACAGATTTAGAAGATCATGGTGAACTTAGTGTTACTGAAAAAGGAATTAGAGATGAAGTTAGAAATGCATTTATAACTAGTGAACTTGGAAGTAAGAATTCAAATTATTCCAAAACAGTTACTGCTAATTTCTATGAAAAATTGGCTAGTGAAGGCAGTTTTGAAGTTAAGTCTTATGAATATGATAGTGATGGTATGCGTAAAGTTGATTCTAATGGGAATTTTATCGTTAAAGAAGCAAAATATACCTCAAAACGTGATGAAAATACTGGTGGATTGATTGTTACTAAAGCTGAAAAAGTACGTGATGTAAATGGAGATGAGCGAGAGGTTAAAACAGTCTATAGAGAAATTGGAAATGGAATGGTTCATAGTGAAACACGTGATGAAAATGATGTGTTGATAGCAGATGGAAAAGATTTAACGCATTGGGAACTGGCAGATATTTTAGACAAAGATTCAAAAGGCACAACTAGTTATTATGAATATGAAAAAGAAAAAATTTCTGCGGACAATGTTGCGACTCGAGATGAAAATAAGGCTATTGATGCTTTATTAAAACAACGTGATGATAAAATTGCTGAAGAATTGCAAAGCGAAAAGCAAAGAAAAAGAGAAGCTTCTAAAAAATATACGGCTAAAAGAAATAGTAGCAAATAATTAAAAGGAGGAATGATTAGTGAATAATAATTATATAATACCTGCTAATACAAAGAAATCACAATTAATATTAGGTTTTTTCACAATGACAGATTTAATATTATTTGTGGTTGGATGTTTTTGGACATTAGCAATGTTGTTATTTGTTCCTGGTGATTCTTTATTAATTTTGATATTGAAGTTAATGCCAGGATTAATTGGTGGATTTTTAGTAATGCCTGTTCCACATTATCATAATATTTTACAACTTTTGACTAATTTATTTAATTATTTTATGAATCCGAAAAAGTATTATTGGAGAGGATGGTGTGCTAATGAAGAATTCAACAGAAATAACAAGTAATAAAAACTTTACAGATTCTTGGTTGCCTGTTAAACAAATAATGAATGGGATGATTCAATTAGAGAATGGTTATTATGTTACGGGAATTAAGATTTATCCTCGAAATATTTTTATTATGGATCAAGCAATGCAAGATACAATGATATATAATTTAAGAAATTTTTATAATACAATTGATTACGAATTTTGGGTAATTATTGCTGATCGTCCAGTTGATATTAATTTGTATTTAGCTGAGCTACAAAAAATGTATAATAATACAACAAGTAATGAAATTAGAAAATTGATATTGCAAGATATTAATAAAGCAAACCAATTTATGAGTGTGGAATATAATGTTGTAGATACAGAATATTATATTATTTTTCAAGAGAAAAAGTTGGAAATATTACAAAAAAAATTGCATAGTTTAATAAGTGGTTTAGCTAGTTGTGGTTTACAATCAACTCAAACTAGTAATAATGACTTAAGAGTTATGTTAGATAATCTACTTAATGGTGGTGAAACGAGTAATTTTGGGACGGTGATGAATTAATGAGTTTAAAAAGTGAAGTAGCTCCAAAAGGAATGGAGTTTAAGCCAACCGAGTTTCGAATTGGTGGTAAATATTCGACTATTATAACAATTATTACTTTTCCCAAAAACATTTATGTTGGCTATTTATCAGATATTACAAATATTTCGGGTGTTAAAGTAGTAATTAAACATATTCCTATTCAATTTAATGTTTTACAAAGAATGATTAATAAAGAAATAGCGGATTTAAAAACGAGATATCAGTCTGAAAAAGATCAAACAATGCAAGAAAAGATTCGTCAAGATTATGAATCTTTAGAACAATTTATTAGTATGTTAGCAGCTACTCAAGCAAGAATATTTGATTTTCAAATGCATTTAATGTTAACTGCTGATAGTAAAGAAGAATTAGAAATTAAGAAAATGGAAGTAAGAGGATATTTAAATGCTTTAGGTATGGGTGGTATATCTTTAATGTTTGAACAAGAAAAAGTTTTAAAAAGTATTGTTCCAATATTTCCAAAACAAGATATTGAAGAGCGTATTGGAACGCCTATTCCTTCAGTAACAATTGCTGCAATGTATCCTTATGTTTTTGATAGTATTAAAGATCCTGGTGATGCATGTTTATTTGGTGTTGATTTTTCTGGTGGTGTTGTTTTATTTAATCAGTTTTTATATAAAATGCGGAATGAAAATAATCGTAACAATGCTAATTTGATTTTGTTAGGTACATCTGGTAGTGGTAAATCAACAGCTGCTAAATTGCTTTTAAGGACACATATTCGTAATGGGTGTAAAATAGTTGCAATTGATCCAGAAGGAGAACTAGGAGAAATGACCTACATGCTAGGAGGAAGTTTCCTAGATTTAGGTAAAGGTGGCGATTTTGGAATGATAAATCCATTAGAAATCGTGGTTGATGTTGATGAAGATGAAATCTCGCAAGGCTTAGGATATACAGTATTAACTAGAACTTTACAACAATTAAAAGCATTTATGAAGTATTATAATCCTTCAATTGAAGAGGATGTATTAACTTTATTTAGTGAAGTAGTACAAGATACTTATAAGAGATTTCGAATTGATTATGATACTGATTATACACAACTTACTAGTGAAATGTATCCAACTTTTGATGATGTTTATGCTACTATTAAAGGAAGATTACTTTCGATGGTTGATGCAACTAGAGAACGAGATGTAATGGAGAGATTAGAATTAAAAGTAAGACCATTAGTAAAAGAGTTAAGATATTATTTTACAGGACATACAACTATTAAAATTGATTCAGATTTTATTGTATTTAATATTAAAGAATTAATGAATAGTGATGAAAATATTAAAAATGCATTATTTTTTAACATCTTGAAATATGCTTGGGGATTATGTTTAGATAAAGATGTTGATACTGTCATGATGGTAGATGAAGCTCATGTTCTTTTAGCTAGTCATAATGAATTAGGAGCAGAATTTTTAGCCCAAATTCAAAGACGAAGTCGAAAATATAATACTGGGACTATTATTATTACTCAACAGCCAACAGATTTTGCAGCACCAACAATTATTCAACATGGTAAAGCGATTTTTGATAATGCTTCTTATTACTTAGTAATGGGACTTCGAAAACAAGCTGTTGAAGATTTATCACAATTAATTGATTTAAATGAAAGTGAAAAAGAAGGTATTAAATTTTATCCACAAGGTCAAGGATTGTTTATTTGTGGAAATAGAAGAATGCGAATTAATGTTGTAGTTACACAAGAAGAGTTAGATTCTTTTGGCTCTGGTGGAGGATACTAAAACCCATTAGGGTTTTTCTTTTTTTTAGGCATTTTTTATGTTAAAATTATTAAGTAGGTGGTTTCTAGTATGCAAATAGATAATGTTATAGAAAAAGCTAGAAAATTGGGACTTGATGTTGATAATAGCGATAATGTGTTAGAAAATTTAGAAGCTATTGCTGAACAAGTGGGAATGGAAGATTTTAGCTATGAAAGATTAACAGATTTAGAAAACATTTTAGATAGTATGCTAGATGATAGTTCTAATCAAAATGAAGATACCTTAAATAACAATGTTTCAAATAATGAAAATTTTAATGATACTAATGAAAATATAGCGAAACCACAAGGGAAAAATAAGTTTTCTAAAAATAAAAAAGCTAATGAAGAGAGTAATGTATCTAATGCTAGAGAAAGTTTTGGCGATAAATTACGTAATTTGCATAAAAGAAATAATGTTGGATTAAATACTAGTAATAATTCGAATGATAAAAACTTTGGTGGTAATGATAAATTAAATAATGTAAAAAATATAGTAAAAAAAGAAGCAAAAGATAAAAGTAAAGCAGCATTAAAAATTGTTGGTCAAAAAATAAAAGCTTTTATTATTGCTAATCCTTGGGTTTTGTTAGTTCTTGCTGGTATAATTGTAGTTTTTTTAGTTCTTGTTTTGTTTTTTGCAACAGCTCCAGAAGCAAATGGGGATGGATATTATGATTCAGCATGTAATTTTAATGATACAACAATTAATTTAAAAAAATGTGGTGGAGATAGTATTGTTTTAAATATTGAAGATTATGTTATTGGAATGACTTATTCTTACTTACAAAGTTATGAATTATCTAGTGAATCAACAAAAGCTTTAATGATTATTTTGAAAACTAATGCTTTAAGTAAAGGTGGGTATAATAGTTCTTCAAAAACTATAACTATTGATGATTGTGATAAAACTTATACTGATATAGGTGATATTAGCGAATCAGAATTAAAGAAAATAAAATCTTTGTATTCTAGTGTAAAAGATAAGTTATATATATCTGAATCTTATAAATCAGCAATTACTAATTTAAGTTCATCATCTGTTTTACCTATTAATGATGATATTTTAAATGAAATGTTAGATTATTCTCAAAGTTATGTTTCAATTTTAGATATTCTTTATAATAAAAATATTAGTAATAATGATGAAGAAGATGCTAAAGAGAATATTAAAGTTCATAAAGATACAATATTTGTGGGAGATTCTCGGATGAATTGGATGCGTATGTTTGAAATTGTTAACAATAATAATAGTGTTTATGCTGGGGCAATGGGTTATTATTGGTTCATTGGTAGTGTGTCATCGACTTATGCTGCGGATACTTATAATTGTAAACATGATGGTATAGAATGTGTTAATGATAAAATATGGGGTAAACCTCATAATATTGTAATATGGTTAGGAGCAAATGATCCCGATAATAAAGAGAAATATTATAATAAGTATTATGAATTAGCTACTGGAGATTGGAAAAATAATAATATTTATGTTGTGTCGGTTGGTTATGTTGATGATAGCCGTAGTGAATATGTTCAAAATAGTCAAATTGATGAATTTAATAAATATATGCAAGAGAAAATAAATGGTAGTGGTTTAAGTAATTTAATTTATTTAGATTTAGGTTTTAGTAAAGAAGAAATGGCAAATGGAACAAGAGATGGTGTTCATTATGATTCGCCATTTGCAAAAGTAATTTATGATAAGATAGTTAGTGAATTAGATAAAGTTAATAACATTAGTGAGAAAAAAGCTATTTATAATTTAGGGGATTACTGTACTTTTTATAATATTACGGAGAATGATGCTTATTGGTGGCCAATAGGTAGTAAAAGTCCAACAAAAGGGGATATTTATGGTGGAACTCCTATGCCAACAACTATTACTTCAACTTTTGGACCCAGGGAAATTGCAGGTACATCAGATAATCATGGTGCATTAGATATTGCTGGTCCTTGTAATGATACAGTTGTTGTAGCTACGAAAGATGGAACTGTTATGGATCGAAATGATAGTTGTGATAATAATGGAGGTTATGGTAATACTTGTGGAGTTGGTTTTGGTAATTATGTAATGATTGATCACGGTGATGGAATGGTAAGTATATATGGTCATATGTATCCTAATTCTGTAACAGTTAAAGTAGGAGATCAAGTTAAACAAGGTCAAAAATTAGGTCTTATTGGTAATTCGGGTTCATCGACGGGATGTCATCTTCATTTTGAAATGCAGTTAAATAATGTAAAAGTTGATCCTTTAGAATATGTTAGTGAGGAATATCCAAGACCAACAGTATCAAAAAATTTTGTTGGAGAAGGTGATCCGAATAATGGTAAACAATATATATGTAAATCACTTTTAAAAAGTGGTTATTCCAAAAATGCTACAATTGGTATAATGATTAATATTGCGGAAGAAAGTGGTTTTATTTCTCAAAGAATTGAAGGAGATTTTTCTAGTGGTTATACAGCTTCTATTGAATATACTAAAAAAGTTGATTCAGGACAAATTAGTAAGCAAGAATTTGTAAATAAATATTCAGGATATGGGTTTGTTCAGTGGACTGCTCCAGGAAGAAAACAAGGTTTATATGAATTTGCTAAAAGTAAAAATAAATCAATTGGTGATCCTGGAATGCAAATAGAATATTTTCTACATGAGTTGCAGCAATTAGAACCAGGTGTTTATAAAAAAGTTACTGGTAATTATTCAGCTTTTGATGTGGCGACTGAATGGTGTGATTGGTTTGAAAGACCAGCGGGAGCAGAAGCTTGTCTTAATTATGGAAATTGTCCTTCTCCAAAATGTAGTGGACGAGCTAATCAATTTATGAATGAAATGACTAATTATGTCAATAATGGTTGTAAATAAGGAGAAAATATGAAAAATGGTAAAAAAATAATATTAGTAAGTATTTTTGTTTTATTAATTATTTTGACATTAGTTGTATTTTTACTGAGTAAAAGGTTAACAAATTCAGAACCAGATATTCCTCCGATTGATAATGAAGAGCCAATAAATATTAGTGAAGTAACTAAAATTGAAGAATATAATATGTTTTTTAGTATTCAAAATTTAGTTAATGAAAATTTGACAATAAGTGAATCTTTTGTAGCTACGGAAATATATACTAAGAAAATTGGTGATTTCAGTTATTATTTTGTTAGAGGTGCTATTTTAGAAACAAGTATGATTAATGATAAAAGTATTTATAAAAATAATGTTAGTTATTTAGTTGTTATGGATAGTATTAGAAATTATGAAATAAGTATTTTGGAAATCGAGAATAGTTTAAAAGAATATGCTGAAAATTATGAAGAAGAAGTTAATCAAATTAATACCAGTAAAAAATTTAAGAAAATAAGTCTTGATGAGGAAAAAATTTTAACATTTTATTTAGAGTATTATCGTAACTTATTATTGTATGATACTAAAATGGCATATGATATTTTAACTGATGAAGCGAAAAGTAAATATACGAATTTTGAAGAATTTGAGACAATTAAAATAGATACTTATTATGCGATAACTTCGAAAATATTTTCTTATTCTAAAAAGGATAATACATATTATATAAAAGATGATAATGGAAGAAATATAATTATTTATGAAAATGAAATTATGAATTTTAAAATATCTTATTAAATGTTTTTGATATTCATAATTTTTTATAGTATAATATTTATGAATTAGGAGGCCAAAAATGAAATTTAAAGTAGAACCCAAAGATTTTTTCTTATTTGTTGTTTATTGCTTAATTTTATTGTATCTTTGCGCACTCGCAGTATCAAATTTATTTTGTCTACTTAATACGGGAACATTTTATGGTCTACTTCCTTTTAGTGCTTTTTCTTTTAAATATTTACCTTTTACATTGGGACTATTTATAGGGGCTTTGATTTTGATTTTTACTAGTGTTTCTTCATATATTTTTGATAAACAAAAAGGAAAGGGTTTAGGTTTAAAAGTAAGTGATGATAAACCGAGTGATGGTTATGCTAGATGGTCTAAAGAAAAAGAGATTAAAAATTCTAGTAATATAGAGAAAGTATTACCTAATGAGAAAGAAATAAATGCAGCGGGAATTCCTTTAATTAATAATGGAAAAGAAATATGGGTAGATAATGGTAGTTATCATAATTTGGTTATAGGTTCAACTGGTAGTGGTAAAAGTGAAAGTTTAGTTTTTCCAATGGTTAATCTTTTAGCTAAAAAAGGCGAAAGTATGATAATAACTGACCCTAAAGGAGAAATTTATAAAAAAACAGCTCAAAACTTAAAAGATCGAGGTTATAAAGTTATTGTTTTAAATTTCCGGGAGCCAAGTAAAGGAAATGCTTGGAGTCCTTTATCACTTCCTTATCAATATTATAAAGAAAAGAATTATGATAAATCAATTGAGTTACTAGATGATGTTGCTTTAAATATTTTATATGATCCATCTAATAAAAATGATTCTGATTTCTGGGAAAAAGGATCAGCTGATTATTTTTCTGGTTTGGCCTTAGGATTATTTCAAGATGGTAAGGAAAAAGAAGTTAACTTAAATAGTATAAATTATATGAGTACAGTAGGTGAAGAAAGATATGCTACTAGTAATTTTATTAAAGAATATTTTAATTTAAAAGGGCCAGAATCAAATGCCTATATGTTTGCAAGTACGACTATTAATGCTCCAGCAGATACTAAAGGAGGATTATTATCAACTTTTAGGCAAAAAATAAGAATGTTTTCAACAAAAGAAAATTTATCTGAAATGCTTTCTTATAGTGATTTTGATATGCGGGAAATTGGGAAAAATAAGACGGCAGTATTTATGATTATTCATGACGAGAAAAAAACTTATCATAGTTTAATGACAATTTTTATAAAACAATGTTATGAAACTTTAATTGATGTGGCTCAAGCTAATGGTGGAAAACTACAATATCGAACTAATTTTATTTTAGATGAATTTGCTAATATGCCACCTTTAAAAGATGTGGATAGTATGGTATCCGCAGCTCGAAGTAGAGATATTAGATTTACTTTTATTATTCAAAACTTTGCTCAATTAAATGATGTTTATGGAGAAGAAGTTGCACAAGTAATTAAAGGAAATTGTGGTAATTTAGTTTATTTAATTAGTACCGAGTTAAAAGCTTTAGAAGAGATTAGTAAGTTATGTGGAGAAGTAAAATCGAAAGAAAAGGATAAAACAGCTTCAGTACCTTTAGTTACAGTAAGTGATTTGCAAAAATTGAAATTAGGAGAAGCAATTATAATTAGATTGCGGATGCACCCTTTTAAAACTAAGTTAGCACCTAATTTTAAGATTGATTGGGGTGAAGACTATCCAGAATCTAGTTATCCAGAGCGTAAAGCAGAAAAAATTCAGTTATTTGATTTGAAGAAATACGTAACAGAAGAAAAAAATAAACAAAGAGCTTTGAATGGGAATAATAACGGGTTAAATACATCACCAATGGGAGGATTTAATCCTTATAATCCTGCTCCAATGCCTCCGAATCCTTTTGCAAATGGCATGAATTCATTTAATAATTCGGGAAGTGTTAATCATATGCCAAACACTAATCCGTATAATCCTATGGGAATGCCACCAAATTCTTTTGGAGGAATGAATAATAATTTTAATAATAATAATAATAATAATAATAATAATATGAATTCCAATGGTCAAAGGCCAGATTCTTATGGAGGATTGAATTCTAATATTGATGAAATGATGAAGGATATTGATAGAAGGTTAAAAGAATTGGATGAAGAAGAAGCAAGAGAAAAAGAAAGAATGAAAATTCAAATGCCAAATTTAGATAATCCTTTGAATAACAACAAAGATATTGTAAAAAGTGGGGAAGCGCCGATAGAAAAACTATTAGAAAAACCAAAAGTAAATATTGATGTTGATAGTGTAATTGTTAATGAAAATGTAATTACTGATGATGAATTTTTTGATGATTTTTTTGGAGAAGATGAATAGGTATAAGCATTTTCTCTTTTTTTTATTTTTCATAAATTATAATAGGTGATAATTGTGAAAATGCTTAATGAAAGTGAATATAATCCTAGTATGGGAATTTTAATTGATGTAAAAGATCCTGTTAGTTATAGTGAAAAGCATAATCCTTATAGTATAAATATTTATTATGATAAATTATTATTAAATCATAATACGTTATTAGATAAAAATAAAAGATATTTTATTATGTGTGATAAAGGTCATAAAAGTAAGCAAGCTGTACGAATTTTAGCATTTTATGGTTATGATGTAACTTATGTTATAAATTCATAATTTTTTTTATTTTAAGTAAAATATTGGTTAAATGATTAAGATTAAAGTAAAGTAGTGTCAACTTAAAAAATGAGTGTTTGACAAATATATTGATAAAGAGTATAGTGATAATAGAATAATAGTGGGTGAGAATAATGAGTGTCCAAGAGGAAATGTTATCTAAAGTAGGTGAGCAGTCTCAAATTGTTCAAATAGGCCTTTATTTATCAAAATTATGTTCTCATAAATATGATTTAACAGAATTATTGCAAGTGGCAAAATATTTATTATATGAACAAAATTATAGTATGGAAGATATTTTGAATGGGGCAGTTGATGAAACTATTATTCAAAATTTGCGTTTGTTTATAATGCATCGAAAAAGTGTTAGAACTAGAAAAGCTGAAGAAAAACCGCTATTGTTAGCAGCTAAAAAAAAGCATATTAGCACACCAGTAGCTAAGAAATTATTATTGGGTGTAATGGGAGTATCCATAATAGCAAGTACAGTTTTTGCTGGCTTAGTTCTTAAAGATAACAAACAAGCAAAAGAAATATCACAATATATTGGAGTTGTAGCTAATGGTGATTCTAGTTTTACTGGTAATATTGTGAAAAGTCAAACTTATCATATTCCTAATACAACAGATACTCTTGCTTATGATGGGTTAGCAGATGATATTATTAATGTTTGTAAAGATAAACCTGAATTATTTGCTACTTGTATATTAAATACTTATGATAATATGCAATTTAATCGTTTATCAAATATGGATGCAGTTATTGCAAGATTAAGAAGAATTTGTAGTCAAGATATTTCATTATTGTGGATGTATTCTGAATTAAAAAATTGCCGAGTATTTTTAGATTTTGTTATGGCGAATGTGGATATTGACATGAATAGTGATGAAGCTAAGATTTTAAAACAAGATATTGATAAGTATGCTCAAATTTATGTAAATAATAAATTTGGGGTATATGAAAGTTTAGATTTAGATGCGCAAAAAAGAATTCAAGGTTTAGTTGCAAAATATATTACAACACGGAGTAAAAATTATCAAGAAAGTTATGCTAATTTAAAAGTGTTAGCTGATAATTTTGGAAGAAAGGCTGCTTAATAAATGGATGTTTATGTTGTTAAAATAGATGATAAGGATTATTACATAATGGATACTTTTGTAAAAGAAAATCAAAAATATATGTTATTAGTAAATCCTGATGATCAAGATGATATGTGTTTAAGAAAAGTTGTGAAAGAGCAAAATCAAGATTATTTAGTAAAATTAGATTCGGATGAAGAATTTGAAGAAATAATGGCTTTAATAGGAAAGAAAAATAGAAAAGAGGATAAAAATGAATAGTAAGAAGAGTATTTTATTAGGATTATTAATTATAGTGGTTGTAATTATTGCTACTGGCTGTGTTTTTTATAATGCGTTAGATCCAGAAGATTTTAAAAAACATTTAGGAGCATTAGGATATACAATCAATACAGAATTAGAACCAAAATATGAATCTAAAACTTATTTGGTAGCAGAAAAAACAGATGTTCCTTATAAAGTAGAATATTATAGTTTTGATGATGATATTAATGCTAAAAAAGTTTATACTAAGTATAAAGATAGTATTGGAGATTATATTACGACAGATTCTAAAAATAATGAGTCTTCTAATAATGTTTTTTCTAGAACCATTGCTGTTTCTGATAATGAATATATTGTTATCTCAAGAGTGCGTAATACAGTGATATTTATTAGTGGTACTAATGATTATGCTGAAGAAATTGATAAATTAATTGAAGATATTAAATATTAAAAAAATTTCCTTTGTAGGGAAATCTTTTTTTAATTTAAATTTGATAATTCATTTTCTAGTTGTTTAGTTAAATTGGTTACTTTAGTATTAGTTGCTTCTTCTAAAGTATACCAACCATATTTAAACATTAACTCATAAGCATCTCTTTGCATACTAGCTACTTCATCAAATATTTTTTTTAATTTTTTATATAAGTTTTCATTAGAAGCTTCGGTTAGTGCTACCGTCATGTTTTTTTCAAAATCTTTTAAAATAATTAATAGATTAGTCATATAGTCTTTATCATTAAGACTAAGCCCTTTCGAAACTTCTTTTTGTGGATTATTAATTTTACTATTATTCATTTTTTTCGCCTTCCTTTAAAATATTTAAAATAGTGGTTAAATTATTATTAAACATTTTACTACTATTACTAAATATTTCGCTTACTTCTTTATCTTCAATATTTAAAAGAGCATCTTCACATTCTTTATAGTAAGCATAATTCCATCCAAAAATATCTTTTAAATAATCTAAGTCTTTAGGTGCTAAAATATTAGGTGCTTTCTTAAGTTCTTTTTCCATTTTTTCTCACCGTCCTAATTTTATTATGATTAGTTATTTATAAACTATGCTACTAAAAATTGGTAGTAAAAAGTAGGTAAAATAAACCATAATAATAATGTGATAATTATGAAATTAAATGAAGAACATAGCAATTTAGTGATTAAATTAAGTACCTTATTCTATTTTTGTAGTATAGTAGGATATCTTTATGAATTAATATTAAATTTCTTTTATAGTGGGAAATTATTTAGTCATGGGATTTTATATGGTCCTTGGTTACCTATTTATGGATTAGGAGCATTAGTTATTAGTGGCCTACATCGATTTCGAAAAAATCCATTTATTATTTTCTTTGGCTCGTTCTTTTTAACGGGAACATTAGAATATTTAATTGGTTTAGTTTTATTAAAAGTTTTACATATTCGTCTTTGGGATTATACAGGTTATTTATTAAACATTGATGGATTAGTATGTCTTTTAAGTGCTGCTTGTTTTGCTGTTGGTGGATTATTAGTAACATATTTAATTTATCCTTTTATTGAAAAAATATGTATTTTGAAAAATAATCGTTTAATAAAAATTATTTTGTCTTTATTATCAGTGGCATTTTTAACAGATATAATTGCAACTATTTTAAAATAATTATATAATATAAGTGTTTTAAAGGAGTTTATATGGATTTTTCAGGACTGGTGATTTTGATAACTGGAGCTAGTAGAGGCATAGGTTTTACTTTAGCTAATATTTTTCATGAATATGGGGCGACGGTAATTGGAATATACCATAAAAATGTAATAAAAAATGTATTATTTGATACTTATCAATGTGATATAACTGATGAATTAGCAGTTCAAAATTTATTTATGAATATTAAAAATAAACATGAAAAATTAGATGTAGTAGTAAATTGTGCTGCTTTGGCATTAGATAATGAATTAAATGAAAAAACATATGCAGAATTTATGGAAGTAGTCGGGGTTAATTTAGGTGGAACTTTTCAAATATGTAAGTATGCTAGTAAATTATTTGAACCAAAAGTTATAATCAATATGTCTAGTACTGATGCCCAAGATACTTATAGTAAACTTAGTATGGATTATAGTGCTTCGAAAGCTGGAGTGGAAAATTTGACTAAAAATTTAGCTAAATCTTTACCAAATATTCGAATATGTGCACTAGCACCTAATTGGGTTGATACAGAAAGTGTTTTAGAAATGGATCCAGATTATTTAAAGAAAGAATTGTTAAGAGTAAATCAAAAAGAATTATTAAGAAAAACGGATGTTGCTTTAAAAATAATAGAAATGATAATAAATGATGATTATAGTAGTGGGACAATTGTGAGAATGGAAGGACTAAAAAATGCAGAAGTTTAGTGAGTATTATAATATAAATTCGGAAGTGTTAAAAATTGTTTTAGAAGAAGATGGTTTGTTAAGAGATATTTTTAGAGAATTGGAACAAAATGTTTTAGAAAATAGTATGCGAGTTTTACAAGCTTTTAATGAAGAAAGTGTTAGTGAAAGCGATTTTTATGGGACTAGTGGTTATGGATATAATGATATAGGACGCGATAAGATTGAAAGAATTTTTGCAAAAGTTTTAGGAAGCGAAGATGCTTTAGTTAGAAATCAATTTATTTCAGGTTCTCATGCTTTAACTGTGGCTTTATTTGGATTATTAAGACCGAAAGATGTGTTATTAAGTATTACAGGTCTTCCCTATGATACACTTCATGAAGTTATTGGTATTAAAAAAAATTCTTCCTCATTACAATCTTTTGGTATCCAATATGAACAAATTGATTTAATAAATGATGATTTTGACTATGAAAAAATTGCAGAAGTTATAAAAAATCAAAAAATAAAAGTTGTTGAAATTCAAAGAAGTAAAGGCTACTCAACGAGAAAAAGTATTGAAATTGCTAAAGTTCAACAAGTTATTAAATTAATTAAGGAAATTGATTCTAATGTAATAGTAATGGTGGATAATTGTTATTGTGAATTTGTCGAAAATATAACACCTTGTGAAGTAGGAGCAGATATTATGGTTGGTTCTCTTATTAAAAATTTAGGTGGAGGAATTGCTCCGAATGGAGCTTATATTGCTGGTAAAAAAGAATTAGTAAATTTATGTGCGGAAAGATTGACAGTTCCTGGTGAGGGTAAAGAAGTTGGACCATCTTTAGGAATTAATCGAGAGATATTGCAAGGATTGTATTTAGCTCCTAGTGTTGTTGGAAGTAGTTTAAAAATAGCAATTTTAACTAGTAAAGTTTTAGAAAGATTAAATTATGTAGTTGAACCTACACATGATGCTAAAAGAGTAGATATTGTTCAAAATATTATTTTTCAAAATCGAGATGATTTAATAAAATATTGTCAAGGAATTCAAAAAGGTTCAGCAATTGATGCGAATGCTTTACCAGAACCAACAGCTATGCCGGGTTATGATGATGAAATAATTATGGCATCAGGTTCTTTTACTCAAGGATCTTCTATCGAAATTTCTTGTGATGGACCTTTAAGAGAACCTTATATTTTATATCAACAAGGTGGTCTTACTTATGAATATGGGAAAATAGCATTAATTATTGCAATTAATAATATTTATAATAAATAAGTCTTGAATTAGATAAAAACCTGTGTTATATTATAGGAGAACACGAAAGTGTTTTTTAATTGGAATTTTATTGGAGGTATTTATGGCAAAAAAAGTACAAGAAAAAGAGAAAGAAACAAAAAAAATAACTAAAGTAGAAAAAACTGAAAAAAATGTTAAAAACAGTAAAACGAAAACTGTTAAAAAAACAAAGAAAGATAAAACAGTAAAAGAACCATTTTTTAGTGGTTTAAGTAAAGAATTAAAATTAGTTAAATGGCCAAGTGCTAAAGAAATTGTTAAATATACATTGGCAACATTAGTACTATGTATTATTTTGGTAGCATTCTTTGAAGTGTTAAATTTAATAATGGCTTATGTAAAGGGGTTGTTTAATTAATGGAAAAATTATGGTATGTAGTTAATACTTATTCTGGTCATGAAAGTAAAGTTAAAGAAAAATTAGAAGCTAAAATTGAATCGATGGGTATGCAAGATTATATTTATCGGGTAGTTATTCCAGAAACAACAGAAGTTGAAGTAAAAGATGGTGTTAAAAAAGAAAAAGTTAAAAAAATGTTTCCAGGATATATTTTAGTAGAAATGATTATGTCTGATGAAGCTTGGTATATTGTAAGAAATACTCCAGGTGTAACCGGATTTATTGGTTCTAGTGGTAAAGGGGCAAAACCAACACCATTACTTCCTCAAGAAATTGATCGAATTTTAGTTAATATGGGTATGAGTCGTGTTAATGTGGAAGATGATTTAAAAGTTGGTGATTCGGTTAGTATTGTTGATGGACCATTTAAAGGAATGATTGGTAAAGTTGATAACATCGATTCAGAAAATAATCGTTTAAATATTATTATTGATTTATTTGGTCAAGAAACTTCAGTAGATGTAGAATTATTCCAAGTAACAAAAAATTAGTAATTTAAAAGAACAAAGTAAAAATATTTTGTTCTTTTTAAATGTGTTTTAATAATTTATTTTCCAGAATAATTATTAATTTATACAATATATAGGAAATAATTGCTAGAAGAATAATACCTGTCATAACTAAATTCAGATTAAAAACTTGTTTACCATAAACAATTAAATAACCAATACCTTGTTTACTTACTAAAAATTCATCTATTATAACTTTGATGTAAGACATATAGGGATAACTTATAAATAAACCCTTTTTTGTTTAAGAACTTGCAAGTAATGGAAGAATGATAAAGCGCTTGTTGAAGAAATAAATATATGGTAATTATTATCAGGAAATGCTATAATAAATTTATATATAGAAGTAATTTAAATATTTTAATAAAAATGAAATAAAAATAAAAGCAATTATATAAATTGATATTTGAGGTTTACTGATAAGAAAGATTTTATATAAAGTTTTAAACAAATTTCTAATAGAAATAAATAAAATGGGAGAAAAACAATGAATATTAATCAAGAATTACTAAATGAATTAAAGAGAGAATTGATTTATAGTGATGATTATGTAGTTGAAGAATATTATGGTATTCAAATTCACATATATAAGGATATTGATAAGTATTTAGATAAGCTTTCAAATATTTATGACAAAATTGCGTTAGCTCAATGGTCAAATAATTTCGAGAAAGCTAATCAATTAATATCAGGTATTGAAATGTCAGATGAGCAAAAAATAAAATATAATAGGTTGTTATCCAATAATGCTGATTTGAATGAAACAATTGATCTTCGTCTCTTAATGCCTAAATACGATTTTCTAGATGATATGTTGGGCATGATTGTAACAAATGAAGATGTTCAAGAACAAATATTATCATTATCAGATGAAAAATTAGAAATATTTAAATCTTTATATTTTAGATTAAAAGAGGTAGCGGATTATATAGTTCCTCAAATTACGGCTATTCTGAATAGAATGGGAACAATAACACCATTTACCTATTGGCAAAATAAATTTTATAAGTATAGTGAATTAGAAGAATCAATATCTAATAGCATTAGAAATGGCGAATCTTTAACAAGAGAAGAAATAGATAATTTGTTATATCTTTATACTACTAATATAGCTTGGGATGTAAAAACACATAAAGACTTAAGGAATTTTGCGCATGCAAATGGAATTTTTTTTAGTACAATAGGTACAATAGTTGAACAACAAGAGTTACAAGAAAATAAGAATATAGAAGCAATAAAAAATGCACTATTACTTAAAACGTTTGGTATTGATTTGATTAGTGCTCGAGCAATTTGTAGTAGATATGATTTGCATAGTATAGAATTGACTCAAGATAACATGGATTTATTTGAAATGTATAGAGCTATGCTTGATATTATCAAAGAAGAAGATGCTGAAATATTATTAAATGCTTATAGACATTTTTCAATAGAAATGAATCCTCAACTAAGTTTCATAAGAGCTGTTGTATTTGAGAACTCTTTAAGAAAAGAATTTGCATTAAAACTAAATTCACTTGTATATAAATGTAATGGTCATTGTGAAATAATTCAAAATGTTCTAGTATATGAAGTTGGAACGAACTTTAAAATGATTGTGACAGCAATTGGAGCTTATCAAGGGGATTTTGGTTCTAAAGATAATTATAAAGAGTATTGGAATAGTCCTACTATTAGATCTCATGGAAACTGTTGTAGTTTAATTGGAAATAATAATTTATCTATGGCAGTTCCTAAAAACGTTATATTTGGTTTTTCAACTATGGATGATAATATGTTATTATTAAGTTCTGGTAGAGATATTAATTCCACTCCAGCAAGTAGAAAATTTAATATAGCAGAAGAGGAATATAATGGTAGTAATAGAACAATTGATGGAAAACCTATAAATTCCATTGGAAGAATAGGTCTTGGAATAGAATATACTAATCCGAGTGTGTTACTTGATAATACTAGAGGCGATTATAATGAATTAGTATATGAAAGAAGAGATTTATCAAGTAATCCATTATTTTATAAGAAAAATCCTGACTATATAGTGTTCATAGAAGAATATGAAGATATAAATTTATATTTAGATTATTATAAAGATACTCCTGAAAAAATAGCTTATTTAGAAGAACAAAAAAAAGTTCAACAATATCAATTATGTGAATCAATAAAAGCAGCTCAAAATTTTGGAATACCTATTGTTAAAATAAATAGAGAAAGATGTGCGAAAGATAGCATTCTCCACATAAGACATCTGCTAGAGCAATTTGAGAGCACAAAGGATGCAATTCTAATTTCTGATATAATATGTGAATTTGAGAATAATAGAGTAGGTAATCATGATAAGCATGCTATAATAAGAGAACATTATTTTTCGAAGGAAGCTATGAGTGAAATACTGAATAGAATAGAAGATACAATTTCCTTAATAGCTGATGAAAATGAAAAAGGTAAACTATTGAGTCAGTATTACAATAGTTTAATAAATGAACAAAGAAAAGTAGAAAAATGTATTAATTATAGAAATAATGGTCAAACGAGTGGGATTGAATTTGATTTAGTAATTGAAAGAATTAAGACGATGACAGACTTAAATTTAAAAAGAGAAGAACAATCATCTATTACATTGCCAATAAGGAGATAAGTTATGATAAAAGAAGAAACTAAAAAAATAAGAGAAGAGAATTTAAAGATTAGTAAATGTATAAATAATATTTTAAAACAATTGAAAAATAAAAAAAAATCTAACAATTGACAAATTTTTGGAAACTCTAATTCGAGTTAATAATCCACTATGCTATTGCTAGACCCAAAAGTATTTTTCTGCTTTTGAAAATCCATTAAGTAAATTGTTACAAACTGTTTTATGCAATAATTGTTGCCTTATTTATTTCACATAAATACTAATTGGTGTGCTTAGAATTGCAATTAAAAAAGAACAAAGTGATTATTTTTATCATGTTCTTTTTAAATGTGTTTTAATAATTTATTTTCCAGAATAATTATTAATTTATACAATATATAGGAAATAATTGCTAGAAGAATAATACCTGTCATAACTAAATTCAGATTAAAAACTTGTTTACCATAAACAATTAAATAACCAATACCTTGTTTACTTACTAAAAATTCACCCATGATTACTCCGACTAATGTTTGCGCGATGCATAATTTTCCTGAGGCAATAATAGTTTGATAGCTACTAGGTATGACTAATTTAAATAAAGTTTGGGTTTTCTTGGCTCCTAATGTTTGAAATAATTTCAGTTGATAATCATCAGTACATAAAAACCCATTATAAATACTAATAATACTTACTATTAAATTAATTAGTAAAGCCATAATAATGACGCTTTTAATATTAGCACCAAAAATGATTATAATAAGTGGTCCTAATGCGACTTTAGGAAGAGAATTTAACATAGTTAAAAAAGGATCAATGATTTTGGCTAACATTTTAAATTCATATAATAAAAGTGCTATTAAAAATCCGCCACTAATACCTATAATAAAAGCAATAATAACTTCTTTTAATGTTACAAGGATATGAATTAATAAATTATTATTTTGAATTAATTCTTTTAGAGTTAAGATTATTCTACTAGGACTAGAATAAATAAAAGCACTAATTATTTCTTTATTAACTAGTAATTCCCATAATCCTAAGAAAGAAATAATTAACAATGTTTGAATTCCTAAAATAATATATTTTTTTCTCTTTAGTTTTTTTAAATATTCTTTTTGTTCAGGACTCATTAATATCTAAATCCTTCCATATTAAATCAAAATATTTGTGGAAGTTATTATCTTTTCGTCTTTCATAAATAGATTCTTTGTTAGAAAAATTAATTGGAATAATATTTTTGATGGTAGCAGGTCTTTTGGAAAAAACAATAACTCGGTCAGAAAATGTAATAGCTTCTTCAATATTATGAGTAACAAGAATTACAGTCTTTTTTTCTTTTTTTATTATTTTGTAAACATCATCACTAATTAGTAAGCGAGATTGTTGATCAAGTGCACTAAATGGTTCATCTAAAAGTAATAAATCAGGTTTAAGAGCAAGCGTTCTAATTAAAGCTACTCTTTGTTTCATTCCGCCAGATAAACTTTTAGGATAATTATTTTGAAATTCTTTAAGATTATATAATTCAAGTAAGTAATTAACATAATCTAAATTTTCTTTATTAAGATCTTTGTGAATTTTTAAACCTAAAATAGCATTTTCATAAATTGTTAACCAAGGAAGAAGAGCATCATGTTGGAGCATATAAGCTACTTTTAAATTGGGATTTTTAATAATTTGCCCATGAAACTCTTTGTCAAGATTAGCAATAATACTTAAGATAGTTGATTTGCCACATCCTGATGGTCCTACAAGAGAAATTATTTCCCCAGGTAAGATATCTAGGGAAATATTGTCTAATGCCGGAATTTCTCTTTCTTTGGTATGGTAATTTTTAGTAATATTATGCATTTCGATAATATTATTCATAGAGATTATTAACCAAATCTTTATAAGAAACTTGATCTTCGATTAATGAATTTTCTTGTAATAACAAGACTAAGGTATTAAATGATTTTTCATCAACAGTTGGATTTGAATACCAAACATCAGCTTCTTTATATCGATTAATCATAATACTTAAATCTTTAATATCGGTATCAGTAAATTGCTTTTTAATAACTTCGGCAATTTTTTCACCATCATTGTTCATAGTATAGTCTAATCCTTTTTTAATTGCAGTTGTAAATTTAGTTAATAATTCTTGATTATTCGCAATATAGCTTTTTTTAGCATAAAAAGCTGTATATGGAAATTCGCCAGCCATTTCACCAACACTGGCTACTACATAACCATTTTTATTATCTTCTAACTTTGATGCTAAAGGTTCAGTAAGTGTCATAAAAGGAAGTCAGTCACATAATTTTTTAATAGAGGTATTAAATGAAAAAAAGTATTGCAAATAATCATAAAACGATTTTGAAAGTTGCTTTAGAAGTAAATAAAAGATTATATGATGATGGATTATTATCTTATCAGATGTATAAATATACGGAAGATAAAATATTAAAAGAATTAGAGATGGATTAGAAAGATGGATTTGTTTGAGATACGTTGTAAATTAAATGAAGGAATTGCTTTAACCGAAATGAAGTTACGCGTAACAGCCTATGTTCGAGTTTCAACTGATCATTTGGAACAAAAATCATCTTTAAAAAATCAAATTGAATATTTTGATAATTATATTAAAGAAAATCCTTGTTGGGAGTATGTTCCTAGTTATATTGATGAGGGAATAAGTGGTACAAGTGATATAAAAAGAGATAATTTTATGCGAATGATTGATAATGCTAAAAAAGGTGTTTTTGATTTAATTGTAACAAAAGAAATATCAAGATTTTCGCGAAATACTTTAGATAGTATAAAATACACTAGAGAGTTATTAAGTTATGGTGTAGCGGTTTTATTTTTAAATGATAATATAAATACTGCTCTTCCAGATGCTGAGTTAAGATTAACAATTATGGCCTCTATGGCTCAAGATGAAATAAGAAGATTGTCTGAAAGAGTAAAGTTTGGAATGAATAGAGCTATTAAAAGAGGAGAAATTCTTGGGAATAATTTGTTATATGGATATGAAAAAGATAAAATAAATAAGAAACTTAAAATTATTGAAGAAGAAGCAATGATTGTAAGAGATATATTTACAATGTATGGTATAGATGGATTATCTTTAAATAAAATTGCTAAATATTTAAATAACAAAGGAATTCTAACGAAATCTTGTAATAAATGGAGTGCTACTACTTTGCTAAGAATGTTAAGAAATCCTAAGTATAAAGGATATTATTGTGGAAAAAAAAGTGAAGTTGTAGATTATATGACCAAAAAGATTAAATATTTTCAAGAAGATAAGTGGGTAATGCATGAAGATTATGAAAAAATTCCGCCAATAGTTACGGCTAGTTTATGGAATTTAGTTAATGAAAAGTTAAAAAATAATAAAAAAAGTGGCGATTATAGAAAAAAATATGTTTATACTTCAAAAATTAAATGTGGAGGTGATCAAGCTTTTTTTCATCGGCGAATTTTTTGTAAAAGTGAAAAAGAAATAACTTGGGTTTGTTCAAAATATTTAGAATTAGGAAAACATTTTTGTGATACACCTAATATAAGAGAATCAGAATTAAATATAATAATGAAAGATATTATAGCTAGTTTAAAAGTTGGTCAACAAGATGTTGTTAATTTTCTAAAGCAAATTTATCAAGAAAATAAAAATATTGATGAAGAAAAAAATATTAAAGATTATCAAAAAAATTTACATAAATTAAAAATGCAAAAAGAGAAATTATTAGAACTTAGTTTGAATAATTTAGTAAGTTTGGAAGAATTTAAGAAAAAGAGTGAGGAGTTAAATAAGAAAATTAAATTATTAAATAATTATAAAATAAATATTCAACATGTTGATTTAAATAGTTTGTTTAGTAAAATTACTGAACAAGAAATTAATGAAATATTACTAAAACATTTATTAAAAGTAATTGAGGTTTCAAAAATAGATAATGCTAAATATAATTTGCATTTAAAAATATTTTTGACTACTACTAATAATTTAATCAAAAAATATAAATATAAATTTTTAAGAAGTGATAAATGTTCTAAAAAGTTTGAGGTCTTTTATAATGTAGTATGTTATTATTAGATTATATGTTATAATTGATTTAGAAAGAAAAAGACAAAGAAACAAGAGATGATTAATGATGCATTTGAGTATCAAAAATGCTGCTATTAGTATAAATGGTAAAACGATATTAGAAGAAATTAATTTTGAAATTAAGAATAATGAACATATTGGTATTGTCGGTAGAAATGGTGTTGGAAAGACTACTTTTTTAAGAGCAATTATTGATAATACGTTATTTGAAAGTGGGATTGGTGAGGAAAAATTTGTTATAAATAAAATTGGGAATTATAAAATTGGTTATTTAAAACAAATTGATTTTGATGATGAAGAAAATACTTTATTGAGAGAAATTGAAAAAACTTATCAAAATTTAATTAAGATGGCTAAAAAAATTGATGATTATTTAAAAGAAATGGAAAAAAATAATGATCCTAAAATTATAATGGAATATACAAATTTATTAGAAGATTATAAATTACAAGGTGGTTATAGTTATCGAAAAGAATATGAAATTATGCTTCATAAGTTTGGTTTTAAAGATAGTGATAAATTTAAAAAAATTAAAGAGTTTTCAGGTGGTCAAAAAACAAAGATTGCATTTATAAAGTTGTTATTATTAAAACCGGATTTATTAATATTAGATGAGCCAACTAATCATTTAGATATTTCGACTATTACTTGGTTAGAAGAATATTTAAAGAAATATAAAGGGGCAATAATTTTAGTTTCACATGATAGAATGTTTATGAATAATATTGTTGATATTATTTATGATATTGAATATGGTAAAATGCTAAGGTATAAAGGAAATTATGCATTTTATGAAAAAGAAAAACAAAAAAATTATGAAAAAGCTTTGAGTGACTATGAATATCAACAAAAAGAAATTAAGAGATTAAGGAAAATTTATGAAAGGTTTCGTTATAAACCTAGTAAAGCTTCTTTAGCTATGTCAAGACTACATCAATTAGAAAAAATGGATATTTTAGAAAAACCGCGAAAAGAAGATACAAAAGTATTTAAAACTAATTTAGAAGAAATAAAACCTAGTGGAACAATAGTGTTTGGATTAAAAAATGTGACATTTGGTTATGATAAGCCATTAGCAAAATTAAATATGAATATTTTAGCAGGGATGAAAATTGGGATAGTTGGACCCAATGGAATAGGTAAATCAACTATTTTGAAAACCCTTAATAATTTGCTAAGTCCCATAAGTGGAAAAATAGCTTTAGGGAGTAATATAAAAATTGGTTATTTTGATCAAAGTTTGGCGATGATTAATTCTAAACAAACTGTTTTAGAAGAATTTCAAAGTTATTTACCAGATATTTCGTATGAAAAAGCTCGTAGTGCACTAGGATCATTTTTATTTAAAGGAGATGATGTTTTTAAAACAATTGATGTTTTATCTGGAGGCGAAAAAGTTCGTTTACAATTATGTAAAATTTTGTATGATAGACCAAATGTATTAATACTTGATGAAGCGACTAATCATTTAGATATTGTGGGAAAAGAACATTTAGAAAATATTTTGGTAAATTATCCGGGAACTATTATTTTTGTTTCGCATGATCGATATTTTATTAAAAAGATTGCTACAAAATTATTGATTTTTGAAAATGATGATTTACGTTTTTATAATTGTAATTATGAAGAATATTTAGAAAAAAAGAAACAAGATTCTAATGTAGAAATATCAAAAAATGTAAAAATAACGAAAGTTAAAAAAGAAAGGGTTGTAAATAAAGAACGGGATTTACAAAAATTAGAAAAAGCAATTACAAAATTAGAGCAACAAAAAGAAGAATTAAAAAATTTGTTGTTTGATCCTTTAGTTTATGCTAATAAGGAAAAATCTGAGAATATTTTGAATGAAATAAAAGAGATTGAAGAAAAATTGAAAGCTACTAATGAGGAATGGGAAGAATTAGCTAAATTATTAGAAATTTAAGTTATTAGGAATTAAATGATTAAAATATTCAATTAATTCTTCTTTAGTATATAAATTTTTATTTTTTAACCAAAGTAATCCAACATTTATAACACCACCTAAATAAAATTTTACAATTATATTAGAAGGAATATTTTGTTCAAGATGTTTTTTTTCTTGTAATTTGGTTGTAATATCATGGTCTAAAACATCGTAAATTATGTCCATTGTAATACTACTGCGATTATTTAGCATGATAGCTAAATAAGTTTCTCTTTTTTCTTCAATATGACTTAAAAAAAGTTTAATCATCTCTAAATAATATTCTTTAGTATTAGAGATGTTAGTATTTTTATTTAATTCATCCGTTAAGGATTTTTTTAATTCAGCAATAAAAGCTGCTAGTAATTCATATTTATCGTTATAGTGGGCATAAAAAGTAGAACGGTTAATTAAAGCTTTACTACAAATATCACTAACTTTTATTTCCTCAAAAGTCTTTTCTTGCATTAATTCTTTTAAAGTATTATAAAGTGTAGTTTTGGTTTTAATTACTCGTAAATCATTTTTATTCATTTATATTCACCTTCTTTAATTATACTGTTTATGAAACATTTGTAAACATAAAAGACAAAATGTTGGTTATTTAACAATACTATTTCTAAAAATTGTTGGTTATCCAACTTTTTTAATTTTTTTGTGGCTGTTTTTTAGAAATAGAAGGAATAAAATGTTATAACGAATGGAGGAATTTGATGAAAAAAATGGCTGATATAATATGTTCTAAAAGAAAATTAATTTTACTAATAGCTTCAATATTTTTGATATTTTCTATTATTGGAGTTAAGCTTACAAATATTAATTATGATATTTTAGTATATTTACCAGAAGAAATTGAAACAGTGGAAGGCCAAAAAATATTAACGGAAGATTTTGATATGGGGGCCTATACAATCGTTATGACAAATAATATGGCTAGTAAAGATATTTTGAGTTTAAGTAAAGAATTTGAAAAAGTTGATGGGGTAAATCAAGTTGTTAGTTTATATGATGTTTTAGGAACTACTGTTCCAACTATGATGTTACCAACTGATATTATAGAAAAATTTCATAAGGAAGAAACTGATATTTTGTTTGTAACTTTTAAAGAAAGTATATCTTCATCTAAAACTATTGAGGCAATTAGAGCCATGAAAGAAATTGCTAGTGAAAAAGTAAAAATTAGTGGAATGAGTGCGATGGTTTTAGATACAATGGATTTATCTGATAAAGAAATAGTTATTTATGTCTTAATTGCCGTTGTTCTTTGCTTATTAGTATTAGAATTAACTTTAGATTCATATTTGGTACCAATTTTATTACTTTTAAATATTGGATTATCCATTATATTTAATTTAGGAACAAATATATTTTTAGGAGAAATATCTTATATAACAAAAGCTTTAGTGGCTGTATTACAATTAGGAGTAACAACTGATTTTTCAATCTTTTTATATCATGCTTATGAAAAAAATAAGAATAATTATAAAAATCCACTAGATGCCATGAGCCAGGCAATAGTTAAAACTTTTACTTCGGTTACAGGTAGTTCTTTAACAACAATTGCGGGATTTTTAGTATTGTGTACCATGAATTTAACTTTAGGAAGAGATTTGGGAATTGTTATGGCTAAAGGAGTTTTATTGGGAGTAATTGGCGTATTAACAATTTTTCCAAGTTTGTTATTAGTGTGTGATAAATGGATTAATAAAACGAAACATAAGCCAATTACAATTAAATTTACAAGATTAAATAAATTGGTAGTTAAACATTATCGAAGTATTTTGATTATCTTTGTAATTTTATTTGTTCCTCTTTATTTAGCTAATCAAAAAGTAGAAGTATATTATAAAATTGATGAAAGTTTACCTAAAAATTTGGATAGTATTGTTGCTAATAAAGAGTTACAAGAGAAATTTAATTTGGTGTCTCCAGAAATAATTTTGTTAGATAAAAATGTTGTTAATGCTGATTGTATGGAAATGATAAATCGGTTAGAAAATGTGGCGGGAATTGATTTTGTTTTAGGATTTAGTAAATTAAAAGATTTGGGATTAACAGAAGATATGTTACCAGAAGAATTACAAAAAATATTTGTTAGCGATAAATATCAAATGTTATTGTTAAATTCTGTTTATGAAATTGCTAGTGAAGAGTTAAATGAACAGATTGAAAAAGTTAATAAAATTATTAAAGAATATGATGAAAACTCAATATTAGCTGGGGAAGGTCCTTTAATGAGAGATTTAGTAACAATTAGTGATACAGATTTTAAAAATGTCAATTATTCTTCAATTATTTGTATTTTAATTATTATGTTTTTAGTATTAAAGAGTTTATCATTACCTATTTTATTAATAATGGGAATTGAATTTGCAATTTTTTTCAATATGGCATTTGCATATTTTGGAGGGATAACATTACCATTTGTGGCACCGATTGTCCTAGGTACTATTGAACTGGGAGCCACGATTGACTATGCAATTTTACTTACTACTAATTATTTAGAAAACAGAAAGAAAAACACTTCGAAGAAAGAAGCAATGTTAGATGCATTAAATTATTGTAGTAATTCAATTTTTGTGAGTGGAATGTGTTTTTTTGCCGCAACTTTTGGAGTAGGTATTTATTCAGATTTAGAAATGGTTGGGGCATTATGTACATTAATTTCCAGAGGGGCTATTATAAGTATGTTAGTTGTATTAACTATTTTACCAGCAATTTTATTAGTTAATGATAAATTAATTATGAAAACAACTTTAAATGGGAAAGGAAATGAGAAAATGAAGTTGAAAAAGAAAAGATTAGGATTAAGTATTTGTTTAGGAATATTGTTATTAATTCCTAAACAAGCTATATGTTTATCAAAAGAAGAAACTATTTATACAAAATTAAATACAGATGGTAGTATTAAAAGTGTTGTTGTTAATAATCATTTAATAAATAATGAAAAATTAGATAAAATTAAAGATTATAGTGAATTAGAAAATATTATTAATATTAATAGTGAGCATCAATATGTTAAAGAGAATAATTTAGTTACTTGGAATAGTTTGGGTAGTGATATTTTTTATAAAGGAACTACTAATAAAAAATTACCTATTACAACTAAAATTAATTATAAATTAAATGGTCAAAATATTTTGTTGAAAGATTTAATTGGAAAAGATGGAGATGTAGTTATTGAAATAAATTTTGAAAATCAAGATAAACATTTTATAAATGGTAATAATTTATATACACCTTTTGTAATTGTAAGTGGGTTGGTTATTCAAAATGATGTTAATAGTAATGTTTTAATTAATAATGGTAAAGTTATTGATAATGGAAGTAATTATGTAGTATTAGGATTAACATCACCTGGTTTATATAATTCACTTAATGTAAAAGAATTAAAAAATTTAGATAAATTGGTTATTTCTTTTACAACTAAAAAATTTGAATTACCAACAATTTATTCAGTAGTTACTCCGAAGATTATTGAAGAAAGTGATTTAAAAATATTTGATAAATTAGATAGTTTATATAGTAATGTAGATGTTTTACAAACTTCAATTGATACAATTTTGAAGTCTTCTGGAAAATTAGAGGAAGGTTTTAAAACATTAGAGTTTGGTAGTCAAGAATTAGCGAAAAATATGGATATAGTTAATGATAAATTAAATGATATTAAAAAAGGGATGATAAGTGTTAATGAAGGGGTAGAAGAAATAAAAGATGCTTTATTAGTAGTTAATAAAGAATTAAATAGTGATGCTTATGTTAATAAAATAAAAGAATTAAATTATTTGATTGAACAAAATACTAAAACAATTAATTTTTTAAGTAGTAATAATAAATTATTAGAAGAAAGTTATATTAATAATAATTTAGAAAATTTAACTTATGAATATTTATTAAATAATAATTTAATGGATTTGTATCAAATTAAGTATCAATATGAAAATAATTATCAAAATAATTTAATGTTGATTAAGTTATTGGAAGGTAATAAAGAAGGTTTAACTAGTAGTTTAGATACTTTTAAAAATGTTAGTTCTTTAGTTAATCAACTTACA
Source organism: uncultured Mycoplasma sp. (assembly GCA_947642635.1). Classification (GTDB taxonomy): domain Bacteria; phylum Bacillota_I; class Bacilli_A; order RF39; family UBA660; genus SIG200. The sequence continues at coordinate 2,530 of CANRTI010000008.1, read as the reverse complement.
AAAGAAATGGATAAATTAAATAGTGGTACTAGTGTTTTAGTTAATGGAATAGATGAAATAACAAAGGGAGTTAATAAAATTAGTAGTAAAATGCAAGAATTACATAAGGGGGTTAAAACAGCTAGTACAGGAATGAATTTGTTAACTCTAGGTATTGATACTTTTAATAAAGAGGGAATATCTAAAATTAGTAAGGAAGCTAAAAATAGTAAAGTATTAATGACAAAAGTAGAAGATTTAGTTAAATTAAGTAATGATTATCAATCATTTAGTTATAAAAGTAATCTTGATAGTAATACTAAATTTATAATGGTTGTAGATGGAGTAAAAGTTCCAGAAAAAGAAGTAATTCAAAATAAAGAAGAAGTAAAATTATCTTTGTGGGATCGTTTTAAAAATTTGTTTAATTAAACAAATATATTTAAGTTATACAAAAAGTACACAAAACTAATTGACGTTTTGTAGTATAACCAGTTATAATAAAGTTGAGCATAGAGAGTGTTCAACTTTTTTGTTATATGAATTAAATACGGTATATCAAACATAAGTATAAAAAATAAAGAAAAAAGCCATATTAATAAAAAGAGAGGTAGTAGAAATGATTGAAGAAGAAAAGAGTAGAAAAAAGAAAGTAGTATTAACAGTAGTAGGAGTAATAACGTTAATAGCCTTTGTAATAGGGGCATCATTTGCATATTACAATATAACAACGAATAATAATGGGAGTGCTACAAATGTAGTGGGAGATACAGAAGGATTAGGAGTAGCAGCAATATATAACCCAACACCGAAATTACATTTAAAATTAACTACTGCCGATATGAGTTTAAGTAATGCAGGTAAAGTATATTATGCAACAAATGATAAAAATAAAAATTATGATAGTGAAGAAACAAAGAGAAGTATAGCAGTAGCAGGAGTTACTGGGGGAGAAGAAAATACTAAGTTTCAATGTGAAAGTGTTTTAGAAATAGAATTAACAGGAACAATGAAAGATGCTTTACAAACTGGTGATGGTTTTATAAGATTAAGTCCAACAGATAATTTAGAGATGGATGAGACAGATTTAGACTTAGCAGAACTTGCTGGTAAGAGTCCTATCGAGATACCAATAACATATAAGTTAAGTGGAATAATTGAAGGAGATATAAAAGCCACAATGGCAATCAATAATACAACAGGAGATCAAAGTGGCTTAACAGGAAAAGAATTAAGTGTAAATATAACTAATAAAACATTTAAATGTGAAACAGTACAAGAGTTTAGTGATGGACCAATAATCAATAAGTTTTATATTAATGATGAAAATACAGAAAATAAAGTAACCGAAGAAGAGAAAATAACTTTAAATTTAAAATGGAATAGTAGTCGAGTAACAGATTATTGTATATTAGAAGATACCAATAATAGCGATAATTGTACATGGAAACCAGTAAATGGAGTTAAAGAAATAAGTGAAGAATATACATTTACAACACCAGTAGTAAAAACATTTTATGCTTATTTAAGAAATAGTAAAGGAATATCGATACCAAAGGTAGCATCAATAGAGTATAAAGAACCAGATTTTGGCCCAACAAAAGTAGTAGAAGATGAATTAGAGACGAGATATCATGGAACAAACCCACCAAACTATATATGTTTTGGAACAACAAATAAAACAGAATGTACAAGTACCTCAGGACAAGATAAATATATGTATCGAATAATTGGAGTAACAAAAGATAAAGGTCAAGGAAAAATGTTTAAATTAATAAAGAAAGAGGCGTTGAATACGTTATACTACTGGCATAATATAGGAACTTCAGATATCAAGTGGAATGCAAGTGACTTATATAAAGGATTAAACGGAATTTCCGGAGGAAAATATAGTAACCTATTTATAGGAAATACAACATACATGCCATCAGGGTGGGCAGACAAAATAGAGACAGTAAACTGGAAATATGGGGATTTTACGAATCAAAAACAAGAACCAGCCACAATATTACAAACAGAACAAGGATTTACAACAACAGTAAGTGCAAAAATAGGATTAATGTATGTAGCAGATTATTATTTTGCATTAAGTAAAACAGGAACAAACTGTGCTAGTTCAGGAAGTACATGTAAAACAAGTTGGATGTACATAAGCAACAATGATAGTAATCCACCACATTCATATGAATATACAATGTTGCGTTACGGTTTTAATGGCAGCCGTTCTTACGCGTGGTTTGTGGATTCGAACGGCTCTGTCAGCGTGGGGTATGATTTGCCTTATACGTATTCGGTTCGCCCAGTCTTCTATCTGAAATCCAATATAGAGATAACAGGAACAGGAACACAAACTGATCCATTCATAATAATAACTTAGTTCCGGACACTTTTGAATAAAGGTAGAAAATAAAACGGATTTTGAAGTAAAAAATCCGTCTGGTATTGAATTAATTTAGTAAAAGAGCAGTATTTTTTTGAAAAATAAGTTCGGTATAGAAAACAAAAGCAAAACAAGAAGGTGCATCAGTATAAAATGTGACCTATAAAGAGG